>JBMHCW010000116.1:0-5400 GCA_049889715.1 Akkermansiaceae bacterium | reverse complement strand
GGGCTGAGCAAGCGGTGGAAGCCACCAAAGGGCGGGAAGCGACTTACTTTGATACCCTTGCGGCAGCTTATGCTGAAAAGGGACGGTTTCCAGAGGCCTTGAAAACCGTTGAGAAGGGCCTCGAGATCGCCAAAGCGACTGATGATCAAGCGGCGATGAAGGATCTGCTTAGAGGAAAGCAGCTCTACTCCAGAAATCTGCCTCATCGTGGTCAGTAATCAGAATTGTATGATAATTTGCGCGGAGGTCATTTTAGGCTTGCACGGAATTGCGCGAAATCGTTTTATTGGGGACGTTTCAACAACTTAAACATGAAATTAGTAACAAGAATCCTAGCTGTTGGTATGACAGTGGCGGTGGCTCAAGCGGCCTCCATTACAGTCGGAGACAATAGCTTTGAAACAAATGTCGGTGGCGATCTTGCCCCTGGAGGGTGGTCTAATGATCTTTCTCCCGATTGGGAAGAGCGTGATGGCCCGATAGCGGCCAGTTCTTTTGAAGAACATATCGCTGGCTTTTCGGCCGATGGCACGGACCACGTGGGCATGGCTACCGGAGTTTATATCTGGCAGGACACCGGTGTCGCTTTGGCTCCGAATACGACTTACACTCTTACGATTGCCGCCGGTAACCGTGGAGGGCAAACAGGTGCTGGTAACGTCACGACCTATGCTTTGTTGGCAGGCGCCAATACCCTTGGAGTGGCCAACTTCGCTGATACCGCTGCTGTCATCGCCGATACCGGCCTGACGCTGGCCTCGGGATCGATTGATGCCAATACCATTGGGGCTGGAGGTTTTGCCGACGCCCCTTCGCTGGTTTTCACCACCGGGGCGACGGTGCCAACTGAAAATGTTGTCATTCTCCTCGGAGACAGCAGCCCTTCCGGGCGGTCCCACTTTGACAACATCCGTCTGGATGCCACTGCAATTCCGGAAGTATCGAGCTCACTTCTCGGTGCTCTCGCCGGTCTTGTCCTTCTTCGGCGTCGTCGATAGGCAACCCATTTAAGTTTGATCCAAAGCGGCTCTTCCCTTCCGGGAGAGCCGCTTTTTCATTGAGGAGAACACAAGTCCCCCCGTCCTCCTTGTCTCTGAGAGCTGATGATCTATGGTCCGGTTCGTGCCCGGCGACCTCAGACCATTCTTTGAAGAGCCTGACTGGCATCATCGATTCGACGAGCATGTATTGGCGCAGGGAAAGAAACTGTCTTCCCCGCGATTCCAGACCGCATTGCACCTCGAATCCATTGAGGACGGCTATCTTCTCACCGGGCGGGTCGACGAGCATGACGTTGAGATCAACCTCTGGCCGGAGAGTGAATCGCGGTGGGAGTTTGACACTTCCTGTCATTGTGATTTTGGAAGCTGTTGTCCTCATGCCGCAGCTGTCTTGATGAGAGCCTCCCGACCCAATACCCTGGCTCGTCTGCTGAGAGGCGGAGGCACAAGTGCTCCTCCCCCGACCAAAGTGGAACCAGAGATTGTTCCTCAAAGTTCGGATGAAAAATTCGAGCCAAGCTTTCATCTGGAAGTGGCCGAAGAGCCGGCCAGCACCCGCGTGGTCCAGCTCCTTCTCCAGGCCTTGAAGACCAAGCGTCGTGAAACCTGGTTGGTGGCCCGTCCGGTGGTGCGATATGGCCCTCACGAGTTTCCTTTGGTCAAAACCAACACCGAGGCTCCGGTGCAGCGGGACAAGGCTGCCGAGTTCAGGGCGATGGAGCAGTTGACCAAGCTCGGGTTGACCAATCTGGCGACCAATCCGACTTATCGGTTTCTTCTCTCCCTCGCCCGCAAACAGGCCTCCGAGCTATCGGTGGAAGGGTGTTGGTTTCCTGATCCCCATCTCACCACTCCGGGAGTCTACTGGCCATGGTTCCGCGCCAAGGCCACCCGCATGCTGGCGGAAAAAGGGTGGGAAATAGAAATCGATGAGGACTTCGGTCATGACGTTCACGAGATTGGCGATGACGATTTGGAAGCGGCGCTCGAATTGGCCCCGGGCGGTTGGTTTACCTTGTCGGTTGGCATTGATTTGAACGGAGAACGTCTGGATCTTCTGCCGATTCTCACCGGTCTGCTCGATAGCGATACGCTCGATCAACTGCAGGAGTTGGAGGATGACGATCGTCACCTGATTTACCTTCCCAAAGGAGGAGCCCTCCAGGTGCCGGCGGGTCGATTGCGGTCGATCCTTCATCACTTGGCGGCGCTCACGAATCCCAAGGAGCCCACGATGCATCCCCTCGACGCAGCGGCCTTGGTGGAAGAGGGCGCTCTGCCCATCGATCCGCCAGCCTCTCTGGAGGCTCTGCGGAAACGGTTGGCCAAGCGGGAACGCAAGCGCGAAGAGTTCTTGCCACCCGGAGGGCTGCAGGCCGAGTTGCGTTCCTATCAAAAGACCGGAGTGGAATGGATGGACTTTCTGGCCGCGCACGAGCTGCACGGAATCCTGGCCGACGACATGGGGTTGGGAAAAACGCTCCAGACCCTGACCCATATTTTGCGGCTCAAGGAAAACGGCAACACGCTCCCTGTGCTCGTGGTGGCGCCGACGTCGGTGGTCCCCAATTGGTTCTCCGAGTCCAAAAAGTTCACGCCTTCTCTTCGGGCTGTCATTCTGCACGGACCGAAGCGCAAGCGACTGTTCTCGCACATTCCGCATGCTGATTTGGTTCTCACCTCGTTTGCGCTCTTGCAGCGGGACATCGAGGAGCTCAAGAAGCATGAATTTCAGCTGGTGGTTCTCGACGAGGCTCAACACATCAAGAACCCTACGGCTAAAGTCAGCAAGGCGGCTTGCGAACTGAAGTCACGGCAGCGCCTTTGTCTGTCGGGCACCCCGGTGGAAAACAATCTCGGTGAGCTTTGGTCTCTCTTCCGATTTCTCATCCCCGGATTCCTGGGCTCGTTGGATCGCTTCCGGCAGAACTACCAAAATCCCATCGAGAAAGAGGAGGATGAGGAACGGAGTGATTTGTTGAAGGCCCGTCTCGGTCCCTTGATTCTTCGCCGTACGAAAGACCAGGTGGCCAAGGAACTTCCGCCCAAAACCATTCTCGTTCATCCGGTCGAACTCACCTCCGGTCAGCGGGATCTCTACGAGACGGTCCGCGCCACCATGGACAAGCAGGTTCGCGATGCCATCGCGGCCAAGGGTTTGGAGCAGTCGCAATTTGCGATCCTCGATGCGCTCCTGAAGTTGCGCCAAATCTGTTGTCATCCGTCCTTGCTGAAGTTGCCTGAGGCTGAAGCGAAGAAGACCGGAAAGTCGGCCAAGCTCGAGTATCTCTTCGAGTTGCTAGAGACCCTATTTGCCGAAGGTCGGCGGGTTCTTCTCTTTTCACAATTCACTTCGATGCTGGAGCTAATCGAGAGGGAGCTCGAATCACGGAAGATCACTTACTTGAAACTGACCGGTGGTTCGAAAGACCGCGGTGGATTGGTCGAACGGTTTCAGAATGAGAACATCCCGATCTTCCTGATCTCTCTGAAGGCAGGCGGGACCGGCTTGAACCTGACCGCTGCCGACAGTGTCATTCATTATGATCCGTGGTGGAATCCGGCGGCCGAGAATCAGGCAACCGACCGGGCCTACCGGATCGGGCAGGACAAACCGGTCTTCGTTCATAAGTTGATCTGTTCGGGAACAGTCGAAGATCGCATCCATCAGTTACAACAGAAGAAATCCCATCTGGCCGATACCCTCTTGTCGGGTGCGGTGAAATCGACTCCGGATGCGGAAGCTCTGCAGGATCTCCTCAAGCCATTGCAATGAGCTGTTTCTGGAAAATGCTGAGATGGGCGGTCATTGTTTATCTGGCGGCTTGGATGGGAACCTTGCTCAGATTTTGGGTTCTGGTTCTCTTTGCCTTCGCCTTTGCCATCCATTCCCTGACACCAAAGACCCATGAATGGAGTTCTCGAAAATCGTGGATCGCTTTTGGGATCTTGGCAACGGCTCTCAATGGCGGGCTGACATGGGAAAGTTGGAGACTTTACCGGATTCAGAATGATGCGCCCATGGGTTTGATCCCGGACCTGAATGCCCTGGTTTGCCTGGTAGCAGATGTGCTTCTGATCGGCCTGATTTTTGGAATCGCCACCTTGCTTGGAAGAAGCCGGAGAAGTAAAAAAGCCTGGAAAGCATCTAGCTCCGAAAGTGTCATCTCTGTAACATCAATTGATAGATGACGATTTTGTCAGATGTCATTTTTGTGACTTTAAGAATCGGGATTTATTTGGGCGGTCGCGGCATTACGGGTTCCGTTGACTATGAAATTGAACGATCATGGGTTTCTCAGGCCGGTGCCCAGCCCCCGGTTTGTTTCCCCCCGAAACCGGATCCCATACCATGACCTGAGAGTGCAGGCCCTGGTAAATACGGCGTTTAAATCGCTGCTTCCCCAGGTAAGGCAGACTGGTCCCGATACCATTGAATACTTCTACGATTCGCCATCCACCACCGCGGCACTCTTGAATTCCAAGCCGGCGGACCTGAGTGTCCATGGAGAGACCATCGCACTGGCCCTCCATCAGGGTTGGGAGAAGCTGAAACTGAGCTTGAAGAGGTTCGAGCTTCCCGAAGGAGTCCGGGCGCTGATTCTCAATTTCCGTCTGCCCGATCCCCTGAGGGATGCTCAGCGCTATCGAATTCTCAGCGGCGAGGGAGAACCACGTTTTGCGGTCTGTTGGGCCTTTGAAGATGAGGCAAGACCATTTGTGACCATCGAGAGGGCCTTGTCACTTCTGGGAACCGAGCTGTCGGATTTGGACCCGATCGACCAAAGCCCCGAGGTCCAGGAAGAGAAAACCGGAGGTCGGAAGCTTCTCTGGGCAGGAGGCGGAATCGCCGCTCTTTTGTTGGCGGGATGGATGGGAATGATCTGGCAGTCCGGGAAGGAGAAGCCTTCCGATAAAGAGGAGTTGGCAGCGGGTGCCCAAGAGCCGGGCCCTGTTAAAGAGCCGGCCCCTGAGCCCGCTCCCGCGCCGGCCCCGCTCCCGCGCCGGTGATAGCTTCGAATCCGCCGACTGAACCGACCCCGGCCCCGGCCCCAGCGCCGCCAACACCAGTCGGGAAAATTCTCCCTCCAACGCTCGACCGGATGGTGAGTTCTTCAAACCCGTCTCCCGCGGATGGTTTCCCTTCTGCTGCTGAGGGGAAGGTTTCTGTTAACCTTGCGTCCATGATCGGAGGCTGAACCTCAACTGCCTCATCACGATGAGATGGTGGACATTTTTTGTGTTGGTTGGAGTCCTGGGTTGGTCTGCGCCAGCCTCGGCCGATGATGAGTTTGCGGAACTGAATCTGGTCCGGTCCGCCCGCCTCCAGTTGGTGGAGGTGGCCTTGAAACAGCGCGAAATTTTCGAGACCGAAAACGGATTGTTGAGCTTGCGTGAA
>JBMHCW010000115.1:0-3736 GCA_049889715.1 Akkermansiaceae bacterium | reverse complement strand
GCGGAGGAAGTCGCCAAGGTATCGGTTTCCTCGACCTCGATCGAAGATTTGAAGTTGGTCCTACGGAACTTTGCCAGAAGGGCATTTTCTTCAGAGCTCAGCGAAGAAGAGTTGTCGCCTTATCTCGAGGCTGGTCTTGCTGCGTTGAAAAAGGAGGGCGATTTCGTGCAGGCGACCAAGCTGGGCCTCAAGGCCATTGTTTGTTCGCCTCGTTTCCTGATGGCGCCGGGGGAGCATGCCAATCCGTCATATGCTAAGGCGGCGGCTTTGGCGCGGAGTCTTTGGCTTTCTGTTCCTGATGACGAATTGTTGAGGCTGGCTGCTGGTGACCAACTTCGTGGAGAAACTCTGCGCGCGCAGATCCGCCGAATGCTTGCGGATGAGCGAGGTCGTCGCATGATTCGTTCTTTTAGTGATCAATGGCTGAACTTGCGCGGGCTGAACAAGGTGACGCCTTCGCTGAAGCTTTATCCGCTCTACGACGATCTGCTGGACCATTATCTGCCTCTCGAGACCCGAGCCTATCTTTGGCATTTGATTCAAGAGAACCTTCCGGCGGGGAATCTTATTGATTCGGATTTCTCCTTTCTCAACCAACGTCTCGCCCGGCATTACGGAGTCGAAGGAGTTATGGGGCAGGACTTGCGAAAGGTGACCTTTCCCAAGGGAAGTCCGCGGGGCGGATTGATGACAATGGGCAGTGTTCTCAAGGTGACGACGGATGGTTACGACACCTCTCCCATTTTGCGCGGGGCGTGGATTTCGAAGAACATTGTGGGGACGCCCTTGTCACCGCCGCCGGAAAGTGTTCCGGCGCTTGAGCCCGAGCATGATCACGCCAAAACGCTAAGGGAGCAGATCGAAATGCATAAGAGCAACAAGGCCTGCTATGCCTGTCATAAGAGCATCGATCCTTATGGTTTCGCTTTGGAGAATTTCGATGCCGTCGGCGAATGGCGTGGGAAATATAAGATCAAGCAGCCTCATCGCGGGACCTTCATTTATCGTCCGCAGGGATATTCCAAACCGGGAGGTGTCGTCGATGCGGCCGGGGAGATTGATGGGAAGGCGTTCGCTGACATCTTTGGATTGAAGGAAGTCCTTCTCGCCGGAGAACGGAAGATCGCCTATAACTTTGCGAAGAAGTTCTTTGAATATGCCAACGGACACAAACCGAATCTGTCCCAGCGTCTTCACTTGTGGGATTTCCTTGGAAAGAGGCCCGACAATGGTCGCTTGAAAGATCTGGTCGTCGAAGTGTTAATCTATTCACTGAAAGAGTCGAACGAATGAGCCAATACAACAGACGAGAGTTTTTGAAATTCGGAGTCGCCCTTCCTCTGGCGCTTCAGTCGCTCAGTCTTCGGGCCGCGGATCAGACTGCTTCCAAAGCGCCACCGAAGCGCGTTGTTTTCATCTGCAATTCCCTGGGATTCTACGAACCGAATTTCTTTCCGAAGAAGAGGGGAGATCTTTCGACCTCCAACTATCTTAAGGAGATCGATGTTCTGGACAAGATGACGATCTTCCAGAACATCTACCACCCGGGCATGGACACGAGCAACCATGACTCGGAGAAGTCCTTCCTGACCGGAGCCCCGACTCCCGAAGCGACGAACTTTACCAATACTATTTCCGTCGACCAGGTTCTCGCTCGTGAGATGGGAGGTGACACGAGATTCCCGTTCCTTTCCTTCAGCATCTATGACCGGGGCTGGGGTTGTTCCTGGAACGACCGGGGCGTGGCCATTCCTCCCATGCATGATGAGCGGGCGATTTTCGACAAGCTCTTCGGAGAAGAAGATCTCAGCGCCAAGCGCCGGCAGATCGAGAACGATCAGCAAATTGTGGCCTCGCTTTATCGGGACATGGACCAGCTGAAGAACAAAGGCGGCGATCAATCGAAAATCGAGTCCTACCGAACCGTCATCGCCGAGCTGGAAGCGCAACTCAAGCACGAGGAATTTTGGTTGAAGACGAAGAAGCCCAAGGTGCCCGATTCCTTGATCGAGGATCAGGAATTTGCCTTCTCGGCCAAAGTCCGGAATCTCTTCGAGTTGTCCAAGCTGGCTTTTCAAACTGATTCAACCCGCGTCATTACAATTTCGCTCGACTGGATTTACGGAGCGATTTCCGTGCCGGGAGCAACAGGCGGCTGGCACACCCTCTCACATCACGGCGGCAAGCAGGATGTCCTCGGGAAGCTGTGCAAGATCGAGCAAGATATCGTGCGTCGTCTCAACGAATTTTTGGTCGAGCTTGATGGGATTGAAGAAGAGGGAGGAAGTTTGCTGGATCACACCACGGTCGTGGTGGGGAGTAGCTTTGGTGATTCCTCAAATCATACCTGCCACAATCTTCCAACCATCGTGGCCGGAGGCGGATACAAGCATCAGGCACATACCGTTTTCGAAAAGCCCACCCGGCTTTCCAACCTCTATCTTGAGCTGCTTCACAAGCACAATGTCGACGTCGGCGAATTCGGTGGGGGAACGAAGGATTTGGGGCTCTTGGAAGGGTAGAGTGGAAGGCCGCTTTCGCTGAGAGATTGGGGCCTGAGCCGCTGTAGTATTGGCTCATGCGATTCCTCCTCTCGGCGTTCTTTTTGGCGGCTCTTCCGGTGTCGGCCTTCGAGGACACGATTCTCCCGATTCTGAAAGAGTCGTGTTTGAAGTGCCACGGTGGAGAGAAGGTGAAAGGGCATGTTGATTTTTCGGAGATTCTCACCGCGGAAGATGCCGATGCGAATTTCGAACTTTGGGAGACGGTTGTGGAAGTCATCGAGGCCGGGGAAATGCCGCCTGAGGAAGAGCCGCAGCTGAGCGAGCCGAACAAGAAGGTCATCGCTGACTGGTATCGGCATCGCAAGAAAGCGAGTATCGATGCCACTCCGTCGGTCTTCGCGCCACGCCGTCTGTCCGGTCCGGAGTATCGCAATACCCTGCGCTCGCTTTTTGGATTCGATCTGGAAGTGGCGGTGATGGAAGCGGAGCAAACCGTGGCCGGTGAGCAGTCTTTGGTTCTCAAGCTTCTGCCCACCGACCCACCGGGCGACAGTGGTTTCATCAATGACACTCATCGGACGCGGCTCTCTCCGGTGGTCCTGGAACAATATCATCACCTGAACAATGCTGCGCTGGAGAAGTTGTTTTCGCCAAGTGGCCGGGCGCAACTTGGAGAGTTCGTCGGTGACTCCCTGCCCGATGACTGGCAGGCGGACAAGCTGACCTTTGAACAAGCGGAGAAATTGCTTCGGACTTTTGCTCCCCGGGCCTTGCGAAGACCCATGCCGGAAAAGGAGATTTCTAAAATGCTTTCCGGAATGAAAGGGAAGAAGGGAGCCGAGCTTCTTTCGGCGACCCGCTTCGAATTGCAGGCCATTCTTTTGTCGCCTTCGTTTTTCTATCGAGGTCTGTTGATGAAAGGAGAGCCAGGGAGACAGGCGGTTGATTCGTTCGAACTCGCCGAGCGCCTGTCCTATTTTTTGTGGGAAGATAGCCCGGATGAGGAGCTGACCCGCTTGGCTGCCGAGGGATCTTTGGCCGACGAGAAAGTTCTCAATGCCCAGGTGGTTCGGATGTTGGCATCGCCCAAAGCCCGAAGCCTCGCCGAAAGTTTCGGGGAACAATGGCTGGCCATTAAGAATCTCGATGACCTTGTGGGGAAGGATCCCATTCGCCATCATGCCCTGAAGGTCCAGGTGATTGAGTTTCTCGATTACCTTTTTACCGAGAAC
>JBMHCW010000114.1:0-4107 GCA_049889715.1 Akkermansiaceae bacterium | reverse complement strand
GGGAAATGAGTCGAGGCATACGGCAGAAAGGCAAAGAACTGCTTCTTCTCCTTGGCATTGGTCTCCATGAATTTGACCGCACGATCGGTCAAATTCTTGTCGATGAATTCCAGCTGGCTGGGATCGAACTTCTGCCTCGCCTAAGCCACGGGTGCCGCCAGCATCAGGCATGCGATGACGATGAGTTTTTTCACAGGGGGGGCTTCGTTCGACATCGGTTTGGACAAAAAAAGAGGGCCCGGAATCACTCCCGGGCCCTCAGTAAAAGATGGAGCGGGTGATGAGATTCGAACTCACGACATCAACCTTGGCAAGGTTGCGCTCTACCACTGAGCTACACCCGCATCGCTGAGAACCCCTCGGGGCCCCGCGTGCGGGGACTCTTTGCCATCGCCCGAGACGGGCGGCAAGAATTTTTCGAATGAATTTTTGCATTTTTTTGTTCACTCCTCCCAATCTTTCCACGAATCGCTTCCCTTAGATTCAATGTTGATGGAATTGGATTTTTTTTGAGAGATCACTCGCCCCCATACCAGCAGGAGGCTTTTTTTAAGTTCTTGGCACACGATTCCCAAAACTTCGCAGCCCCTTGCAAACACCCGGCAGGAGCTCTGAGATTTTTGCTTTCCTCACCCAGCCTGCCTCTTGAATTCTCCCGGGGTCATTCGGCACCTCTATCATGCGTTGTATTCAATGTGGTCACCATCAGGACAAGGTCATCGATACCCGTCCAGCCAAGGATGGCACCACGATCCGCCGACGCCGGGAATGCCTTAATTGCGGATCCCGCTTTACCACCTACGAACAGGTGGAGAGAACCGAACTGCGCGTCATCAAGCGGGATGGCACCCGCGAAGCGGTCAACCGCGAGAAGCTCTTCCGCGGATTGGTCAAAGCCTGCGAAAAACGAAAAGTCTCGATGGATCAGATCGGACGGGCCGTCGACGAAATCCTCAGTGAACTGCACAAGGACCATCACCACGAGGTTCCTTCTGCCAGCATCGGAGCCAAGGTCATGGACAAGCTCCACGACATCGATCCCGTCGCTTACGTCCGCTATGTCTCGGTGTATCGGCAATTCGATGATGTGGGCGAATTCATTCGTGAAATCCAGGCTCTCGAAAACCGGTCCCGTCAGGACGCCATGCAAAGAAAACTGTTCAAGTAACCCGCATGATCTGCCTCTCAGGAAATCTTCCCGTCCTCCAAATCGGCAACCACCAGGTTGTCGGATACGACACGGCGTGGATCGATGAGTCCCTTCGCCGGGCCGCGGCCTCAAGTGACCGTCTCGACTTCCCGTTCATCGAAGACATCCGTGATGGCATCCTCCACTATCTTGAACATCGTTGTTCGCTCAGAATTCTACCGATCGAAAACCTTTATCGGCGGATGCGCTCCATGCTGAACCGACTGGGTTGCTCCGCCATCGCCGATAATCTCCAGATACTTTCTCCACCCGTCACCGTTTCACTTGCTCGTTCCGCCCGTCAGGCCGGGAATGGATTCGAGCTTCTTTTCTTCACCGAATTGGGTCGTGATATCGAAGACCTCATGGCCAACGGAGTGGAGTCAATTCGCTTTTGTGACATTGAAGAATGCGCACGTGTTCTCAAAGGTCACAAAAACATGACCAAAGCTTGCAATCAGCTGGCCGGAGAGATCGTCCAGTTCCTGACATACTATCGCGTTGCCAGTCTCGAATCAGATCGCCAACTCTCACTCATTCCCGTTCTCTAACCCATTGATTCCATGACCCTTTTTGAAAAAATCATCGCCCGGGAAATCCCTGCCGAGATCATTTACGAGGACGATCAATGCCTCTGCTTCAAGGACATCGCTCCCCAAGCCCCCGTCCACCTCCTCCTGATTCCCAAAAAGCCGATTCCCCGGGTCGCAGAGTCCAGCCAGTCAGATCAAGAACTCCTTGGACACCTTTTGCTCAAGGTCGGCGAAATCGCCCGTCAGGAGGGATATGAGGAAGAGGGCTTCCGGGTCATCATTAACAACGGCAAACACGGAGGCGAAGCCGTTCCCCATCTCCACCTCCACCTGCTGGCCGGGCGACAACTTCAGTGGCCTCCGGGCTAGGGTCATCCACGGTGGATGAGTTGCACGAGAGTTCTCTTAGCAAAAGGTTGTCCTTGCCCGAACTATGCCCCACACTTCAGGACGTCAGTGAACCTCCCAAATTCCATCACCTGCGCCCGACTCATTCTCACGGTCATTTTCGTGGCGGGCGCCACTTGGGGCGGCACCCCCGGACTAGTCGTAGCTTTGGTTTCCTTCATCCTCGCCGCCTTCTCGGACTGGCTCGACGGCCACCTCGCCCGCAAGCTAGGTTTGGTCACCTCTTTGGGAAAACTGCTCGATCCCCTGGCCGACAAGATTCTCGTCTCCTCGGCCTTTATCTTTTTCAGCAGCGAGGGACTTTGCCCGGTCTGGGTCACCGCAGTGATCATTGCCCGAGAATTCCTCGTCACCGGACTTCGACAGATCGCCGTCGAAAAAGGCAAGGTCATGGCAGCCGACAATCTCGGCAAATGGAAAACCACCTTCCAACTGACCTTCGGTATCACCGCCTTGGTCTGGCTCATCTTCTCTCCTACCGGACCTCACGGAGCCCTCGGAAATTTCTTTGAAACCCTCTCCAATCCTGAAAACTGGCTCTTCAAAATCTCTCTGTGGGGCGCTTTAGGCCTCACTCTTCTCTCAGGATGGAATTACCTCAACCAGTCGAGAAGCCTTCTTCGCGAATAATGCTGCTTACCAACGCCCACATCATCAGCCCAGGGATCGAGATCGAACATGGATTCGTCGAAATCACTAACGGCAAGATTTCAAATGTCGGCGAGATGACCTCCGCCCCGGGCCGGGGAACCGACCTCGAGGGCAAGATGCTCGTTCCAGGATTCATCGACATTCACTCACACGGAGCCGACGGCGACGATGTTTGCGATGCTTCGGAAGAAGGCCTTGAACATATCGCGCAGACCAAACTCAAGGAGGGCGTGACCACCTGGCTACCCACGACCTTGACCCAACCCGCGGACCGCCTCAAAGAAATCGTGGCCACGGTTGGTCGATGGGCTCCCAATGCCCCGCTCAACGTTCCAGGTGTCCATCTCGAAGGCCCGTTTATTAATGTGGAGCAAGCGGGGGCACAAAACCCGCAGTTTGTGAGACAGCCCGATCCTCTTGAACTGCGTGACCTCCATGAGATTTTTCCGGCTCTGATCCTCTCCCTCGCTCCTGAGATCCCGGGAGCTCTGGACCTGATTCGTGAAGCCCGCAGCTTGAATATCGTCCCTTCCGCGGCTCATACCAAAGCCGACTACGCCACGATTCAGGACGCCATCGGTTACGGACTCGGCCACCTCACTCACTTCGGCAATGCCATGACCGGCCTCCACCATCGGGAGATCGGGGTCGTCGGAGCCGGATTGCTGGAAAAATCCCTCAAAGTAGAGCTCATTGTAGACGGAATCCATCTCTCCCCGGAAATGGTAAGACTGGTTTTCGAAACGGTCCCCAGAGAGAATATCCTCCTGATTACCGACTCCGCCTCCTCTTCCTGGCAACCGGACGGAGATAGCTCCATTGGAGGTCTCGACGTGGTCATCAAGGACGGAATCGCCCGCCTTAAAAGCAACGGAGCACTGGCAGGATCCACCCTCAGATACTCAAAAGGCCTTCAATTAGCGCAAAACTTCACAAATCAGAAGCTTTCTGACCTCATAAGCACGACCTCTTGGAATCAAGCCCAAGCTCTCGGGCTCCCCGGACTTGGAAAAATCGAACCCGGGTTCACCGCGGACCTGGCCGTTTTGGACACCGAGCTCGAAGTCCATAAAACACTTATCCACAGCTCGTTATCGTAATAACTCATGGAGCCAAACTCCAGTTTCCGTGAGCTCTATGCCCCCGACTTTGTAAGGTTTCCCTAGGGCGTGTGGACAAAATAGCTATCGGCACCAATCTGCTAATGCTGAGAGGTATACGAATGCCATGAAGGTTGCGGCCAATCGATCATAGCGGGTCTTGATTCTTCGGAAGCGCTTCAACCTTTGGAAAAGACATTCGATGACGTAGCGATCTTTACCGATA
>JBMHCW010000113.1:0-27576 GCA_049889715.1 Akkermansiaceae bacterium | reverse complement strand
TTTACGGCATCGGACTGGGTGGATGGCTCAGCGAGAAAAAGGGCACTCTCAAGGAGGGCGAGTGGAATCATTTCCGCGTCAAAGCCGAGGGCGACCGCATTCAGACCTGGGTCAATGGAGAAGCGGTCTCGGACATTCGCAACGAGAAACAACTCAAGGGCTACTTCGGGATCCAGCACCACGGCAAAGGCGAGACCGTCAAGTTCCGCAAGATCCGGGTCCGCGGCCTGACCAAGAAAGAAACTACCTCACTGGAGCGCCCCAACATTCTCTGGATCGTAGCCGAAGACATGAGCCCCACTCTTGGCTGTTACGGCGACCCCGATGCCCGCACGCCCCACATTGATGCCCTCGCCAAGGAAAGCCTCCTCTTCACCCACGCCTTTGCGGCCTATCCCGTCTGCGCGCCCTCCCGGTCCTGCCTCATCAGCGGCCTCTACCCCACTTCCACCGGCACCGGACAGATGCGCTCGGCCCATCCTCTTCCTGCCGGGACCCGCGGCTTTCCGGAATACCTTCGCGAGGCTGGTTACTACACCACCAACAACGTCAAGACCGACTACAACTCGGCCGACGCCCCGCGTCTTGTCAAAGACTGTTGGGACGAATCAAGCCCCACCGCTCACTGGAAAAACCGCAAGGAAGGACAACCCTTCTTCGCGGTCTTCAACGACATGACGAGCCACCAGTCCCGCACCATGGTCTGGCCTCATGAGGATTTTCAAAAGCACATCCAATCCAAACTATCGCCCGGTGAGATCCACGATCCCGCCAAGGTTCGTATCCCACCCTACTATCCCGACACTCCGGGAGTCCGCAAAACCGTGGCGCGCTACCACGACTGCGTTTCGGTCATGGATCAGAACGTGGGACGTCTTCTCAAGGAGCTCGACGAAGCCGGACTCGCCGAAGACACCATCGTCTTCTTTTACTCCGACCATGGTTCGGGCATGCCACGTCACAAACGAGTGCTCACCGATTCCGGAATGCGTGTTCCCCTCCTCGTCCGCGTACCCAAAAAGTGGCAGCACCTCGCCCCCGCCAAACCCGGCACCAAGACCGATCGCCTTGTCTCCTTCATCGACTTCCCGCCCACCGTTCTCGATCTCGCCGGTGTCAAACCACCCAAGACCATGTCGAATCACCGGGTCATCGGATACTCTCTGGAACGCGAATGGATCTACGGCGCCCGCGATCGTGTCGATGAAGTCTTCGACTGCGCCCGCTCGGTCCGCAATGGACGCTGGCTTCTGATCCGCAACTATTTTCCCCACTACGGATGGAACCAGAACTCCGTCTTTTCCGACCTTGGTGACATTCGCAAGGAGCTCGCCAACTTCTCCAAGAATACCAAGCGAATGAACGCGCCCCAAAACCACTACCTCTCGGGACGACGCGCTCCCTTCGAATTCTACGACTGCAAAAACGACCCGGAGAATCTCACGAACCTTTGGACCGAGGACATGAGCGACGAACAAGCCCTAGCCTTCAAGGACGCACAGAAAGCCTTGGAGCAACTTCGCCAGGAGACTCACGACGTTGGCTTCCTCCCCGAAGGAATCATGGACGACCTGATCCAAGAAAACGGCAAGGCCATCGGCGATCAGAAACCGGACATGACCGGGATCTGGAAACTGGCGGATTCGGTCGGGCAAGGTCTTGAGCTCGCCGCCAAATCAACCAGCTCAAAAAACCCCGCGGAACGATTCTGGTCCATCATTTCTCTTCGCGCTCCCATAGTTCTCGGAACGCTTCCACACGAACATATCGCTCCTCTTCTCGACGACCCCGTCGACGAAATCCGCATCGAGGCCGCCAGCTGGTTGGTCTCCTTCGATGATCATCACGAGAAAGCCTTTGAAATCCTCATCAAGGAACTCGACAACCCGACCTGGTGTGTCGCTCTCCGGGCCTGCCGGGCCATCGAACTTCTGGGTGAAGCCGGCAAGCCAGCCCTTCCGGCCATGAAGAAACTCTACGACCGCACCCGCAACTCCCCGGGCGATGAGAACTTCTTCCTCGCCTTCTCTTCGGGCGCCTTCCTCGACAAGCTCGGCGAAAAAACCACGCCCTGGGACTTCACTCCAGGCGCCGGCAGCTTCATGCCTACCAAGAAGAAGTAAGACGGGAGGACCGGATTTCAGTCTTCCTCTCTCCTCCTTTCACGGGCAATCTTCCGCCCTCCCATGGATTTTTCCATCAAAGAACTCTTCCTGAAGGGCGGCGGCTTCATGTGGCCGCTCCTCATTCTTTCCATCATCACGGTCGCCATCGTGTTGGAACGGCTCATCTATTATGCGATCCATCGCTACCGGACCGGACAGGTCCTGCGCGATCTCGAAAGCAATCAACTCAAACCCGATGACCGCAATCCCCTCATCTCAATCGGGCAGGTCTTTGTGGAATCGTCCACCGGCGGCGAAGAGCATTGCCTCAACGTCACCGAGCGAGCGGCCTCCCGCATGATCAACCAATACGAACGCGGACTGCGAACCCTCTCCTTGGTCGCTTCGATCTCACCATTGATCGGCCTCCTTGGCACGGTCTGGGGCATGGTCATCGCCTTCTCCAAAATCGCCAAACTGGGCGAGTCGGTCACGCCCTCTGATTTCGCCGACGGAATCTGGACCGGGCTTCTCACCACCGTCGCCGGCCTCCTCGTCGCCATTCCCGCCATGGCCATGGCCAAGATCTTTGAAGCGAAAGTCGACAAGCTGGTTCACGACCTCAACGTGGTCACCTCCCACCTTCGCGAACGTTACTTTTCCCGAAACTGAGCCATGCTCGTCACCCGAAAACGCCGTATTGATGCCGGGATCGACATGACCCCGCTCATCGACGTGGTGTTTCAACTCCTCATCTTCCTGATGGTGAGCAGCCAGTTCATCAAACCCGATTTACGCGTCGAACTCCCCACCGGCCCACTCGGTACCGCTGAAGCCAACCCGGATCTCGAAAACCTTTCCCTCGTCATTCTCTCCGACAATTCCCTCATCCTCCAGGGGAAGGAAACGACCCTCGAAGAGCTGGGCAGCTTGCTGCGCGACGCCATCAGCCACACCAAAATCACTTCCATGGTGATTCGCAGTGACAAGGATGCCGATGTCGGCACGTTTCTTCCGGTAGTGGAAATCGCCCGGGAAAGTGGTATCCTGAATCTCGCCTACGACAAAAAGAATGAACCCGAGGAGTAGCCAGCCCATCATCTGGACAATCGTCGTGCTTTGCACGGCGGCGCTCTATGCGGGTGTCTACACCTGGGGACGGATTCAAATCGAGATGCCCGAACCGGAAGATCGGGAGATTGTCAGGATCGATCTTGGCGTTCTCCAAGCGATTCCCGAACCGACTCCGGAACCGTCTTCACCAGAGCCCGTCCCGGAACCCACGCCGGAACCGGAGCCCGAAACTGTTCCAGAACCGGAACCGATCCCAGAGCCCGATCCAGAACCAGAGCCGATTCCAGAACCCGTTCCGGAACCGGAACCGGAGCCGGAACCCATGCCGGAGCCGCCTCCAAAACCTGTGATCGATCCGGCCATCGAAGCCAAAAAGAAAGCCGAAGAAGCCAAGCGTCTTGCGGAAGCCCGAAGGAAGCGTGAAGCCGAACAACGGGCCATGGAAGAAAAGCGCCGCCGGCAGGCTGAAGCCCGCAAGGCCGAGGAAGCACGAAAGCGAGCCGCAGCTGCAAAGGCGGCCCTTGCCAAGAAAATTGCCAGCAAGCCTTCCGCCCGCTTTCAGCCCAAACCCGACTATCCTTCTTCCGCCCGACGTGCCGGCCATCAGGGAACCGTTTCACTCTCCTTTGTCGTGGGATCCAACGGACGGGTTTCCTCCATCAGAGTTACCAAGTCCAGCGGCCATCGCAGCCTCGACAGCGAAGCACTCCGCACGGTCAGCAAGTGGCGCTTCGAGCCTGCCCGCAACGGGCTTGGACAGGCCACCAGTTATCAATACACCGTGAACGTTCCGTTCCGCTTGAGATAGCTCGAAGGAGTTGGGCAGGTCTTGTCTTTATTCCGATGAGAGGTTAGCCCCCGCCATGCGCCCCCGGAAACTGCGACGTGAGTTTTTTGAACAGGAAGGATTCCTCGTCGTGAAGGAGTTTTTCTCACGCGATGAAATCACCCGCGCTGCCGCAAGTCAGGACGCTTTCTATCTGGGAGAATCCGACCAACAACCTGAGTTCGTGTGGCCCCACCCCCGCCCCTGCCAAGCCCGAACCCGCAAACACCCCTACGCGTCCTTTTTCTCGTCAACCCTGGATCAACTTCTTCGCGACGGACGGCTCGCGCGATTGATCAAGGACGTCTGCCAGATCGACGAACTCCGTTTCTGGCATGACCAGCTCCTCTACGAAGAGCACCGCGAAATGGGAACGACCGACTATCATTGGCATCGCGAGGAATTCCGATGGCTGACTTGCGAAGCCAGGTCAATGGTGACAGCTTGGATCCCTCTCACCGATTTCACTCCGGAAATGGGACCGATCACCCTCGTCCCCGAAGGACGAGACCTCGACGCCAAACGCCGCATAGCCTTGCAAGGCGGCGACCTTGTTCTCTTCGGTAAATCTCTTCTTCACGGCAACCCTCCCAACTTCGGCGACCGTCCCAGAAGAGCCCTCGCCGCTCACTTCGCCAGCGCCGATCTCCGCTATCGGCCACATGGGAATTTCTCTCACGTCAACGAACGCGTGGTCCGCCGAATCAACGGCCTGCCCGATTTTCAGGACGAACGGGTCTGCCCTGTCATCCGCTGAAGATCAGCTTTCTTCCAATAGGCGTTGGCCCAAAGCCACGCAGCCCAGAACTCCGGCGTTGTCTCCAAGCGTAGGTGGAACGACAAAACTCTCCAGCTTCCCTTTCAGCTGATCGTAAGCGAGATACCCATTGAGCAGCTTCGCCAGCTCTTCTCTCACCAAGAGAAAGAGGTGCTCCTGATGCATCACTCCGCCTCCCAGAATGATCCGATCCGGCGGAGCAATCATCAAGACGTTGAGACAAGCTTGGGCCAGATAATAGGCCTCAATCTTCCACGCCGGATGATCGGCAGGCAGGGTTTCCGCGGGCACCTTCCAACGCTCATTCATTGCCGTCCCCGAAGCCAGCCCTTCCAGACAGTCCCCATGAAAGGGACAGGATCCTTCGAAAAGATCATCGTTATGACGAATGACCCGCATATGCCCCATCTCAGGATGACCAATGCCATGAACCAACTCACCTTCAATCATCAAAGCCCCGCCTATGCCGGTTCCCACTGTAAAGTAACACGCACTCTTCAATCCCCGAGCAGCTCCCCAGGTGGCTTCGCCAAACAAGGAAGCCGCCACGTCGGTTTCAAAAACCACCGGTACTTTCAACGCCTCCCTCAAGGGACCTAACAGATCGGTTTGCGACCAGTGGGGTTTGGGCGTCGAGGTGATGAATCCATAAGTCTCCGACGCTGGATCAAGATCGGCCGGCCCAAACGTTCCCACCACAAAAGCCTCCGGGCGACCAAGCTCGTCCGACACCTTTTCAAAATACCCGACCAGATTCGCGATCGTCTCGTCGGGCGTAGTCGTCGGGATCCTCTCGCGACAGAGAATGTCACCAGGCCCCCGCGCCAGAGCGGCAACCATTTTGGTTCCTCCGGATTCCAGGGTGGCGATCAGTGGGCGTGACATGACATTGACGGGTTGGAGAGCGCTCACTCCCCGTGGCTCCATGGAATATCAGGAACCAACGCCGCCCGCAATGGTTCCAGACAATCTGGCCAAAAAGACCAGACAGTGCTTGTCAGCCACGCACAAGCAAGATAGCCCCCCTCCGTGGCTGATTTTCGTTTTGAAAACCTCGAGGTCTGGAAGATGGCGACTGAAATCGGACACCGTCTCTACGACCTTGCCGAAGACGTGGATTCCAAGGGACACTCCGAGCACGCCTCGACCCTCCGGGGCAGCTCCTGCCAGATCTCCGGCATTCTTGCCGAAGGGAGCAGTTGCCCCAGCAAACGCGAGTTCGCCGTGTTTGTCGGCCGGGCCCGGGGAGCCACCCTCGCCATTGCCAACTCGGTGATTTTCCTCGCGGGACGCGAACTCATCAGCGAAGCCGAAGAAGCCGAGCTCATCAACATGCTCAAGCGGGAGTCCAAGATGCTGGACAATTTCCGTCAAAGCCTCGAACGCGCCGAGCGCCCCGATGAAGTGGTGGCTTGATCCGCCATTCTGAATGGCCCTCGGAAACAAAACCTTTGCCACTCGGTGATCCCTTGGCAGGGTAGCACCAGCACATGAGTGACTTCCTTGTCATCGGGTCCGGAATCGCGGGACTGTCTTTTGCCATCAAGGCCGCCGAACACGGATCGGTCACCATCATCACCAAGGGCAAACTTCTCGAATCAAACACCGCCTGGGCCCAAGGCGGCATCTCGGCGGTCCTTCCTCCCGAACTTCGCGACGATGGAGACACCTGTGGCAAACACGTCGCCGACACCCTCGATGCCGGTGCCGGACTCTGCCACGAAGAAGCAGTCCAAACCATTGTCGAGGAAGCTGCCGCCACGATCGATGAATTGGTTCAATGGGGCACCAACTTTGACAAGGATGAGAACCAACCCGGGCGCTTTTCCCTCGGGAAGGAAGGCGGTCATTCCAAACGTCGCATCCTCCACGCCAAGGACACCACCGGTCATGAGATCGCCACCTCTCTTGCCGAGACCGCCCGCAAAACGGACAACATCACCATTCTCGAAGACCATTACGCCATCGATCTCATCACCACCGGTAAATTGGGCGCGGTCACCGATGACCGGATCCTGGGAGCCTACGTTCTGAATATCAAATCCAACAAGGTCGGGATCATGACCTCTCCGCGCGTCATCCTGGCCACCGGCGGATGCGGCAAAACCTATCTCTACACCACCAATCCCGATTCCTCGACCGGGGACGGGCTGGCCATGGCCTGGCGGGCCGGCGCATCCATCGCCAATATGGAATTCATCCAGTTCCACCCCACTTGTTTCTACAACCCGGCGGCCACCGGACCGGAAGCCCGCTCCTTTCTTGTCTCGGAAGCAGTCCGTGGCGAAGGCGCGGTGCTCGTCAATGCTGACGGACACGAATTCGTGAAGGATCACGATGATCGAGGCTCTCTCGCTCCCCGCGACATCGTGGCGCGGGCCATCGATACCGAAATCAAGCGCACCGGTGCCCCCTGTGCCTTTCTTGATGTCGCGCCCCTTGGCGATCACTTCGCCGAACGCTTCCCCTTCATCCACGAAACTCTCCTGTCGTTCGGACACAACGCTCTCGAAAAACCAATCCCGGTGGTCCCTGCCGCCCACTATCAATGCGGAGGCGTCGTGACCGACCTCGAAGGAAAAACGACGGTTCGGGGGCTTTATGCCATTGGCGAGGTGGCCTGTACCGGACTGCACGGCGCCAACCGCCTGGCTTCCAACAGCCTGCTGGAAGGAAACGTCATGGCCCGCCGGGCCCTCAATGAAATCCTTCGCCTCTACCCTCCCGGCAAGGAAACCCCCAACGCCCCCGACATTCCGGAATGGGAAAGTGGCAATGCCGCTCCGCCCCACGAACTGGTCAATATCTATCACGCTTGGGACGAGCTCCGGCGCACCATGCAGGACTACGTCTCGATTGTCCGCACCGACAACCGACTCCGCCGGGCGTCCTACCGACTCCGCAACCTCCGCCGTGAGGTGAAGGAATTCTATTGGGGCCACACCGTCACTCCGGACATTCTCGAACTCCGTAACCTTGTGACCTCTGCTTCCCTCATCATTGACTCGGCTCTCATGAGGAAGGAATCACGCGGCTCCCATCACACTCTCGACTATCCGGGGCGGGAAGCCCGATTCGACCAGGATACCATCTTGCGCAGGTTCTGATCTGAGACCCGCTACTCTTCCCCTTCTTTGACCCGGGTCAAAGTCGCCGTCATGAAATAGCCGCCCTTGAGCTTTGTCGCTGCAGCTTCAACTGTGGTGAACTGTTCGACTTCCCGACCTCCAATGGGAGCCTGATAGATCAAGGCCTCTCCGTCGAACTTCACCAGGCCGATGGCGTAGTTCTGAAAATCCATCTTCAAGGGAAGAGAGTGGGACTTGTCCCCGACATTTCTGAGATGAGTTCCAATCGACTTGGTTTGAACGATATGGTCATCAAAAATGAACGAGAGTTCACGTTCCCCCGATCCATTCGGACGAAACAGGTAACCGATTTCAAAACTCGTACTGGCAGCCGTGGCCACGCTTTTCTGGACCACGAAAGCCTTTCCTCCGGTCACCTTGTAGAGTGTCATCACCACCGAAGTCGGGTTCTTGAGATCCAACTTGATACTGTCTCCGGAGTATCCCTTCGACCGCAACTCGCCGAGAATCATGGCCGTGGCCAACTCATCCCGATCCGACTTCTTGTTGAACGGCTCCGCCGATCGGGCAATCCCTGCCAAAACAATCATTCCACCCAAAAGGGATACCGAGAAACTCCGGTTCACTTTGTCTTCTTGGTTTTCAGGTTTTCCATTTCCTTGAGAACCGCGAGCTTGAAAGCACCTTTTGAGCTGCTGATCACCGGCACTCCTGAACCAAATTCGGTCAACACCACGACATAACCATCCTTGGACTTCTCGATCGTCAACTCGCCACCTGCGAAAAGACCTTCCGTCAGGCGATACGTTCTCTTTTTCGGCGAAGATTTGGCGAGACTACCGGAAATCTTGCCGGGCTGGACCTCCACCTTCTTTCGATCCTTGGAAAACTTCAGCTCGAGATGATCGGGCTTCTCAAGCTTTCGATATTTCACTCCGGCCAAGTCAAATCCGCGAATGGGGCCTTCAGCTTCGTGGGTCAATTCCACATGGTATTGACCCGACTTCAAAGGAAGTGGTTCGGCACCGGAAGCCAAAGGAGCCCACAACAGGCTGCAAAGAAGAAGCGCTCGTATCATCGAGTGATGATGACACACATCGGTCTTTCTGTATGTCACGGCTTTGTAAAATCGATCCAAGCTCCTGAAATCTCCCTACTCCTTCTTCGCTCTCTCCTTGGCGATTTCTTCCACAACAAGGTCAGCCCACTCGTCGAACAGATTCAAATGAATTTGTTCGTCGGAGGTCCGACTGGCTGCAAATTTCCTCGCATCCTCTTCGTTCTCCCAAGGCACGGCCCGCCAGCCCTCTTTCGTTTTCATACAAACCAACGGGTCATAATCACTCTCTCCTCCCTTCGTGCTGAACTTGATCAAGGTCACCCCGAGATCTCCGATGACAAGCTCTCTGTCGATGGCCTTCAGGGAAATCGCACCGGCCTCAATGGCCCCGGCCGCTTCCCTGAATGACGCTAGCATGGCAGCCTTCCTTTTGTCGCTGAGAGCCACCAGCTTTTCCAGACCTTCGTCATCACCCTTCAGAACGGCCTCGACAAAGCCGGCTCCAAGATCCGCGACCGGCCCTGCTTTGGCCGGAACCCATAGGAGGAACAGGAAAAGGACAATCCTAGTTCCCCAGAGCATGGATGGTATTGTTGATTTTCCCGCGAACTTCTTCGCCATCCGCTCCCTTGAGTCGGTAGTCGATTTCCATACACCAGGTCGGAGCAAGCCCGGGGAGGCTGAGGAAAACCGTCTTTCCACCGTCCTTCAACTCAACCTTCTCCACCTTCAGCGTCTTTTCGTTGTAGTGCTTCGATCCGTAATTTTTGGTTCTCTTCAAGTCCCAGACCTTCACGGTGTAGTTGCCGACATTCCCGGCCGATTCGGCATCAAGATTATCGGTGAAGGTCAGAACCATCCCGTCCTTCGCCGCCTTCAACTTCCCGGGCAGGATTGTCGGTTTGTCCGTTTTCCGGATCCGGTAAAAGCCTCCGTCCTGTCTCTTGTTGCCCGCCCAGGCAAACATCCCAATGGCATAGAGCTGGCCTTCCTCAGGATGGAATCGCCCCCTCATGATGCCGGTTGGAAAATCCATTCCCAGACTGATCATGCCTCCCTGGACCCGTCCGTCTTTCAACTTTTCGTGAGGCACCAGAAAGATCTTCCCCGCCCCATAACTGAGATTGAGAAGTGAGCCATTGAGGTTCCCCCACTTGGCATTCCCGGGGACCCACATCAGCTCACCCGGACTGCGATCAAAACGGTTGGTGATCCAGCACAGAGGTTGGTCCATGGCCGCATTCGACTCATCGGTGACATTATGATAGCCATACATGTTTCCGTAGAAGCCGCCCTTTTTCACCCAATTGATTCGGTTCTTGGGATTCCAGTGACCCTCCTGATCGGTCACGATATAGGACCCGTCCGGATTCAAGCAAACCCCGTTCGCAGCCCGGAATCCAGTGGCCAGAATTTCGGTTTCCTTCCCATCGGCACTCACCTTCAGCAAGGTGCCATGATGCGCCACCAGAGCCGTCTTGGCATGACGCGCACTCTTGGCATAGTAGAAGTTGCCGTCCTTGTCGGTCTGCAGTCCCATCGCAAACTCATGGAAGTGCTCGGTGACCTGATGATCATTGTTGAAGTTGCGAATGTAATCGATCTCACCGTCACCATTCTGATCGTTGAGCTCGGCGATCTGGTCACGGCAACTCACGTAAATCGTCTCGTTGATCACCTTAACCCCGAGGGGTTGGAACAATCCCGTGGCAATCCGCTGCCAATGGTGGTTCTCAAAATCCCCACCGAGTCCATCGACGATCCAGACGTCGCCAAGCCAGGTGGCGACGGCGGCCCGCTTGCCGTCCGCGAAGAAATCGAACCCGCCCAAACGCATCCAGCTATTCCAGGGAGAACGATCATCCCATGGCAGCTCCACTTCATCGACGGCGAAGCCACCACTGTCCTCACCCATCTTTCCTTTGGTGGCAATGATGCCCGGCCAACGTTTCTCTCCGCCGGACATCAGACCGTCCAGAGCCATGGGCTTGCCCGAAGTTTTGGCGTAGTTATTCAAGGCTGCCTGATCCACCGCACCAATCAGAATTTTGGTCTGCGATGGACGCTCCGAAGGTGCATACGTCACAACCTGGAAACCATCTTCGACCGAGAGCTTTCCGTCCCCCATCACCGAAACAGCAGTGCCCTCAGGGGCAACGCGCAACTTCAATTCGTGAGATGACCGTCGGAGGTTCAAAGTCCGGGTGAATAGGGTTTCATCCCCAAGCATTTCGTAACCCGGCATTTCATAAATCATGGTCTGTCCCACCGTGTATTGGATGACCGCCCGGTTGCCGTGAAGATAGAGTCCTTCGTAGTGGGTCCATTCGCGGGGAAGCGGTCCGTACGGTTTGTCGTCACGCCCCCGGAACCTGACCTCCTCAAAACTTCCGTCCCCCGGTCTTCCCCAACCCGGACCCACCGGATTGCTGAAGGCGAGATCGCCCACAATCGAGGTGTGCGTGCCATGACTTTGATCGAAGGCAATGCCCCGCCAGTTCACAAACTTGTCGCCGGTCCAGGCGCCGGCAACGCGCATGGTATCGTGGTCATAAAGAATCCACTTCTTTCCTTTGGAAATCCCACCCGGCCCTTCGTCGAGACGAACCGCGATTCCTTTATAGGCGATGTTTCCTTCCTCCACCTGCAAGGTCCAGAAAAGCACCGGACCGAAGTCCATTTTCTGATACTTGGGAACGTCATTATCAGCAAACATCGTCACCTCGCTTGGCCCAGTCCCGATTCCGGCAGGAAGGCTGGCAAGATACTCATCGTTGACGTCGGTGTATTGCTTGGGATTGTCTTTCTGAAGGAACGTTTCACGGATGTAGTGGATGACATCGTACTTCTGAGTCGGCGTCATCCAGGGCTGGGCCACCATCAGATTGTATCCCTTGGTCAGCGTCTGATACATCGAGTAGGGATCCTTCCCGTTCTTGAACTCGCCTTCATGAAACTTCAACGCGGTGGGGAGCGAACCTTCAAGCTCCTTGGTTCCGTGGCAGGTAACGCACAGACCATTGTAGATCCGGGCGCCTCGCTCGAGAGAAAGGTGATCGAGCGATGAAATCATCAGGGCGTGATCCACTTCAGCCAGCAGTTCGATCTTCACCTTGGAAATCTTCACCTCGCTTGGCCCCGCCAGGAAGCGAAGTCCCTTGCCACTCAGCGGCTTTTCATCCCCCCCGCTTTTCCAATTCAACAAGGGCGTGTTGGTGGCCTCCTCCTCGCCCTTGCCGAGAGCCTTCAATTCAGCGTCGGGAAGTTCGCGCTTCCAGAAGCGGACGAATTCAATGTCACCTTCATAGTCTCCTCCGAAATCTTCGGCAGCTCGCCCAATCTTGAGGACACTGCCCTTCGGGTCCCGGACCGTGAATCCCTTCTTCTCAGCCTCCAGCTTCCCGTCGACAAACAGCCGAACTCTTCCATCACCGTAGACCAACACCGCATGGTGCCACTTTCCGTCGTTCACCCGGGATTTCCCGCGCACGGCTCCGAGCCATCCAATATCATAAACGAGCCGTCCTCCCTCCAAGAACAGGGCCTTGGCGTCTCGCGACCACTCGCCCTTGGGCGCACATTTCGAGACCAGCGTCCCTTCCTTCTTGGTCTTGAATTTCACGGCCACCGTGAAATCCCCTCCGAAATCATACATCTCACGGCTCTTCTTTTCGCCGGCCTGCCACGAGTTCTTTCCGCCACCGGAAACCTTCGAGGAAAATTCCTTCAATTCCGCCACCGGCTTACCATCCACCCAGGTCGAATAAACGCCATCCTTCGGGTTGAGGGCAATTTTTGCGCTTCCCGATCCTCCTTCAACTTTCAAGAGCTCGAAGCCGTCGTGATGAACCGCCAGACCGCCCTGTCCTCCAAGCGAGTGATAATCAAAGGACAGACCGTAACGAGCCGGCAACTCACCATCCCACTTGATTGCTTTTCCCGCTGGAACAACAAGGTCCTTCGCTCCTGAAACCGAAACACTGAAAGTCAGAAGAAGGGCCGAAATTTTCGCCATCATGTCGGAAGCCTAGGCAAACTCCGCTCGATTGCAAACAATCGGGATGGCAAAGATCAACGCATCTTCCTCAATGTCATCAGGCGAAATTCCATGACTTCCTTCCCGGGAATATCCAGGGCTTCAAGGGTCAGCGTTCCCGGTCCCTTCTTCAATGCGATCTCCCCAATCTCCACCGCCTTCCAATCCTTGGTGTAGGACTCCATTCTCGGCGAACGGTCAAGTTCCTTACCCTGCAAGGGAACATCGTGGGCTTCCGGAATCGTGAAATCGAGTTTGTTGCCCTGGAAACTCAAACGGCACTTCGCCCCGGCGCTGGCCGACGCAAAGAAGAGCTTCACCGCAAACGTCCCTTCATCAGCCGACTCAGCCGTCCAGGTGATCTTGTCCTCGACCCTCGTCCAGTTGAGGAAATAAGAATCATTGGGAAACTTGTTGGAGCGTTTGATCTCACCCGATGCCACGGCATCGCGAGCCGGCAACTGGGTGTGTGGGTTCCCCGGATGGGCGATGACAAAGGGACGGTTTTCAAACTCTTTTCCCACCTTTCCGCCATGTTCCTCAAGAAAGGCTTTCTTCACTAAATGCAGTTTCCGGTGAATCGCCTCATTCTTGATGGGCTTGCTCTGCCCCCGGTCCGCCACCATATCGTAAAGGTGGCCGTCTCCACCCAACATGTGGGTCTCCGAACGAACGGCAATCTTGCCCCGCCAAAAGTTGACCTGAATCCGGTCCTCCCATTCTGCCGAAGGATTCTTGAGAAGCGGCGCCACACTCTTGCCGTCCAGCGGATTCGGAGACTTCTTCTCCACGCCAGCCAGCTCACACAAGGTGGGAAGAAGATCGCGGGCCGAAGCAATGTGGGTCACGACCGTCCCCTTCTTGATTCCGGCCGGCCACTTGACGAATAGAGGACTGCGGCACCCTCCTTCGTCGACCGACCCCTTCCTTCCCTTCATCCCGCCATTCCATCGTTTCCCGTTGGGTCCGTTGTCATGAAACCACACCACGATGGTTTTGTCGGTGATCTTGAGTTCCTCGAGCTTCGCCAACACCCGACCGACATTCATATCGAGGTTCTCACACATCGCGAGGGCACAGCGGGTGTGATTGTTCGCCTTGACCATGGTCAGCTGCTTGTCCTTGAAACGATCCCAATCACTTTGGGGAACCTGCATCGGAGAATGAGGCGTATTGTAGGGCAGATAGGCGAAGAAAGGTTTTCCGTCATCAAGCGAAGCCTTCATGAAGTCCATCGCCTTGGTGGTGAAGTCATCGATACAAAAGCCCTCGCCATTCACAATGACTCCATTGCGCTCCAGAAAGGGCGAAAAGTAATCTCCCCAATGGCCGCTGCAGAACCCATAGAATTCATCAAAGCCCCGACCGTTCGGGTGATAGGGAAACTGCATCCCGTTGTGCCATTTTCCAAAGGCTCCGGTCCGGTAACCGGCACTTTTGAACAAATCAGCCACGGTCGTCTCATCCAAATTCATGCGCTCCCCTCCCGCCGAAGTCGACCAGACTCCGGACCGGGTGTGGTAGCGACCTGTTAGAAACTCGGCCCGGGTCGGAGAACAGACCGGACAGACGAAGAAGGCATCGAAGCTCGCTCCGTCCTTCGCCAACGAATCAATGTGAGGCGTCTTGAGATCCTTGTTTCCCGAATGGCTGAGATCGCCCCACCCTTGGTCGTCGGACAAAAAAACCACTACATTGGGCCGCGTGTTCGCGAAGGCCACCAAGGGAGCGAGCAGGAGAAGGAAAAGAGAGCGGATCATCACGCCATTGAACGGACGGCGCCCTCGCGATCTATCGTCGCCGGAATCAAAGCCGAACTTCGAGAACCTTGTCCTTCACCACCGGAATTTCCGCCAACTCGGCGGCCCGGGAACGTCTCAGGATACTCAGGAGAACTCCGATCATGGTCATGGTGAAGACCAGGTTCGATCCCCCGTAGCTGACGAAGGGAAGAGGAAGCCCGGTATTCGGGAGCCAGGCCGTGGTTACCCCGATATTCATCATGGCCGGAATGACAATGCTGCAGGTTACCCCGATTCCCAACAAGCGCCCGAAGAAATCGGCGGCATTGAGGGCAATGAACATTCCCGCCAAGAGGATCACCACGAAGCAAAGAATGACCCCCATGGAGGCAAACACCCCCAGCTCCTCGCCAATGACCGGGAAAATGAAATCCGTATGATGCTCGGGGAAGTTCTTCTGTTTCACCAGGCCATTCCCCAGGCCCAACCCTTCCGAACCACCATTTCCGAAGGCTTCCAATGCCAGCAATTGCTGCCACGCGGCACCTTCCTTGTGCTCCTCCAGATTCATGAAGGCCGTGATTCGCTTCATCCGGTGCGGGTCCTGTTGGACCATGACCACCATCATGGCGAGAGCAACGACCACCGAAGGAAGCATGTATCTGAGACGCGAGCCGGCGATAAACATCACGATGAGACCAGCCGCACCCAACCCGGCGGTCGTCCCCATGTCGGTCTCCAGCAAAATCAGAAGCAGTGGAAGACCAAGGATCAAACAGGGAACCAAAAAACCCCTTTTGAAACTCTTGATCTCCGCCTGGTAACGGGCGAACCAGGACGCGAGCGCAATCATCACCACAAGCTTGGCGGGTTCGGAAGGCTGGAAGCGACCAAGGACCGGAAGAACGATCCAGCGATTTTCCCCTTTCGCCTCGTCGCCGATCCCCGGCACAAAACAAAGCGCCAGAGCCACACACACGAGCAGAAACAAGGGCCATGACAGCCGACGCAGAATGCGGTAGTCGACAAAGGCCATGGCCACCAATCCCACCAAGCCGACACCCAACCAAAGGGCCTGCTTCGTGAGAAAGGAATACTGCCCGACGGGAGCATCATCGAAACGCGCACTCGCACTCGCCAGAATCACCAAACCCAGGGTGATCAGGACGCCGACGGCGAGACACAGAAAGATGGAGGCTCCCTTTCCCATGAAAGACTACTGCTTGGCTGGAATCTTGAGCACTGCTCCGATTTTCAAAGCCGAGGCGTTCTGGATTCCATTGACTTTCATCAACTCGTTGACGTTGACGCCGAACTTGCGCGAGATCCCCCAAAACGTGTCGCCACTTTTGACCGTGTAGGTCTTTCCAGTTGCAGCGGGTGCCAGCGGGTGTGGATTCTTGGGTTTGATCAGGATGGGATCAGGAGTGGGCAGAGGTGCCTCAAGCTCAGGCTCATTGCCCCCCACTTGTGCCAGTGGCCCCGGCGTGGCTCCGGGAAGAATCTGGGTATCAGAAGTCTGGATTTCAGGACGTTCGTTCGGGATCACAGGCGGCTCAACAACCGGCTCGGGCTGGGGAAGCGTCTGCTCCACGAGAGGATTAATCGTTCCAACAATCGCCTCGGACGGCGTGGTCTCTTCGATGCGCTTCTTGGGAATATTGTATTTCCATCCAAGGTTGAGCGAGGCGTTGTCGTTGAGACGACGCAACTCCTGTTCGTCGACGCCATAGCGTTGAGCCATGGTGGCGTAGTTCTCGCCCGGCTCAAGGAAGCCGACTTGATAGCCGGGAAGAATGGCGGGCGGTTTCTCTTTGTCAGCGACCGGAACCGCTTTCAAATCACTGCTGTCGTTCCCGCGATTGTGAAGGTAAATGCCGGCAATGGCGGCCACGTGAATCAAAAGGATGACCACAAGAGCACGTGCAATTCCCACGCCGGGCACCTCTCCGACATCTTCGGGAGAGACGGCGGTGGCGGCACGTTGTTTGCGGCGCTTGGTGCTGCGGGTGGCGGCATAAAGCATGGTGAAGGTCGACTTGGGAGCCTTCCTGCGGGTCTGGAGCATTCTATCGGATTTCATTGGTTTCGGTTGGGTATTGGTTGGGTTATTGGGTTTTCGTGATACGACGGACCGCGGCTTTGAACGCATCGCCTCGGGCTTCGTATCCCGGAAATTGATCAAAAGAAGAGGTGCCCGGAGAAAGGAGCACGGTGTCGCCGGGCTCGGCCGACTCGGAAGCTTTGGCAACCGCTTCATCGAGAGTGTCGACCGCCTCGCAGGGCACGACATCGATGAAGGTCACCGCCAGGGCCGGGCCGATTTCACCGAAGCACACCATCAACTTGATCTTCTCTCCGAGGAGAGGCTTGAGTCCCCGGTAGTCGAGGCCCTTTTGCTTGCCACCCGCGATGAGAACAGTCGGACGGGTTTGTGACCGCAAGGCCGATTCCAAAGCATGAAGATTGGTGGCCTTTGAATCGTTGAGATACTCAACTCCATCAACAATGGAGACGAGTTCGCATCGATGCACCGGTGGACTGTATTTCTTCAAAGCGGCTTGCGCCAACTCGGGAGTCAATCCATCGACCACCGCGCAGGCCGCCATGAGATTCTCGGTATTGTGAAGTCCCCTGAGCCGGGTGTCCTCAAGAGCAATAAAGGTTTCGTCAGGGCTGAGGATCTCGCCATCGCGATAGATCCAATCGGCCGGGAGGTCGGTGGAAAAGGTAATCAGTTTGCCGGCGACTTCACCGAGGTCGTTCCCCTGCCGGGAAACCACCGGGGTTTGGGAATCGGTATTCTCGAAGATCCGCAACTTGGCGTCGCGGTATTCTTCCAGCGAAGAATAACGATCCATGTGGTCCTCGGCGAAGTTGAGGAAAACGACCGCGTCCGGCTTGAAGTCGACGATGGTTTCCAACTGGAAGGAGCTGACCTCAAGAGCCACCACTTCGGGAACGTCATCACGTAGAACAATCTCGGAGAGGGGAATGCCATAGTTGCCACAAGGAGCGCAGGAACGTCCGGTCGCCCGCACCAGAACATCCACCAACTCCGTCGTGGTCGTCTTTCCATTGGTCCCGGTGATCGCGATTGTTTTCCCGCCATAGCAACGCCAGGCGAGTTCGATTTCCCCGATCAACTCCCCGCTTCCCTCGGCAAAGGCACGCACAAATTCTCCTCCGGTAACAATCCCCGGACTCACCACCACGAGGTCCGCTGAAACCGAACGACCCGTTTCCGGAGTGGCCCCCGGCACCGATTGGCATCCCTCGGGGACCGTTCCGATTTCACCCGTGTCATAGATCGTCACGGCAGCACCGCACCGCAACGCCAGCGCGGCAGCGGCCTGGCCACTGCGTCCGGCACCGAGAACGGCAACTGTCTTGTTGGTGAGATCAAGCATTAGATGACTTTCAAAAGGGCGATACCGCCCATGCTGAAGAGAATGGAAATGATCCAGAAGCGGATGATGACCTGGTTTTCATTCCATCCCTTGAGTTCAAAGTGATGATGAATGGGAGCCATCTTGAAGATGCGCTTGCCCCGCATCTTGAAGCTCCCGACTTGAAGGATGACCGACACGGCTTCCATCACGAAGACGAAGCCAATGATGACGAGAAGGAATTCCTGTTTGGAACAAATGGCCGTCATTCCAATCGCCCCTCCGATGGCGAGGGAGCCGGTGTCGCCCATGAAGACCTGGGCCGGATGGCAGTTATACCAGAGGAACCCAAAGCACGCCCCGACCAAAGCCATCATGACGATGGAAAGTTCCGCCAGCGAGCGATTGTGGAAGATGTGAAGGTATCGAGCCGCCTCTTCTGTTCCACTCAGATACGTGATCATGGTGTAGGCCAAAGCCACGGTAATGGTCACTCCCGTCGCCAGACCGTCCAGGCCATCGGTAAGGTTCACCGCGTTGGACGTTCCCATGAGAATGGCCATGAACAGTGGGATGGCCACCAGGCCCAGCGGGATCACGAAAGTCAGCAGCGGAAAACTGAAACTGGTCACCGAAACATTTTCGGCGGCCGTCTGGGAGGCCGGGAAGAAGAGGTAGCTGGACGTTTCCGCGTTGAAGTAGAGGAAGAGCCCCGCGGCCAGTCCCACGAAAGCCTGCCAGACCAACTTGACCCGTCCACTGACACCCGCCGAGTTCTTCTTGGCCACCTTCTGGTAGTCATCGAGAAAACCCAAAACTCCAAGTGCCAGGGTCACCAGGGTGGTCACCATGACGAAGGGATTGAGGGGATTGGCACACAAGAGGATGGCGATCAACATGGTGCCAAGGATCAGGATTCCCCCCATGGTGGGCGTCCCGGCCTTTCCGCCGTGAAGTTCGGCAAGTTTGTGAACTTCTTCAGCGGTCCGCAATGGCTGCCCGACTTTGAGAGAGATGAGCTTGCGAATGACGCGCGGCCCCCAGATCACACTCAGGACAAAGGCGATGGCCGCAGCAAGACCGGCTCGCAGGGTGATGTAACCCAACAGCCGGAGGAAGGAGAGCGATTCCGCCCACGCTTCTCCTGCCTCGAAGGCGCTTTGCCAGAATTGAAAGATCCAGTAGAGCATCAGATTATTCGGGATAGGCTTGGTTCATGACCCGCTCGATGGCTGCGGCCCGGCTTCCCTTGAAAAGAACAAGGTCACCTGTGTTGGTGTTCTCGGAGAGCCAACCGGCGGCGGCCTCCACGGATTCAAAATGATGAGGAGCATTCAAAGCCTCGGCTTCGGCACCGACCGAAACCAGGCGCAGTCCCAAATCTCCGGCCAGCTGCCCGATGATTCGATAGGCCGGACCGGCGTGATCACCCTGCTCGGCCATTTGCCCGATCACAGCCGTCCGGGTGCCCGCAATCGGAAGATCAGCCGCAGTCTGCAAGGCCGCCATGATCGATTCGGGATTCGCGTTGTAGGTGTCATCGATGACGGTGACTCCCCGGTAATTAAACTGCCGTAGGCGTCCACTGGTCAGGTCGGTCTCTTGAAGCCCCGCTGCGATCTCGTCGAGCGTCAGGCCCAGTTCCACTCCGGCCCCCGCTGCCAGCAAGGCGTTGGTGACCATGTGACGCCCGGGCACCGAGATGGACGCAGCAATTGTTCCCACGCCATCAACAACCAGATTAAAGATACTTCCCGTTGCTCCCGGAACGATATTCTCGGCCCGCACTTTTCCTTGTCCGACATCGACAACCTTCCCCTCGGTCATTGTTCGGAAGTCATCCAAATAGTCGCAATCCGATGGCACAAGCAAGGTGCCTTCCGCGGTCAAGGCCCGGGCCAAGGTTCCCTTTTCCTCGGCAATGGCATCCCGGCTTCCCAAAAATTCGATATGAGCCGTTCCCACGTTGGTGATGATGCTGAGATCGGGACGGGCAATCTCGCAAAGAGGAGCCAGCTCCCCGGCGTGATTCATTCCCATCTCAAACACTCCCACTTCATCGCTCTCTTTGGTATCGAGAACGGTCAGGGGAAGACCGATGTGGTTGTTCAAGTTCCCCTTCGTCGCGTTGACACGAAATCGTTGGCTCAGAACGGAACAAGTGAAATCCTTGGTGGAGGTCTTGCCGTTGGAACCGCTGATTGCGATGACGGGAATCGACAGCTCGCCACGATACCAAGCCGCGAGATCCTGAAGAGCCTTGAGGGTCTCCTCGACTTGCACAAACGGAACGTGAGCCGGCACCCGGGAAGGATCATGGGCCACCACCGCCACCGCCCCGGCTTCAATCGCCTGGCCGATGAACTCATGAGCATCAAAGCGTTCACCCTTCAAGGCGACGAACAAGGATCCTTCGGAAATCGTTCTGGTATCCGTGGTGACGCCGGCCCGGACCAACAACTCTCCCCCACCCTGTGGAAGGGTGCCGCTCATCGCTTCTGCGAGTTGCTGGAGAGTATACGTTTTCATGAGTCATCGCTGGAACCGCGCTCGCGGTCCCTCTCTTCACGTTCAGCCTGCCGTTTCTTGAAATCCGCCTCCTCGCGCTTGCGCCGTTCCTCAAGCGCGCGACGAGCCACGTCACGATCATCGAAGTGATTTCTCACCCCCTTGATCTCCTGATAGGTCTCGTGTCCTTTGCCGGCGATCAGGACGATGTCGGAAGGAAGAGCCATCTCAATGGCCCGGTGAATGGCTTCCCGCCGGTCAGCGATAATTTCGTGAGGGACGCTTCCCAGACCGGGGACGATTTCCTCGATGATGGCATCCGGATCCTCGCCGCGTGGATTGTCGGAAGTCACCAGACAAACCTGGCTTCGCGACGCGGCGGCCTTCCCCATCAAAGGGCGTTTGGAGCGATCACGATCACCTCCACACCCAAACACGGTGATCAGGCGGTTGGGATGGAGATCCGACAAAGTGGCGCACGCCTTCTCGAGAGCATCCGGAGTGTGGGCATAGTCGACGAATACTGAAATTCGGTCGCCTCCGACATACTCCATCCGGCCCGCGGTCTGACGCATGTCCTCAAGAGTCTTCACGACATCACGCACGCGGATTCCCAACCCGGTGACCGCAGCAAGCGAAGCCACCGCGTTCAACACATTGAAGCGACCCACAAAGGAAATGCGCACCAGATAGCTCCGCCCCCGGGCTTCGAGCGCAAAGCTCTGCCCACGAACCGAAGGCCGCACTTCGCTGGCCCGAAAGTCAGCCTTCGCACTGAATCCAAAGGTAATGACCTTGAGTCGATCCGCGAACTCCTCGGCCAGCTTTTCCCCGGCGGGATCGTCCACATTGATCACCGCCACTCCGGTGCTTCCCTCTTCCGCCATCTGCTCGAAGAGCAATCGTTTGGCATCGAGATAGGCCTCCATCGTGCCGTGATAATCCAGATGGTCCTGGGTCAGGTTCAGAAACACCCCAACCCGAAAAGAGATGCCCTGGCATCTTCCCTGTTCCAAGCCATGCGATGAAGTTTCCATGGCCACCGCCCGGCAGCCATTATCCTTCATCGACTTCAAAATACTCTGCATCTCGACTGCTCCCGGCGTGGTGTGGGAAGCATCCCGAAGAGTCCTGCCATCATGCACCTTGATCGTGCCAATGAGACCACATTTGATCATGGCCCCTTCGAGAAGGTTCTGGATGAAGTGGGTCACCGTGGTCTTGCCGTTGGTCCCGGTGACTCCGATCACCCCCATCGAAGCGGTGGGGTCATCGGCAAAGCGGGCGGCGAGGCGACCCAACACCACCCGGGTATCCGGCACCTGAATCCACAATCCGCTGTAGTCCGCCGGAGCCTTACGTTGAGCGATGATGGCCGCGGGATGACGGTCCATCACCTCTTCCAGAAAATCGTGCCCGTCCGCCGCACTTCCACGCACCGCCACAAAAACCGCTCCCTCCTGAACTCGTTTACTGTGATCAGTCACACTAATGACAGGGACGTCCTCGATCCTGAGGCCCTTGGCCTCTGGGAGAATGTCCAAGAGTGACGACAGCAGAATCATTGTTCGAGAGCAAAAGCGATCGAGCCTTCTTTTTCTTCAATTGGCTCGGTGACAGGAAGATTGAGATGAGCGGCCACCCGGCGCGCGATCTGGGAAAAGACCGGAGCGGCGATCGTGCCACCTCCGACATCCTCGGGCTTAGGCACCGGAGCCTCATCAAAGGTCACCACACACACAAACTTCGGCTCTTCAACCGGGACCATTCCGGCAAAGGTCAGGTGCTTCCGGTGCTCTTCGTATTTCTTAAGCTTGTTGTTCCATTTCCACGCGGTGCCCGTCTTTCCAGCCGCCCGAAATCCAGGAACATCGGCCCGACGTCCGGTCCCGTCGATGACGACCTGCTCCAAAGAGAGTCTCATTTCACGCGCGGCCCGTTCGGAAAGAACACGGCGCACCGCCTTGATTGGAGTCACTTCGACAACCCGACCGTTTCGCGCGATAACTGAATCAACCAGACGGGGGCGCATCAGAGTCCCCCCGTTCGCGATCGCCGAATAGGCCATTGCCAACTGGATCGGCGTCACTGACAACCCATAGCCATAAGTCGCACTGGCAAAGTTCTGCATGTTGGCGGAATCACTGATGTATCCAGTTCCCTCGCCCCGCACTGGAAACCCGGTGGCTTGTCCGAATCCGAAATCATGAAGATACTTGTAAAACTTTTCGCGCCCCACCATTTCCGCGAAGAGAAAAGCCCCGGCGTTGCTTGATTTCATCATCACCTCGTCAAAGGTGAGGTCTCCGTAGGCATGGTGATCGATCACGCGGTATCCCCGACGCTGGATCCTCCCCCAACCACAATGCACTTCGGTTCCCCGATGGGCCACCCGTTCATTCAGGGCAGCCGACATCGCGACCAGCTTGAGCACCGAACCCGCCTCATACTCGGTCGCGATGGCGAAGTTATTCGCGGCATTCTCAAAGTTCTTTCGAACGTTCAGATCGAAATACGGACGACTGGCCATTGCCAGAATGTCACCGGTGTGGGGATCCACCACGATGATGCTGCCTCGATTCGTTCCATACGCTTGGCAGGCCTGCTGGAGTTCATACTCGATGATGTCCTGCAAACCCATGTCGAGGGTCATCTTCACGTGTTTGCCATGTTTGGCGGGCAACACGCTCTTGGGCTCGGTAAGGTTGACGAGCCCATTATCATCACGCTTCAATTCCCGTTCGCCATCGATTCCGGAGAGGATGTTCTGCATCGACTTTTCGATCCCGGTCTGCCCGAAGCCGGAATGATCGATGAAGCCGATTAAATGCGGAGCCAGCGTTGGTTTGGTATAATAGCGACGCTGGGAACGCTCAAAACTGAACCCCTGGATGCGTCGGGCCTGCAAGGCCTCCTCGATCCGGCGAGCCTGGTCCTCGCGAATTCTCTTCTCAACGACGATGCGTTTCTTGTTCTTGTCCTCGCCGGTGGAAATGCGATCACGCAATTGCGAGGCTGGAATCCGAAGTTCACGCCCGATGACTTCCAAAGCGTAAGCCAGATGCTCTTCGCGAACCTTGTCCCGATCCATCTTGTTCACCCGCTGAATGCGCACCTTGGTCAACAGGCGGGCTTTCTCCTCCGCCTCAAGATCATCCCACACCGACATTCTCGACGCGAACCGATGCGCCACCGCGCGGGTCAAATGATCGTGAAAATACAAATGATTGACGTCCGCAATCAATGCAGCCTCGGGAAGATTCCGGGCAATCTGGATGTCGTTCCGATCGACAATCGCGCCCCGACTCGCCGGAATTCTTTCCTCGAGAATGAACCGAGTAATACTCGACTTGTCCGAGAGCTTGCGATCCCAAACCTGGATGGAAATCAATCGGACCGAAAGCGCACTCAGCCCGGCCACAAGGACCAGGCAGATAATAAACGCTCTAAATTTGACCGATGACTCTTTCATCTTATCTCTGGACGATCCTCTCGTCGGGTGAAGGTTTCTCGGAATCGGCGCTCACCACCTCGACCACCCCGGCCGGGATTTCGGCCAGCGGCAAAACGCCGTCGCTGATCTTTTTGCGGATGTCGTAGACATCCAGAGCGACCTCGATGTCGGTCTGATGAAGCGTGATCGACACCCGATGCTCGTCCATCCGCTGCTGGACCTTCTCCATCTCACGGCGTGCCGTAATCTGACGGTTCTTCATCACGACGTATGTGACTCCCCCGGTGCACAGAATGGCGAGGGCTACGAAGAGCAGAATCAAGGTCGGAACACCAATTTGCGAAGTACGTTTCTTTCGATTCATCGTGATCAGGTGGATTGGTTCAGTTTTTCCACCACCCGGAGACGGGAACTCCGGGAGCGGGGGTTGCGGTTTATTTCCTCCTCGCCGGGAGCAATCCCCCGACGGGTCAAAAGGCGGTAACAAAATTCAGGATTCGGCCGGGGTTCCGGCCATTCGGGACGATCGATCTCCTCACGAGAACAATCGCGGAAGGTCTGCTTCACGATCCGGTCTTCGAGACTATGGAAGGTGATGATGGCCAGACGCCCGCCCGGCTTGAGCAGATCAGAGGCGGTCTTCAGGAAACGCCGGAGCTCACCCAATTCATCGTTCACCTCCATGCGGAGCGCCTGAAAAACCTTGGTCGCGGGATGAGTCCGGCCACGACGCCCGAGAAGTTTTTCAATCCCGTCCGCCAGCTGCAGCGTCGTGATGAAAGGTGCTTTCTCTCGCTCTGCAACAATCCAGGCAGCAATCTTGCGGGCTGACTTCTCTTCACCCAAATCCCAGAAGATCTGACGCAAGTCGGCTTCACTCCAGGTATTGACGAGATCGGCTGCGGTCTTTCCCTCGCTTCCCATCCGCATGTCGAGCGGACCGTCAAAGCGAAAAGAGAAACCACGCTCCCCGGCATCGAGCTGATGCGAGGACACTCCAAGATCCAAAAGAATGCCATCAAGCCCACCCCATTCACCCTCTTCGGCAAAACGGGACATTTCGCTGAAACAACCGGCCACTGCCTCGAAGCGATCTCCAAAACGCGCCAACCTCTCAGACGCGTAGGCCCGAGCTTCACGATCACGATCAACTCCCTTGACGGCCGCTCCGGCCTTCAAGAGCGCTTCGGTATGACCTCCTCCGCCCAGCGTGCCATCAGCAAACATCTTCCCCTCGGCGGGCTCCAGATACTCGACGACCTCATCTAGGAGGATGGACTCATGATAAAAGGGCTGCTCGGGCGCACCCGAGGCTTCCTCAGCCAACGAATGCGTCACACCCCCCACCACCGGCGCTGCCTTGGTAGGCAGGAGCCAGGTGTTGAAGCTGCTTGGCCACTGAAAGTCGGGCAGCGCCGGGATGGGATTGGTGAACAGCATGAGTTGAAAAAAAGTGATCGGGTCATGAGAGGCCGAGAACATCGTTGATTTGCGCATTATCTTCGCGGTCACGTTCTTCGGCGGCCTTCAGGGCCTCGCCGTTGGTTGAAGTGTAGATTTCGAAAAGTTTTCCTCGTCCCACCAGCAAGGCCGATCCGGGCAACTCCAGCCCGTGACCTTCCGCCATCGCCTTGGGAATCGTCAATTTGCCCTGATCGTTCACTTTGGTCTCGAGACACATCCCGAAGAGAGTCCCACGCGCGCGATCACGAAGGGCCGGGGTCGCTCCCTCCATCTTCTCGATATCGCGCAGCTTTTGCTGGAAGCCCTCCTCGGTCAAAACACGCAGGCAGGGCACTCCAAGCACCTTCACCTCAAGGAGATATACGTTTTCACCCGGGGCCGGGCGAAAGCTCACCGGGAGGGAAATTCTTCCCTTGGTGTCCAATTGGCGGTCGTGATGACCAACGCAATATTGCCCGAATTTTTCCATGATATCTGCCTGAGGAGTGAAGCGACTGCCACTTAAGTACACAAAATGTCACTTTAGGGCAATTCGAATCGACAAATAATCAAGGAAAATTAAGGAATGAAGGGATTTCCTTGGCTTGGGCCAGTTTAGTTAAGAAAACCTAAATATCAATCGAATTTGGCTCTCTCGGCAACGCGAGGGGCGATGCTTATCGTCAAAATCTCTTCGAAGAAGACCTATTACTCCCGAATCATCAAGTAGTTCAGCCCTGACAATCTGACATCATTGATTCGCCCCCCTGATTTGATGACCAACTTGGTTAGGTAATAAGTCCATCTTCCATGAAGTGACCAAGCGCGTGATAGGATGCCTCAAGCTCCGTACGTAGGAGGCCTCTATGTGGCCTTTCAGGTGTCAAAAACAGCCATCAACTCATCGGCAAGCCGGATGGGTCGTTTTCTCAATGATCATTTTTTCGGTGAGCCACCTCATCGGCTCTGAAAAGCCTCCCTTCACCGACTATTGCGAGCGACTTGAGCAGGAGATTCAGGGCCGCAAGCATGGCTTCCTCGCCGGCAATGTGACTTACTACATCGGCGGTTATCACGCGAGCTGGAAGCCCATCGAAGACGAAACGATCGGACTCACCCACCCTTTCCATCATGACTTACGAAGCCGCGGTGTCGGACTCCTCGAAAGCGAGCTCGAAGGAACGGAACACACCGGCACGGGCAACGACTACCTCGGTTGGGAATTCTACAAGGACACCCGCGTGCTTTACGGAAGCGTAATCATCGACGGACAAACCTACCCGCATCCAAAGCCCAAGAGCATGCGCTGGCGTCCAGACAAGATGATCTGTGAATACGAAGTCGCCGGCGTCAAAATTCGCGAGGAAAAATTCATCGCCGCCAACGATGCCGCCGCTTCCATCATCACGTCTTCCAAACCCGTCACCCTGACCTTTTCGGGTCATAGCTTCTTCACTCGCAACAGCGTCTCATCGTCCGCTTCGATCAAATCCGGTCAATCTAACAGAACCCTCCTCATCACCGAAGGGGGCACCACGAAGTCCCGCCCCGATCCCGATGGCCCGGGACGAATCGGACCCATCGTCTATTCAGGAATGACCACCGCTCTCGGTTGTTCAAAAGACATTTCGCTAACCCTGACCACGCGAAAGGATGAGAAAGGCGTGCAACACTACACCTTTTCCGTGCCCTGCGATTCCTCCGGCACGGTCGTTTCGTGGGCGATGCACGATGACGAAACCATCGCTCTCAAATCGGCACGAGAAATCATCGAGCAGCACAAACCATGGCTCACCGCAAAGACCACTGAAATGAATCGTCTCCTCAACGAGGAGATTCCCTTCTTCCGCTGTCCCGATGAAAAGTTCGTCGATATCTACTACTACCTCTGGTCGATCTACCTGATGTATTACATTGAAGTCGGAAAGGGCTGGGAAATGGAGAACCACACCCAGTCCGCGGTGAACAATTTCCTCGGGATTCATCGCTACGATGCCGCCTTTCAAATCAAGGTGGGCGCGTGGACTGCCAACAAGAAGAAGTTTGCTTATGGCAATGTTCTCAGCTGGAAA
>JBMHCW010000112.1:0-21025 GCA_049889715.1 Akkermansiaceae bacterium | reverse complement strand
GGATCTTGGGATGATCAGGAAAGACGGCGCCAGCTTGTCGTGAATCCATCCTTTTTTTAGCTGGTCTGGTGCTCATTCGGGGTTTTGGATGGGCAGATGATGAAGAAGCGATTCGGTGCCTTGCTGTTGGGTCTGGGATTTTGTCTTTCCGGTTGTGGAGATAAGGAGGAAGAGGGTGGAAAGTCCTTCGCTCTGGTTACCACCGGGGTGGCGAGTTTCTGGGATATCTGTAAGAAGGGCGGCGAGGATGCCGGCAAGGAGCTTGGGGTGCAGGTCGAGGTGTTAATGCCTAATGGCAGTACCGAACAGCGCAAGGCACTGGAAGATTTGCTTTCCAAGGGAGTCGACGGAATGGCGGTGGCGGCGATCGATCCCGATAACCAGGCGGACATTTTCGACGAAGTGGCTGAGAACGCTCTTCTGATCACGATGGATACCGATGCGCCTAATTCGAAGCGTAAGGTGTATGTCGGCATGGATAACTACGATGCTGGCTGGATGTGCGGCGAGCTTGTCAAGGAGGCCATTCCAGACGGAGGTGAGGTCATTCTCTTCATTGGCCGCCTCGAACAGGACAACGCCAAGCGACGTCGTCAGGGCGTGATCGATTGTCTCATGGGTCGTGAGAAGGATTCGAGTCGATACGACAAGCCCGGCGAAGTGGTGAAGGGCGACAAATATACCGTGCTGGCGACGCGAACCGACCTTTTTGATCGCAACAAGGCGAAAGAGTATGTGGAGGATGAGCTCACCAAAAATCCGGAGGTGGATGCCATGGTTGGTCTGTTCGCTTACAACCCGCCCATCATTCTCGATGTCCTGAAAGAGCGTGGAGATGTCGGCAAGGTAAAGGTCATTGGTTTCGACGAAGATGAAAACACCCTTCAGGCCATCAAGGATGGTGAGATCCACGGTACGGTAGTCCAGGATCCTTACGAGTATGGCAACCGGTCGATCAAGGTCTTGCATGCCTTGTCGACGGGCGATGATTCCGTCATTCCCGAGAACAAGTTCATCGACATCCCGGCGCGTCAGATTCGTAAGGATAATGTCGATTCCTTTTGGAAGGACTTGAATTCCAAGCTTGGAAAGTGATGGGGGAGTGTCTCCTCGAAGTCAGGGAGGTCACGAAACGCTTTCCGGGTGTGGTGGCCCTTTCGGGCGTGAACCTACAGGTTCGCGAAGCCGAAGTGGTAGCCTTGATTGGAGAGAACGGAGCGGGGAAGAGCACTCTGATGAAGATTCTCGCCGGGGTTCAGCCGGCTGATGAAGGAGAGCTCTTGATCGATGGAAAGGCCCGACGTTTTTCCGGCGTGCACGAAGCGCAGGAAGCGGGCGTGGCCTTGATTCACCAGGAGCTGAATCTCGCTGATAACCTCTCCGTTGAGGCCAACATCTTCCTCGGGCGCGAGCCGCGGAAGTTTGGCTGGATTGATCAAAAGGCCATTCGTGAGGAAGCACAGCGCGTGCTTGAGCTGGTGGGACTGGACGTTCCAGGCGACACGATTCTGGAAGAGTTGACCTTGGGCAAACAACAGCTGGTGGAAATTGCCAAGGCCCTCTCGACCAAGGCGCGAGTGATCATCATGGATGAGCCGACTTCGAGCCTTTCGCTGAGCGAAGCCGAGCGGCTTTTCGAAGTGATTCGCGATCTACGTGAGCGCGGAGTGAGCGTGATTTATATTTCGCATCGACTCGGCGAAGTGAAGGAGCTGGCGGACCGCGTGGTGGTTTTTCGCGATGGCGAAAATGCGGGCGCGCTCGAGCGGGAGGAAATCGAGCACGACGCGATGGTGCGATTGATGGTCGGGCGGGATGTTTCGCAATTTTATCAACGGACGCCGCATGACTTGGGCGAGGTGGCCTTGTCGGTGAAAGGGCTTCGGTCGCAGGAGCATCCGGAGCATGAATTGGATTTCGAAGTGCGCGCGGGCGAGGTCGTCGGCGTGGCCGGATTGGTGGGAGCAGGGCGGAGTGAAATGTTGGCGGCCCTGTTCGGAGCGCAGCCGGGGTTGGGTGGAGAAGTAAAGGTGGGAGGATCGAGCCAGCTTCCAAAGTCTCCCATGGAGGCCTTGAACCGAGGTTTGGCTCTTGTACCGGAGGACCGGAAGGGCCAAGGCCTGATTCTCGACATGGCGGTAAAGGAGAACATGAGTTTGGCATCACTGCGTCGCGATGCCAAAGGACCTTTTGTCGATACCGAGAAGGAAGAGGCTCTGGTGGCCGGAATGACTGAAGCCTTGAGTGTGAAGACGCCGGGGTCGTGGCAGTTGGCGCGTTATTTGTCGGGCGGGAACCAGCAAAAGATTGTGCTGGCAAAGTGGCTGGCCTTGAAGCCGAAGGTGCTTTTGTTGGACGAACCGACGCGCGGGATCGACATCGGAGCCAAGGAAGAGATCTACCTTCTCATGGAGCGCTTCGCAAAGGAAGGAATGGCAGTCTTGTTTGTCTCCAGTGAGATGGAAGAAATCATGGGGGTGGCGGACCGGGCTCTCGTGATGCACGAGGGACGAATCTCGGGCGAGCTGGGGCGTGAAGAATTTACTGAAGAGGCCATCATGGAACTGGCCACCGGACGGAGTTTGAAGAATGCGAGTTAGATTAAGCAGATGAAGAACATCAGAGGAATCCTTGTGACCTTGGTCGTCGTGTACGTCATCACGGCCTTTTTGAATGAAAACTTTTTGGGCGGATACAACCAGTCGAAGCAACTCGAGCGGACGGGTCTGTATGGCATTCTCAGCCTCGGCGTGGCTTTTGTGATCATTACGAGAGGCATCGACCTCTCGATCGGTTCTGTGGTCTGCCTCGTCGGTTGCGGGCTTCCCTGGCTGGTGGTGCGTCACGGCTGGCATCCCGCCAGCGCGGTGGGGCTCGGGCTCTTGGTGGGATTGCTCATTGGATTGTTCCATGGCTTGTTGATCACCAAGTTGAAGCTGCAGCCCTTCGTGGTAACCTTGTGTGGCTTGTTGATCTACCGTGGTGCAACGCGGGGAATCACCGACGACCAAAGCCAGGGATTTGGAAACAGCGGCTATGAAAGTTTCCGGGAATGGGGAACAGGTGAGATCGAGCTAGTCGGGAAATTCAGTCTGCCTTATCCCTTTTTGATTTTGGTGGTTCTCTCGATTGCGGCCTGGATCTTTTTGCGGAAAACTATTTGGGGAAGGTATCTCTTCGCCCTCGGAAACAACGAGGAAGCGACGCGCTTGAGCGGCGTCAACACCGACCGCATGATCATTCTATCCTACGTCATCTGCTCGATGCTCGCCTCGCTCGGAGGCATGCTCTTCATCCTGAACGGCAATAGCGCGCAGCCGAGTGACTACGGAAACTTCTTCGAACTCTACGCCATTGCGGCGGCCGTTCTGGGCGGTTGCAGTTTGCGCGGAGGCGAGGGCACCATCCTTGGCGTCTTGATCGGAACGGCCGTGATGCAGTTGCTAAAGAACATGATCAACCTCGTCACCTGGCTGGAGACCCACATGGAATTCTTCATCGTCGGCCTGGTCCTCCTGGTCGCCGTCGTCATGGACGAGCTTGCCAAGCGACGAGCGGCGCGGAAGAGGTTGTCATAGGGGAGAGTTTTTCCCGGTATTAGTGACCAAAATTTGTCCCTTTTTGGTCATTACCGACATAATGTGACTAGAAATTCGATTTTTCTATACACATCAATCTTCAATGTGACTAGAATTTGCCAATTTCTGCGCATTTTGATCCAATCCCTTCATCAACTCGACTTCTCCCGCTTTGAGACGGTTTCCATCTTGAAGCGCCTCAATTCCGCTACCCGCCAGCTGGCTGAGCTCAAAGGAGTGGCTGCTACTATCCCGAATCAGGCGATCCTGATTAACACCCTTGCCATTCAGGAAGCCAAGGACAGCTCGGAGATTGAGAATATCATCACGACCCACGACGAACTTTTTCAAGAGGACCTCAGCCTCAAAAGCGGACTCAAACCTGCAGCGAAAGAAGTTCTCCGCTACCGTGAAGCTCTCTGGGAAGGCTTTCGCGAAATCCAGAAAACGGGTTTGCTCACCAATCAAACGGTCCTCAAAATTCAGGCCACTCTGGAGCAAAACAATGCCGGGTTTCGCCGGTTGCCTGGCACGACTCTCCAGAACGAACATACGGGCGAAACCGTTTATACTCCACCGCAAGATCTGCGCGAAATTGAAACGCTCATGCAGGATTTGGAACTCTTCATTAATGGTTCGCAGCAGGTAGAAGTTGATCCGCTCATCAAGATGGCTCTCATCCATCATCGTTTTGAATCCATTCATCCTTTTTACGACGGCAATGGTCGGACCGGGCGAATCATCAACGTTCTCTATTTGGTGAAGGAGGATCTTCTCGTTATTCCTTCTCTTTACCTCAGCCGTTACATTCTCCAATCAAAACAGGACTATTATCGCCTCTTGCAGGCCGTGCGCACCGAAGACGCTTGGGAGGATTGGATTGAATACCTCCTCACCGCCATCGAGCATACCGCTCGTCACACCCTCGAGACTGTTCGTCAGATCAAGACAGCTTTCCTTGACTACAAGAAGCGGATTCGCAGCCAACACCGATTTTACAGCCACGATCTTATTAATAATCTTTTCACCCACCCTTACACTAAAATCGATTTCCTCAGGCAGGATCTAAAGGTTACCCGGACGACTGCCACGCGCTATCTTGAGATCTTATGCGACACTGGCTTTCTTCACAAAAGAAAGATCGGTCGCACCAATTACTATATTAATCCAAAGCTTGCCCAAATCCTTTCCAATCCTCCCCAGCTCTAACAGCCCGGCTCCCGGAGCGGTAACAGCGCGCAGGCGAGTGACTACGGAAACTTCTTCGAGCTCTATGCCATCGCCGGAGCCGTGATGCAGTTGCTGAAAAACATGATCAACCTCGTCACCTGGCTGGAGACCCACATGGAATTCCTCATCGTCGGGCTGGTTCTCCTCGCCGCCGTGGTCATGGATGAAATCGTGAAACGACGATCGGCGCGGAAGAGGCTGTCTTAGGGAAGGACTTCTTCGAGGATGAAGAAGCCTTTGCTGGGCGGGGTGTCTACGCTGAAAAAGAGGGGGCCGTTGGAGCTGGTGGTGATGACGGCGGGTGTGGTTGTGACTTGGGTGAATGGAGATTGAAGATCTGGAGAATATAGACAGCGGTAGGTGGTCTCGGGGCCGCTGGTGAGAGTGAGGGAGGTGATCTCGTCTACGGAAAGTGAGACGATCTTTGGGGTGGTTTCACGGAGTTGGACGAGGAGTCCATTCCAGAAAGCGCCCTCTCCTCCATACTCCGCAGCATGTTTTGGCCAAACATGGAGGTTGGCACCGGCTGGAAAGGCGTATTGAAGATTGCTATCAGGTGGCGGAGGAGGACCGTCCATTTTGACGTTGTCGAGTCTTGGGCACTTGAAGAAGGCACTTTCAATGGTGGTCACTCCTTTGCCAATGGAGACGGTGGTGAGGTTGGAACAGCGAAAGAAAGCTTGGGCGGGAATCGTCGTGAGGCCGCTGCCGATGGAGGCACTGGAGAGGCTGGTGCAGAGTTGAAAGGCCTTGCGACCCATGGATGTGACGCTGTCGGGAATGACAATGTGGGTGAGGCTGGAACACTCATCGAAAGCCGATTCTCCTATGGAGGTCACGTTTTTGCCCCCCGAGATACTGACGAGGTCAACGCAGCGGTCAAAGGCATAATCCCCGATGGTCGTGACACTGTCGGGAATGACGATGTTGTCGAGGATGTAACATCTGGAAAACATATAGTTCCCGATGGCGGTCACCCCATCGGGGATGTCGATGGTGGCAAGGCGGGAGCACCCCAGGAAGGTGTTGTTTCCGACGGAGACGAGTCCTTGACCGAGAGAAATGTTGTCGAGGGACCGACAGTACATGAAAGCTCCATCGCCAACAGTGGTGAGGCTGTCGGGGAGGTTGATGCTGGTGAGAAGGGAGCAATCTCTGAAGGCCTCGAATCCGATAACGTTGACCGGGCGGCCTTCGATCGTGGCAGGAAGATCTGGCTGATGTGTTTATTGCCTGGAACAAAATCCAACGAATCCGTGATGGGCTTCGTTGACTGTGTGGATGTCAGAAACTCCGAAATTGTCGCACGGGTGATGATCACTTTTAGACCAACCGGAGAGTTTTCCTTCAAGGAGGAGCACCACCAAGATCAGGAGGCTGGTGACATAAAGCAAGAGAGAGCCTGCCTCGAGAAATCTCGGAAAGTCGTTTTGGTGTTCCTCCGTGTTCTGCATGGCAATAGGAAAACAGATTTCCAAAAATTAACATAATTGATTATATGTAGATAGAGTATCGATTATAATGATTTACGTGAGGGCACCTTTTCAACAACGATTTCAGGGGTGAAATGAAACATTCACTCGACGATAGGTTGCGTGATAGTCGCCGGCCGCCAGCAGGTGCCAGAAACTTGCTTTTGGCGTTAAGGTCAGGGGGGTGCGTTGTTGGAACGCCTGACCTAAACAATTAACATGCAGTCGCCGTAGGAGTAGAAGCGGTAGTGTTCTTCGACGGCTTTGGCGTAGGCTTCCATGATGAGTTCGCGGCCGGCGAAGGCGGAGACGAGCATCATTAAGGTGCTGCAAGGGAGGTGGAAGTTGGTTTGCAGGGCATCGACCGCTTTGAACTGATAGGGAGGGTAGATGAAGATATCGGTTTCGCCGTGGCATTCGGCAATTTCGCGATCGCGGGCGAGGTGCTCGAGCACACGGGTCACGGTGGTGCCGACGGCGGCGACCTTGGAGGCTTGCTTGATTTTGTCGGCGGCGGCGGCATCGAGCGAGTAGTGCTCGGAGTGCATGTCGTGGTCGCGGGGGTCTTCTGCTTTGACGGGGCGGAAGGTGCCCACTCCGACGTGCAAGGTCAGGAAGGTGTGATCGAGTCCGGACAGAATTTCCGGAGTGAAGTGCAATCCGGCAGTGGGCGCGGCAATGGCGCCTTCTTCGCGGGCGTAGACGGTCTGGTATCGGTCGCGGTCGGCCTTGTCGGCTTCGCGTTCCATGTAGTGGGGCAGGGCGAGGTGGCCGTGTTCTTCGAGGTCGGGTGGAGTGTCCCACTGGATGAGGCGCTCGCCTTTGTCGTTGGTTTCGAGAACGGTACCGGTGCTCTTGCCGACTTCCACGGTGCGACCGGGTTTCATCTTCTTTCCGGGCCGGACGAGGCACCACCAATGGTGGGGGTCGGTGGCGTTGGTGCGGACGAGCTCGATGGAGCCGTCGTTGGAGAAGAGGCGGGCCGGGATGACTTTGGTGTCGTTCAGGACAAGGAGGTGGTCGGGTGGAAGGAGGTCCTCGAAGTCGTGGAAGTGGTGATGGGAAATTTCTCCGGTGGCGCGATTGATGAGCATCATGCGCGAGGCCGACCGGTCCTCAAGTGGGCGCGAGGCGATGAGTTCCTTGGGAAGGTCGTAGTCGAAATCGGAGAGGTGCATGGGCGAATCAGATCAAACGAGAGGATTTTTCGTTTTGAGAGCGGGAAAGAGGGAAAAGTCCCGGTCGGCGGTGTAGAGGGTTTTGACGCCGTGGGCCAGGCAAAGGGCGGCGATTCGGGCATCGTGAATTTTGGGCCCTTGAAGTTTGGCTTTTTCGGAGATTTCGCTGAGTGTTTGGAAGTGGGCCGGGCCTTCGGAGAGGAGCTGCAAGGAGGGACTTTGGAGCCAGTTGTCGAGGAAGGTGAGAGAGATCGAAAGGCTCGATGGTGGAGAGTAAATTCTCGGGTGAGTGCTGATGCTGATGAACTCATGGATGCACGGCCACGGGATGGCCCATGGGGACTCGCCATTGCCAAGTAAGTCGAGGGTATCCAAGGCCGGGAGGTGAAAAGGGGAATCTTGTCGATGTGCGTAGACAAGAATGTTGGTGTCCAGCGCGATCATCTCAGTGGGATTGTCCGTAGCTGAGATCGCGGATTTCTTCCCATGATTTGAGAGACGCTTCCGGAGAAAGGCCTTTGCCGGTTGCGAGCCCAACCTCCCGAGCGATTCGTGGCCGTGTTGCCGTTTGGTCCTTGTTTTCGAGCCAGAGACGCAAGGCCTGGTGAACAGCGGCCCGCATGGAGATTCCCTCTTGTTTACTTTTCGCCTTGATCGTAGCGGCGAGATCATCGGCGAGGTCGATGGTTGTTTTCATGTAATTACGGTATGCCGTAAGTTAAAATATGGCAATGCCGTATTTTTGACGAAGCCGAAGACTTCATGAACCTATTCTTTCGGGAGCTTATCCAAATCGATGACGGGTTTCGATTTGGGGTTCGAGGGTTTCTCGAACCACTGGTCGAAGGACACGCGCTCGTTGAAGAAGCCGCAGTTTTTCAGGAAGAAATCCCCGTCGCGGATTCCGCCCGCGTAGTCCAGCCGGTGACCGCCGCGGGCGGTGGCATCGGCGGTGAAACGGGCTCGGGTGATTTCGTGCCAAGTGCCTTCGGTGTCGCACACCCACTGGTTGCCGTGGACTCCGGTCCGCAGGGAGGCCCCGAAGGCGGTGTTGAAGTTTTCGAGAAAGGAATGGAAGCCGGTGAGGTGGGTGTCGGTGCGGGGTCGACGGAAGCTGGTGATGAGACGCCATTCATCGGTGGCTTTGTCACCAAACCACGCGGTGTAGGTGGTGGTGTTGTCACCGTTGGGCGTGACGCGGGTGAGGAAGCGATAAGTTTTTCCAGCCTTCCATGGATAGACCAGAAAGCTTTGCCCGCCCGATCCTTCGCCGCCGAATTTTTGAGCTCGAACATCCTTGCCGGTGGCAAGGGTGGCGACGCGGTCTTTTTCGGGGACTTCCTTTGGGTTGTTCGTGCTGAAGGGGCTCCAGACGGAAAAGAGAACCCAGCGTTCGGTGGGGCTTTTGACCTGAAAGCCGAAGTATCCCTGACCGAAGCCATTGGCCATGTAGAAGGTTCCGATTGGATCTTCTCCTTCGGGCACCGTGATTTCGCTATAGGCCCACTCGATTTTTTTGTCTTTGGGAACTTGATAGCCGAGATGCACTGAAGGGCCGCGCCGGCCCCAGTAGAACATGTTACCTTTGTTTGTTTTGACGTATTGAAGGGTGACTTCGTCTTGAGAGCGGACAATAAGGTCGCTGATACGTCCGAACTTGTCTCCCTCGCGTTTGGTTCCCGAGATCTTTACTTCGACATAACCGGCCACGGTGGCTTTGACCTCGCCGACTTTGTGTTCCTTCATTTCGGCATCGGCCACGGTGACCTTGAAGTCCTTGTCAGCACAGCTGATCTTCCAGTCACTTGGTTTTTCGGATGCTCCGTTCAGGGTCAGTTCAAGAGTGGCGGGCTTGTCGATGTGGAAAAAGACCGAGTAGGTCTCAGTGGGCTTCGACCAGGACAGGGTGCCTCCCCGGCTGGTTCCATTGCCCGGCTCCGGTGCGGTGCGGAAGGCATTGCCGGCGAGAGGAACGGTCCATTCCCCGGCAAGGAGGGGAGCGATGAGGGAGATGGAAAAGAGAAGGTATTTCATGGTCGATAATCAAACGTCCAGCGGAGCGGACTCCTACAATTGTTGGCGCGATTTGAGGAATTAGCGAGAAAGCTTGAAGTCGGCTTCGCGGGCGAGGACAAGGAAGCCGGAAGGAAGATTGGCGGAGGTGAGGGCGACAAAAGTCTGGTTGGTGGTGGTGCCGGTCTGTTCGGAAGCCGCACGCAGGTGGATGCCATTTGAACAAAGGTCCCAGCTTTGTCGGTCGGAGGGTTCCCATCCTTGGCCAAGGAGGTGACGGTAGAGGTGGTGCCGGGTAAGTCCGTTTGAATTGACGAAAGTCAGGGTGCGACCGGTTGGCAGAGGGGAGTCGGGTTGCGGCCAGCAGGGATCACTTTGGCCGGGGCCGCCGTGGCGTTTCCGGTTCCAGCGGCGCAGGTGTTTTTGCAGGAAGGTCAGGACATTGAGAAGAAGGGGCGCGGGAAAGCGATTGAAGTTCCGGTGGAGGGCGCGGGTCGGCTGCACGAAGGTTTGGGCGAGCGATTGATAGCCTGCTTCTCCGGTGGGGCCGGCGTAGATGGTATCGCCGGCGCGGATGGCGAGAGCGCTTCCCTGATAGACAACTCCTTCCCAACGGATGCCGCCTTCGGAAAAGCGATGAGGGTGTTTCTTGAAGAGGAGGGCTTCAGCCTGGCCGTATCCCATCTGTTGTTTGAGGTATTGTTTCGGAGTGGCGCGACGGTGATGCCAGACGAAGGAGGCCCCGCAAAACCCAAGGGTATGTCCGGCATCACGGAGTCGCCAGCAGAAGTCGACATCGTCGCCGGCGGTGCGGAAGATGGGATCGAAGCCACCGATTTCATCGAAGGCTGACTTGCGAACGGAGAGATGACATCCGGGCAGGTGTTCGGCGAGGGTGTCATTGAGCATGACATGAGTGGGCGCGCCGGGAGCGGCGGTTGTCAGGGCCAGGGAGAGGGAATCAGGTGTTGGTGACAGGTTGGGTCCGCCGATGGCGACGTGATCGGTCGTGGCGTAGGTGTGGGCCAGCCAGGCGAGCCATTGGGAGTCGGGCCGGCAATCGTCGTCGGTGTAGGCGAGGATTTCGCCGGTGGCTTGGCGGGCGCCGTAGTTTCGCGCGGCGGAGAGGCCGCAGGGATCGAGATGGAAGGCGCGGATGTTCTTTTCGCGATCAAGGAGCTCCGCGGTTTGGTCGGTGGAGCCATCGTTAACCACGATGATTTCGTAGTCTGGGTAGTCGAGGTGGCGACAGGCGTCGAGGCAGGGCCGGAGGCGGGAGAAACCGTTGTGGGTGCAGATGATCACGGAGATCCGGGGAGGATTTTCCGGGACAGGAAGCGGGAGAGAAGTTTGTCGGAGAGCGCCGAGAGCGGGCTTGGGAGAGCCATCACGACGAAGGAGGCCGAATGACCAATCGGAAATCGTTTGGCCATTGTTGAACCAATGATCGGACCAAGCGTAGATGGTGGCTCCGGCGAGGCCGGCTTGCCGGGTCAGGCGGAGAGCTTCCGGGAGAAGGCGGGCTTGGTCTTCCTCGGAATTGAGATGGGTGTCCATTCCGAATTCGGTCAGGTAGACGGGACGGTCTCCGGCGAGATGATGAAGTCGGGGGAGGTAAGATGCGAGGGCTTCGGGATCTTCGAGGTAGATGTTGAAGGCAGTGAAGTCGGCCGAGGGAGGTTCGAGGTATTCCGTACTGGGGAAGTTGGCGTATCCAACCGGAAGGCCGGGAACGGCTTCCTGAGCCGAACGGATGAGGTCATCGAGGTGCTCGTTGACGCGGTGGGCACCCATCCAGCGGGCGAGGTCGGAGGGGATTTCGTTGCCGACAAGAAGGGCCCCGAGAGCCGGGTGACGACCGAAGTTGGCAAGCCAGGAGAGAAGGGTATTTCTGGCTTCGTGGAAGAGCGAGGGGCGTGCGATGAAGTCGCATCCCTGGGCCCAGGCGTGGGTGGGAATGACGAGAAGGCCGTGGTGAGCGGCTTCGTCGAGAAGTGCTTTCCCCGGGAGGGAGTAAACCCGGATGGAATCGAATCCGGCAGTGCGGATCTCTGGGAAATCGGCGGCCGGGTGGTGAGGGCAACCGGGTGGGAACGGGCCGTAAGTGACGGTGCGCAGGAAGTGCGGCTTTCCATCGAGATGGAAATGCTTGCCGTGAACCTGAAGGCGCATGGGCGGAGTGTGCACCGCCGGGGTGCCTCCGCCAACTCCGAAGGAAGGAAAGGGCCGGGGTTACTCCGGATCAGGAGTTTCCGTAGTTCCCATCTGAAGAAGGCCCCCGAACATCCCGTTGGACTTGGACTCAAGATGCTTGCGGTAGGCCTCTTGTTGGTTGTCGTCGAGAACTGGGCTGAGTGCCTCGACCTTTTCGTCGATGCGTTTGGCTTGGTTCTCGCGAGCCTGCTTCATCATTTCGGCGGGATTGGGCTGTTCGCCTGCGGCTGCGCTGGCAATGCCTCCGGAAATGATTCCGCCGATGCCAAGGTCGTCGACATCAATATCAATGCCCATGCTGTCGGTGATCATCGTCACCATGGCGCCTTCGGGTGACGATTCTTCAGAGCTCTCCTCGGCTTCCTTGTAGAGAATGTCATAAGCGGCGTCCTTTTGTTCCTGCGACATGTCGAGGAAGCTCAGCTTGGCGAGATTTTTCAGGGCCTTCGCTTCGACCTTGTTGGCCCACTCGCGCTCCTTGAGTTCACCAAAGGCGTCCTTCTGTTCGGGCGTGAGAATTTCACCGACCAGATCGTCGACGCCATTGCCGCCGAGGAGTTTGGCGAGCTCAGCCATTTGGGAAGGGTCGCCATTGCCTGAGAAGAGGTCGCTGGCTCCGGCGTATTTTTCTTCGATGAGCTTGCGGAGTTGAGCTTCCTGATCAGGAGTGAGCTTGAGGTCGGCGACCAGCTTGGCGATGCGGGCATCGATCTTGGCTTTCTGCCGTTGTTCGAACATCTTGGCCCAACGGTCGGCAGCTTCCCGGTTATCGGGCGAGAGCTCATCGCCATTAACGATGACTGAGCTGGTGATGCCAGGTGTGCGCTCGCTCGGAGTTGCACCGGAGGGGCGGGTAGAGGGTTTCTTGGGTTGTTCCTTGGGAGCTTGGTCCTGATTGCTGGCGGAATCGTCCGGGGTGTCCTTCTTGTTGGCAACCCAGCCGATGGCCACGCCGAGGCCGATGCAAACGATGGCGATGAGGAGATTATTCTTCATGGTGTGATAGGGAGTCAGTGAAAAAGCGCGGTGGAATGGTTGCTTTGTTCAATTGAATCGGCGTCATTCCGTTGCTAGTAAAAGGGGTATGAATCTGGGATGCGCGAAGGTAACAGGATTTTTTGGGATTCTATTATCCGGAAGTGTGTGGGGAGCGGAGGGCCTTGAGGTGAGCAGGCTGGCGGAGGCGTCATCGGGATCGGGGCACTTGTTCACTGAGCTGGGAGTCGAGGCCAGCGGCGTGGAGTTTGTCAATCCCATCGACAAGGATCATCCGACGAAGAGGCTGTATCTCGGGGCCTTCGCCTGTGGAGGAGTGGCGATTGGTGATCTCGACGGTGATGGAGTGGCGGATCTCTTTCTAACGAGCGGGCCCCGGAGGAATGTGTTTTATCGTGGGTTGGACGGGATGAAGTTCCAAGATGCCACGGCCGATGCCGGTCTGGGCGGCGGGGATGAATGGACGGCCGGAGCCAGCCTGGTTGATATTGATGCCGACGGGGATCTGGATGTGTATGTCTGCAATTATGACGCCCCGAATGCTCTGTTCATCAACGACGGAAAGGGAGTGTTCACGGACAAGGCCGGGGAATTCGGCCTGGCCATTTCCGATGCCAGTTTGATGGCTTCCTTTTGCGATTATGATCTCGATGGGGATCTCGATTGCTTTCTAATGACCCGGGATTTCAAGCGGGATGGCGGAAGGCCAGAGAAGCATCCGGTGGTACGGCTCGGGAACGGATTCACCTTGGCTCCTGGATTTGAGAAGTACTACAAAGTTGAGAACCGGGGAGGCGGCAAGTGGACTTATGTGAACGCGGGGCGGGAGGATTACTTGTTTCAAAACGACGGTGGCAAGTTCACTGATGTCAGCAAGAAGGCCGGGATTTCGGGGAGAGACCGGGGGAACTCAGCGGTGTGGTGGGATTACGACAACGATGGCCTTCCCGATCTCTACGTTGGAAACGATTTCAAAGATGCGGACCGGCTTTATCGAAACCAGGGTGACGGAACGTTCAAGGATGTCATCCGGCAGGTCACTCCTCACACACCATGGTTTTCGATGGGGGCAGATTTGGGAGATCTGGATGGTGACGGGCGTGAAGACTTGTTGATTGCCGATATGGCAGGGACGAACCATTTCCGTTCAAAGACCACGATGGGAGAGATGGGCGCGACCCGTTCGTTTTTGCTTTCGGCAGTACCCCGACAGTACATGCACAACGTTCTTTATCTGAACCAGGACTCGGGTTTGCTGGTCGATGGCTCCTTCATGGCGGGATTGGCTCAATCGGATTGGTGTTGGGCGGTAAAGATCCGCGACTTCAATCTCGATGGTCTGCCGGATGTCTATTTCACCAATGGTGTTTCGAGGAGTTTCAATGATTCCGATATCCAGCGGACGATGGATGATTTCATCGGTCAGACCGAGTGGGACTTCTATGAATCGAAGGAACCCCGCAGGGAGAGCAATCTGGCTTTTGTGAATCACGGTGATTTGACTTTCAAAAGCATTGGGGAGAAGTGGGGCCTCGATCATCTGGGCATGAGCTATGCGGCTGCGACCGGAGATCTCGACGGGGATGGCGACGACGATCTGGTCGTGGCCAGTCTCGATGAGCCGGTGAAGGTATACCGTAATGATGCGGGAGCCGAGAAGAAGCGGCTGGTGGTCAAGCTTCGGGGAGCGGAGGGGAACAAGGATGGATATGGTGCTACCGTAACGGTTCGGGCGAATGGACGGGCGCAGGTAAGGACGCAGCGTCCGACGACGGGTTTTCTGTCTTCAAATGGCCTTGAGATGTGTTTCGGATTGGGAGAGTCCGACAAAGTGGAAGAGCTGATCGTCAAGTGGCAGCGCGGAACGGTGCAGGCATTCAAGAACCTGAAGGCGGGCCAGGTGATTACGGTCACCGAACCAGGGACGAAGCCTGCCCCTTTGAAGCCCAAGATGCGGATTCGTCCGGTATTTGTGGAGCTGGTTTCGCCGAGTCTTTCGAAGGAATTGCCGAGGGAGAAGGCTTTTGATGATTATGCGCGCCAGCCCTTGTTGCCATACAAGCATTCCCAGTTGGGTCCCGGGATGGCGTGGGGTGATGTCGATGGCGATGGTGATCAGGATTTTTATCTGGGCCGCCCGGCAGGCGATGTGGCGGGGGTCGTCCTGAGTTCATCTCCGGGTGTTTTCGCTCCGGCTGATGATGCTGCGTTTCAGGGAGATGTCGGATCGGAAGATGTCGACGCGGTTTTCTTTGATGCCGATGGCGACGGGAAGCTGGATCTCTACGTGGTGAGTGGTGGAGTGGAGGGAGAACCGGGCGACGAGGCATTTTGCGACCGGCTCTATCTGGGCAAGGGTGACGGGACCTTCACGAAGGCAACGGAGGCTTTGCCAGATCTTCGTGATAGCGGGAGTTGTGTTGCGGTGGAGGATTTCGATGGCGATGGTGACCTTGATCTCTTTGTGGGTTCCCGCGTGGTTCCCGGGAAGTATCCGGCGGTTCCCTCGAGTCGTCTCTTGCGCAATGACTCGACGGAGGGGGCGCCGAAGTTTGTCGACGTGACGTCTTCGGTCCCCGGACTGGAAAAGGCCGGATTGGTGACCGATGCCCTTTGGTCGGACGCCAATGGCGATGGCCGTAAGGACCTCGTGCTGACTTGTGAGTGGGGACCGGTGAAGTTCTTTTTGAACGGGAAGGAGGGATTGCGGGAGATTAGAGAAACAGGCGTTGAGAAGTATCTCGGTTGGTGGAGCGGTATCGACGGGGCGGATCTCGATGGAGACGGGGATCTTGATTATGTGGTCGCCAATCAGGGGTTGAACACGCCTTACAAAGCATCGCCCGGGAAACCGGAGTTGCTTTATTATGGCCAGATGGATGAGTCGGGAGAGCCGAGAATCATTGAAGCCAAGTTTGAAGGCAAGACCTTGTATCCCCGCCGGGGCTTCAGCTGTTCGAGTGGAGCGATGCCGACGATGCGGAGCCGGCTGGGAACCTTCCGTAAGTTTGCGTCATCTTCGTTGATCGATCTCTATAGCGAAGAGAACCTTGAGAAAGCGAAGCGTTATGAAGCAAACCATCTTGCGGTGTCGGTGTTGCTCAACAAAGGGAACGGCACCTTTGAACTCAAGGAGCTTCCTCGTTGGGCGCAATTATCGAAAGCGAATTGTGTGTTGTTGCGGGACTTTGATCTCGATGGCAAGATCGACTGTCTGTTAGGCCAGAACTTCTATGGACCGCAACCTGAAATCGGGCACTTCGACATGGGCTCGACCTTGTTTTTGAAGGGCCTTGGGGACGGAGAATTCGAGGTGATGAAGGCCCGTGAAAGTGGCATTCAGATCCCCGGAGCGGTGATGTCGATCAGTTCGGTTGATTTGAACGGAGACAAGAAAAACGAGATCATCCTTGGAGTGAACAACGAACGGATGCGGGTGTATTCTGTTCTTCCAAATCAGTAAGGTCGGAATCAGGTCTGGATCACCCGGAGTTGGATCAAGCGACGTGAGTCCGCTGCCGGTAGGTGGTTGTTCCGTGGTGGTTACGATTTCGGTGTCAATGTCATTGCCGGCCGCGGAGCCGACCACGTTGGTGGCTTGGTTTCAGGTAATGAAGTCATCGGAAAATTCTGCGGTGTAGGTGAGATCGATGGAGCTTTGCCTGCGAGCTAATTTTCGACTGGGAGGCTGAAATCCTGCGAGTTAGGAGTGAGCATGACAAAGGTGAATTTCTTTCTGGGAATCCTCAACCTCGGGGTCCTTGCCACCGTTTTGGTGATGCGTAATTGGAGGTCGGTATCCGTTGAACAAGCTGTCGAATCAAAGTTGAGGGAAAGAGAGGGGGCTTTTGTGAGGGAGTTCACTCCGGACTTTCGATTGATGTTTGCGGATATGGAGGATTTCTCTGAAGAGAGCTGGGCGCCCACGACCTTGGAGAAGCTCGTCCAGCCGCTAGTCAGAGTGACCTCTGAAATGGTTGGTCCATAGACATCTGTAGGAATCTGGAAACCGGGCGGTGACGCTTGCAGGTTATGGAGGAAGGGGCTAAACCCGCGCCCTGAATATCACCTATCCAGACCTGCCAGTCTCACGGCGGAGGGAGGAAATCCTCGAGGCCATGCGGTCCTCGCAGGTGGTCGTGGTGGTGGGTGAGACCGGGTCGGGCAAGACAACGCAGCTGCCCAAGATGGCGCTGGAGCTGGCGCGTGAAAAGCAGAAGGAGGGACGAATCGGGTGCACCCAGCCTCGTCGGCTCGCGGCAACTTCGGTGGCCCGGCGGGTGGCGGAAGAGCTGCGCACCGAAGTTGGAAAGCAGGTGGGTTGGCAGGTTCGCTTCACCGAAGCGTGTTCGAAGGAAACTCAGGTCAAGTTCATGACGGACGGGATTCTCCTCGCGGAAACGCAAGGGGATCGTGAGTTGAAACAGTACGACACCATCATCATCGACGAGGCCCACGAGCGATCCCTGAACATCGACTTCCTCCTCGGCTATCTCAAACGCCTGGTGAAGAAGCGGCGCGATCTGCGGGTGGTGATTTCGTCGGCCACGCTCGATGCGGGTCGGTTTTCCGAGTTCTTCGGCAAGTGTCCTATCATCGAAGTGGAAGGCCGGACCTTTCCGGTGGAGGATGTTTATCTTCCGTCCTACGAGCATGAAAGTTTGCGTGAGCATGTTCTGCGAGGCGTGGACTACGTGACTGATCTCGATCCCGATGGCGACGTGTTGGTCTTCCTGCCGGGCGAGCGGGAAATTCGTGAGTGTGCCGATTTGATCGAGGGAGCCGGGTTGTTCAACACCGAGGCTGTTCCGGTGTTCGCGCGGCTTTCTTTGGCGGATCAGGAACGGGTCTTTCGGCCGAGCGGGAAGCGCCGGATTTTCCTGGCGACCAATGTCGCGGAAACCTCGCTGACGATTCCAGGGATTGTGAGTGTGATCGACAGCGGGATGGCGAGGGTGAGTCGATTCAGCCCGCAGCGCCAGGTACAGAGTTTGCAGATTGAGATGATCTCGCAGGCCAGCGCGCGGCAGCGTCGGGGTCGATGCGGCCGGGTTCGCGAAGGACTCTGCGTGAAACTCTACGACGAAGAATCGCTCGAGATGGCCTCGGAGTTTACCGACCCGGAAATCCGGCGGAGTGCCTTGTCCGGGGTCATCCTGCGAATGCTCTCGCTAAAGCTCGGCGATGTCCGCGAGTTTCCCTTTATCGATCCACCTGGACCGCGAGCCGTCAATGAAGGATGGGCCACTCTGGAAGAAGTGGGTGCGGTGAAGAAAAAGAACGAAGCCATCCTCACCGAAATCGGGTGGACCTTGGCCAAGCTACCTCTTGATCCCCGACTGGGGCGCATGTTGATCGAGAGCGAGAAGCGCGGTGTGTTTGGAGAAGCCTTGATCATTGTTTCGGGTTTGTCGGCGATGGATGTTCGCGAGCGACCTCAGGGGAAGGAAGAGAAGGCGGATCAGGCACAGCAGAAGTTCCTCGATCAAAAGTCGGACTTCGGGGTGTTCCTCAACCTCTGGAACGGAGTGCAGGAATTCCGGGGCGAGAATGGCAAGCTGCGTTCGAATCAACTGCGACGGTGGTGTGAGAAACACTTCCTCAGCTATCGCCGGGTGCGGGAGTGGTTGGGGATCTATTCGGAGTTGAATCGGTCGTTCCGGAAATCGGGAGCCAAAGGAAAGACCATCGAGACTGCCGCAGATGTTTATGCCGAGGTTCACAAGTCCATCATGACGGGAATCCCGCGCCAGATCGGCGTGTGGGACAAGGAGAAGCGGGTTTATCACGGAGTGTCCAATCGTCAGTTCGCGGTCTTCCCGGGATCGGGTCTTTTCAAGAGCAAACGGGCGCTTTGGGTGTTGGGATTTGAGTTGGTTGAGACCTCCCGTTTGTGGGCTCGCAAGGTCGCGGAGATTGATCCCAAGTGGGTTGAGGAAGTGGTGCCGCACTTGTGTCGAAGCAAGTATCACTCGCCTTATTGGAACGAACAGCAGGGAGCGGTTTACGGCACTGAGGATGTCGTGCTTGGCGGCTTGACGGTGGTGGAGGGACGACGGGTCTTCTTCGGGCGGGTGAATCCCAAGGCGGCTTTCGAAGTCTTCGTGCGCGAAGCTTTGGTGGAGGGCAAGATGCGGGGGAATAACATGGTCCTGCAGAACATGCGGTGGGTGAAGGAAGAGATCTTCAAGGGGGAGCGCAAACTACGACGAGTCGGCTACTTGTGGAATGAAGCAGCGGCTTACGATTTTTTCTTCGAACGTCTTCCGGCCACCATCAACACGGCTAAGGCGTTCTACAAGCTGACCGAAAATCCGGAGGAAGCCGGAAAGTTGATGGTGAGATTTTCGGATCTCATTTGGGAGGAAGGAGTGGAGGATCGCCTTCGTCTCTTTCCCGATGTCGTGGAGCATGCCGGAAGGAAGTGGCCGGTCGTTTACGTCAGTAATCCCGAGGCTGAAGATGACGGAATGACCTTTGAAGTGGAGATCGATGACCTGCCGCGTTTTCCCGATTATCTCGCAGCCTGGGGCGTGCCCGGAATGTTGGAGGAAAAAGTCGAGTTGTTGATTCGGAGCCTGCCCAAGGATTGGCGGAGGGAATGCCAGCCGGTCGCGGAGAAGGTCTCGGGCTTCTTGTCGGAGTGGGAGAATTGGGAACCGCAGCTGGAGCTTGAGGAGGCCATCCTGGAATACCTTCGCGAGAAGACGGGCAGGGCCGGGATTGAAGGGATGGACGAGGGTCGCCTGCCGGATTGTTTATGTCCCAAGATCCGGGTGCGCGATGAGAAGGGCAAGGTTCTGGCCTTCGGAGTCAATGTTCGCGAGATCAAGGAGAAGTTGGCGGCTTTGCTGAGGTCGCGTCGTGAAGCAGCCGCCAATGAAGAGTGGGAAATGACGGGCGGCGAAGTATGGAGTTTCGGTGAGCTTCCCGAAGAAGCGGACGGAGGCATTTTTCCAGGTCTTGTTGATGAAGGCGAAACGGTGGGGATGCGGGCCTTTCTGGATCGCGAAGAAGCGGAGGAAAGTCATCGGGCCGGAGTGGTGCGGCTCTTTCTGTTGGAGCATGCCGAGCACGGGCAGTATGTTCGAAAGAACTTTCCGATGAAGATGGCGGGACGTTTCATGTTACCTCTTCTGCCTGATGACAGTCTCGAGGATTTTATCCGGGTTTCGGCCGAGGGAGGGATGGGAGCGATGGCCCGGAACGAGGAAGGGTTCGCGGAAGCGTCGGCTTTGGGGCGCGGCGAGTGGTATGCCAAGGCTGAGACGGTGGCCGAAGCGGTGGAAGGAATGGCTGATGCGGACGGGCGGGTGCGTGAGTGGATGGACCGCCATCGTCAGGACCGCCACTTGAGTGAAGTGGTGGGACAGCTGGAGGAACAACGGGAATGGTTGTTGCGATCGGGCTTCGGGTGGAAGGCCGGATACGATCGGATGAGACGGTATCAGCGCTATTTCTTCGGGATGGAGGAGCGGATCAGTCGCTTGGAGACGCAGCCCTTGATTCGCGATGAGGAAAAGCAGGACCAGTTTCTTCCTCTCTGGGATGAATGGTTGGTGCAATGGCATGCGCGACCGGAAGCGGTGAGACTTTGGGACATTGGCTGGTTGCTTGAAGAGTGGCGGCTTCAGCTCTTTGCGCCGGGTGTTCCTCATGTCGGGAAAGTCAGTGCCAAGCGGATCGAGAAGGCGCTGGGACTTTGAGGGGTCAATTCTTCTTGTGGCTCACGAAGTCAGGACTAGTTTGGCGTCATAAATCGTGGATCGTTTTTCAAGGTGATGGCTTCGGTGATCGGGCTGTCGTTGGTTGGTTTTTCAAGCCGGCGCGAATGAGAAGGAGACCAAGAAGAAGCTGGAATCGATCATCATTCCGGAGTTTGAATTCAACAATGCCGAGTTTGTCGAAGTGCTTGAATTTCTCCGGCTTCGTGCGGTGGAGCTCGATCCAGGTGGCGTGGGAATCAACATCTTCGTGTTGGGAAGGGGGGTGTAATCTTTCGTCTGTAAAAGCAGTCTGACCTTGACCTCACGCCACACGTCCTGCCGCTCCCGAAGCGTAGCGGAGGGGGCGGCAGGTCGTGTGGCGGGGCCGCCCCCGACAGGTCGGTTTTCAAGCACTCAGACTGGCCCGATTGGTGGGCCTCGGCCTCAATGAGAATGATCATATTCTAACCAAAAAACTGATCGTCTCATGACCGAGAACCCAAACACAGAACTACCAGATAATGCCCTCAATGCAATCCTCTCAAACGGACTTGAAGGACTTCCCGAAGCCATCTCCACACTCATCAACCACGCCATGTTGATCGAACGAGAACGCCACCTCGGAGCCGCCGCCTACC
>JBMHCW010000111.1:0-5778 GCA_049889715.1 Akkermansiaceae bacterium | reverse complement strand
TTGCTGACTTCCGCCGGGAGTTAAGTTAATTTTTTTAGGCACTCAAACAGTGCGTCTGGCATTGCTGCCGCATAACTTTCTTTCACCGCGGCAGCATGCCAGACTTCTTTGATTATTCGAGGATTCCAAACAATCCCGGACACTTTTCCATTTTGTCCACACGGCCTAGGGGATCTTAATGAAATAAGGAGATTCGCGGTGATTTTCGCGAATCGAGGTAAAATTTCGGTGTTTGGGCTGAAAAAAACCTTGCCTCGTGGGCGGTTTCGGATATTTCTCGCCGCCCCATGGCAAGAAAATGCTGGATTGAGCGCGACAAGCGCAAAGCTAAGACCGTCGCAAAGTATGCTGACCTTCGTCATCAGTTGAAGAAGGAGAAGGACTATGTTGGCCTCACCATGCTTCCCCGTGACGCAAGCCCGACCCGTTTGGTGAACCGTTGCGAAGTGACCGGCCGTCGCCGCGCCTTCCTTCGTCGTTTCCGCCTTTCCCGGATCACCTTCCGCGAGATGGCTTCGAACGGCCTGATTCCCGGAGTGACAAAGTCCTCTTGGTAGGGTATAGGCTCAGGTCTGACCGGTTGGGGCGATGTTCCTGAGAGGGAACAGGCGCCCTGATTTGTCTCTTGCCCATGCCAATCTACGAATATCAATCCGAGAGCCCGGACGATCCGGAGCGAAGTTGTCGCGTTTGCGCCAAAGGTTTCGAGCTCCAACGTCCCATCAACAGGGAGGCCCTTGAGAAGTGCCCCCTTTGCCGCCACCCGGTCCGCAAGCGGGTGAGCAAGGTGAACACAAAGGTTGCCACCAAGGAGTATACTGACTCCGAGGCCAAGGCAGCTGGATTCCATGTCCTGCGCAAGAACTGCGACGGAGGTTACAACAAGGTGTAAGTTTTCCGTTGATGACTGTTCCGGTTTCCATTTTGGCGAATCTCGCCGCCATTCCCGAGAGGTATCCCGAGCCGCTCGAGACCTTTCTCTATGTTCTGGGGATTGTCATTCTCCTCTTGCTGAACAGTTTTTTTGTGGCGTCGGAATTCGCCATCGTGAAGGTTCGTCCTTCCCAGATCGAAGGAGAACTGGAATCGAAGCCGAGACGCGCCGGGATTTCGAAACATGTCGTCGAGAATCTCGACGGTTACCTTTCTGCGAACCAGTTGGGGATTACCATTGCCTCCCTCGGGTTGGCCATGCTGGGGGAGAATTTGATCGCGAGATTGGTCGGACCGTTTCTGCTTACTTATGGACTGGCCCCGGCACTGATCAAGTTTTTGACGATCACGGCCGCGCTGGTGCTCTTTACCTTCCTGCATGTGGTCATCGGGGAGTTGTTGCCGAAGTCGATAGCGATCCGCAAATCGCTGGGGACCACGTTGACGATTGCGAGGCCCCTGCATCTCTTTTATGTCTTCTTCCGTCCGGCGATCTGGATTTTGAATGGCACGGCGAATTGGCTGCTCAAAAAGATTTTCCGGATCGATCCGGTGACCCAGGGTGAGGCTGTTCATAGTTCCGAGGAGCTGGCCATCCTGGTGGAAGAGAGTGAGCGGCAGCAAGAGGTCACTGAGACGGAGAGGGAGATTTTGATCAATGCTCTGGAGCTTAACGATGTTTCCGTGAAGGACGTGATGACTCCTCGCAGTGAGGTGGTCTTTCTGGATTTGGACAAAGAATTTCCCGAGAATCTTGAGCTCGCCATTGAGTCCACCCATACCCGTTTTCCATTGGTGCGCGGGCATCTTGACCAAACCGAGGGGCTCATCCACATCAAGGACGTGCTTCGGTTAATGCACGAGCATGATCAGGATCTTATGCATATCTGCCGGCCCTTGAATGTGGTGCCGGAAACGATGAGGCTGGATGACTTGCTCAAGGTCTTTCTCAAGGAGCGGGCCCAGTTGGCTTTGGTGGTGGATGAGTTCGGGGACTCGGCGGGACTGGTGTTCATGGACAACATCATGGGCGAGCTTGTCGGCGACATTCACGATGAGTTTGACGAGGAGGAGGAGCCCGAATTTGTCCGCATCAATGAAGAGGAGTTTGTGGCCGAGGGAGGATTGAGTTTGATCGATCTTTCCGAGCACGAACCTTCGATTGATATCGAAAGTTCCGACGTCAGTACCATCGGCGGTTATGTGGTGCAGCAATTGGGTCACTTGCCCGATCCCGGGGAATCGGTCGAGGTCGAAGGTTTTGAAGCCGAAGTCACCAGCACGGACGGGCGTCGGATCGAGCAGCTTCGCTTTACCAAACTTCCCGAACCAGAACCCGAGGAGCAAACCACGGAGGTATCCTGATGGCTGTCGAGACCATTGAGTTGGTTCTATCACCCGCCGAGGCTGCCAACGAACAAGTCTGGCCGGAACGAATCGGGCGTGCGCTGAAATTGCCTCCCGCGAGGATCAAGGGCTGCCGATTGTTAAAGCGATCGATTGATGCGAGGAAACGTCCGGTCCGATATCGGCTCAAGGTGGAAGTGGGGGTTGACGAGGAGTTGGAGCCGGAGCCCGAATTGAAATGGTCGGCGCCGGCGGTGCGGGCGGATGCGGACGAGATCGTCATCGTGGGATGTGGTCCGGCGGGAATGTTTGCGGCCTTGCGTTGTCTCGAGCGGGGCTTCAAGCCGATTGTGCTGGAGCGGGGCAAGGATGCGTCATCGAGGCGGTTTGACCTGGCGCCCATCTTGAGAGAAGGGCGGGTCATAGAGGACTCGAATTATTGTTTTGGTGAAGGGGGGGCGGGAACGTTTTCCGACGGCAAACTTTACACGAGGGCGACCAAGCGGGGACCGGTGGCGGACGTCTATCGGACCTTGGTGGCGCATGGAGCGCCGGAGGATATCTTGGTCGATGCCCATCCACATATTGGATCGAACCTGTTGCCCAAGGTGGTGATGGCGATGCGGGAATCGATCAAGGCGGCGGGAGGAGAAGTTCACTTCGGAGCCAAGGTCACGGAGTTTCTGGTGACCGGCGGACGGATGCACGGCGTGGTGACATCAGACGGCAGGGAGTTCCGGGGGAAGGCGGTCATCCTGGCGACGGGGCATTCGGCGAGGGATATCTACCGGCTTCTCCATGAGCAGGAAATCGAGTTGGAAGCGAAGCCTTTTGCGGTCGGCGTCAGAATTGAGCACCCGCAACCCTTCATTGACCGGGTCCAGTATCATTTGCGGGATGGTGAGAAGCGGGATCGAAACCTTCCGGCGTCCCGTTACCGACTGGCAACCCAGATCAAGGGGAGGAGCGTGCATTCCTTTTGCATGTGCCCGGGTGGTTTCGTAGTTCCGGCTTCGACCGAGAATGATGAGGTGGTGGTCAATGGGATGAGCCTGTCACGACGCGATTCCCCGTTCGCCAACAGTGGGATGGTGGTCGGGGTGGAGCCGGATGATGTGCGTCACTTCGAAGGGCCGGACGTGCTGGCGGGAATGCGTTTTCAAAAGCACATTGAGAAGCTTTCGAAGAAAGCCGGGGGAGGAGGCCAGGTGGCGCCCGGTCAGCGAGTCACTGATTTTCTGGCGGGGCGTGCTTCCAAAGAGTTGCCGGGGACCAGTTATTTTCCCGGCCTGCAACCAACCAGGCTGGAAGAAGTATTGCCCCGTCAGATCGGAGAACGGCTTGCGGGTGGGTTGCGGAAATTCGGAAAGATGATCCGCGGATATACCGGGCCGGACGCCTTGTTGATCGGCTTTGAAACGCGGACCAGTTCTCCGGTGCGAATCCCGCGTGGTGATGATCTTCAGCATCCCGGAGTGGAGGGGCTCTATCCCTGTGGCGAAGGAGCAGGCTATGCCGGAGGCATCGTCTCTGCGGCTCTCGACGGCCGTCGATGCGCGGAGGCGGCAATGGGTGTTCAAGGATAGGGAACGCCAGCTTCGGCGAACTTCTGTCGGTAGAAGGCATCTTGAATTCTCGCGCTGTTGTCGAAGCCGAACTTTTCGGGGTTGGCTTCGAAAATGGCAATGATGTCGAGCCAGACTTGGGCTTGGTCGTAGTGAAGATCCCGAGCTTTGACAGACTGGGCGATTTTCTTGGCGTCCCCGTATTGGCTGAGCCTCATCAGAATCTCCATGGAGTAAAGGTCATGGCGAACCTCTTGATCAGACGCGGTGCAAGAGTGCAGGATCGGAACGATCAGGAAGATGAGCAATAATCGCATGATGTCAGATTCTAGGAAACGTGATGTTGGCTGGATACGAAAAACCGCCCGCGGTTTCCCGTGGGCGGTTTGCAGAAAGTCTGAGCTGAAGAGTTAGGCTCGTCCGATGTAGGACGAGTCATCGGTGTTCACCTTGATGCGATCTCCCTGTTTGACGAAGAGGGGAACCTGCACGACCAAACCGGTCGAAAGAGTGGCGGGCTTGGTGGGGTTGTTGGCGGTGTCTCCTTTGATTCCTTCGGAAGATTCGGTGATTTCGAGTTCCACGGTGGAGGGGAGATCGAGAGAGACGGGGTTGCCTTCGATAAAGAGCACCTCGACTTCCTGTCCTTCGGTGAGGAAATTCTTGGCATCACCCACGAAGCCTTCATCGAGACCGGTGGTTTCGAAGGTCTGCATGTCCATGAAGTGGTAGGTGCCGGGCTCGGAGTAGGAGAACTCGAGCTTTTGACGATCGGTTTCCACGATGTCCACCTTTTCGCTGGAAGCAAATCGGATCGTTTTGGTTTTACCGGTATTGAACGAGCGGATGGTCGCTGCGATCAGGGCGTTTCCTTTACCCGGGGTGCGGTGTTCGAGACCGAGGACGACGCCACGTTCGCCTTCGTATTTGATGCACTGTCCACGTTTGAGGTTTGTTGCGACGATTGCCATGGTTCTTTTGATGAGTTGTGAGAGAGGAGTTAGGGAAGGGAGGGCAGAGGATCAATCAAATTGCTTCGAATTTCTTGGCTTCCCTGTGTTTACGGACTTCCCCGGCCTTGAAGATCTGTCCGTTCATGGCGAGGTAGACGCCGTCGTCGAGGCACTGCAAGGCGCCGATGGCGGTGCCGACGTTGAAGATGGCATCGGTTTCCCGGAATCGGGCCGGGGCCATGGCTCCGGTGAGGACGATGACTTTTCCGGTGAGGGATTGGAGTGACTCCGCGGTGTCCGCCATGGTGTCGGTGCTATGGGTGATGAGGATTTGTCGGTGCGAGGTTTCTTCGCAGGCCTGACGGATCTTGTCCCGGTCCTCCTCGGTCATCTCAAGACTGTCCTTGCGAAAGAGCGAGAGGAGTTCGAAATCAATGTCGGCTCCCACTTCCTGGAAGATGTGGGAACGGTAGGTTCTCCAACTTCGAATTCTGACGAGGCATCGAAGTAGATTTTATCGATGGTGCCTCCGGTGGTGAGAATGAGCATGGCGAGCGAATGGAGGGATTACTGCTGATTCCTGACGGGAAACTTGTGGAGAATGGAATCCTTGCCAGCAGGTGACTGGCCGAGTTCCCAAATGATCACTCCGCCGAGTTTTTCTGTTTGAGCCAGTTTGATTTTTTGAAATGCGCTCTGCTGGTTGTCTCCGAAAAAGCCTCCGACCGGCATCGTGGTGTGAACGGCCTTGCCGTGTTCCTGCAGTAACTGCTGATAGGTTTTCACCTTGGAGCGGTCTTTTTCATTTCGGGCATAGCTGGCAATTCCGATGCAGAGTTTGTCGCGTGCGATACCTCGGGCCGTCCACTTTTTGATGGCAGCCCGGGAATGGTCGATCGAGCAGTGGGGGTTCGCGAGGTCGTAAGTCATCAGATGAATGCGATCAAGTTGGTCGGCCAGACCTTTCGGGATGTCGTGTC
>JBMHCW010000110.1:0-45579 GCA_049889715.1 Akkermansiaceae bacterium | reverse complement strand
ATTTCGGCACGGACTTCTGCGTTGCTCATCCAAGAAACAAATGAATGGCGAAGAGAGTGGAAGGTGAGAGTGCCTTTTTTGGACTTGATGGTTCGGGTTTTGGGAATCTTGGCCGCTTTTTGGATGGTGGCGAATTGTGTGGAGAGCCCGTCGCGTCCTCCGGTGACCTTCCCCTGAAGCGTTGGGAACAGGGGGGTGTTTGGGAAGGGAGAGGGAGGATTTCTGGTGAAGAATTCGCTCAATGTGGAGTGAAGAGGAATTTCTACGGTCTTACCTTTAGCTTTGGTCTTCTCAGGCGTGAGGATGATGCTGCCTTCGCTGAGGTTGTCCGTGGTTAGGTTGGCTGCGTCTCGGATACGGAGGCCGGCGTAGGCTCCCAGAAGAATCATGCCTTCCCATTCAGAGCTAGGAGCAGCTTTGATGAGCTTGGAAACGTCCTCGATGGTGAATGGGTGACGCTGGATGCTGTCGGTTTCTGGGAGAGGTTTACCTTTCAAAGGAGAGACGGGATTGTGTAGAGTTAGGTGTTCGTTCACCGCATCGGAGAAAAGCGCATTGAGGACCTTGATGTATTTATTGGAATTTGAGGCGGTCGATCTTTTGTTAATTTGGCTACGGAATTCTCTAATATCCGCCGTAGTGATTGATTCCAGGGGGGAGCCGGCGCGCTCTTTGATCGATTCGAGGAATCTCTTTGTAATCGTACGATAGGTGGATAGGGAGGATTTGGTGACAGAGGGCTCCTTTGTTTCAATCCATTCATCTATCCATTCCCGAATAGTGTAGGATTTAAAGGCTCCAGCCCCACTTGCTTTCACCATGTCGGTAAGGATCTCGCGAGCGGTGACTAGGTTTAATCTTTTTTTCATGGCCAATTCACTGGCTTTTGAAAGGAGTGCGAGGATTTCCTTGGTGGTCTCCTCGCTAGTGTTGGCCTTGGCGCGCTCCTGGTCTTCGAGTTCGATGGCTGCCTTGAGAGCCTCTCGTTTGCTTCTTTGATTGGTGGCTCGCTGGAACTGTTTTACGGTGCCGTCGTGGTAGTTGATTCGAAATGTGCAGTACCAGCCCGGGAGGGTTTTACCGGTGGGGGATTTCTTTCGGTATACTGAAGCCATGGTTTGTTTTGTGCTAGCACAATGCTAGCATTCATTGTCATCCGGTTAAATTCAAAATGGCTCAAAACACCTAAATATTAGGGGTGTTGGACGATTTGGGATTTTGTGGACTGGTCGAAATCGAAGTATGGGTTCGATTCCCATCGCCGGTATTTCTCTCTGGGTTTTGAGGAGGTCTTTTTAAAATGGACGGATATGAGCTCCTGGAAATAGTAGGGAAGGTTGCCATCGTTCTGGCCAACTTGATCGTGCTAAGAATCGGCCTATCGGGACTCGAGGCTCTCAGGTTTGATTCTCTTATCGATTTCATCCGCTCTTGGGCTTTTTACCTTCGCATTAAACGAGATCTATCTGACCCGGATCACAGATCCTGAAATCTATGCCCGGATATGGGTGATCTGGACCCTGCTGTGGATCGTTGACCTGGTCCTGTATGCGTGGGGGGTATCCAAGTTGGTCGCGGGTCTACTTGAAAGATCTGCCACTGGTCACCCTCATGAACAGAATTCCGAGAGAAAGAATCGATAGCAGTCACCCATTGAAATCGCCTCATTCACCTTTCCGCTTCTCTTGGCGTTCCAAGAGGGTTTTCAATGAACTGAGATCTTTCTCCATGCGTTCCATGAGTTCCACAAGTTCTGAGTTATCAGGGGTGGGATCCTGAAGCTGGTCCAGCTCTTGCATCGTGTTGACAATGATCCCAAGGAAGAGGTTCAAGATGGTGAAGGTGGCAATGACGATGAAGGGAATAAAGAAGGCCCAGGCCCATGGGTGGGTCTCCATGACCGGGCGCACGATGCCCATCGACCAACTTTCCAGCGTCATGATCTGGAAGAGAGTGTAGAAGCTTCTCCCAAGGCTGCCGAACCATTCCGGGTGTGCTTCCCCGAAGAGACCCGTGGCCAGAATAGCGGAAGAGTAGAAGAAAATCCCCAGAATGATGATGACGCCTGAGAGTCCGGGAATGGCGTGAAAGAGAGCGGCGACCACGCGCTTGAGAGAAGGGGCGGCCGTGAGTAACCGGAGAACGCGCAAGACTCTCAGCGAGCGCAGAACGGACCAGGGGCCAGCACCCGGCAGGAAGGCGATGGCAACGACCAAGGTGTCAAAGATGTTCCAGCCATCTTTGAAGAAGGGCAGTCGGTAGACCGCCATTTTGAGGACCAGCTCGAGGACAAAGATGGCAAGGCAGATGTGGTCGAGAAAGATCAGGGTTCCACCCCAACTCGCCATCAGGTCCGGGCTCGTTTCAAGCCCCATGATGATGGCGTTGAAGATGATGACACCGATGACGAAATTCTGAATGGTCTTCGATTCGAGTTTTTGAGCGACCTTGGCCTGCCAGCCAGATTGTTTCGGATTGGGCATGGTTGAGACAGCGAGAGGTTTCCGGATGAGTCGGGAGAGGTGAATTGGCTCGAAGATTCCTGATCCGTTCGGCCGATTGAATCGGCGGAAGTGGAAGGCAATTTAATGAAACCTGCAATGGAAAAGGGCGACGTGGAGGGCTTGGGGGCAGATTTTGGGGCTCCTTTTTTGAGTGGGAGTTTGAAAGAAATTGATGATGATCTCCGATGGTAAGTGATGTGCTTTCGGATGATCTGCCTGCGAGTTGCCGGAGTGATCTCGGGGATGTCGGGTTCTCTAGTGGCCGATGAGTCCTTCAAGAAGGAGATTCAGCCCTTATTGGCGGACTACTGCCTAGATTGTCACGAGGAGGGGCAAAACAAGGGGCAGATTCAGCTCGATGATTTGGCAGGTTTCAGCGAAGCGAAGTCTCATCTTTGGACCAAGATTTATGAGCAGGTTGTTTCTGGGGAAATGCCGCCCGAGGACAAGGACCAGCTGGAGCCCGAAGAGAAGAAGCAGTTGTTGTCCTGGATCGAGGCTCAATTCGAAGAAGACGTCAGAAAGAATCCCGGAACGCGCCGTCGCCTGAATCGTCGCGAATTTTCAGCGGCTTTGCAGGATCTTACCGGATTGCCGATTGATTTTGGGGTGGGTCTTCCCGAGGACGGCAAGGTCGAGGGTTTCGACACCGGACGTGAGGGCTTGAAGGACACAGCGGAAACGGTGGGGCAGATGCTCGAGGTGACTCGAAGGGCGGTCGACAGTCTTCGCTTCCTTGAAGGCGATCATGATCAAAAGGTGACCATTGATTTTCGGGAGCATGAGTTTACCGATTTCCGGAAGTTCGTGGACCAGCAGTTCAAGGACCGTGGGATGTTTACCAAATCAAAGCGGTTGACCTGTCGGGAAGGAGTGGGTGTCTACCTGCTCACCGAATGGTCGGGTGACCGCGGAGCATCCTTTCTGGCATTTCCGGCTCCGGCAGACCGGAATGCCACCTTGCGGATCAAGATGCGGGTCAAGGCCATGAGGCCGATGGCCGGATTGCCGCAGCCAATATTGTGGGTGAAGATCGGAGGGAAGTATCTCGATTACCAGTCCATTCCTGATGAAGGAAAGACTCTCGAGTATGCTGTTCGCATGGAGGATTGCCTGATCGACGACGGAGTTGTGAAGCTGATGCTGCGTTCGGTCGTTGAGGTTCCTTACGCGGTGAAGGGATTCGAAAATGATGACCGCAGTAAACCGGGGGAGGTTCCCGGTGGGATTGGAACTTACCGACCCAAGTATGATCGCAAGAAGCTGCGGCAACCCGAAGAACAACCCGTGCCGGCCACGGTGATGGAGTCAATCGAGTTTGACTATCACCATCGCGCCTCCTGGCCGCCCGAGGCCTGGAAAATCGGAGGAATCGAGATCAGTGATTCGGAAGAAAGTGCCCACAAGTTGTTGGAGATTTGGATGGAAAGAGCTTGGCGACGGCCTGTTTCGAAGGGAGAGATTACTCCCTTCCTGAAGTTGTTTCGTAAGTATCGTGGCGAGGGGAAGTCGTTTGACGATGCCTTGCGTCCGGCTTTTCAGTCCGTTCTGATGAGTGGAGGGTTCAGGTATCTTTCTCCAGCCGGGGAATCCTCGGAAGCCATGGTGTCACGGGTGTCGTTTATGCTCACGGGTGGGCCTCCGAATGACAATCTCCGGCAGCTTGTTGAACGCTTCAAAAAGGGAGAGCAGGTCGACTTGAACAAAGAGATCGAGAGGGTTTTGAAGGAGTCGGATCGCGAGGCATTTTTTGATCCCTTCGTAACCCAGTGGCTGGTGATGGATCAACCGTTGACTCTGGCCATGAGCCATTTGCAAAAGCAGGACTTTCGATTTGGTCGTCACTTGAAGGAGTCGATGAGAAACGAGACGGTTGAGTATCTCAGGATTCTCTTTTCGGAAAACCGTCCGGCACGGGAACTGATTTTGAGCGACTGGACGGCCCTAAATGACATTCTCGCCATTCATTACGGGATAGAAGGCGTCGAGGGAGCGCACTTCAGAAAAATCAAACTCAAGGAGCGGAAGGAAGACGGCCGGGGTGGGGGAATCCTCGGTCATGCCGGGATTCAATCCATGCTGACCTGGATGGGCGACAACTGGGTGATTTATCGTGGCTCATGGACGTTGCATCACATTCTGGATGACCCACCGCCGCCCGCTCCTCTCGAGGTTCCCGAGTTGAATCCATCCGAGGGGAAGAATCGAGGAAAGCCCTTCAGGGAGCTTCTCAAGATTCACTTGGCCGATGAACGTTGTGCGTCCTGTCACAAGGATATGGATCCACTGGGTTTTGCGTTTCAGAATTTTGACTTGAGCGGACGTTGGCGGAACGAGGAATTCCATCATTATAATCGAAAGGAGATTGACGGGAAAATTGAGTGGCGGGGATCCGGAAAAAGCCGTCCCGTCGATAGCGTGGGAAGACTTCCCAATGGCGAGGAGTTTCAAACCTATGGTCAGTTCAAGGAGCTTGTGGTCGAGAATTACCTGGATGATGTGGTGCGCGGGATTTTGAAACGGCTCACGCTATACGGAACCGGTAGGCTTCCCAACGTTCTGGACCTCAGGGAGTTCGAGTCGATCATGAATCGACATCGGAAGAGCGGATATCGACTCAGGGATGTGGCCGTTGACCTGATGTCTTCTCCGGTCTTTGTCGATCACATTGATTCGGGAGCCGGAAGGAAGTGAGTTCCCTCAAACTTGCTTGAATCAGGAGGAAAAAATGAGACGATCTCGGATGTGCAAAGCTGAGGTTAGGAGCAGTGTCGAACCTCAAAAAGTGAGCGCTATTAACATTCAATAAACGCCAGCCATGAAATCGAATTCAGTCTTCAGCCGACGAACCGTTCTTCAAGGATTCGGGGCAACACTTGCCTTGCCCGCTCTTGAGATCATGACAGGAACAACCCGGGCGGCAACGCAGGGAGGCAAGGATCCGGGGCGTCTGGCTTGCTTCTATATCCCCGGTGCCATCAACCAATACAATTGGTATCCGAAGGATACGGGAGCCGAGTATACGATTTCAAAAAGCCACGAACCTCTCTCGCGGCATCGAGATCAGTTTTCAGTCCTCTCGGGGTTATCCCATATCGAAGGGCGAATCAGCGGGCACAAACATCCTTACAACTTTCTAACAGGTCACAACATTGCGGAGACGCCGGGCGTGCTGACCAACTCGGTGTCGTTTGATCAAGTGGCCGCAAAGTACCTCGGCCCGACCTATCTTCCGTCGATGGCTCTTTCATGGACCTCCGGGGTTGGAGCCGCCACGTTATCGCGTAATTCGTTGGGAGTGGATATTCCTGCCACCAATGATTACCGGAAGGTCTTCGAGAATCTTTTTCCGCCGGCAGATGCCAGCCAATTGAAAAATGCCAAGGAACGCATCGCTCTGAATCGAAGTATTTTAGATACCGCCGTGGGGGACATCAACGCTCTCAAACGCAGACTGGGAACGGCCGATCAAGAACGTATCGAACAGTATCTCGAATCCATCCGGGAAGTCGAAAAGCGATTGGACGATCGCGATGCCATCCTTCAGCAGGGGCGGCCGCAGTTTGATGAGAAGGGCGTGCGTCTCGAACCGAAAGCCAAGAATAGCATGAAGGAACATCTGGAATTGATGATGGATCTGATTGCTCTCGCTTTCCAAACCGACATGACACGGGTTGTGACGCATAGCCTTGGAGGAGAAGCCGGTCCGAACTACAGCGAATATCCCGAGTGGGCCAAGGAAACCGGAGCTCCGACGAGAGGAGTTCATGATTATCATCACAAAGGTTCGGGAAACCGGGGTGCCGACAATCCGGACACCCGCCTCATCGGAAAGAGAGACCAATTGTATTGCGCCTGTCTCTCCAGGTTGATGGACAAGCTGCAATCGATCAAAGCCAGTGATGGCACTCTGCTTGATCACACCACCCTGATGATGGGCGGCTCTCAGATCAGCAGTCACTCGGGAAGCAATTTCCCCATGCTGTTGGCAGGAGGTAGCAAGCTTGGATTCAAGCACGGGCAACATGTGAAGTGGAAGAAGGATGAGCGTTCGGCCTCGGACCTCTACATGACGATTCTCCAGCAGTTGCGATGCCCGATCGAATCATTCAAAGAGAGTAAGAGCGATTTATCCGAGATTCTGGCATGACCATGTTGTCCAGGTTGTTCCTGGGTTTCTTTACCTTGCAGGTGTCGCAAGGTGAGGAATTGGAGCCGTCCATTGTTCTCTCCTGTGATGAACAATGGGTAATCTCATTGGCCCTCAGCCCTGATGGCAAAACGCTGGTCTCGGGCCACGATGATGGAAAGGTTCAGAAGTGGAGCACAGGTGATCTAAAGCAGGCACCGGTGAACGTGATGAAGTTCGAGAAACCGGCAACGGCCATTTCTTTTGATCCTGATGGACAGTCGGTTCTTCTTGGAACGTGGGACGGCAACCTGGTGCGAGCAGGATTGGCCAAGGGATTGGTTCAGAAGAACTTCGAAGGGCACAGTGAAACCATTATCACTTTACGGTATGATTCTAGTGGCGATTTTTTCGCATCGGGAAGTGCTGATGACACCATGATCGTTTGGGATGCCAAGACGGGCGAGGATCTATTTACGATGCATCAGGGGAATGAGTATGACGTCACCGCTTTGGCATTTTCCCCCGTTGGTGAAAGCATCGTGACCGGTGACGGGGAGAATCAATTGAAGCTTTGGGATGCGGGATCGGGAGAATCTGTGAGAACGCTGGTTGGTCATGATCAGCCGGTGAGTGCAGTGATGTATGATGGGAAGGGTAGAATTGTTTCGGGAAGCTGGGACAAGACGATTCGAGTCTGGGGTGAGGGTGGGAGAGTCATGAAGGGACATAAAGGCGAGATTACCGGGCTCTCCGGAGACGCCGGAGGAAAGTTGATCTACTCGGCAAGTGAGGATCGGACAGTGAAGATTTGGGATGGAGAGACGGGGAAGCTCCTGAAGTCCTTGTCGGGTTCGCCGGAAAGTATCCGCTGCTTCGCGGTGAGTCGTGACGGGAAGGTGGTTTACGCCGGGAGTAAAGGTGTGATTCTGGTGTGGCGTTTGTGATAGATGTCTCGCTTGGGGGCACCCTAGCATCCGGCTTTCAGCCGGGCGGTCAGGGTTCGAGTTAACCGGTCTTTTCAAGAAAAGTGAGTGGGCCCAGTCATCTCTTATCGTAATTTATTTACCATCAGTCCGACGTGACGTCGGAAGTGCCTGATTCTGGCTAATTTAAGGTCTACTTTACTTTCTACTCCGTAGGCGGCTCTGGCGCGCATCCCTATGTTGGAATGTGAGGAGGCGTGGTTGTTGAGCCCGGTACCTGGAATCAAGAGAAGGTCGGGATTGGAGCTTGCTCGTGAGGCTTCCACAAAAAGAAGGTCAAGGAGGTGGGTGAGGCTCGACCCGGTAGCCAACTGGCGGGAGCGGACACCATTGCCTGAAATTTAGCCTCTACTGAAATAGGGCGGCGATGGGCTTCCCTCCATCTGTGATGGGAACCGGGCGGGTTCCATCGATCAATTCGTGGGAGGGGTTGATGCCCAGAGCGGAGTGGATGGTCGCATGGAAATCTGGAATCGAGACGGGGTTTTCAACGATCTTCTTGGAGAGCCCGTCGGTGACCCCGTAGGCACCTTGGTGCTTGAGCCCGCCGCCGGCGAGGATCATGGAAAAGGTGGAGCCCTGATGGCCGCGTCCGCCATTCCCATCGAACTCGGGAGGACGTCCGAATTCGGTGGCGATCACAATGAGTGTTTTATCGAGGAGTTTCTTCTCCTGGAGATCATCCATGAGGGCGGCCACGCCATTATCGAGATCGCGGATGAGCTCGTGTTGATTTAGTTGGCCCTTACCGTGCGTGTCCCAACCGGTGCCGTTGAGAAATCCCGGATTGTGGGAGAGCTCGATGAAACGGACGCCATCTTGGATGAGACGACGGGCGAGAAGGCAACGTTGACCAAATTCGCTACCGTATCTGTGCCGGAGATCGGAGGGCTCTGAATCAAGATTGAAGCTTTTCATGAAGCTGGGACCGGCGAGACGAAGGGCTTCGGTCTGAGCTTTTTGGTACTCGGCGAGAGGAGAACCATTTGGTGATTTCTTGTTGAGAGCCGCGAGAAGTTTTTGGCGGGCTGCGATGCGATCTTCGGTAAGGTTATCGGGACGAGTAAAACCGGCGGGACCGGTCTTCATGTCGGTGAGATAAATGCTGCCGTAGCTGGCACCGAGGAAGCCCGGGCCACGACTGACATTGGGAAACCCGATAAGCATGTAGGCCGGGACGTCCGGGTTGGCCGCACCGCGTTGGTGGGCGACAATGGAACCGATGGATGGATAAATGGTCGAGCCACTGGTGGGGCGTCCGGTGTGGACAAAGTTGGACGCGATGGCGTGTTCATCGATGAGACGATGGTAGCAGGAACGAATCGCTGTGACTTGCTCCATGCGTTGGGCCAGCTGGGGGAGGTGTTCACAGACCTGCACGCCGGAAACGGCGGTATCGATGGCGGAATAGTCGGAACCGGCTTTGAAGGGCTTTTTGGAGCTGCCTTTCTGCTTAGGATCGAAAGTGTCGATCTGAGCCATCCCGCCACCAAGCCAGATGAGAATGCAATGTTCCGCTTTGCCTTTGGGGGGAGAGACTTTGGAAGAAGCCTGAAGTCCCAAGGGAGCAAGCGATGAGGAAGCGAGAAACTGGCGGCGTTTCATCAGAGTATCAACGAGTGTAAATCATCTCCGGCGAGTTGACGAGAGCCCAGATGAGGTCTTCGAATTGTTGTCGCCAAGAGGTGGTGAGTCGGTTGGTGGGCGGGTCGCCAGTGCGAGCGTCGATGATCTCCTGGCGTCGGATTTCATCGGCGACGGGGTCGAGGTGGTTGTACCAGGCGACGTATCGTGGTGGCCGGGTTTTCTTTTTTGGAGTGGGCAGCTCGATGAAAGTGCGCCGAGATTCGTAGCCGGGCTTGATTTGGGCGAGATAGAGCTTCTTTTCGTGCGCGGTGGGTAGACGGGTGAGGAGGCGGAGGAAGACGCGGTCGATGAGTTCTTCGGGAGTGAGATCTTCAAGAGCGAGTTTGGTGAGTTCGTGGTCGTTGCTGAGTCGAGTGAGCCAGATACCGACGGTGCCGTTGGAGATGATGGCTGGTTGAAGCGCGGTGGGATCGTTGGGGCGATGATTGACGGTGCTTTGACGGGATGGGTCCCAGCCGAAAGCGGAGAGGACGTCGGACACAGCTTGGACGCGGGGGAGAGTGAGACTGAGGCGGTCGCGTTCATTGGAGAGGCTAGCAAGCATCCAGGCCCTTCGGGGCTGGCCGAGGTTGAGGGTGTTCGAAAGTGGGCGTTTTCCATCGACATCGATGTTCATCTCCTCGGTTCGAAATTGTTTGCCGACAGAGTGGAAGAGGGAATCGACAATCTGTTCAGCTTGCAGACGTCGTGGGGCCGGCGAGGTGAAGAGAGGCGAAGTCTCCCGAAGCTCTGGATCAACGGCGCGTTGGTAGGCATGCGAATTGAAAATGAGGCGGGCGATGGCTTTGAGGGAATAGTCGTTGCGGATGAGTTCTCGTCCGAGCCAGCGGAGAAGTTCGGGATGTGATGGCGAGGCTTTCTCCCAGTCACCAGTTTGAGCGACGAGGCCTCGTCCCATCAGTTGCTCCCAAAGCCGGTTGACCATGACTTGGGCAAAGCGTTCATTCTGCGGAGCGGTGATCAGGGCGGCGAGAAGATCTCGGGAGTCGGAAGGGTTTTCGGCAATGTCCTTTCCGAGATCTGGATGGATGAACTCCTCGAAGGGCCAGACAGGAGGAACCTTGGATCCGGGCGGGAGGGTGACTTCAATGAGGGGGTGTCGTCCGCCTTGAGAAAGACTTTCAAGAGAGACGCTGGAAGTTGTGGGGACGGAAAGCGGCTTGCGATTGAGCATAGCCCCGAGCTCGAAGAGATCCTTTTGAAGCGATTTGTGTGATGGGGAATCATGGCAGCGCGCGCATTTCATTTCGACCCCCAATAAGGCCGAGCTGACGACGAGTCCTTTGGCAGCCATGGGGACATCGTTTTGAGTGGCTTCGCTGAATCCGGCGGGCCCGCCGAGTTTTTTGGAGCCTTCCATTCGAATCAGCTCGGTGACCATGAGGTCGAGTGGTTTGTCGTCGATGAGTGATTCATAAAGCCACCAGCGGAATGGACCGGTGTTGTTGAGAGTGGGATTAATGATATTTGGATTCTCGGCTAGAATGTCCTGCCAGTATCCCATCCACCGATCGGCCCAGCGGGGATCGGCGAGGAATTGATCGATCGCCTGGGCGCGTTTGTCTGCTGAGGAATCGGAAAGGAAAGCGTTGATTTCTTCGAGAGAGGGAGGAACGCCAACAGTGTCGAGTGAGAGTCGACGCAGGAAAGTGAGGTCGTCAGTAAGTTCGGTGAGATGAACGCGGTCGACATCAAGCTTGGGCCAATGTGCGCCTTCCTTGATCCACTGCTTGAGAAGTTTAACTTCCTCGCCAGTGACGGAGTCGCCTTTGGGAGGCATCACTTCATCGGGATCATCGCTCGAGATGCGATGAATGATGGCACTCTCTTTGAGCGATCCCGGAGTGATGGCGGGGCCATCGAACTCGCCGCCTTCCATGGCCGAATCGAGGGAGGAAAGATCGAGGTCGCCTTTGGTCTTCCCGCCCTGGTGGCAGGAAAAGCATTTTTGTTCGAGGATGGGGTAAATCGATTGGTAGAAGTCGATCTGGTTTGGTTTGCGGTCCTCAAGTTGGGAGGAGACTTTCTGAACGCGGGCGTTGAGGAAGTGATCGATGGTGTTGTTTGAGGGAAATCCTTTGGTGGCTGTCGGAGAAGAAACTTGGTCGGATCTGGAAAGGTAGTCCTGCGCGATCTTGCGGCGTTTTTTCCAGTAGGGTGCATGTTTTTCGCGCGCGACAACTCTTCGATTGAGATTGGTTTGCTTGATCCAGGAATTGAATTCGTCGAGGTATGAAGGGAAGTCTCGATCGCTGTATGAGATTGGCTGATCGGTGGGCGTGAGGAGTTGCCAGGTCGATGTTCCTTCGAACGAAACTGCTGCGATGAACTCGCCGGGCTCAGGGCGATTTCCTCCGGACCCGATCAGTTGTTGCATCGAGATGAGGTGCTCGCCTCCATCCGAGGTGAAGGTTGCGAGAGCCTCCTCGTTGCCGACCGGAACGAAGCGAAAGTCCGGATCGCCTGGATTCAGAAAATCGTCTTGATCAGAGGTGAATCCAAGAGCGCCTTCCGAGGGAGGAGTGAATCCAGTTTGCAGAATCTTTTCGCCATCGATGATCAGGCGGGCCGAATTGCGACCGCGGAGAAGAAAACGGTGTGTTCCTTTCGGAAAGGTAACACGCGATGAGGCGCGGAGGAGAAATGGTGTTTTGCGGTCACCACGAACTCCGGTGCCGACGTAGTGAAATGGAATGTCTGGAAATGCAAAGTGAGAGCGTGTGAAGGATTCGGAAGCGTCAGGATATTTCTTCGGCCAGGCTTTGCCGGAAGGAATTTTATCCGTGCAGATTTCGACGAGGACAGAATCGGTGGGAATGTTTTCGGGAAGTGGGCCGGAGGGCGGAGCGAGGTGTTGAAAGCGATTGCGGAGAATGGCATCGGGAACGATTTCGCGATAGACTGCGAGATTGTCGATGGCTCCGTGAAGACTGTTGCCGGCGGAGCCTCCATTACCGGTTCCGATAATGATTTCGTCGGCGTCGGAAACAGGAGCTTTTGTGGTGGCGCCACCAATGTCCCATTTTCCGGAAGTGATTTTTGTTCCGTCGATATGAGCGACGATGCTTTTTGGATTTCCGAAGGTGTAGCTGAGTGCGACATGATGCCAGTCGCCGTCATCGTCGAATCCCTTCGAGGCTGTCCAACGATGGAAGGCAGAGTTTTTTCCCGCTGAACGAAAGAGAAAGGTTGGAAGAGCTGAGCCTTTGTTGCCCTTCAAGCGAAGGGCCCAGTTCTGATTGTCGGGAGCGAAGGACTTGCTGTGGTGTCGGCCTTTACCTATGAGGTAGGTAAAATTGCCTTCCCGAAGTGAATCGAGGCGGACCCAGGCTTCGATGGTGATCGAATCGCCGTTGGCGAATCTAAGCGATGGCTGATCCGGGATCTTCCAGAAGGACGAGCCGTCGAGATGGAGAGAAGTGTTCTTTTCAGGGAAGCCCGGGTATTCCGGTTTGATGAGATTGCTTGAAGCGACCTTTGCCTTGCCGACCGGCTCACCGGGCTTGGATTGATCGAAGTCCCACGAAATAACCGGAGTGATCTCGGGAAGGGGATCGCTATCATTCTGCGCCTGCACGGAAAGGCCGCACAGGAGGAGCAGAAGGGCTATAGCGCAACGAGTCATCGTAGATGGAAAGCTACCAAATTCGATACTCGTTGGAGAACGGAATTATTACTTTTTGGTGGTGCCTAGATGGGGCTTGTCGGGATCGACGTTGCCCACGATCTCGGCGGAGGGCTCTTTCCCTTCAAGAGCGGCGATCATGGCTTTGGCGGAGTAGGAGCCGATCTTGCAATAGGTGGTGGCGTTATTGAACCAATGCGAGATTTGCTTGTTCACGCGGGCCCCGCGGAAGCGAATGGTGTCGACGGCGTAGCAGTGATCGATCTGGGCGGCAGCTTTGAGCTGGGGCAGGTGGACGGCTCCTCCTTTTCCACCCATCCCGCTGGTGGCGATGATGAAGGGGAGCTTGTCATTTCCAAGGTCCTTACGGATGTCCTTCACGAAGTGGATCATGTTCTTTTCGTATTCCGCAGTGAAATCCTTGTTGCATCCATCGTTCCATCCCTGGTGCCAGAAAATGCCTGCGAGTTCGTAGCCTTGTCCTTTGTATTTCGGAAAATACTTTTTGAGATTGGCGAGGACGTCCGTGGTGATTTCGACGGTTTCGCGGTAGCGTTTGCCGGTGTGTTCGCTGTCTGGACCCTGCGGATTCGGTCCGGCGCTCGGTGAACGAAACGGTCCGCCGAGAGCTTGTCCGCCCCAGGCGCATTTGATGAGAAGAACTTGTTCGTCGAAATAGATTCCCATTTCGTGACCAAAGGCGAGTTCAGGTCCGACCTTCGGGCCGAAACGTTTGGCAGTGGCACCGAGGTTAATGGTGAGGTTGCCGACGCGTTCGCCGTCCTTTTCGTAATACCAAACATCCTGTCGTTCGACCCATTTGCCATCGGTATCTTGGAGATACTTGAAGTCGTTGGCGGCCGCGTGTTTGAGATCTTCGTCTTTGTTGGCGCTGATGATGCCATAGCCCTGCATGTTGGACTGCCCGGCGAGGAGGAAAACTTTGAGAGGCTTGGTCTGATCTCCGATTTTATCGGCGGCGAACGAGTTTAGGGGCAAAAGGGCAAGAATGATAAGGTGTTTCATGGGATAGACAAAATGAAGAGTCTGGAATTATCAGGGATTTCCTCGGGAGTGAATCTCCATCTTGGGAGTCTTGATATGGAGTTGCTGCAGGAATGGTATTGTGTAGAGAATCCGTCATGCGCGTGCTGTCTGTCTTAACTGCTATGGTTGGTTTTCTTGGGGCTGAGGAACCGTGGATTATTGATCCACACACGCACTTCAAGGGGGAGGTGCAAATTGCCATGGAGTCGGAGAAGGTGAAGAGAGATCCGCGGAACACGCTGGGAATGGTCTTGAAGCCGGAAGACTATCGAGACGTCGCGAAGCGCTTGGGAATTCAGGCGACACTGGTCGTGGAAGCGGTCGATCAGGATCAACCACAGTTTAATGATTGGGTGCTGGAGCAAGCGAAGTCCGATGTGGTGTGTGGTTATGTGGGGCGGGGAGATTTGAAGTCGGAGGATTTCTGGAAACATCACGAGCGGTATCGCAAGACGGGATACTTCAATGGCTATCGATTTCGAATGGATGAGTTAGCGGGGTATTTGGATCACGAGTTGGCGAAGGCGCATTTGAAGAAGCTAGAGAAGCAGGGGATGGTCATTGATCTTCTGATTGATCATCGTCATGCCAAGGATGCCATTCGCTTGGCGAAGGAATATCGCGGATTGAAAGTCATCCTAAACCACTGTCTCCGCGCGCGCATGAAGGATGGGGAGATGTCAGAGGAATGGGAAAAGGCCGTTGCTGATTGCGGAAAGGAGCCGAATATCTACTGCAAGATTTCGAGCATCGTAAACTTCGCGGACGTAAAGGCTTTTGAGGAGCCTGCTCCAACAGACCTCAAACATTACCTTCCGGTTCTAGATCCTTGCTTCGAGGCTTTCGGAGAAGATCGTGTGATTTTTGCCACGAACTGGGGAGTGTGCGAGCACTTTGGAAAAGTGAAAGATGTGGTTCGTATCGTGAAGGAGTTTCTGAAGTCAAAAGGCGGCAAAGCCTTGCGAAAAGGAATGCGGGAGAATGCCATTCGGATTTATGGGATTCCCAAGGAGAATCTCCGTTAGATCACTTTTCCATCACCTCCGGCGGGCAGAGGAGGACGGACCAGACGCAGTGGATGGGGCCGTTTTCGATGCGGACGAGGAGGGTGTTGAAGCCCTGTCGGAAGCGGACGCGGCGGTAGCCTTCGCCGAGTGACCAGGAGGATTGGCCGGTGTCGGCCCAAACGATTTGATCGTTGAGCCACATGCTGGCGGCGTCGTCCGAGGCCACGGCGATGAGCATGTCGCGTTCTTGTTCGAACCAAAGTTCGGTGAAGGCGTAGTAAGTGCTGGCACCGTAAACGCGGGGCGGTTGGCAGCGGACGGAATCGCTTTGGTAAAACTCCCACTTGAGAACGTTGTCGGGATGATCCGCCTGGTCGGCGTATTTGCCGTCGTGGTATTGCGCGTCGAAGTCGATGACTTGTTCGGGCGGATGGTTTTTCTCGAAGTTGACTTGCGAGTCGTTTTCCCACGGGCCGATGACATACCAGGTGTCGAGATAGAGCCAGCCGCGTCGGGCGCTTTCGTTGGTGAATCGTCGGCCGGGGAGGGCTTTGGCGATGATGTCGTGTTCGTTGAGGCGGATGGATTGTTGTTTCTGTCCGGCGGCCATGGCTGCTCCTTCGCCGGAGTAATCACCGCGAAGCCCGGTCGAGTCACCTTCGCCAATACCGAGACCAAAGGCGGTCATGTTGACGACGGCACCATAGCGTTCGGTCGAGCTGGCGGCAGCGAAGCGGGCGGCCTGAGAAGAGAAGATGCTGCCTTGCTGGGTGGATGAATTTGAAAGTGCGCGATTGTCGGCTCCTTCAAGGAGGTTTTGTGCGCGGGCGTTCATGTCGGCGACGACATTGGAGGCCTGATTGAGCGATTGGCGGTACTTATTGATATCGGCGATGGTCGAGCCTTCACCGGAATTTTCGGCAAGCGCGTTTTCAAGATTGGGGCGGGCCGGGGTGCTAGTGGAGGTTCCTTCGCGGGCTTCGGCGTATGAAGTGTTTTCGGTGACAGCAGCTTTGGCCGCAGTGATGTCGGAATGGGCTGCGGCGATTTGTTTTTCGAGCGCTTGAGCTTCGGCGTAAAGCTTGGCCGGCGTGGTGGCATTGGTGTCGGGCGACATTTTGTCGGCGGTCGAGGCCGAAGTGTCGTTCATGGCGGCGAGATCGGTTTTGGGTGTCAGGGCGTCGAGCGCGTCGCTCAGTTGCTCGGCGGCATCACCGGCATGCTTGAGATTGTTGCGAAAGGCGTGTTCATCGGGATGCTCGGCCATGCGCTGGTCCAACTTCTCGGTTAGGGCATCGAGATCTTTTTTGAGATCGTCGGCTGATTCTGGAGTGGGCGGTGTTTCGTTAATTTTGTCGGCGAGAGCATCGGCCATTTCCTTCGCCGTGCCGTCAAGAGTGGAGAGTGGAGTTGGAAAGGTGGTCGAAACGGTGGTTTCGGATCCGGAGGTAATGTCTTTACCGTCGAGGTAGATTTTGGCCCAGCCTTCGGTCTTGTGAATTACGAGGGCGAGGTCGTGCCACTGATGAAAGGTGAAGGCGTTGGGGAGAGATTTGGTTAAGCCTTTGTCGGACCGGGAACCCGTGGTCTCGAGGACGAGAGTGGAAGCGGTGGCGTCGGCTTCGGTGGGTTCGAGGAAAAAGCGGAAGCCTTTGTTGTAGGCATTCGAATGATTGTTGGCGATGATGCAGGATTGCTTTTCAAAGTCGTCGGTTTTGGGAGCGAGTTTGAGGCGGAAGGTAAAGGTGAAGGCCTCGCCGAGATCCATGGGCCAAAATTGCGCGCGGGCATTTCCGCCATTGGTTTTGAGAGCTTGGTCGGTGATTTGTGCGCCATGAATGAGAGTTCCTTCCTGTTTGGTGATGCCATCGGAAGTGTCTTCATTGAAGGAAAAAGTGTGAAGTGGGGAAACGCCGGTGAAGGGAGGTTCGAGAGCACCGGGAAAGATCGTGAGTTGGTCGTAGAAACCATTGCTGCCGCGGTCGTGGCCGTTTTGGTAAGCACCGAGATTGAGAGAGTAGCGGGTGAGGCTTTCGGTGGCTTGGTCGACGCGCTCGGAGATTTTGTTGGCGAGCTTGGTGAAGGTGAGGGCTTCGGCGGCGATGATGTCATCGCGATTGCGCTCCTGGAGTTTGGCGAGTTCCTTTTTCTGGCGCTCGAGGATTTCATCGCGACGTTTGCGGAGGTCAGCGGTGCGTTTTTTGATCTCCTCCATCTTCTTGCGCTTGGCTTCCTTGCGAAGTTTGCGGACGGTTTCTTCGTCGAGCTTTTGGCGTTCGCGCTTGAGCTTCTCGTATTCCTGACGGGCGAGCTCGCGCTTTTTGACTTCCTCGGTGCGTTGTTCTTCTTCCTCTTGATCGAACTCCATTTTGGTGATGAGCCAGGGGGCGAGAGCGAGACCGAGAACGATGTGGAGAGCGAGGGAGATGAGGACGATTTTCTTCATGGGACTAGCGGTTGTAGCGGTCGTCGTAGGTGCGGATACCGACATTGGTCAGGCCGCGGAATTTGCAGATGTCGAGGACTTCCATGACCTTTTCGAAAGGAGCGGAGTAATGGGCGTCGAGGCGGATCTGACGGCTGGGATCGGTGGTGCCGATGTCGCGGAGCTCGGAGTGGAGAGAGGTTTTTGAAATCGGGTCGCCTTGAAGGTAGGTCTCGCCAAATTCGGTCACGCCGATGACGAGCTGGTCGTCGTCGGGTGGGATTTTGATGGCGGAAGAAGATTCGGGCGGAACGATATCGATATCACGGTCCTTCTTCTTATACATCGTGGCGACGAGGAAGAAGATGAGCAAAAGGAAGACACAATCGATGAGTGGTCCCATCGAGACTTCGGCGTCGGGTTGATGTCGTTTGCGGAAACGCATTGAGAGTTATTTCTTGCTGCGGGTGGGTTCGCGGCTTACGTCGATTTCTCCGTTGAGGCCGAAGTCGCGGATGCGGAAGCGGATGGCGGTAAAGCCAATGGTTTCAAGGCGGTCCTGGACATCGATGACTTTTTGGAAAGGTGTTCCTTTTTCAACCACGACGGTGACGGGCTTGTGCGCGCCGCGGGATTGAATGAGATCGTGGAGCCAGGCTTCCGAGTTTTCAAGGAGACCAAAGTTAGTGACGCCGCGACTTTGCCCTCCGGTGGGACCGTAAAGTCGACCGCCCCGATCGACGCCGATAGGGTAGGAGTCGTCGAAGGGCTCGGTGGTGATCGCCGAAGTGTCATCGGCAAGCGTCACGGGAATCTGGCGCTCGAAGCGTTTGATCATACTCGTGACGAGGAAGAAGATGAGCAGGAGGAAGACGCAATCGATGAGAGGCGAGAGAAGAACTCCCGTCTCTGGCTTGCGGCGTCTGCGTTTGCGGAGATTCACTGGGAAGCCTTTTTAGAGAGGAACCAGGACTTGAGGAGAGCTTCGCTTTCGACTTCGAGAGAAGTGGCGATGTGATGCACCCGACGACGGGCCCAGTGATATCCCAGAACGGCCGGGATGGCCAAAATGAGACCGATGGCGGTGGTGATGAGGGCTTTCGAAATCGAACCCGCGAGAAGAGAGGCTCCGCCTTCGTCGCCGAAGACTTCGACGAGCTTGAAGGATTCGATCATCCCAATCATGGTGCCGAGAAGTCCGAGAAGCGGAGCGACGCCGGCGATCACACTGAGCGGTTGGCATTTTTCTTCCTGATCGACCACGACGCGCGCACCGATATCAGAGGTGGTGGATTGGAGGAGTTCGAAGTCGGTGTCGCGGTAGTCCACGCAGTGGCGGATGATGTCGGCGGCGGGGGAGGGATGAGAATCGCAGGCCTTGCGGATGTCATCGAATTTCTCCTCGTGGAAAAGAGGCTTCACTTTCTCGAGAAGTGCGCGCGGAGCGAACTTGTTCGCACGGAGGGTGATGAAGCGTTCGAGGAGAAAGGCGACGAGGGCGACCGAGAGAATCCCGAGGACGATCATGGTGACGCCGCCCTCGGTCATTTCCTCGAACCAGTCGACTTGAACAAGCTCGGAGCCAAGGGGATCTTCGATGAAGGATTGGTCGACAGCGGGAGGTGTTTCGGCGGTGCTTTTCTCCGAATTTTCGGTGGAAGAGTTGGCCGGCGGTGTCTCTGCTTCCTGCGCGTGCAGGAGGATGGCGAAGAGGAAAAGTGAAACGATGAAGAGCGGAAGTCTTAGCAGCATGTTGTAGAAGGGATACTTCTGGAGGTTCGGGAATATTTCTCGGAGATTTACCAATCTTATTGACTCAAAACGTTGCCTTCGGAAGGGATCTTTAGAGAATGGAAGGGGTGCCGTTAATGAGTCCGTTAGAAATGTTTTGATGAATCGACTGAGAAAGATCCAAGTGTTGTTTTTGGGGGAGACGTTTCTTCTTTTCCTGGCGATTGGATTTGCGGCTATTGAGGCGGTAAATGGGCATGAGTTTAGTGAAGAAGAAAAAGCCTGGTGGGCGGTGCAGCCGGTGAAGGGCGTGACGCCATCTGGAGAAGGCCATCCGGTTGATGGTTTTGTCGTTCGCAAGCTGGAAGGGGAGGGATTGAAGATGGCTGCGGTGGCGTCGCCGGAAGAGTTTGTGAGGCGGGCGTATTTTGATCTGCATGGGTTACCGCCAAAGGCAGAGGAAGTGGACGTATTTGTTGAGGAGTGGAAGAGGGATCAGGATCAAGCAGTCGAGGAGTTGATCGATGAACTTCTCAAAAGTCCGCGCTACGGAGAGCGCTGGGGGCAGCACTGGCTGGATGTGGTGAGGTATGCCGACAGCGATGGGTATCGCGCGGATGATTTTCGTCCGGCGGCGTATCGGTATCGAGACTATGTCATCCGGGCCTTCAACGAGGACAAGCCGTATGATGAGTTTGTGAGGGAGCAATTGGCGGCGGATGAACTTGCTCCGAATGATCCGGAGAGGGTGGCTGCGACGGGGTTCTTGCGGAACGGTGTTTATGAATGGAATCAGCGGGATGCCGAGATGCAGCGTGAGCTGATGATCAATGAGATCACTAATGTAACGGGAGAAGTGTTTTTGGGAATGGGGATTGGGTGTGCGCAATGCCATGATCACAAGTTCGATCCGATTTTACAGAGGGATTATTTTTCGATGCAGGCTTTTTTGTCCTCGGTCTACTGGCCGGATGATCGGTATTACGCGACTACCGAGGAGATTGCGGAGTATGAGAGGAAGCTGGCAGTTTGGGAGGAGAAGACGGCGGACATCCGATCGGAGATGGAGGCTCTCGTGCAGAAGGGCCAGAAGGGAAAGTATGATTTTCGGGTGAAGACTTTTCCGCCGGAGGTGCAGGAGATGTTTGCGGTGCCGTGGGAGAAGAAGAGTTCATATGAGCGTCAAATTTCTTTTTTGGTGGAGCGGCAGGCAGCGCGAGAAGTGAAGACGGTGGGAGCGCCTGAGAAGATCTTGAAGAAGGATACTCCCGAGCGTTTGCGATATGCGGAGTTCGAAAAGGAGTTGGCGGAGTTTGATGGCATGAAACCGGCACCCTTGCCGAAGGCATTTGTGAGCACGGATACGGGTAAAGAGGCGGCGACTGTGACGTTAAAGTCGGAGGAGGTTGCGCCGCGGTTTCTGACATTGCTTGGGGGCGAGGTGCCAAAGATTCAAAAGAGAAAAGAAACCACGGGGAGGAGAACGGCCTTGGCCGACTGGATTGTTAGGAAGGACAATCCCTTGACGGCACGGGTAATGGTCAATCGTATTTGGCAGCACCATTTTGGGAGAGGGATTGCGGCGTCTCCTAATGATTTTGGAATGTTGGGTGCGAAGCCGTCGCATCCGGAATTGCTCGATTGGTTAGCGGTCGAGTTTGTGACGGGGGAATGGAAGATCAAGCGGATGCATCGACTGATCATGACGAGTAAGGCCTATCGTCAGACGGCTCGGTTTGAGCCGAACAATGCTCATGATTTGGCTGACCCGGAGAACAGGCTGTTGTGGCGGTATCCGCCGAAGAGACTGAGCGCGGAGCAGATTCGTGATGCCATGTTGGCGTTGTCGGGTGAGCTGAAACATCGAGAAGGTGGAGCAGCGCAGGGGAGTGACGTTCCAGTGCGGTCGATTTATGTGAAGAAGATGCGTAATTCCCCGGATCAGATTTTGCAGTGCTTTGACAGTCCGGCTGGATTTGCCTCGGAGCCTGATCGGGTGACGACCACAACACCCACCCAGTCGTTAATGGTCTCGAACAGCGAGTGGCCCCTGGCCCGCGGCCGAGCTTTGGCAGGAAGAATTCTCGGAGGGAAGAAGTCTGCTGATGAAGCTGATGTTGTAAGGGCCTATCGAGACGTGTGGGGACGGAAAGCGAGTGAGGATGAGGTGACGGCAGCGCTTGTTTTTTTGAAGAAGCAGGAGGGTCTGATTGACAGTGAAAGGACAGGGAATCCTGAAAAGCAGAAGAGCGGGTTGGTTGGTTTGGGTGAATTTCAGGGAGCCAGGTCCTTTTTGTCGGAAGAGGCGAAGGGCGCGATCCAATTGAAGTCAGGAAGTGGAAAAGAGAAGCTGGAGTTGCCTGGAGTTGATCTTAAGGATGATCACTTCACGATTGCCGGAGTGGTTCGGTTGGAGGGGATTCACAGTGATGCAAGAGTGAATACATTGGCTGCCCAGTGGAATGGGAATCAACAGCAGGCAGGATGGACGATTGGGGTCACTAGTGCCAAGAGTCGCTATGAGCCGCGCAATTTTATCATGCAGTTGACCGGAAGAAATCCGGGTGGAGATTTGGAGTATGAGGTTGTTGCATCCGGACTACGGGTCCCCTTGAAGGTGCCGGTTTTTATGGCGGCGGTGGTTGATCCGCAGCCGAATGGAGCGGGGAAAGTGACTTTTTACCTCAAGGATCTATCGAAGAAGGATTCGAAGATGCAGAGAGCCGAGATCGCTCACAATATCATCAGTGGCATCCGCAAAAAGGGAGAGAAGGTTTTGGTAGGGGACAGAAGCGGTGGGGCTCATTTTTGGAATGGGCAGGTGGCGCGGCTGGCGATGTTTTCAGAGTTGTTAACGGAAGAGCAGCTGTTGAATTTTGGGAACCCATTGATTGATCTTCGGGTGACAGAACCGAACACGTTGCCTTCGGAGGCTCGTTGGTTGGGAGGGAAAGCTGAAGTTGATCAGCGATCCCCGGGACGAGAGGCTTTCGCGGATTTCTGTCATGCCTTGTTGAGTTCAAACGAGTTTCTATATCTGCACTAATTGAGTTATGTCCTGCCATCGAATCGTTATGCCACAGTCGCGCCGGGATTTCCTGATGAAGTCTGGAGCGGGATTTGGCGGAGTTGTTTTATCGGCTCTGAGTGGGCAGCGGATGTATGGGGCGACCAATCCGGTGGCGGAAAAGATTCCCCATCATTTTGGGAAGGCGAAGAGCGTCATCTTTCTCTTCATGGAAGGAGGTCCGAGCCACCTCGATTTGTTTGACCCGAAGCCGTTGTTGAATAGGCTCGCGGGAAAACCATTGCCCGAAAGTTTTGACCGTCCGGTCACGGCGATGGGGGAGGCTGGTTCACCTTTGCTCGAATGCAAGCGGGAATGGAAACAGCATGGCGAGAGCGGCTTGTGGATTTCGGATTGGCTCCCCAAGCATGCGGAGATTGCTGACGAGCTTTGCGTGATTCGATCGTGTGTGTCGGATGGCATTAATCACGCGGGTGGAGTTTGTCAGATGAATACCGGGTCGGTGCTGGGCGGCCGTCCCTCGTTGGGAGCTTGGGTGAACTATGGAATGGGGTCCGTGAGTGAGAATCTTCCCGCATTTGTAGTGATCAAGGACAGCAACGCGATGGTGGTGAATGGAACGCGCTGCTGGGGATCGGGATTCATGCCGGCGAGTTTCCAGGGGACGCTTTTTGAATCGGGCAATGAGCCCATTGCCAATTTGAACTTACCGAAAGGCGTAGGGATGACCCGGCAGCGGGCCAAGCTGGGCTTTTTGGATCAACTCAATCAGAACCATCTGGAAGGACGGCAATCGAACAGCGAGCTTGAAGCGAGGATTCAGAGTTACGAGTTGGCTTATCACATGCAGGCGGAGGCTCCGGAGGCGATTGATTTGGAAAGTGAATCGAAGTCGACGAAATCGCTCTACGGCTTGGATCAGGATCACACGAAGGTTTTTGGAAAACAGTGTCTCATGGCGCGTCGGCTGGTGGAGCGCGGAGTGCGTTTTGTGCAGCTTTATCATGGAGCGGGAAGCAAGTGGGACAGTCACAGCGGAATGGAGAAAAATCATTCTCGCCTATGCGCGAATGTGGATCAGCCGATCGTGGCCTTGCTGAAGGATTTGAAACAGCGGGGAATGTTAGATGAGACTTTGGTGATTTGGGGAGGGGAATTTGGTCGCACACCGATGAGCGAGAAAGGTGACGGGCGCGATCACAATCCGACCGGCTTCACGATGTGGATGGCCGGAGGTGGCGTCAAAGGCGGACAGACCATCGGTGCGACCGATGATCTGGGGCTTCATGCGACTGAGGACAAGCTGCACGTGCATGATCTTCATGCGACTGTGCTGGATTTGTTGGGTCTCGATCACACCAAGGTGATTCATATGCACAAGGGCAGGCCGGAACGGGTGGATTTAAATGAAGGGGAGAGTTTCGCTGATGCCCTTCTTGGCAAGGCCTAGCGTTTTCTTGTTTCTCCCAGGTTGCCCGCGGGGCCTGCTTTTCTGGAAGAGTTTCCAGAGAGAAGGGTGCTCGAAATGGAAAACCCGGAGACCGAGAAGGTCTTCCGGGTTCTCAAAGCGTTTGGCGGTCCCGTTCTACTTTTCGTTGACCCGCGTAAATTGCTTCAGACGGAGGCCGTTGAGGGCAATGAAACCAGTAGCGTCATTCTGATTGTAGGCTTCCTCCTGTCCGCCTTCCATGGTGGCGATGTTTTCGTCGTAAAGGCTGTTTGGAGAACGGCGGCCGGCATTGATCACATTGCCCTTATAGAGTTTGAGACGGACCTCACCATTGACAGTCGTCTGGGTCTGCGAAACGAGAGCTTGGATGGCTTCACGCTCAGGAGCGAACCAGAAGCCATTGTAGACGAGCTGAGAATACTTCGGAATCAGGCTGTCGCGAACGTGCTGGGCTTCGCGGTCGATGGTGAGGGTTTCGAGATCGCGATGGGCTGCCAGGAGAATGGTGCCGCCCGGGGTTTCATAGATGCCGCGGGATTTCATTCCCACGAAACGGTTTTCCACGATGTCGACGCGTCCGATCCCGTGTTTGCCTCCCAGGAAATTAAGTACTCGCATGACTCCATAGGGAGAAAGGAGGGTGTATCCGTCCCGTTCGCCAAGAACCTTGAAGTCGCCGAGACCCGCGATGATTGAGTCAAGGTTGTCAGTTTGAAGGCCAATGATGTCGCCATTCTCAAAAAGGCACTGCACGTATTCGGGAGAATCGGGAGCTTCTTCGGGGGAGACCGAGAGAACATACATGTCCTTGTCGGCTTCGGTTGACCCATCGTACCAGGTGTCTTCGAGGGCTCCGGCTTCGAAGGAGATGTGAAGGAGGTTGCGATCCATCGAGTAAGGCTTCTTGTTGGAGGCTTGCACATTGATGCCGTTGCTTTCGCAATAGGCGATCATTTCGGCGCGGCCGGGGAATTGTTCGCGGAATGAGTCGTCCCTCCAGGGAGCGATCATTTTGATGTCCGGAGCCAATGCGTTGAGGGCCAGCTCGAAGCGAACCTGGTCGTTGCCTTTTCCGGTGGCTCCGTGGGCGATAGCGTCGGCTCCCTCGGCCCGGGCGACATCGAGCATTCCCTTGATGATACAGGGACGGGCGATGGATGTGCCGAGAAGGTAGCGGCCTTCATAAACGGCGTTGGCCTGGAACATCGGATAGATGTAGTCGGCGGCGAACTCTTCCTTGAGGTCCCCGATGTAGCACTTGGAAGCGCCGGTGCTGAGGGCTTTCTCTTCGAGGCCGTCGAGTTCTTCGGCCTGGCCGACATCCGCGCAGTAGGCAATGATTTCGGCATTGTACTTCTCCTTGAGCCAGAGAAGCAGGACCGAGGTATCGAGACCTCCCGAATAGGCGACAACAATTTTCATCGCCGACGGGATAAGGCAGAGAACGCGGCTTGGCGAAAGTTTTTTTAGGGAGACTTGTCGGAAACCCGTGCGCTAAGGAGTGACTTCCGGGACCTCTGTATAGAGGACCTCGGTGTTGAGACGCAAAAAGCGGCGCATGGTGGTGGAAAAGGCGTGGGTGTATGTGGAGCCGTCGCCTTCGAATGGTGGCTCGACTTCAGACCAGCCGGATTCCCGAAGATCTGGGGATTCTTCTACGGTATATTGAATGCCGGGGAGAGCCATGAAGGAATAGGTTCCTGAGGAAGACCCGGTTTTCAGGACTGGATCAGCAGGTGTTAAATCAGCGAGGAGAGTGAAGTTGTCGAGACCGACATCCTTGCCGTTTGCGGCAGTTGAATTCGGGAAGAAGTTCAGTCCGATCTCGCTGACGGATTGGAGGATGTCGTCGGTAATGGGGGTAAGGACAAATTCGTCGATAAAGCCGTCATCGTCGGTGTCGACTCCGATATACCATTCGTTGTCTCGAAACGAATTTTCGGCCGTGGACCAACCCGGGGTGTCGACTTCGAAATAGTTTGAGTAGTATAAGACGCCGTCTGAGACGAAGTAGAATTCGAAGCTGTCGAAGGAGGCGGTGTCTTCGACGAAGACGTTGGTGAAAATTCCAACAACCCCTGCCGAGAGGTAATCGCCGACCAGAAATCCATCGGATGACATTTGGTTGGCGTAGAGGGAGACTCCGGCATCCTGAGTAAATTCGGCCCAGATCTCCGGATCGGCTTCCGATCCTTCCCGCTTCCAAAGGGGCGGATTTCCATCGGTGCCGGTGAAGTAATCGTAGAAGACCCACGAATTGGCGTTCGATTCGTGGGTAAATGTTTCAAAGGCGCCCACCAATTGCGCTTGGAGGACTGAAGGTAGCAATAATAGAGGAACACACAGCAGCTTCATCATTGGGTTAGACGAAAGTGGGGCTCAAATTCGGAAACTGAGTGGCAAAAACTAAAAGAGGCTATTCTTCTTCGAGAAGTTTGACGGCAAGGCCCCTGACGGTGGCGACATCGATCATGAAGAAATTGGGGTCGAGCGAGGTCTTTCCGTAGTAGAGCTTGTTGGGAATATCGGGGACGATTTGGGATAGCTTGAGGACGTGTGGAACCAGGCCGACCCGTTCGCCTTCCTCATCGACTTCTTCGACCAGAACCGAGATTTCGAGGGTGGGAGTGAGAATGCGATGGGCGGCATTGTCGTTGACGGGGCCGAGCCAATGCTGGACCTGAATGTCGGTCAGTTTTTTGAGGAGCTTCTCTGCCTTATGGGGGTTCAGGAGTGCGGTGACGTCCCGGCCTTCGGAGGTTGCTCCCCAGATCTGGGTGTAGAAATTGTATTCCAGTTCGAGGGGAGGGGCATCCTGCCGCTTGATGGTGAGTCCTTTGATGTCGAACCGGCTGATGTTCCAAAGGCGGTTGGTGCGCCAGCGAAAGGATTCCAGACCCATTTTGCCGATACTGTCTCCCCGGATTTCGACGACATGAGGAGTGTTCTTGCCCTCGGAGTCGAGACGGTTGGCGTAGTAGTGGCGGGATGGTTGTTTGCCGAGGTGGATGGCGAGCTTTCCGTTGGAAAATGGAATCGTCGCTTTCACCGGTCGATCCAATCCAAGCAAGGAGAGATCTCCCTGATAGGGACCATTAGGGTCGAGAGGTGGCAGAACCGTAAGTTCTCGATGGCTTTTCCCAGCGATTCCGGCCTTGTAGGCGGCTTCTGAAATCTCAAGTGGCCGTCCGCCATCGGCTCGCCGGGCGTAGTAATGGGGGAGCAGTTGCTCGCCGACGACAAAAGTGAGGGACTTCTCATCCTTGAGCTTGATCACGGCCCTTCGGACCGGTTGGTCGAGGCCATACTTGGCAGGATCCGTCGCGGCATCATTGGTGAAGCCAACGACTTCGTCCTTGAAGAGGCTTTCGAAAAGGGAGCTTGTCTGGAACTCACTGGCGGGTCCTTCGTAATGCTTTTGGAAGACTCCCTCATTGCCCACGAACTCACCGGCGACGGCATGCCATCGTGGAGCCCGTTCGTGAGGGTCAATCTCGAGAGAGAGTTTGACGTTCTTGCCGTCAGGGCCGCCTAGTTCGACGCCTTCAATTTGCCGGACTGAAAGCGAGGTCAGCGTCCGGTTTCTCAATTCATTGACCGTCTTTGGGAGGCTCGCCAGTGGGGAGCCGGCGACACGAGGGACTCGTAGAACCGCAGGTCGTTTTTCTTCCCCTTCGGTGATGACGACGTGAACGTGTGGACTTTGCTCCGTTTCCGGAGGGTAGAAACTGGCCGTGACCGGGGTGCTTCGTTTGCCGCCCGGCATGAAGTATGTTAGAGTGATCGAGCGATCGATATTCTCGGGTAGCAAAGCTGGAAGGGCCACTGCTGATTCATCGAGAACGAGGTCTGCTTCCAATCGGGCCAATCCTACAATGAGCTTGTTGATGTTTTCGGGATTGGTGGCGAGGTCGAAGGGCTTGCTAAGACGCCAGGAGGTATTTTTGCCGGTGTTGGGGCGAGAGAGTTTGATCTCGGAATTCTTTTCCTTAAGGACGATTTCCGAAGCCAGAAGGGGAGTGTTGTAAAAGACCTGCCGTCCCCGGAACAGGCGGAGGCCGCCATCGAAGAGCGTGCGAATTCCGATCCGGCGGATATTTGGATCGGCGATGTCGGTGCAGACATAAAGGTAGTCTTTGAGATCGTCTTCATCCGGACGGATGATGATGGTTGGAAAACTGCTCGGCTGTTCTCCGGGGTCAAGTTCTTCGAGTGGGTCAAATCCCCGCCATGCCGTATTCCGACCCATCTTGAAGTGGCAGACCGGCGAGCCACCCTTGTCGAAGAATTCGACTTCGATCCGGGATTTCTTCAAGCCGTAGTCAGCGAGGTCTTCGACATCATCCCGCGGAATGACGTCCTCGATCTGAAGCCGTGCCGCAAATTCAATCAGAGAACGGACAATCCGAGCGTCGGCGTAGTCGGCCCAAGGTTCACTCAATTTCCAGGCGTTCCCCGACTTGACGAGAACGGCCCGGGTTCCATCATGATTCAGGATCTGGATCCGGCTGACTTCGGCCGGATCAAAGGAATAAACGGATTCGCCGATTTGCTTCGAGGGAGCTCCAAAGAGAAAATGAAGGTTGCCGGTGACCTGCTGCACAATTACCAGACCTCCCAAAGAGAGGGTTAGAATGGCAAAAAGAATGGTAGGCAGGATTCGCATGTTTGGAAAACTCAAGCTCGGCGGGTATTCCAGACTATCAGGGCCAAGATGAGGAGGCCGGCTGGAATGAAGAAAATGATGATCTTGTTGAGAAGGGAAACTTCGGACTTAATGAGATTGAGGCGTCTCATATCCAGAGAACGAGGGCCGATTCCCATCAGTTCTTCCCGCCCCAGAAGCCAATGGGTGGAGTTCTTGACGAAATCCAGTTGTTCGTTGCCCAATCGTTTGGGGTCCAGAAAGTCGCTCGTTGAGAGGATGATCATTTTGGAAACCTGATCGGCGGTTTCGTCGGCCCGGGCGTTTCCCTTGATGACGGCGGCGCCAATGGAAAGAGGTCCGGCCTCGTCGGCATCGTCGTCGTAAGAAGGGTTGGGGTTTTTATAGTCCGTTTCACCCCAGAATCCCGCGACGCTTTCGATCAGGCTAAAGCATTGGACGCCGCGGCTGACGAGGTCTTCGGCCCCTTCACGAACTTCGAGGCTGCCGATCCGACCTTCGAAGGGGACGGATTTTCCTTCAAGGCTGCTGTTGATTTCCGTGCCGCTGGTGAACGTGGCGAGCACCTGGGTTTCAGTCCGCCCGTTGCGAGTGCGGATGATGCGGTCGTTGCGCGGAGATACCCCGTGTTTGCGGAGAAAAGCGCGAAGATTGACGGGGCGGGAACTGGGATCGAGATAGGCCATGATGGCGGAGGCCGGCCGGTTCCAATATTCCTCGAGAACCTTGATCTCGCGGGGTTCGAAATCATATTTGGGAGCGACAATGACGACGCCCTCGGCATTGACCGGGATGCTTTCCCGCTCGGAAATATTCAGAGGCATCAACACGATGTTCTGCTTGAGAAGTGCCTCTGTCAGAACGCGCCAGGGAGAATTGGCATCGCCGACCTCGATATCGCTCTTGTCTTCGATGAGATACATCACGCGCGGACGTCCCTCGATGGCGGAGTGGAGGCTGGAACTGATGAGGTCCTCGTCTTGATATCCAACTTTCCGACGTTGCTTGTTTTCGACGTTTCGTCGGACCACCAGGTCTTCGACGCTCAGATAGCGGAGATGGCTGTTGATGGCCTCATTCTTGTCTTCTTCGGTTGTTGCGACGCCGCTCCTCGCATCAATGATGAGGAGGTCGGAGGAAAACAGTTTGTCGGCGAAGATATCCCCGTAGTTGTTTTTCACCTCGAGAGCACGGTCCTTGTCACGGATCGGGTCGAGGAATTCGACGTCCAAATTTCCTTTGGACAGACGCTCGTATTCTTCGATTATGGGGTGCAGGCGTTTGTAATGGGGTGATGTCTTCCGGATGCCGGCGATGAGTTTGACCGGTTCCTCGCGTGACTGGAGTTCGGAAGAGCTGAGGAGTTTTTGAGTCGTTTCGGACAAAGTGTATGATCCGTCGCGAGTGAGGTCCTTGCGGTCGTAATATGTCAATGCGAGATAGAACACAAACACCAGGGCGGTGAAGGCAAAGACAAGCTGGAGGACGGCCCGGAGACCGGTTCCGAACCGTTTGATGGCCTGCGGCGGCGGGCCCATGTGGATGCTGGAGTCGGGATCTGACATGGATTCAAGGCTTCCACCTGCGGTAGTCCAAGAGATGGTGGGTCAGCAGGAGGACGAAGGCAGTTGTGGAAAGGTAATACGCGATGGGTCGGGTATCAATGAGACCACGGGAAAAAATCTCCACGTGATTCTGACAGGAGACGAATTCAAAGAGAGGGGCCGCAGCGATCTGGTCTCCATAGGTTTGTGGGACAAGGCCGACGAGGAAGTGGACGAGGAGGAAGCCAACGCAGATGATCCCCGCAATGATCTGGCTGGAAGTCATCACCGAGGCGAGACAGCCGATGGCGGTAAAGAGGGCGCCCATCAGCATGATAATGATGAAAGCTCCGGCCAGTTCTCCGGTGGTGAAGGGCGGAGGAATGTCAGTAATGGTCGTAAAGAGTTTGAAATGAATCAGGGCCGGGATCCAGAGGACGGCAAAGCAAAGGTAGGCCGCCGAAAACTTCGAAAGAACCACCTGCCAGGTCCGAACGGGGGCGGTGAGAAGTCCTTCGAGAGTCCCCGATCTGCTTTCCTCGGAGAAAAGACGCATCGTGAGAACAGGGAAAAGGAAGAGGAAGTAGAACCAGAAGAAGGGAGCGGTGAAGTTCTTGTAGACCAGGCTGTCGGGCTGGGCTTCGTTTTCGAAGGCTTCAAGGGTTCCCGAGAGGATCCAGCCCTGCATCAGGGCAGCGAACCAGAGAATGAGCCACCCGAAGGGAGTCAAGAAGTAAGACTTCAGTTCTTTGAAAAAGAGGATTCGGAAAGTGCGCATGGTATCCGGTGGTTCAGTCCTTGCGGGTGAGTTCGACGAAGACCTCTTCAAGCGTTCCACTGCGGCGGGCAAGGGAACGAAGAGGCCATTGATGGCTCTGGGCGAGGTTGGCCAACTTCAGGCGGGTGTCGGTCTTAGGTGCCACAAAGACGGTGAATCGACTCCAACCATCGCTCAGCGATTCCGAGGTCACCTTGGTGACCGAGCTGATGTCATTTATGAGGGGTTCAGCCTCAGAAATGGGGGTCTGCAGTTCAATGGTGATCCTTCCTGCCCGTCGCATCGAATCGACCAGGTTCTTCGGAGTGTCGGCGGCTTTGACGCGGCCTCCATCGATGATGACCACCTTGTTGCAGGTCATTTCGACTTCGCTGAGAATGTGAGTGGAGAGCAGAATGGTATGCTTTTCTCCCAACTCGCGAATCAAGCGTCGAATGGAGCGGATCTGATTGGGGTCCAGTCCATTGGTGGGTTCGTCGAGAATGAGGAGATCAGGTTCATGAATCAGGGCATCGGCGAGTCCCACCCGCTGGCGGTATCCTTTGGAAAGGGTCTTGATCATTTTCCGTCGGACATTGGCCAGTCCACAGATATCGAGAACGTCGCCGAGACGTTGTCGAAGACGACTTCCGGTGAGCCCTCGCAAAGCCCCGCGGAACTTGAGATACTCCTTGACCCTCATTTCGGTGTAGAGGGGGACGTTTTCGGGCATGTAGCCAATCCGTTTCCGGACTTCGATGGATTCGCGGAAGATATCGTGTCCGGCGATTCGGGCGGCTCCCGACGAGGGAGGGAGGAAGCCGGTCAGCATGCGCAGGGTGGTCGTTTTCCCTGCTCCGTTGGGGCCGAGAAATCCGACGATTTCCCCTTGGGCCACCTCGAATGAGATTTTGTCGACCGCCAGATGACGTCCGTAGCTTTTGCTGAGGTCTGCAATCTCAATCATGCGATATAAAAAAGGTCTGGAATCGGAGTGCCGAGCGTTGACTCGGGAAGGTGCGGGCCTTAACTAACGGCAGAGTCAGCGATCTCCAAGCCTGAATCTGTGTCTCAAAAGAATTTCGCGCCCTGCAAGCTGCCATGTCCTCCCATATTTCTTCCCGGCTCAATGCCGCCCTTTTGGACGAAAAGTATGCGCTTTGGTCCGATGATCCCACGTCCGTCGAGGACAATTGGGCGGCCTTTTTCGAAGGATTCGAGCTGGGGTCAACCCTTCCGAAGAAGGGCGGACCGGGCGGCCAGCCGGTCTCGGCGGGGGCTCCCGACCAACGGCTGTCCGAGGAACAGCTGGCGTTCCGCGGGCGCGTGGTCAGTCTTCTCTACAATTACCGGACGCTTGGGCACACCCAGGCTCACATCAATCCCTTGGTGGAGGAAGCCCCCCGGAACCCCCGGCTCGGGCTCGATGCCTTCGGGTTTTCGGAGGAGGATCTGGACCGCGAGGCCGCCACGCAGTTCTTTCGGTCCGGAGAAGCCACGCCCTTGCGCGATCTGGTCCAGGAATTGGAGCGGACCTACTCCAGCAAGATAGGCTTCGAGTTCATGCACATCCACAATACGGATGTGCGGAATTGGATCAGGCATCGGATTGAAAATCGTCCCGCCAGTCCGGGACTGACTCCTGAGGAAAAAAAGAAGTCCCTCCGTTGGTTGATGGAGTCGGAGTTGTTCGAGGCCTTTCTCGGAAAGAAGTTTCTGGGTGAGAAGCGGTTCTCGCTCGAGGGGGGAGAGGGAACGATGATTATTCTGAATCGCCTGCTGGAAGGATGTCCGGCAGCCGGGGTGAAGGAAATCGAGATGGGAATGGCCCACCGCGGTCGATTGAACGTGCTGGCGCAGTTCGTGAAGAAATCGATCGCCATGCTTCTCTATGAATTCACTCCCAATTATGTGCCCGACCTGGTGGCCGGTGACGGGGACGTGAAGTATCATCTGGGCTATGAGAAAGTCCGGAAATTGGAAGACGGGGAGGTGCGGGTAAGCCTGGCGGCCAATCCCAGTCACCTGGAGGCTGTCAATCCGGTGGTCGAAGGCAAGGCCCGGGCGCGTCAGCGTCTGATCGGCGACGATGGGGCGGTGACCGATCGCAAGGTGGTCCTTCCTTTGCTTCTCCATGGCGATGCTGCGTTTGCTGGTCAGGGACCGGTCGCCGAGGTGCTCAACTTGTCACAGCTCGAGGGCTATCGAACCGGGGGCACCATCCATATTGTCATCAACAACCAGATTGGTTTCACGACAATGCCCCAGGATGCCCGTTCGTCGGCTTATGCCACTGATGTGGCCAAGATGATCGAGGCTCCGATTCTTCATGTGAACGGAGAAAGCCCCGAGGATCTCGTATGGGCGGCGGCCTTTGCCCTCGATTTTCGACAGACCTTTGGACGGGACGTCGTGATCGACATGTATTGTTATCGTCGACAAGGTCACAACGAGACCGATCAGGCTGCCTTCACCCAGCCGCATATTTATCGCCAGATTGCCAAGAGAAAGACCGCCGGGCAGCTTTATCGGGATGAACTGGTGCAGACGGGCGTGATCACCGAGCAGGAGGCCCAGTCGGTGCACGATGAAATCTGGCAGGGACTTGAAGACGGGATGGCCGACATGAGGCGCCACGAAGAAGATGGCGAATTCGATGTCTATACCGGGTCCACGGCCGAGGTGCAGGCTCCATACAGCCATGACACTGTTGCAACCGGAATCAGTCTCGAGAATCTCCAGTTGATCGGGAAGACCCTGACCACCGTGCCAGAAGGATTCGAACTGCATCCCACTTTGAAGAAGAGGTTCTTGCCTCGTCGGGTCGAGGCCCTGAGAGATGGTGGTCCCTTCGACTGGGCTTTTGCGGAATCTCTTGCCTTTGGGTCATTATTGATCGAGGGCTTCCCGGTCAGACTTTCCGGCCAGGATTGTCGGCGGGGAACCTTTAGTCAGCGGCACGCGGTATTCTACGATTACCACACCCGTGAGCGCTACATGCCGCTGCGCGAATTGACCGAGGATCAGGAGAGATTCTGTGTCTACAATAGTCTGTTGTCAGAGGCGGCGGTTCTTGGTTTTGATTACGGATACTCGTTGGGCTGTCCCAACATGTTGATTCTTTGGGAAGCTCAGTTTGGCGACTTTGCGAATGGAGCGCAGGTGTTGATTGACCAATTCATTTCGTCCGCGGAATCGAAGTGGCAGACTCCGAGTTCGATGGTGATGCTGCTTCCGCATGGATACGAGGGCATGGGCCCGGAGCATTCGAGTGCCCGCTTGGAACGATTCCTTCAGCTCTGCGCTGAGAAGAACATGATTGTCGGGAATTTCACGACCCCGGCGCAATACTTCCACGCGCTCCGTCGCCAGAAGCATTCTCCGGTTCGGAAGCCTCTGATTCTGATGACTCCCAAAAGCCTCCTGACGCATCCGAAGGCAGTTTCCCATCTTGAGGATTTCCTCGATGAATCGAGCTTCCGTGAGGTCCTTCCCGACACCTACGAATTCGACAAGCCGGAGAATGTCAGCCGGGTGATTTTCTGCACGGGCAAAGTCTACTACGATCTTGTGGCTTACCGGGAGGAATTTGAGATCAAGCATGCTGCGATCATCCGGATCGAACAGCTGTATCCGTTGCACACTGACGAGATCGAAATGGTGATCAGCCCGTATCGCTCGGCCAAGAGGTTCGTCTGGTGTCAGGAGGAACCGCTGAACATGGGCGCCTGGTCCTTCATGCAACCCAGACTGAGCAAGCTGACAAAATCAAGAGTGCGCTATGCTGGCAGGGAGCGTGCTTCCAGTCCCTCGACCGGGTCGAAGGCTGTTCACAAGCGAGAGCAAAAGCGGCTCTGTGAAGGTGCCTTCTCCGTTTAGATTTTTCTATTAATTTTTACCCACCGACTGAAAGCCCATGGCCCACGAAATCACCATTCCGCCCTTTGGAGAATCCGTCACCTCAGCTCTTGTCGCCCAATGGCATGTGCAGAGCGGAGCGCAGGTAAACAAGGGGGATACCCTTGTGGCCTTGGAAAGCGACAAGGTTTCCAACGAACTGGAAGCAGAGGTTGCCGGCGTTTTGACGATCGTTGTTCCGGAAGGCGAGGAGGTCGCCATCGGGACGGTGATTGCGAGTATTGAAGAAGGAGAAGGGGCGTCGGCGGAAACTCCCTTTGCGGAGCCTGCTGCCGAGGCTGCGCCTGTTCCAAGTCCTGTGGCAGCCGGGCCTGAGGCTACCGGGGAAGTGGTCGAGATCGTCGTGCCGGCCGCGGGCGAATCCATTACTTCTGCCACGGTAGCGGCTTGGTCGGTCAAAGACGGGGACTTCGTCAATAAAGGTGAGTTATTGGTGAGCTTAGATACCGACAAGGTTTCGCAAGATCTGGAGGCGGAGGTCAGTGGGGTGATCTCGATTCAAGTTAAAGAGGGAACCGAGGTGGAGATTGGAGCCGTCCTGGGTTCGATCGCGGTGTCCACCGCTCCTGCCCGGGAGACTTCACCAGCCCCTGCTCAGGCAGCGCCCGCTCCGAAGGTCGCGGCTCCCGCCCCTGCATCGACCCCGGCTCCCAAGACCACGCCGCAGGCTCCTGCCCCGGACGATGAAACCAGAGTGACCCGACGTAAAATGTCACCGCTTCGGAGGAAAATTGCCACTCATCTGGTCAATGCCCAACAGACGGCGGCAATCCTGACGACTTTCAATGAGGTCGATATGACCGAAGTCATGAAGCTCCGTAAGTCGGTGCAGGAAGAGTTCGTGGCCAAACATGGCGTTAAATTGGGATTCATGTCCTTGTTTACCAAGGCCGTTGTCCAGGCATTGAAAGATGTTCCTTCGATCAATGCCCGCATCGAAGAAAATGAAATCATCGAGAACCATTTCTATGACGTTGGAATCGCGATCGGGACCGAAAAAGGATTGATTGTCCCAGTGGTTCGGGATGCCGATCAAAAGTCTTTCGCGGAAATCGAGAAGGATATCATTGGATACGCGCAGAAGGCGAAGGACGGAAAGATCGAGCTTGCTGATTTGACCGGGGGAGTCTTCACCATTTCCAACGGTGGCGTCTATGGTTCTCTGTTGAGCACTCCGATTTTGAATCCGCCTCAAAGTGGAATCCTGGGCATGCACACCATCCAGCAGCGTCCGATGGCGATCGACGGGGAGGTGGTGATCCGCCCCATGATGTATGTTGCGATGAGTTACGATCATCGTCTGGTCGATGGCAAGGAAGCGGTGACCTTCCTGATCCGTATCAAGGAATGCCTGGAAAATCCCACCAGGATGATGCTGGAGATGTAGTCTTTGCTAGCCGATCAGGCTCCGGAATTCTTCTTCGTCGATAATTGGGACTTCAAGGCTTTCGGCTTTGGTTCGCTTCGATCCTCCCCCTTCTCCTGAGAGGAGGTAATCGGTTTTCGAAGAGATCGACCCGCTGACTTTGCCTCCGTTGGCTTCAATGATCTTTTTGAATTCGGGCCGGGGAGACGAGAGGGTTCCAGTGACAACGAAGGTTTTTCCTGCGAGCGGCAATCCCTCCATGGCGGCCTCGGGGTCGGGCGCGTAGTTGTCGGAGCGGGGGTTGATTTCCAGTTCCCGCAAGCGCGAGACGACGTTGATGCCGGCTTCGGACGAAAAGAAGGCTCGAAGATGTTGAGCCGCCACCGGGCCAAGATTGTCGTCGATCCGGAAGTCTTTCAGCCGGGGGTGGTTTTCCTTCTTACGCTTCGATTTGGTGAGCTCCTCGTAGTCGGGGAGGTCGGCGAGATCCGAAATGATCTGGGAGTCCGGAAGATCGGCGAGGGTTTCGTGAAGGCGGGAAAGTTCGCGTGCTGCGGATTCTCCGATCTGAGAGATTCCCATGGCGAAAAGCCAGCGATTCAGGGGCATTTCACCTCGTGCGCGTTCAAGAGAACGAATCAAGGTGTCGGCGCGTTTTTGTCCGAAGCGTCGTTCCTTCGAAATGGTGAGGCCCCCGGCTGATTTGGCAGGGTCAAGAAGCAGGCCGGCGAGATCTTCTGGAGACAACTTGAAGAGATCGATGGGTGAAGAGGCGAGGCCTGTTTCCACGAGTTTGATGGCGACAGATTCACCGAGTCCATCCAGGTCCAGCGCTTTCCGGGACGCGAAGTGCGTGATGCGGGTAACGGCCTGAGCGGGGCAGGCGAAATTGACACAGCGCCAAGCCACGAAACCATCGGGCTGTTCGATCGGGCCGTGACAGGAGGGGCATTGATGATTCAGTGCCGATGGGAGGTCATAGGGGAGGGAATCTCCAGGTCTTTTGTCGACAACGACTCTGACCACGGAAGGGATAATTTCACCGGCTTTCTCGATGATCACGGTGTCCCCGATGCGGATGTCCTTCCGTTCGATCTCCTCTTGATTGTGAAGGGTTGCTCTCGAGACGGTGGTGCCGGAAACGGGGACTGGCCTTAGCTCTGCAACCGGAGTGAGAACTCCGGTGCGACCGACCTGGACCGTGATGTCTTCGAGGAGGGTTTCGACTTGTTCGGGAGGATACTTGAACGCAGCAGCCCATCGCGGAGCGCGGGATGTGAAGCCCAAGGTTTCCCGTTGGGCGAAATCCAGGACTTTGACGACGGCACCATCGGTTCCATGTCCGAGGTGGTGTCGTTTGATGTCCAGCTCGCGGATGGCTTTGAGGACCTCTTCTAGTGTCGAGACATACCAAATGGGTTTGTTTCGAGGGATTTCAAATTGATCGAGAAGGCGGCGGAAGTGATCTTCGTTCGACATCTCCGTTCCTTCGTGAGCGCCCAGACCGTGGGCAAGGAAGGCAAGCGGACGGGAGGCAACGACCTTGGAGTCAAGTGACTTCAAGGTGCCGGCGGTGGCGTTGCGAGGGTTGGCGAAGGTGGGCAGGCCTTCTTCATCCCGTTGCTCGTTGAGTTTCGCAAAACCCTCGGAAGGCATGAAGATTTCTCCTCGAACTTCGAGAAGGGGCGGAGCTCCTTCCAGAGAAAGGGGGATGGCGTGAATGGTTCGGACGTTTTGGGTAATGTCATCGCCCCGCGTGCCATCTCCGCGGGTCAGGGCATATTCGAGAGCCCCATTGCGGTAGACGAGGGAGCAAGCGACGCCATCGATTTTGGGTTCGACGGTCAGGGGGATGGCTTCGAGTCCGAGGTTTTTCTGAAGCCGGGCAAAGAAGTCGGCGATTTCCTCTTCGGCGAAGACGTCGTCGATCGACAGCATGGGAAGAAGATGCTCCCGTTGTTCGAACGCCTCGAGGGGCGCTCCGCCGACGCGCTGGGTGGGTGAGTTCGGGTCCTGAAGATGCGGGTTGGCTTTCTCGAGATCCTCGAGTTCCCGGAAAAGGGCATCGTATTCGGCATCACTGATTTCAGGAGTCGCCTCCTGGTAGTAGAGCCGGTCGTGGCGGCTGATCTCTTTGCGCAGGTCCTCGATTCTTTGGTCAAAAAGCACAGATGCTTTTTAGGCGAGGAACCGGTTGGTCGCAAGCATCGTCAGAGCTGCCAGTTTTTGCAGATGTGAGCGAGAAGTCCCTCGGAGCCATCTTCGATCAAGTCGGCCACCAATTCGAATCCTTCATCACCTCCGTAGTAGGGATCAGGCACTTCGTTGTGGCTGTGACGCGAACAGAACTCGGTGAATTTCCTGACTTTCTCCCGGTCCCCGTCGGTCTTGGCCAGCTTGAGCACGTTGGCGTAGTTTTCGTTATCCATGGTCAGGATGAGATCGAAGTCATGGAAGTCGCGGACGTCGAATTGTCGGGCCGCTCCGGTCACCTGATAGCCTCTCTTTTTCAGGGTTCTCGACATCCGGGAGTCCGGTTTCTTCCCGATGTGAAACCCGATCGTGCCTGCCGAATCGCATTGGATCGGGCCGGAGAGTTGTTCGTTTTTCAGGAAATGCCGGAAGATGTTCTCCCCGGCCGGCGAGCGACAGATGTTCCCCATGCAGACAAAGAGGACCTTGACGGAAGACATGGTCCGAGTGAACAGGGAGGGCCGTGTTTTGGCAAGGAACAGGGCGTGAAGGATGCGGCTGCGGGTATTTGAGGGTTGGCAAAACGGCCCGAGGGCGGTAAGCGAGCGGTCCCATGCCAAAGGTCTTTATCAAAACCTACGGGTGACAGATGAACGAACGTGATTCTGAGCAGGTTGCCCAGACGTTTTCTGAACGAGGTTATACTCTCACTCCGGACGAACAGGATGCTGATGCCATCCTGATCAACACGTGCAGTGTTCGCGACCAGGCCGAGCAAAAGGCTCTCGGCAAGATGGGAATGATGGGGAAATACCGGGATCAACGGGATCACGTTGTTTATGGTTTCATGGGCTGCATGGCACAAAGTCGGGGATCCGAGCTCTTCGATCGCGTGCCTCACCTCGATCTGGTGGTGGGGACTCAAAAATACCACCGGGTTTTTGACTATGTAGACAGTATTTTGAATCGTCGGCTCGAATCGAGAATGGACGAAGTGGGGGCGGAAATGGTGACGGGGCGAGTGGAAGACGAGGTGGTGAAAATCAATCAGGACCGGATCATTTCGGCGCGGGTTGTTGATACCGACGAGGAAGAGGGAAGCCAGAATACCATTCGGGATCACATCCCGCGTGAGGATCAACAGGCCACGGCGTTTGTGAGCATCATGCAGGGATGCAACATGCGTTGTTCATTCTGTATCGTTCCGGATACGCGCGGAAAGGAACGGGGAAGACCGATTGATGATATCGTCGACGAAGTTAGGGGATTGGTAGCGAAAGGAGTTCGGGAAGTCACCTTGCTCGGGCAGATTGTGAATCTCTATGGCAGGACCGAGTTTGAGAAGGTCGATGGGAAGTCGCCTTTTGTTCAACTCTTGGAAGCAGTGCACGAAATCGACGGGCTGGAGCGGATTCGGTTCACCAGCCCGCACCCCATCGGTTATCGCGATGATTTGGTCGAAGCCTTCACCTATCTTCCCAAATTGTGTTCGCACATTCACTTTCCCATGCAAAGCGGGAGCGATCGGATTCTCAAGTTGATGCGCCGGCCATATAAGAATGAAAAATTCCTTTCGATCTGCGCCAAGATGAAGGCGGCACGTCCTGACCTGGCGATCACCACCGATATCATCGTGGGGTTCCCGGGGGAAACCGAAGAGGACTTTCAGGAGACCCTCAAGTGCATGAAGGAAGTCGGTTTCGACAACAGTTTCATTTTCCGGTATTCAAAGCGTAAGGATACCCCGGCCGCTGAGATGGAGGACCAGTTGAGCGAGCGGGCGAAGGAAGAGCGGAACCAGGCTTTGTTGCGGGTTCAGGAAGAGCTGACGACCTCCAAGAATGCGGCGCTGATCGGCACGGTTCAGCAGGTCCTTTGTGAGGGGCCGAGCAAGACCAACAAGGCCCGGCTCAGCGGGCGGACCAGTCAGAACAAGATCGTCATTTTCGACGGAAATGCCGAGAGAATGACCGGCCAGTTATTGGATATCCGGATCGAGGATTCCACGGGATATACCCTCTATGGAACTCCCGAGATCCATTAGGCGCTGAATTACGGATTCTGAGAGAAACTAATGCTCCGGTGGCCGATTTAAGCCTTTACCATAGGGGCTGGCGGCCTAGCTTGGCGGCTCATGAATGGAGGGCCCCACCCATATCAGGAGATTTCTCTCAGCTCGGCCGGCCTGGTCTTCGGATTGGTTCTGGCCGTGCTTTACGGACTGATGTTGTTCAAGCCGGAACAGGCGATGGAGAAGGCCAAAAAGTTGCCGCGCAACTATCAGGCCGGGACTTGGGCCATGGGGATCGGTATGATCTGGTTCTGGCTTCTGGTGGCTCCTCCCGACAAGGGATTTCTTTCGTCGCTTTCGATGGATCTTGGCGAGTTCAACGGCGCTAAAAAGTATCTGACGATCGGAGTGCCACTTTTTTGTATCGGGATGATCATGTATGTGAAGGAGTTCCTCTTTGTGAGAGGGCTCGGTCTCTGCTTGCTGATGGCGGCAGGTCCCTTGCTCTATGCCGGGGACTTCGAAGATGCTCCTCTGCGATTTATTCTTCCGACCGTTTGTTATCTGATGATCATCAAGGGGCTCTATTTTGTTGGGATGCCGTATCTTTTCCGCGATGGCGTGACGTGGATGACCGCCACTCCCGAGCGTTGGAAAAAGGCGTCCATGGGCGGACTTGCTCTCGCTCTGGTGATTCTGGGATGTTCACTCACCGTTTGGCGTGGCTATTGATCCGATCATTACTCCTTCCTGGTTCGTCATCGGGCACCAGAACCCGGATGCCGATGCCATTTGTGCTGCCATTGGTCACGCCGCTTATCTGAAGGCTGTTGGAGAAGAGAATGTGGAGCCGGCCCGTTGCGGTGCCGTTCCTCCTCGCGTGAAAATTGTTCTCGAGAAAGCCGGAATCGAGGCGCCAACACTGGTCGATGACGTCCGACCGACCGCCGGGTCGATCTGTCGAAAAAGCGTGGTGGCGGTTCGACAGGATGACACATTTCTCATGGCTTACCGTCTCATGGTGGACCACGGAGTGCGGGCCGTACCGGTTTTAAATAATGGAGGGGAAGTTCGAGGCTTGCTTCATTTCCTCGATCTCTTGCAACTTCTGTTGCCTCCGGCCACCGACGGACGGAACGTCAAACTGCTTCACGCGAGCCTCGAGAATATTGCCTCCACTCTTGGAGCGACCGATGAGTTCGGGGCGACGCCTCCAACGGATGAAGAGGACCTGATCATGATGGTGGGGGCTTCCAGCCAGAAAACGGTCGGGGATCGTCTTGAGGCTGCCAAGCAGGACGGAACGGTGAAGCAGTATCTCGTGATTTGTGGTGACCGCCCGTTTGTGCATCAACAAGCGGTGGATTATGGAGTTCGCGCCCTTCTGGTGACAGGCGGAAACCAACCAGATCCAGAACTGGCGGCTCGGGCGAAAGAAGCGGGGATGATCATCATATGCGCCCCCCACGATACCGCCACCACGGTTAAACTGGCTTTGTGCGCGCGAAAGGTCCGCAATATCATCAGCGATGACTTCGTCTCGCTGGCTTCGAATCAGGTCGTGAGCAGCTTTACAAAGAAGATTGCCGCGTCGTCGCAGGATCTTTTTCCGGTTGTGGAAGCGGGAACGCGTCGCTTGATGGGGGTCTTCTCCAAGTCCGATCTCGTCGATCCTCCGAGAACCAAGCTTTCGCTGGTGGATCACAATGAGTTTTCCCAGGCCGTCAAGGGAGTGGAGGAAGCCAATGTGGTTGAAATTCTGGATCACCACCGGCTCTCCGGCGATCTTGTGACGAGAGATCCGGTGAGATTCCTCAATGAACCGGTAGGGAGCTCGTCGACCATTGTGGCTCGCCGATTCAAGGAGAAGGGGAAGGAGCCCGATCAGGCGGTGGCGCTGTGCCTCTGTGCCGGGATGGTTTCCGATACCTTGAATCTGACGTCGCCCACTACCACGGATGTGGATCGCGAGATGCTCCGTTGGCTGTCGGGCTTGGCCGAGGTTGACCCGGATCAATTCGCCGAGGAGTTCTTTGCGTCCGGCTCTCTCTTGCTGCACGCTGGTGCTGACGCCATCATTGGGACGGATCGGAAGGAATTCCACGAAGATGGCATTTTGCTCAGTCTTTCGCAGGTCGAGGAAACCAGCCTGAAGGGCCTTGCAGCCCGGAAGGAGGAATTGATTGAAGAACTCGAGAGGTTGCGTCACGAGAAGTCATACGGTCTTTGTGCCTTGCTCGTCACCGACATCAGGAGGCATGACAGTATTTTGCTGGTGGTTGGACTCGAGACGATCGTCGGTAAGATCCCATTCGATCGGGTGGGAACCCATGAGTTCAGCGCTCCCGGAGTGGTCTCGCGCAAGAAGCAATTGTTTCCCGCAGTGTGTGAAGCGATCAGGCTTCAAGGATGACGGGAGTATTACTTTGCCCGTCCGGGAAGAGAGCGGAAGGCAACCGATAGGACGAAAATGGCCGACAAGGTTGCGGCAATACTTGCGCCAGCGGGTTGATCCAGTTGGTAGCTGAGAAACAGGCCGAGGGCAGAGCCGAGCGCCCCGGTTAATCCGCTGGCCGGAAACAAGACGTCCGGATTTCGAACATAGGGCCTGACGATCGCTGCGGGTGTCACGATCATGCCAATCGCCAGGATGCAGCCTACCGCTTGAAGAGTGGTGATGAGAACCAGAATGAGAACGACAAAAGTGGCGTAATCCAGGAGCCGCGTCCGAACTCCCAAGCTAGCGGCGACTTCGGGATCGAACAGGTTGAGGACAATCGAACGTCGATACAGGGAGAGAAGGATCACCGCGATCAGTCCTACCCCAAAGCTCATCCAAAGATCGAGATCGGAGAGTCCGATAATATTTCCGAGAAGCCAATGGTTGAGACTTTGGTTGGAGCCAACTCTCAGGAGCACCATGATGCCCAGGCTAAAGGCTCCGGTGTAGAGAACAGCTAGGACGGTGTCCTCGCTGATTTTCGAAAGCCGTGAGAGAAGAACGGTCAGAACACCAATGGCGATGGCAGCGAAGAGAGCACCGAAAAAGGCACTCAAGATTCCGAGGCCAACCATCCAGCTTGCGAGTGCCACTCCGGGGAGGAGGCTGTGACTCAGGGCGGTGAGTTTCAGTGGGCTGCGATGCAGTAGAACGAAAGCACTGGTGTAACCATTGACGAAGCCAATGATGAGGGTGGCAATGAGGGCCCGTTGGTAGAGAGGGAACTCAAAGAATTCGGTCATGGGACTGCGGGTGACAGGAGTGCAGGGTTTCCTTGACAGCATCGCTGGACATCACGGCGCTGGCTTCCCCGAAAGCGACTTGCTCGCGATCAAGGACAAGAGCATGGGTGAAAATTTCTGTCACACTCTCAAGTTGATGGTGAGAAGCGATGATAAGGTGTCCGGTAGAGGAGAGTTCGATAAGGCTATCGGAAAGATGGCACCGGCTCTCAATGTCGAGCCCGTTGAATGGTTCGTCCAACAGGAGAACATGGGCTTCTTGAGCAAGAGCTCGGGCGATGAAGGTCCGCTGCTGTTGGCCTCCCGAGAGTTGGTCGATCTGGCGGTTTGCGAAGCCCTTGAGATTCATGGTGGTGATGGCTTCCTCGACTTTCTCGTGGTCGATTTTTCTGAATCGCCGAAGGTTTCCCAGATGTGGAAAGCGACCCATCGCGACGACATCACGAACCCTGATCGGAAAGTGGCGTTGGTGCCCGTCGACTTGAGGAAGGTAGGCGATTTCCCGTCTGTCTTCGGCCAGATTGCGCTCCCTCCACTGGAGGCTGCCGCCCTGTTGTTTCAAGAGGCCGGCTAGAAGCCGGATCAAGGTGCTTTTGCCGGCTCCATTGGGACCTAGAAGGGCCAGTCGCTGGCCACAATGAACAGATAAAGTGACTCCCGCCAAGGCCTCCTTGCTTCCGTAGTGATAGGAAACATTTTCGAGGTCGAGTTGATGGTGTTGATGACTCATTCGGAAAGCTCCCACTGAAAGGTGATTTCTTCGGTAATTTCGCCAAAGCCCCAGAGGGTATGGGATCGGGTCTCCAATCCGTCAGGCATCAACTCGATAAAAAGGGCTGTTTCAGGAGTGCCCTCGGGCCAGGTTGCCGAGGCCACAAGGTAAAGTTCTCCATTTTCATCCACCGGAACAAAAATCTCCTTGTAAGTATCATTCGCAGAAAAAGACCAGTTGGCCTCCCCGGCGGTCAGGGTGAACTCAGAGAAGGGGTGGGCGCTCCTGATATTGAGAGCGGCCGGGATGGGAGCCCCCGTGGAAACCTTGCCTTGGGGCAGAGGTTCAAGGGCCGGAGGATCCTGGTTGATGATCCGGTGCAGAGGCCACGCCATGGCCGCCAACGGGACCAGTGGAATGAAGGTGCTGAGGAGAGGAGATCGAGTCACTACTTGAGACCGGCGACGATGTTGTTCACGTTTGCCATGATCATTTCTTGGTAGCTGATCACCGAGCCGTCGGCAATCAAAGGTTTGCCAACCTTGGCTCCTGATTGTTTCGCGATTTGTGCGAGGACCTTTGGGTTGGCATTGACCTCGGGGAAAACGACCGGGATTCGTTCCTGTCGCAAAGTGTTCACGGTTTTTACAAGCTGCGAGGTCGAGACCTCTGCTTCGGCACTCAGTCCACGCACGTAGCTTGCCTTGAATCCATAGGCTTTGCAAAAGTAGCCGAAGGCCGCGTGTGAAGTCACGAGGTGCCTGCGTCCTCTCCGGATTTTCGAGACCTGCCCTTTAATCCAGCGATCGAGCTGGAGCAGCCGCGCCGCTTCGGCTTTGGCATTTGCCGAGTAGATGGCTTTTCCCTCGGGATCGGCTTTGGAAAGCTCACTGGCAATGACCCTGACGGCCCGCTCCATGTTGCGGACGTTGTGCCACCAATGGGGGTCGATGGAATCCTTGGCATGTTTCGGGCAGCAGGCGTAGATCTGATCCTTGGCCGAGACCTTTTGGGAGGGAATGGTCCGGCCAACTTCCACAATCCGTTGGTGAGCCTTGAGGCTGTCCTTGAGGCCGGGCAGGTATGGTTCCAAGCCCTTGCCTGAGGCGAAAATGATCTTGGCGTTGGACATTCTGCGGATATCTGCAGGCTTGGGCTCAAAGTGATGGACGTCCATTCCAGGCTTTCCGATCTGAACGATGGATACCCGTTTTCTCCCGATTTGATGAACCATATCGGTGATGAGAGGGTGGAGCGAGGCCACGTCGAGAGCCTGAGCAGAGACCGAAAGCAGAAAAAAGAGGAAGATCTTCATAGCCGTGGGTAGCGTGTGACAAGGCTGGTCAATGGTCAAGGAGTGAAATGCAAGTCAGTTGCGTTAAGGAGGCATTGGAATCAGACAATTCATTTGTCCGAACACGCTAGGCCGTGTGGACAAAATGGAAAAGAGTCCGGGATTGTTTGGAATCCTCGAATAATCAAAGAAGTCTGGCATGCTGCCGCGGTGAAAGAAAGTTATGCGGCAGCAATGCCAGACGCACTGTTTGAGTGCCTAAAAAAATTAACTTAACTCCCGGCGGAAGTCAGCAA
>JBMHCW010000109.1:0-3218 GCA_049889715.1 Akkermansiaceae bacterium | reverse complement strand
AACCCTCTTCGGTGATGAGATCGGGATCTATGACAATGACCATGAGCCGGTTCGCAGCGGAATGAACGAAGTCTACAAAGGCAAGGATGCTCCCGGGCATCTCGAATTCTTCCCCGTCGACTCGAGCGAAGGCTTCGCGGTCAACGGAGGGATCCGAATCGGCGGCGAGAACAACTGGGGCAGTCATGACCAAAAGGCCCTCAACTTTTCACTCCGAGGAAAATACGGAGACGACAACATCAAGTATGACCTCTTTCCAGGAACCGGCATTCCCAACCACTCGGCCCTGACCCTTCGGGAAGGTGGCGATGATTGGGAGGACGCCATGCTGCGCGATGGCATGTGGGACGCCATCGCCGGGGGCTTCCTCGAAGTGGAAACTAGCTCATTCCGTCCATCGGTGGTCTTCCTTAATGGCAGCTACTGGGGCGTCTACAACATCCGCTCACGCTGGAACGAAGAGTGGCTCTTCGAGAAATACGGTATCAGCAACGGAGAATATGACCACGTTGGATATGGCCGCTTCGAAAGCTCTTCCACCACCCTCGGTGCCCAGGAAGGAGATGTTGACGACTGGCTCGACCTCCTCAACTTCATCGACAACAACGACGTCAATGACCCCGACACCTGGGATTTCGTGAAGTCACGGGTCGACCTCCACAGCTTCATCGATTTCATCGTCGCCGAAAGCTTCGCCAACAATACCAGCTGGCGACACAACCGGGAATTCTGGAAAGCCCACAAACCCGGCAGCAAATGGCGTTGGTTTGTGCCGGACATGGACCGGACTTTCAAAGCATCCGCCATCAACTCCAATGTCTTCGATGACATGCTTCGTGATGATGCCTTGCTCGACCGAATCAAGGATCAACCCGAATTCAAGGCCCTGCTTGCCCAGCGATTCGCTGCCCACGTTTCAGCCACCTTCGAACCCTCACGCATCGCGGGAATCGTGGACACTCTGGGCGCACTCATCACCCCGGAACTCCCTCGCCACAAAGCCAAATGGCCAGGCAGTATCGATGCCGCCCAGCAAGCTCTCGACCACCAGGAAATCAAGGACTACACCACCCAGCGGTCCACTGAGATTCATGCAGAAATCTCTTCCGAACTCGGCATCGGAACCGCAGTCGACCTCACGCTCGACATCACCGGCCAAGGCTCGGTTCAGCTCGCCGGAGTTCCGGTCTCACCCGGTGTCATCGCCATCTTTCCTGATCTCGATGCCGAGCTCACCGCTGTCCCTGCACCCGGATTCCAGTTTGATTCCTGGACCGGAATCAATGGAGGCGCCACCACCACACTCAACACTTCCGGCGCTATCGCCATCACCGCCAACTTTGTTCCTGCACCCGGAACCGTCACCGGCGGCACACTGACTTCGAATACAACCTTCACCGCGACCGGATCACCCTACACCATCACCGATGACTTAATCGTGCCCGCCGGAATTACCCTCACGGTGGAAGCCGGGGTCACCCTGAATATGAAACCCGCCCGCCACATCCGGGTCATAGGCACCCTCAATCTTCAGGGAACCGAAGGGAACGAGATTCTCCTCGATGGATGTCACGGCCAGCTTTGGGGCGGACTATCGTTCGAAGAAACAACCACCACGTCGTTCCTTGATCATGTGATTGTCAGAAATGCCACCCGCGGCCAGGACCCTACCCGCTACCCATCAGCGATCTCAGGCCTCAACTCGACAGTCGACATGGACTTCATCGATATCGCGGAATGCCGCGGCCCCCTCTTCTTCCGTGGCGGCTCAACCTACCTTCGCGACAGCCTCATTCATATTCCGATCACCGGAGACGGAATCAATGTGAAGACCGGATACGCCGAAACCTGGCGCACCACCTTCCTCGGCAACAATGCGCCTGATACCGACGCCATCGACTACGACGGGGTCACCGATGGCATCATCAAGGACTGCCGCATCTACAACTTCCGGGGGTTCAACTCCGACGGCATTGATACCGGAGAACAATGCATCGATGTCCTCATCGAAGGCAACGGAATCTACTTCAACTCGGACAAAGGGATCTCGGTCGGCCAAGGATCCTCGGTCATTCTCCGCAAGAACATCATTGTCGGCTGCCTTCAAGGAGTCGGAGTCAAGGACTTTGGATCCACCATTCTTGTTGACCAAAATACACTGGTCGACTGCGAAGAAGGAGTGGCTGTCTTCGAGAAAAACTTCGGCAAAGGAGGCGGCCATGCCAACGTCACCAACACCATCATTTCGGGATCAGCGACTCCCGTCAGCGTTGACTCCCTGTCTACGCTAACCACCAGCTACAGCATCAGTGATACCGTCCCCCTTCCCGGTTTGGGCAACCTCTATGGTGACCCCGGTTTCGTGGACACCTCAGAGCTTAACTTCGAGCTCCTGCCAACATCTCCAGCCATTGATTCTGGCGACCCAGCCCACGATCCCGATCCCGACTTCACCCGGGTGGACATGGGCGCCGCCTACGTCTTCCAGGAAAGCGACTATCCCTTCCCCCTTGGCAAAACGGTCGTGGTGAACGAAATCCTCTCGAACTCCGGGGCCGCTCCGGATTGGATCGAACTCCACAACCGTACCTCCGACCCCATCGACATCGGTGGTTGGTTCCTCTCGGATTCCGCTTCCGATCTTGCCAAGTACCGCATTCCGGTCGGCACCATCATTCCTGCCGGAGGATTCATCACTTACTTTGAAGACCTCCACTTTGGACCCGCCAGCAGCGACCCGAACCGGATCACGGCCTTCGGCCTGAGTGACGATGGCGAAACGGTCTATCTCTCATCGGCCGAAAACGACCAACTGACGGACTACCGATTCAAGGAAGATTTCGGAGCCTCACTTCTTGGAGAGACTCAGGGCTACTATTACAAGGCGAGTTCGGACTCTTACAACTTTCTCCCACTCGCCAAGGCTACGGTCAACAACGTCAATGCCGGACCTCGCCTTGGACCGATCGTGATTTCGGAAATCATGTACAACCCATCCGGGAATGGAGACGCTGAATACATCGAACTCCTCAATGTGAGTGATCAAGGGGTGACCTTGTTCGACTCCACCTCTGATACCGCCTGGCGATTCACGAGTGGCATCGAATATGAATTCCCCGCTCTCGCCACCGTGGCTCTCGCTCCAGGCGAACGTCTGATCCTCACCCGGAACATTCCGGCCTTCCAGAGCGAGTTCTCCGTCCCTGAAGGAACCCAGA
>JBMHCW010000108.1:0-24350 GCA_049889715.1 Akkermansiaceae bacterium | reverse complement strand
GACGACCGGGCGACATGAGGGAGGTTTCCCGGTATCTGGGATCCATTGACGATGAAATTGCGGCCGATGCCGAGAGGGAGCGCCTTGAGTTTCTCAGGACGAAGGCAGAGAAGAAGCGTAAGAGGATTGCCGGATATGCGAAGGTTGCGACCATCGTGGCTGTTGGGTTGGGGGCGGGATGGGCGGCGACTCAATGGCTCCTCGAGAAGGAGGCGATCGAGGCTCAGGAATCGTTTGATGTTTATCGAGGTGAGTCCGAGGGGAAGATTTTGGATTTGGAGACTCAGCGTGACAAAGCGTTGGAGGCGCAGAACGTGGCAATTGCCGGGGAGAAAGAGGCCGTCGGGAAGTTGGCAGCTGAGATCAAGAAAGCGGATGAGGAGATTCTTTCAGCCCGAATGACGAACGAAGCGTTGTTTGATTGGGTGTTGGAGAATGGGGTGCCCGGGTTGCCGATTTTCGAGGGTCGCAAAACCAGATTGAGATACCTGCTCGATCAGATTGATGAACAACTCAAGGCGGTGGCGGGTCGTCCGAATCTTGACGATCAGGAAGCGGTTTTGAAGCTTCGTAAAGCGGAGGTGTATTTGGCGATGGGAGAAGTCGATCAAGGAGCGGCTGCCTTGCAAGTCGCGCTTGCGGCAGGCGGACTGGATGATGATCAAACGGCTTACGCTCGGCTGAGAGTTTTGTTGATTCAGTCATTGAGAGATCGGGCAGCTCTTGAGAAAGGGCTTGAGGATCACGAGTCTTCGATCGAGAAGGCTTGGTCAGGCGATGAGGCCAGGCGGTTGAGGGCTGCCGCTGCTCTTGATCTGGTGAGGGGGAGAATGTGGGAGTTTCGAGACAACGGAGAGAAGGCGATCCAGAGTTATTTGAATTGTCTCGAGGGTTATAAGAAGCTCGCCGGAATGTTTCCTGAGGTTCCTGGGATCGGCTTGACCGTGGGGAGAACCTATCTTTCTGCAGCGCAAGCGGCGGAGGGTGAGGGTTCGGTGGATGACGCCGCCAGATTACGTCAGGAGGCCGTGGCGGAGTTTAAAAAGCTGGCGGCTCTCCAAGAAGATCCTGATCCCGAATTGCGGTATCAAATTGCTTCCGCGAATGCTGCGAAGGCTGTTTCGCTGTGGCAGCAGGGCGAGACTTTCGAAGCTGACCAACTGGCTCGAAAAGGAGTGATCGAATTGAACGAGTTGTCGCAAAAGATGCCGGATGATTTCCGGGTCATTGTCGACTTGGTCTCTCAGCAGGGGATTTTAGCAACATCGCACCGCGATGAAGGGAAGGCGGAGGAGGCGATGGCCTTGCTTTCGAAGGGGATTGAGTTGCTCGAGAAAGGGGTGGAACAAGAATCGAAAAACTGGAATGCCCGTTATCTGCTCGCTTCAATCAAATGGCAATATGCCGGAATCCTCGGACAGAATGGCCGGAGCGCCGAGGAGTTGAGTTTAGGCGGGGACGCCTATGAAGAGCTGAAGAATCTTTTAAAGTCTCCCATGAAGAACCCGCACCCGTCGGTGGTGAGGAAGTCATTGGCCTACCTTTGCGGAGATCTTGGCCATGCTGCGGATCTTCAGAAGAAGCGAGAGCTGGCCATCAGCTATCTGCAGGAATCAAAGCGCTACTGGCAGGAGCTTCATCGCGATGAAGGCGATCAGCTTGAGATCAGGGAAGGTTACCACTGGGCCGTCAATCGATTGGCCGAAATGGGAGAGGAGGAGTAACGGGCGTTATTCCAATTTGTGGTGGAGGAGGCGAAAAACGAAGGTTCCGCAGAGGGCGCCCAAGGTGTCGAAGAGCCAATCCGCCGGATCGTTGCCGGTGCGATTGATGAAAAAGGATTGGTGATACTCATCCCAGACTCCGATGATCGACAGGGTGAGAGTAACAATGATCGAGAGCCTCATCCATGATGGTTTGAACGAAAAATAAAGAGCGGCCGAAAGGAGGCCGCTTCCTCCGAAGAAGTATCCGAAGTGGGCAATCTTGTCGAAGTGGGGGATGTTAAAGGCAAAGACTCCGGGTGGATGAAATCGGTCCCCGTGCGATAGGAGATTCAGAATGATAAACCAGACTCCGAAGCAGATCGCCCAGAACTTCGGGGATTGCTTGATGGAAGTCATGTCCTATTCGTGATCACCGCTTCGGCGCATCTCTTCCTCCATTCGTTCGGCCAGCCACTGTTTCATCATGGACTGGTAGTTGAGGAAGCGTGAGCGCGCGATTCTCTTGATCCGGGAAAGCATTCTGGGATCAAACCGCAGGGTGATGGTGGTGGATTCACGGGAATCGGGAGAGTGAATCGAACTATTGATGAGCCGTGGGTTCAGGCAGTTTTTCTGCCAGAATTCGTGCTCCTCTTCTTCGGTTTCGAAGTCAGGAACCTCGTTCCAGTTGGAAATAACTTTCATGGCAGAGGTGGGGATTATTTGAGTTCGGCGAGTTTTCGGTCGTAATAGGAGGATTCGTCCTCATGCAGTTCCCGGGCAGAAACAACGCGGGCTTTCTTGCCGTCGGACCAGAATGCGAGGAAGAGACCACGATTGCCGATTGTGCGGCCAATTAAGTAAAAGCGCGCCTCTCCATCGGCTCTTTCCGTGTCCGGAAGAAGACGAATGGCGAAGGGGTCCTCGAAAATCTCTTCAATCTCATGGGGTTTGAACTCCTTGGTGTCGAAGGGGGTGTCTGTAAAATCGAGTTCCATGAGTGAGGTTCTAAAAAACCACAGGGTGGTCGTTCTGAAAAGGATGGATTTGTTAGACCTCGATCTCGCCGTCGAAGACGAAATCGGCCGGGCCGGTCAGCGTGACGCCAGAGAACGTGTTGTTTTCTCCAGGGATGAATCCGATGGAAAGGGTGTCACCTCCTTTGACGTCGATTTTGATCGGAGAAGGGGTGGAGGTGAGGAGGTGATGAATGAGGGCGCAAGCGGTGATTCCGGTTCCACAGGCGAGGGTTTCCCCTTCCACGCCCCGTTCGTAGGTCCTGACTGCAAGGTGGTCTGGCTGGAGAATCCCGACGAAATTGGCGTTGGTTCCCTTGGGCTCGTAATGGGCGTGGTAGCGGATCGCCGCTCCGTTGGAGATGACATCGAGGTTTTCAAGGTCGTCCACAAAGGCTACGGCGTGAGGAACTCCGGTATTGAGATTGTGAACAGAAGTGCCGAGGGATTCGATGATGATCGGGGAATTCATTTCGAGACCAAAAGGCTCTGACATGTCGATCTTCACCTCGTCTCCGATAAGTTCGGCCGTGAGAGTCCCGGCGATCGTTTCAAAGGTCAGGCTGGATCTCTTGCCACCGAGGAGTCGTGCGGTGTAGCGCCCAAAGCAGCGGGCTCCGTTTCCACACATTTCGGCCTCTCCGCCATCGGCATTGTAGTAGCGGAACTTGACGTCGGCACCTTCTTCGGCGGGTTCGACCGCGAGGAGTCCATCGGCTCCGACACCGCGATGTCGATCACAGAGGCGTGCGATTTGTTCTTTGCTCAGATTTTGATCGAGAGCGCGATTGTCGATGACAACGAAGTCGTTGCCAGCGCCGTTCATCTTGGTGAAAGAGAGCATCATGTTTGGAAAAATCAGGCTGAATGAGTGGCTTCGATCAGTGGGGTAACGAATTCCTTGAGCAGAGAGGCGACGTTCTCCGCATCTGCATGTTCCTGCACCTTGCGAACGATCGCCGAGCCCACGATAACGCCGTCTGCGAGGCTTGCAACCGTGGCGGCTTGTTCGGGGGTGGTAATTCCGAATCCGACACAAATCGGGGTGTCGGTAAGCTCGCGGATTTCAGCGACTTGGGCTCCGATGGAGTCAGAGGGTGCCGAGTGGGCTCCGGTGACCCCGGTTCGCGAGAGAGCGTAAATGAATCCCTGGGATGAGACGGCCAGGGCTTCCTTGCGGGTATGGGGGGTGGTGGGTGCGATCAAGTGGATATGGTGGAGAGCTTCGCCGTGGGCGAAATCAGCATTGGACGCTGCCTCGGATGGGGGCAGATCCAGCAAGAGGATGCCATCAGCGCCGGCGTCCCGGGCGTCCTGATGAAATTCCTCATATCCGTATGCGTAGACCGGATTGAGGTAAGTGAAGAGGACCAGCGGGGTCTCGTGGGTTTCCCGGAAGGCCCGGATCAGGTCAAGAATCCGGTGGGTATTCATCCCCGACTTCAGGGCCCGGTCGGCGGCGAGTTGATTGACGATGCCATCGGCCATGGGATCCGAAAATGGAATGCCGAGTTCGATGATATCCGATCCGGCATCCGCCAGAGCCTTGAGGATTTCCAGGGAACGGTCGAAATCGGGATCGCCTCCGGCGACGTAGGCGACAAATGCTTTGCGTGATTGCTCACGCAGGCGGGAGAAGGTTTGGTCGATGCGATTTGCCATGAACGAGGGGAACTTGGCGATGGACGGCGGGGGAGACAAGCCTATCCTGTCGCCAACGAACGATCCCATGCGCGCACGTGTCATCAAGGAATTCCGCTTCGAAGCGGCTCACACTCTTCCAAGTCTGCCGGACGGCCATAAGTGCCGTCGCATGCACGGTCATAGCTTCAAAGTTGAAATCCACATCGAAGGAGAGGTCGATCCGGCCATTGGTTGGGTTTATGACCACAAATGCATTTCTGATGCGATGAAGCCTCTGATTGACCAGATGGATCATTCCTATCTCAACGACATCGAAGGGTTGGAAAGTCCCACCATTGAAATTATGGCAGCCTGGTTCTGGAGGAAGCTGGAGGCCGATTTGCCCGGGCTTTGCGAAATCGTCATTTATGAGACCCCGACGGCGCGCTGTTCCTTTCGGGGTGAATTCTAGGCAAGGCTGGCGATGAGAGTGGTGAACCATTCGGCTCCGTCTTCGAGGTCGGAGATGCGAATGAATTCGTCGGCGGTGTGGGCCTGATCAATGGAGCCAGGGCCGAGGCAGATCGAGGGAAGCCCGGCAGCCGAAAGGTGGGCGGCGTCGGAGAACCAAGGCGCTCCGGTGAGCACGACGTCGGGATGAGCGTTCTTGATCCGCGAAAGCCAGGGATGGTCCGGTGACATCTCCATAGGTGGAGACTCGGCGGTTTTCGTGATCTCGATGTCCTCACCTAAAAACTCTCTGAGGAGAACGGAGGCGGGCTTCGATGTCACCAAGTCCGGAACGGTCCGGATGTCGATGTGAGCGGAGGCATGAGCTGGAACGATATTGGGTCGGGTTCCTCCCGAAACCATGCCGATGTTCAAGGTGGAGCTGCCGAGAACCGGGTGGTTGGCTTCGGCGAGTTGGGAGCGGAAAGTCTCGTCCAGTCGAGCGAGTTGTCGATTTAGCTTGGTGATGGCGTTTTCGCCGAGATGGGGTTGAGAAGCGTGGGTGGCTTTCCCGGTTGCCTCCAGGACGGCCCAGAGGCAGCCCTTGGTGCAATAGACGGCTTCGAGCGAGGTGGGCTCGCCAGCAATGGCAAATTCGTAGTGATGGCCATGGTTTTTCGCAAAATGGCGCGAACCGGGTTGGCTCGATTCTTCGCCCATGAAGCCAACGAAATCGACGGCCACTGGGAGCTCGGCCAACAGCTGGGCGTTGTTTTTCAACCCCCAGAGCATGGCTGCCATGGGGCCTTTGGTGTCGGACGTGCCACGACCATGGATTTTTCCGTCGGAAATGGATGCGGCGAAGGGATCGATGGTCATGCCGGCTACGCCGACGGTATCGAGATGAGGTCCAAGGAGAATTCGGGGTCGGCTTTCGTCTCCGGGAGCCCGGGCAATGAGGTTGGGTCGTCCGGGCAAAGCCTCTTCGAGAGTGACCGTCATCCCGATGGACTCCAGAAAGGAAGCGAGAAATTTCGCCATGTTCTTTTCACCACGAGGAGAAGCGCCTGGATCGCCCTCGGGGTTGACGGAGGGGATACGAACAAGGGCCTGGAGAAGTTCGACGACGGAGTCCACGGATCCGGGTTAGCGGGAATGGACCTCAATTACCAATCCGGATTGATGGGAATCAGATTTTTGGTCTTGGCAAGCGAAGCGGTTCTTGTGGAGACTGTCAGGCATGAAGAACCGCTTGACGCTCGGCATCTCGATGATGCTTCTTGCCTGCCTCGCCTTCGTTGGACTTGCCAAGGATGGAGAGGAAAAATCCGATGTTTTGAAAGTCCTCATCCTCGACGGGCAGAATAATCACAATTGGAAGGCCACCACCCCGGTTTTGAAAGATGCTCTCGGCAACGACGCCCGCTTCACGGTGGAAGTCAGCACAAGCCCGGGCAAAAAAGGCACGGAGGAGGAGTGGAACAAGTGGCGCCCCGACTTTTCGAAATACGATGTCATCGTGTCCAACTACAACGGTCAGATGTGGCCGGCCGAGGTGCGGGATTCCTTTGTGAATTTCGTGAAGAGTGGTGGTGGTTTGGTGGTTGTGCATGCCGCCAACAATGCCTTTGGAATGTGGCCCGAATACAACGAGATGATTGGTCTCGGTGGCTGGGGCGGACGCAATGAGAAGAGCGGTCCCTACGTCTACTACAAGGACGGCAAGCTCGTCCGGGATACCGCCAAGGGGCGAGGCGGAAATCACGGCCCGCAGCATGAGTTTGTGATCACCAACCAGAATAATGCCCACCCCATCACCAAGGGTATGCCCAAGGAGTGGCTTCACACCAAGGACGAGCTCTACGATATGCTTCGTGGCCCTGCCAAGAACATGACCGTTCTGGCCACAGCTCCAAGCGGCGTCACCAAGCGTGACGAGCCAATGCTCCTCACGACGCAATATGGCAAGGGTCGGGTTTTCCACACCACCTTGGGGCACGCCGACTATTCCATGCTCTGCCGTGGATTCTATGACACCCTGAAGCGGGGAACCGAGTGGGCCGCCACCAATAAGGTGACGATTGAGTGGTCCAAGGACTTTCCCGCCAAGGATAAGACCGCCCCGGTGGCTCTTTCCAAGTAAGGAGGCCAGATGGATTTCCTGACGGGGGCAGTTCTCCTGCCCCTGATCGGGGCGGCTCTCCACCCGTTGCTCGGGTATTGTATTCAGCGGGGAACCTCGCTGGGAGCGCGGCTCACGGTCGTCGTTTGCATCGCCAACCTGGTTACCGGGTTGATGTTTTTCGTTTACCTCAGCCCGACCGGAGGCTGGATTCCTCAGGGAAAGGACTGGTGGGCCGTTGGTAATGGTCTCCTTTTCTTTTTTGGCCAGTGGCTTTCAGCTCGATCGCTCAGAGATGGAGATCTGGCTGTTCACTCATCCGTACTGGGGTTCAAGGTGATCATCGTGGGGATGTTTTCGGTATGGGTGGGCTTGGAGACTGGCTCGCTCTTCCTGATCAGTGGCGTGGTCTTGGCGGTGATTGCGGTCTATTTGGTTTCGGGCGGCTCGCTCGAAGGAATGAAGACTCACAAAGCGACGGTGGCCTTCACCCTTCTGGCCTGTCTTTTTTTTGGGTTTAATGACTTCCTGACAGGTTGGCAGGGCCGGGAAATCGGACCGGCCCGATGGATGGCTCTGATGATGGGAACGAGTGCGGTCGTTTCAGTGGGTCTTCTCATCAAGCGCCGAAGTCAGCTTGGTTTCGTGCTCAGGGATTGGAAGATTGCCCGGTGGGCGATCGGGGCGGGGTTGTTTCTGGGGATCCAGGCTCTCGCTGTCAACGTGGCCTTCAGCGTCTACGGAAAACCCACCCTGAGCAATGTCGTCTACAGCTCAAGAGGAGTGATGGCGGTTGCCTTTCTCTATCTCATCGGCAGAACGATGGATCCACGTTTCGTCAAAAAACAAACCGCCGGAGCCATCCTCATGATGATCGCTTTGGCGGTGGTGTTGATCGGGTGATGGAGCCGGGGATTATTTGAACCCGTGATCGAAGATGACTTCGTCGCCTTCGACGATGTCAGGGAATCCATCCGGGGAGTATCCGTTGGGTCTCATCGTGCAGATATACATGCCTTGGTCGAAGCGATCGACCACGATACGTCCAACGATGCCTTGATTCCGGCGGATGGCCAAAACAGTTCCGGGTTGGAAGTTGGCGCTGGCGGTCGGGCGGAAAATGACCTGTCCGTATGTTTTATCGGAATTGGTCACGGTTCCCATCAGGAGGGACTGGCGAATCTTGTTGGCCCGGCGCTCTTGCTCGGCCTTGATTTTGTTTTTCTCTTCAAGAACGGCTTCGGTCTCGGCCTTGGAGGTCTCGAGTTTGACTTCCAGATCGGCGTTCTTTTTCCGCTCTTCTTGAAGTTGCTCGGCGAGCTCCGACTCGGTTGGCGTCGGAGTCAGGGGTTGGACCGGAGGAGTGGTAGCGAGGACGGGAGTGGTGTCGCCACCCACGTAGGGAGTGGCTGTGAGGCGGGCGGTTTCGAGCCGGAGAGCCTCGGCTTCCGCTTCGGTGCGGGCAATTTCGGCCTCGATGGCCTTCCGCTGAAGCCTGGCCTCATCGCTGTCCTTGCTGTTTGTGAAGCCGCCGAAGGTGACGGTCAGAGCCACGACGAGAAGAAGGGTGGTCGTGCCCAGAAGAATGTTCGTGGTGTTCATAGGTGTGCGGAATGGTAGGACGGGAAGGTGGCCTTTGTCAAAAGCGGATCTTGGGTAAGAAAAAGAGCCCGCGTGGATTCCACGACGGGCTCTGCAAAAGGGTTGAAGATCAATTAATCGTTGCTGGAAAGCGAGATCAGGATCTGGAGGACATACCAGAAGAGCAGGGCGACGCTGGCGAAGAGCCCGAGCGAAGCAGCCACATACTGATCAGGGCGATAGTGATGGATGATGTTGCTGGTCTGGTAGAGGATGGATCCACCGGCAATGAGGACCATGGCTCCGGAGAACCAGAGACCGAGATTGAAGCCCATGAAAATCGAGGCAACGATCAGTCCGAGGGCGACGAAGAAGGCCACTTTCAGCATGCCACCTAGGAAGGAGAAGTCCTTCTTGGTAGTGAAGGCAACGAAAGTGAGTCCGGCGAATAGAGCGGCGGTAATAATGCCAGCTTGGCCAATCAAGCCGTCTTGTCCGGTGTAGTAGGCAGCGATGACCAGAAGGGGCAGGAAAATGATGGCTTCGGCGACCAGATAGAGGCCGAGTCCGGCGTATTGCATGCCTTTGCTGGTGTCGGACATGGCCCATTTGTTGGCTACCCAGGAGGCGACCATGAAAAGGCCAAGGACGATGAGCCAATTGAAGCCGGTCATCATTCCGAGGACCTTGGTTTCAATTCCGGGAATGCTGAAGAGCGCAAGCTCAAGCAAGACAAAGACTCCAATGGCTCCCGCGAGGTGGAGATAAGTCTTTTGATAAAACTCGGTGCGGGCGTCTGCTGGAGATTGGGCGACCGAGTAAGGACTGGCGTAAGGATTAAATGATTCCATGGTTGTTTTAGATAACGTTGGAAATTTAAATGATTGTCAGGCCATCGCAAGCGAGATCGAACAATGAATTTTACCGATATTGACAGAGAGGATTTCCGGAATCTGCTTGAGGAAATTGCCGGAGCCTACATGCCTTTCGGGAAATACGGGCCCCAGAACTATCCTCCCAACGGAGTTCCGCTCATCGATCTGCCTCCGGAATACTATACATGGTTTATGGAGCGGGGTTGGCCCAAAGGGCGATTGGGCGAGCTCATGGCCATGATTTGCGAAATCAAGGCCACAGGAGCCGATCATGTCTTTGAACCCATCCGGCGCGCTCGGGGAGGACGGGTCTCGGTGCGGAAACGTCGGCCTGATACCGATTTTTAATCAGGAACTGAGGCGTCCCTTGAAGACTTTGAGCGCTTCTTTGATGAGGGGATCCTCGTGAAATTCCTCCGTTTCGGGCTCGGGTTCCTCGGCTTTGGGCTCTTCCGGGGCTGGTGTCGGTTCGGGATTGAGCCGAACGGGCTCCGGCTCAACGGCTTGCTCAGGAGCCTTGGCGATGAGTTGGTCGATGGTAGAGAGATCGGATTCAGAGGACTGATCGTCCGGAGTTTCGGCCGAGGAGGCCGGGGTTGCAGGAGAATCGGGGGCGGCCTGCGGTTCAGGGGAAGCCGGTCGGGGGGAGATGTCCAATTCAGCTGGATCGGCCTTGCCAATGGCCGTGATGATGTCGGTGAGACGGATTTCCTGAAGATTTTGAATGGATTTGAGGGTGGCTACTTCGAGATGAAGTCTTTTGTTCGCGGCCCACTTCATCCGGCTTTCGGCCTCGGAAAAGGTGTCAATGACGGCCAGGAGACGATCGGGCTTGAAGGATGAGGATGCATCGATGAGATCCGACCAGAGCGCTTCCGGGAATCCCTCCCGCCCCGAGTTTTCGTTCAGCTGTGCGACCACGAGGGCCCGAATGGCGGCCACGATTTCTCCCAGGAGCTGGGAAAGGTCCTTCCCTCCCTCGAATTGCTCATGAATGACCTCGAGGGATTTGGCCGGGTTTTTCTTTAAGATTCCCAGAAGGAGGGAGGCCACGGTTTCGCGCGATGTAAACCCAAAGATATCGAGAACGTTGGTCTCGGTGATCTCATTGCCACAAAAGGCGACAAGTTGATCCAGCATGGATTGAGCGTCGCGCATTCCTCCATCGGCTCCTTTTGCAATGGCCCAGGCGGCGGGGTCGTCGAGTTTCACGCCTTCCTCGGTGGCGATATGCTGGAGGTGGGTGGCGATGATCTCGGTGGGGATCGGACGAAGATCGAATCGCTGGCAACGCGAGATGATGGTGGGGAGGATCTTGTTGGGCTCGGTAGTGGCGAAGATGAATTTGACGTGCTCGGGTGGTTCCTCGAGGGTTTTGAGAAGAGCATTGAAGGCCGCATTGGTCAGCATGTGGACCTCGTCGATGTAGTAGATCTTGAAGCGGGCGCTTGAGGGAGCGTAGGCTGCCGTTTCCCGCAGGGCCCGCACCTGTTCGACGCTGTTGTTGGAGGCTCCGTCGATTTCGAGCACGTCAAGGGAGTTTCCTTCGGCGATTTCCAGGGAAAGGGGATCGTCAGGATCGAAATCGATGTTCGGGCCTCCCGAGGCGTTGAGTGCTTTGGCGAGAATGCGGGCCGTCGAGGTTTTTCCAGTTCCGCGGGGACCGACGAAGAGGTAGGCGTGGGCGAGGCGGTCTTGTTCGATGGCGTTGCGCAGAGTTTGAACGACATGATCCTGTCCTAAAACATCGGAGAACGTGCGGGGCCGGTATTTTCGCGCGAAGACCTGGTAACTCACGAACGCGAGTGTAGGTGGGAATGAGGGTTTGTCAGTTCCGAGTTTGGGAAATAGCGTCCGCAGCATGGTGAATGCGAAGTTGCAGGCCTACTCGAAGTGTCGCGAGAAGATCCGGGCGCTCTGCCACGGAGAAAGCAACGAAATTGCTCTCATGGCCTCTGTGGTCGGGGTTTTGCACAACGAGTTTCCGGAGTTCTTCTGGACGGGATTCTATCGGATGGTCGACGGACAACTCGTGATCGGCCCATATCAGGGTACGGTAGGGTGTCTCCGGATTGATTTGGGGCGAGGGGTTTGCGGAGTGGCCGCTGAATCGGGCCAAACCCAAGTCGTGCCGGATGTTCACGAATTTCCGGGACACATTGCCTGTGACGCCCGTTCTCAAAGCGAAATTGTCGTTCCGGTGAGGAACCGTTCTAGGGCGCTGATCGGGGTGCTGGACGTCGATTCCACCGAGAAAAATCAATTCTGTGAAATTGACCGGGAACAGTTGGAGGGGATTTTGTCGGAGGTCTTTGGAGCATGAAGCGCTTCTTTAAGCAATCCTAACAATCAACCTGAAAGGAAAACCTTTCACCTCGGTAAAGGTGTTCTATAGTGAGTCCAATGGCAACGAAAGGTAAGGACAAAGGGGCAACCAAGAAGGACGGCGAAGAGAAGGAAGTGGACCTTTCGAAGGGGTATGCCAAGACCCGGAAGAGCCTGATTGCCCGTCTTGAAAACTGGGAGGACCAGCGGACCTGGGATGAGTTCTACCAGACATACTGGAAGCTTATCTATTCGGTGGGGATCAAAGCCGGTCTCCGTCACGATGAAGCATTCGATACTGTGCAGGAAACCATTCTCTCGATTGCCAAGCAGAGTAAAAAGAATCTTTACGATCCCAATCAGGGATCCTTCAAGACCTGGCTGATGAACATGACCCGTTGGCGCATCAATGATCAGTTCCGGAAGCGGAAGAAGGACACCGCCATGCCGGGTGGAGGTTGGGAGGACGACCGGAAGACGGCAATTATCGAGCGATTCGAGGATCCCAAAGGAGATGTGCTGGAGCGGATGTGGGATGTCGAGTGGAAGAAGAATGTGGCCGATATGGCTCTGACCAAGGTGAAGGCCCAGGTTTCGCCCAAGCAGTATCAGATTTTTGACTATTACGTCATCAAACAGTGGGATGCCAAAAAGGTGCAGGAGCAGCTTGGGGTCAGTATGGCCCAAGTGTATCTCGCCAAACACCGTGTCGGCTCCGTGCTGAAGAAGGAGTTGGCGAAGCTCGAAAAGGATGCAAAGGAAGATTAGGCCGGATCCACTGATCCCCGACCACGAGGTTCTTCGCAAAATCGGCGGAGGAGCTTACGGCGAGGTTTGGTTGGCCCGCGGCGTGACCGGGGCAATGCGGGCGGTCAAGGTGGTCTATCGGGAGGATTTTTCCGATGATCGGACTTTCGAGCGGGAATTCGAGGGGATTTTGAGATTCGAGCCAATTTCGCGGGATCACCGCGGGTTCGTGAACATTCTGCATGTCGGGCGCTATGATGGTGATTCGGCATTCTACTACTATGTCATGGAGCTCGGAGATGACGCCTTCTCCGAGGGCGAAATCAACCCGGTGGAATACGAGCCGCGGACTCTCCGGACGGACATGAAACGAGCCGGTGGGGCTCCCCTTGAAACAGATTTTTGTATCGAGACGGGATTGCGCCTGGCCGAGGCTCTGGACGAACTCCATCAGCGGGGCCTGACTCATCGTGACGTCAAGCCGTCCAATGTCATCTTTGTCGAGGGGAAGGCCAAGTTGGCGGACATCGGCTTGGTGGCCGCCAAGGATCAGCGCACCTTTGTGGGAACCGAAGGGTTCGTTCCTCCGGAGGGGCCCGGTTCCCAGGAGGCGGACCTCTACAGTCTGGGGAAGGTTCTTTATGAAATGGCGACCGGGATGGATCGTCTGCAATTTCCGGAGCTGCCTGAAGGCGGGCCGGAAGACGAGGACCGCAAGAAGTGGATCAGGCTCAACCGGCTGATCTGCGACATGTGCGACCCCCGGCTTGCCAAGCGCAAGATCACTTCAGGGCGGGATCTTGCTGATGCTCTTTCCCGCCTGATGAAGGGAAAAGGGCGGGCTCCCAAGGTTCCGCCATGGGCCAAGAGAGCGGCTGTTGTCTTGGCGATGATCGCTTTATTCGGGAGTCAGATCTGGATTGAGAAAACCTGGGGAACCCATGTCATTGAAGGAAAGCTGGAGCCTCTCCCTGTGAGATTTGTCTCGGTCAAGATTCTCACCAATCCCCCTGGAGCTGTGGTGCGAGATGATGAGGGCGGCTTCATTGCAATTACACCGACGACGATTGCCAATGTCGCCAACAAGACGAGCCTCAAGTTGGTCTTGACGGCTCCGGGATACCGCGACGTTCGCGTTGATGAAATCATTGAGGATGACGAAGACGGCACCCAAGTCGTGGTGATCGAGAAGGATCTCAATCTGTTTTCGCCTCCAATGGTCAACGAAGAATGGGTGGATGCCTTGTCCGGGTCCTACCGTCCTGATGGTGATCGTCACCAGTCCAAAAAGCATGTCCTCCTGCGGGATTGGAAAATCTTCCAGAAGGATGGTCATGAGAAATTGAATCCCAACAAGATGCGCTACGACGGCGATGAGATTGTTCTGGTAAGTGAGGAATGGGCGAATCAGTACGCCAATTGGTTGATGAAGAAATGCATCGATGAAGGCTATTTCGAGGATTACTCGGAAGAAAATCGTGAGAGGAACCGGGAGATCATTGCCAAGTATGACCTGACCTTTCCGGAGAATAAGATTCCCGGGCAGGCCAAGAGGGGAGGAAAGGTTCTAAGGCCGTTTCATTGCGTGGTGCGATTCATTCCGTATGGAGTGATGAAGATCGAGTCGACTCCACCCGGAGCGGTGGTTTATCTCTCCGACGGTAGGGTTGAGGTGACTCCGTTGGAGATCGAAGCCCGGCCAGGGTGGATCGAGTGGACGGTCGAACTGGAGGGGCACAAAACCGAGACAGGGAACGGGTATCTCACGGACGGTGGTATCATTGAGAAACACTACCTGCTTGAGGATAACCAAGGGCTCATCATGGGGGTTCCCTGGACCAATAGCTTGAAGATGAATCTTGTCCCGGTGGGAGACGAGTTGATGGTGGCAGCCTGTGAGACGAGAACAGGAGACTATCGGAAATACCTGAAGGCTGAAAAGATTCCCACCGGAGAAGTCATTTTGTCGAGTGATCCCAACGTACCGGTCGGCGGTGTCACCAAAGAGGAAGCTGAGGCATTTTGCGATTGGCTGACCAATCTCGAGCAGGAAAAGGGGAGTATTAAAAAGGATTTTCGCTATCGTCTGCCGACCGATGAAGAGTGGAGCCGGATGGTGGATCTTCAGGAGACCGGCGATCGACCTGAGACGAGGGAGCTCCTGATTGAAAATCAGGGGAAGTATCCTTGGGGATACGAATGGCCACCTCCGGAGAGGGCCGGGAATTTTGCGGATGCATCGGCCGCCAAGGATGAGATCTCGAGTGACCGATCCATCAGTGATTACGATGACGGCTTCCCGGGCTTGGCACCTGTGGGAAGTTTCCCGGCCAACTTTTTGGGGATTTTTGATCTCGCCGGAAATGTGCGCGAATGGGTCTCGGATGATTATAAGGGGAGGGGCTTGCTCCGGGGGTCGAGTTGGAAGAGCTTTAGCGAAGATCACCTCGAGTCACGACTTCGTTGGCCTAATGTGGGACTGCGAGATGAGACCAATGGTTTCCGGGTGGTTTTGTCTCGTGAGCCTGAAGAGGAAACCGAGCTCGATGACGATCCAACTTTAACAACTGAAGAAGACGATGGTACGAATTGAAATCGATTACGAGGGGCAGCTTCGCTGCAACGCCCGTCATGTTCCTTCCGGCAATATGCTTTCGACCGATGCTCCGGTGGACAATCAAGGTCGGGGAGAGAGTTTCTCACCAACAGACCTCGTCGCGACGGCCTATGCTTCGTGTATGGCAACCATCATGGGGATTGCGGCTCAGCAACGAGAGGTTGATTTGAAGGGGATGTCGCTTTCGATTGAAAAGCACATGGCGGCGGATCTTCCCAGGCGTATCAGCAGGCTGGTTCTTGAGATTGAAATGCCGATTGCCGAGGAACATCCGGATGCCAGGGTGATTAAGGAAGCCGGGTTGAATTGCCCGGTCCGACATAGTGTTCATCCGGAGATCGAGGTGGAGATCACCTGGAAGTGGAGTTGAGGTGATAAAAAAACCGGACCCGATGATCGGGCCCGGTTTGAAGGTGTTGAAGCCAGTCTTTAACTCGATGGAAGATCGACCATGCCGTAGTCGCCGTCCTTCTTTCGCCAAACGATCGAGGTGACATCGCGGCGGGCATTTTCGAAGATCACGAAAGGACGCTCAGTGAGGTCGAGTTCCATGATGGCCTCTTCCTTGAAAAGGCGGCGCAGGCTCATCGATTCCTTGTGAACATAAAATGGTTCGGGTTCTTCAAGGACTTCCTCAGGCAGTTTATCAAGGAAGTCTGCTTCATAGGCCCGCTCATCGAGATAGCGGATACTTTCCTCGCCCCGGCGAGTGCGTCGTTTCAAGAGGCGGGTTTTATGCTTCCGCATGCGGCGGGTGATTTTGTCGATGGTGAAGTCGATGCTTTTATACATGTCATCGGTTTCCGAAGAGGCATCGATGACGATGTGGTTGGCACAAAATAGAATGATCTCGGCCTTGTGGCGGCGCTCGCCCTGGACATCAAGGATGGCTTTGGCCTCGATGATTTTCGGGTAGTCCAAATGGATGCCGCTGATCTTACTGACGGCATACTCGCGGAGTGAGTCAGTGACTTCTTCGTGACGCACGGTCACGGTAATGTTGGGGTTTACGTTTTTCGTCTGCATAATGAAGTTCAGGTAAAAAAATACCTTACCTAGATCATAGCAGTGAAAGAGGGCAGTCGCTACCTCTTTCGGCAGGAAAATCACCCTTTGATTTCGAGCAACATCTGGGCGTTGCTGGGGAACTTCCGCATAAAGAAGAGAAGGCGCTCCATCGCTTCGATTGGCTTGTGGCCGGCCAATCCCCGTCGGACCATGTAGAGCTTCTTCAGGGTCATTTCGGGAAGGAGTAACTCTTCACGCCGGGTCCCCGATTTAAAGATATCGGCGGCCGGATACACGTAGTGTTCGGCGATGCGTCGGTCGAGAACGAGTTCCATGTTGCCGGTTCCCTTGAATTCCTGAAAAATGGCTTCATCGGCCTTGGAATTAGTCTGAACCAGTGCGGTAGCAATGATAGTCAGGGAGCCGGCCTCGCGGGTATTGCGGGCGGCGGCGAACAATCGACGGGGCATTTCAAGCGCTCCCGCCACGATTCCTCCGGACTGATACCCACGTCCGCGTCCCGATTTTCCGCCTCCCATATTGTTGTTGTAGGCTCTGGCCAGGCGCGTGATGGAATCCATCAGGATGAATACGTGTTTTCCGGCTTCGACAAGACGTTTGGCACGCTCGACGCAGAGTTCCGCGAGGCGGCAGTGGTTGCGCGGCGACTCGTCGTTCGAGCTGGCATAGATTTCCGCATCGGGAAGTTGGCGGCGGAATTCCGTGACCTCTTCGGGGCGTTCATCGACCAGAAGAATGATGAGGTGAAGATGTTCTTCATGACGTTCCTGCACTGCTTGCGCCATATGCAGGAGCAGGGTGGTCTTACCGGAACGCGGAGGAGAGACGATGAGTCCCCTTTGGCCGCGACCCACGGGAGCCATGAGATCGACGACGCGGGTGGTGTAGCGATCCGATTCGGTTTCGAAGCCGATCAGTTTGGAAGGATTGACCGCTTTCAGTTCCTCAAAGGCGGGAAGCTTGCGGGCATCACCTGGATCCATTCCATTGATTCCGGTGATTTCGATCATCTGGAGTCCCCGGGTGCTGTCTCGGGCAACACCTTTGATCCACACACCGGGGCGCAAACCATGTTTGCGAGTGAGATCGGGGGGAACGAAGACATCTTCCTTTGCCTGTTCGAAATCCTGATCGGGTTTGCGGAGGAAGCCAAAGCCTTTGGGCGCCATTTCGAAGAGCCCGTCGACGTCGACCGGGTCTCCGGTGAATTCAAAAGGTTTGCGCTCTCTGCCGTCCTCACGTGGACCGTAGCCGCGGACCCGGCCTTGCTTGCGTCCTTCACCATCGCCGCGATTTCGGTTCCGGTTGCGATTCCGGTTGCGGTTACGGTTTCGACGCCGGCCGCCTCCCTGGGAGTCATTTCCGGACGAGTTCGAATGGCGCGAGCTGGTGCCCGCGGAATCGGAATCAGGAGGGATCATAGATTGGTGTAAATGAAAATGAGGGGATTCGGGCGATTCCGCTCTGGATCGGAAAAGAAATCGATCGGAAGAAACGGAGGTCCGCCAGGAAGAGGGTCATCGGAGGCCCCACGATCAGTCTGCCCATCACCATTGCTAGAGTGCAGCAAGGTCGGGGATCTCTCAGAAGCGAAAGACGGCAGGGACGAAAACAACGACCATGACCTTCAACGGGGCTGAGGATGTCCGCGAAGGCCCGTAAAATCAACGATTTTTTTGAATGCTCAACATTCCCGAACTTTCCTCTCTTTTCCCTTGACGATGCTAAGAATTTTCATAGCTTCCGCGTCCCGAATTCCGACTTTTCAAGATTATGCCACGCGACATCATTATTCTGGAGTGCACCGAGGCCAAGGCCGAAGGCAAGCCAACTTCCCGTTACACCAGCACTCGCAACAAAAAGAGCCTGAATACTCCCGGCCGTCTTGAGAAGATGAAATTCAATCCCTTCCTCAACCGCCGGACCCTTCATCGCGAACTCCGCTAATCTACCAAGTTTTACTCAATTTCATTATGTCTGAGCCCAAGACCATCCAGCGCCGGATCAATTTCCGTAAGCACAACAAGTCGATGACCACCAAGCGTCTCGACCTGCCTTTTGAGAAGATCAGTTATCACAATCCTGAAATTCTGGCCAAGTTCACCACCGAGACTGGCCGGATTCTTCCCCGCAAGGTCACTGGCGTTTCCGCCAAGATGCACCGGGCCATCACCCGCGAGATCAAGCGTGCTCGCGCCGTGAACCTCATGCCATAACCGGCAGTTGGAATTTTCGAATCCCGATCGGGCTTTGCTCCGGTCGGGATTTTTTTGTCCCTGATGAACCGGAAGGTTGGATTCTCCCTTGTCGGCCCGTGGCGATTCACCCAGAGTGCGCGGGTCATGCGTAAAACCTTGCTGTTAGTTGGTTCTGTTTTGATGGTGTTTCTCGGGGTGGGCCTGGCCCAGGACGAGAGCGGTAAGAGCAGTCCTCCTGTTGTGCCCGAAAGTGTGGAAGGCCAGCCAGCAGGGAACGATGACGCCCCATCATCCGAGGAAGAGGAAGAAAAAGAAGATGCCGGAATGGCTCCCGGCGAAGTGGAAAAGAAGGTGACCTTCTCCGAGGCTCCCGACAAATGGGTTGACCAGAACATCGGGCCTTATCTCGATGAAGTGACCGGAAAAGTTTTTTACGGGATTGAAGTCGCCAAGGACTCCGAAGGAAATCCCGTCAAGTTACCACTCGTTGTGGTCTGGCTTGGAGTGGCTGCGGTGATTATCACGATTTACTTCAAGTTTTTAAATTTCCGCTCCTGGCGGTTGGCTGGCCGGACCATTCGGGGCAAGTATAGCTCGGAGTCCGACCCGGGCGAGATTACTCACTTCCAGGCACTTTGTGCCGCGTTGTCCGGCACCGTGGGCCTCGGCAATATTGCTGGGGTGGCCATTGCGGTGAGCATCGGAGGTCCCGGGGCGACCTTCTGGATGATTCTGGTCGGCTTCTTCGGCATGACCTCCAAATTCTGTGAATGCACTCTCGGGGTGAAGTATCGCACGATCGAAAATGGCAAGGTCTACGGTGGTCCGATGCAGTATCTCAAAAAGGGTTTTGCCGAAAAGGGCATGGCGCAGCTAGGGGTGATTCTGGCCGGAGTCTTTGCCTTCCTTTGTATCGGTGGCTCTTTCGGTGGAGGCAACATGGTTCAGGCGAACCAGGCCTGCGAGCAGTTGGTGGGCGTTCTCGGGGACGATTCTTTCCTTGGTCAGAATCGCTGGGCCTTCGGAGTCATTCTTGGAGCGGCCGTTGCCTTGGTCATCATCGGTGGCATTAAGAGTATTGCGTCAGTGACCGCAGCTCTTGTTCCCTTCATGTGCGGAATTTACATGCTTGCCGGCTTGTTCGTGATCGCGGTCAACTTTGGGCAGGTTGGTGAGGCCTTCGGTCTGATCTTCAAGGGAGCTTTTGCTCCTGCTGCGGTGGGCGGAGGAATTATCGGAGTGATGATCCAGGGAATGAAGCGGGCGACCTTCTCGAACGAAGCCGGCATTGGCTCGGCAGCCATTGCTCACTCTGCCGCCAAGACGAAATATGCGGCCAGTGAAGGAATCGTGGCTCTGCTCGAACCTTTCATTGATACCATCGTCGTGTGCACCACCACCGCTCTGGTGATCATCATGGCCGGAACATACAATGACCCGGATCTTGCGGGAGTGGGGATTACCTCGGCGGCCTTTGAATCCGTGATTGGCTGGTTCCCGGTCATTCTCACCATCGCGGTCATTCTCTTTGCGTTTTCGACCATGATTTCATGGTCCTACTACGGAGTTCAGGCTTGGTCTCATCTCTTCGGGCACAGCGCCAAGGCCGAGTTGATTTACAAAGTGATCTTCTGTCTCTTTGTGGTCCTCGGGGCCTCCCTGAGTATGCAAAAGGTCTTCGACTTCTCCGATGCCATGATTTTTGCGATGTCCGTTCCTAACGTGATCGCGATGTATATCCTCATGCCAAAAGTGAAGGACGAATATGTTCGCTATCTCAAGCATGTGGACGAGGTTGATTCCAAGTAGCGATGGCCCGGCAGTATCAGCTCAATTCCAAATCGAGGGAAGCCTCGTCCGGGATTGATTATGAAGCTGAGCTCAATGAGCAGCAGTTTGCTGCGGTTAGTTCTCCTCCGGGGCCAGCCCTGGTGATCGCCGGCGCGGGGTCGGGGAAGACGAGGACACTGACTTACAGGGTGGCTTATCTTCTCGATCAGGGGATCGATCCCAGGAATCTATTGCTCCTCACCTTCACCAATAAGGCTGCCCGTGAGATGATGGAGCGGGTCCGGGAATTAATTCCGCGGGATCTCAGCGAGCTTTGGAGCGGGACCTTTCATTCCATCGGGAATCGGATTCTAAGAAGGCATGCCGAGGAGGTTGGGTTGACTCGATCGTTTTCGATCATGGATCGCGATGATCAGAAGTCGATGATGACTGCTGTCATCGCAGATTGTAAGATCGATACCAAGCAGCGGAAGTTTCCAAAGGCCGATGTCTTGATTTCGATATTCTCTCTTTGCGAGAACACGAAGACTTCATTGGCGGAGGTTCTCGAATATCGATACCCGTACTTTGAAGAATGGGCGGAGGAAATTGCCTTGGTTTGGCAGAAGTATACCGAACGGAAGCTGGAGACGAATTCGGTCGATTTTGATGATCTTTTGCTTCTGCCGTTGAAGTTGTTTCAGGAAAACGAGGATCTTCTCGAGCTCTATCAACAGCGGTTCCAGTATCTTCTCGTCGATGAGTATCAGGATACGAATTCGGTCCAGAGTGAATTGATTCACCTGTTGGCGCTGCCGAGAAATTCGGTGATGGTGGTCGGGGACGATGCTCAGTCGATCTATTCCTGGAGGGGCGCGGACATGGACAACATCCTTTCGTTCCCAGACCGATACCCGGAAGCCAAGGTCTTCAAGATCGAGACCAATTACCGGAGTGTTCCCGAGGTGTTGACTCTTTCCAATGCCGCGATTGCGGCGAACGTGAAGCAGTTCAAAAAAAGCCTGCAGGCTTTTCGTCCTCCGGGAAGCATGACGCCTGCCTTGGTGGCGGTGGAGGATCCCCGGGCCCAGGCGGAGTTCATTTCACAGCGGATCGGGGAGTTGCAGGGAGAGGGGATTGAATTGAATGAGATTGCGGTCCTCTATCGGGCTCATCATCAAAGCCTCGAGGTGCAAATGGAGCTGACTTCCTGCGGGCTGCCCTTTGAAATCACCAGTGGCTTGCGGTTTTTCGAGCAAGCGCACATCAAGGATGTCGCGGCGTTTTTGAGATTCGTGGTCAACCGGAAGGACGAAGTCAGCTTCAAGCGCTTTTGCATGTTGCTCCCCGGGGTCGGGGCGGCGACGGCCGCCAAACTCTGGCGGGCCTGGCTCAAGACCGGCCTTTCTCATTCAGAAAATCCACCCAAAAGTTTTTCGGATCAGATGATCGGATTTCCGGTTCCGGCCAAGGCGAAGAACGATTGGGAGCAGGTTTGTTACACGCTGGATGAATTGGCCCCCGGCGGTGAGTTTGCCCGACCCTTCGAGATGATCACCAGTGTGGTGGAGGGAGTGTATGACGAGTTCATGCGGGTGAGTTTTGAGAACTATGAACACCGGCGTCAGGATATTGAACAGCTGGCGCTGTATTCCGAGGACTTCGATGACATTCTCGAGCTGTTGGGCCAGCTCTCCCTGATGAGTTCGGTCGATGGGGATCCCGGCAGTGGGGAGGACAGCAAGGACCAGGAGAAGATAGTCCTATCATCGGTGCATCAGGCGAAGGGCCTGGAGTGGAAGGTGGTCTTTCTCATCTGGATGACGGATGGCATGTTTCCGAATGGCCGGGTTCTTGAAGCGGAGGACTTCGATATGTTCGAGGAGGAAAGGCGCTTGTTTTACGTTGCCCTGACCCGGTCCAAGGATCAGCTCTATCTCACTTATCCTCAGATCAATCCGAAGAGTTATTCGGGTGACATCGTGACCAGACCTTCCCGGTTTTTGGATGACTGTCCCGATGAAATGCTCGAGGTCTGGGAAGTGGGGCCCTCATGGTAAGAGATTGCGGAAGAGGGAAGATCATCTATGGTATCAAAATCTTTGTGAAACGCCCTCTCTTCAATGTGGCTGCAGCCCTGCTGGCCTGTCTTTTTCTTACACAGTGCGGCAGCGTTCCAACCGGGGGAGGAATTAGCCGGGCCAAGACTCTTTCGAGCCTTGGATACGAATCAGTTCCGCTCGGTAAGATCCCTGGGGACCACCGCTATTCCGGGGTCTTTTTGGTGAATGGGGAGCCACTTCATTTCCTCATTGATTCGGGGGCGAACCGGACGGATGTGGGGGAGAATTTGGCTCGCAAGACCGGTCTGGTCCTCGATGACTCGGTGAAGATCATCACCCGGGGTGCGCTTGGTCGTGAGATTCACAGCAGTCGTGGCTTCGGGGCCTTGCAAATCGGGCCGATGGTAGCTCCTCAATTTGCCTTCACCATTGCGCCGGATGAAGGAAAGAAGACCTCGACGAGCAGTTATGCCGGTCAGGTGGGGCTTGACGCTCTCTCGGCAACCGGTGCTTTGATTGATATTCCTGACGGCCGAATGTGGGTCCCGGGAGCCAATGCCGTGGTCCGTCGGGGAAGTGAGGTGGGAAAACTGGGCATTCATCCTCCCTTGGGGGAGAAGATTCTTAAATTGGGCACAGCCGGTCGCTTACCTCACCTGATCCTCAAGGGGCGGCTGAATGGTCAACCGGTGAGTTGGGTTGTGGATACCGGTGCCGAGGTTTCGGTGATGGCGGCGGAGAGTTTCGATCGATTCAATCTCCCGAGTCGGGAGAGCAATTCGCGAATGATCGATGCCTCGGGGGATCGAGTCGCCCTTCGCTACGCGCGACTTCACAACCTGACCTTTGGTGAAGTCAATGTTGCAGTCTTTGATTTGTCGGTAGCTCCTCTGGGCCCGGTCCGCAAATACTTCCGGGACGGACGAGGGCGCCCGGTGGATGGCATTCTCGGGATGGACTTCCTCACCAACGGCAATGCTTTGCTGGATGCCGGTTCCAAGGTGCTCTACATGGGAAAGCCACAATAGCTCCCGTGTTGACGGGATTTGAAAGTAGTAGGGCCGCAGGGACTTGAACCCTGGACCAAAGGATTATGAGTCCTCTGCTCTAACCAACTGAGCTACAGCCCCAACTTTGCGGGCGGAGATTCACACGCCGGATGAGAGGAAGCAAGCCTTCAGAACAGCGGAGAGGAAACGTCATTTCTTTGGTGTGAGTCGTGCGGGGTGGAGGCTCCACCGGAGGATTGATGTTGCGCAGGAGTCGCCCGGGATTTACTAGGATGAGCAATGTATAGCGGCTTCCACGCCTCGAAGGTTTGCGCATATAAATACAACCAGCCTCCCAAACCACATCTTGTCATCAGTTCATATGAAAGCATCATTCTTCCAGAGCCCATGGATCGCCGGTCTTCTCGCTGGCGGAGTTGGTGCCGCATGTTCGTGGGTGTGCGCCCGGCTCTTCTTTGAGGACGCTGGCGGAGGTGCTCGTCTTGGAGAGGTGATCGTTGTTGCGTGTCTTGTTGGGTTTGGTGCGGCTATTGGAGTACGGAGGAAGGAAACGAAGAATTCGCAATTGGGGGGAGTGATTCAACTGAGTGATCTGTTGAAGGTGGTTCTTCAATTCAAGTCCAACACCCAAACGGGCAGACCCGCCATGGGAAAGAGGCCAGACAATGGATTGTGATGCTGGAATTGTATCTTCATGCTGATGGCGCTCCTTTCTGCAGGAACCCGGAAAAGAACGATTATCTGACTGGTTTTAGCCATGATCAGATCAGCGAGCTGAAGAGATGGAAGGTGATTCCTGAGCAGGTCGACGTTCATGATGGCTCGATTTTAAAGAGTCAAGTTGTGGAGATGATGCTTCAGGTGATTTCGACTCGGAGCGGGATTCTCAAGCAAAAGCCTCGATTTCGGAGCGATTGTATGGAGCGATTAGAGGGCGCGTTTCGGACTGCCCAGAGAGAAGGTCGCGGATTGCTCCTCATCTGCGGCCAAGACCCCTTATAAGCTTGGTTGGGATTGCGAAAATTGATGTCCTCGTGCGGCCTTCCAAAACGAAGCCATGTGTGGTGCCGGCGAGTTTGAGCGCTCGGGAACTCCAGACTAGACAGTGCGGATGTGAAAGGTCCATCTTCCAGCAATGCAGAGGTTGTTCTTACTTTTTCTTCCTGTTGTCCTGTTCTCTGCATGCACAAGCGGGGGAGGATCGTCGAGCGTGAGTTG
>JBMHCW010000107.1:0-116765 GCA_049889715.1 Akkermansiaceae bacterium | reverse complement strand
ATCACGACGCCGGCCACCGCCTCCGAAGAGGTCATCGAAAATGCCGCCGCCGTCTGTTCCGAAGACCTGGCTAAAGATATCCATCGGGTCGTGGAAACCACCACCCCGACGACCTCCGCCACCTCCTTCGAAAGCCGCGTGTCCATATCGATCGTAAGCAGCGCGCTTTTCCTCGTCGCCGATCACTTCATAGGCCTGCCCCAGCTCCTTGAATTTCTCCTCGGCCTTGGGATCATCAGGATTCTTGTCCGGATGATGCTGCACCGCAGCCTTGCGATAGGCCTTTTTGATTTCGGCTTGGGACGCATCCTTGGAGACTCCCAGCACTTCGTAATAATCCCGCTGGGCCATCACTCTTCCTCCTGAGCTTCAGGTTCGGCCTCCGGCCCCTTGGCGACAATCACGGCAGCAGCCCGCAAAAGACGGTCGTGCAACATGTATCCCTTGCGCTTCACAAAAAGAATCTCACCGGGTTCGGCTCCTTCCTTTTCTTCCTCCGCCACGGCCTCGTGGAAATTTGGGTCAAACACACCTTCGCTGGCCACCTCCTTGAGTCCCTGGGCTTCCAGAAAGTCATCCAGCTGTCCCTTCACCATCGCCATCCCCTTGTAGATCATGGAATCCTGATCCTGCTCGGCCATTTGCAATCCCATCGCGAAATTGTCGAACACCGGGAGCAGCTCCTCAATCAATCCGCTTTTGGCATAGCGCAAATCCTCGGCCCGCTCGCGAGCCATTCGCTTGCGGTAGTTATCCAAATCAGCGGCCGTCCGAATCGCCGCTTCCTTCCATTTGGCCGCTTCGGCCTCCGGGGTCAACGGCTCTTCCACCTCGGGTTCCTCAACCTCAACGGATTCACCATCAGCTTCAGAAGCCTCAACCTCTTCCACGGCGTCTTCGCCGCCCGGAATTTCTTCAACGACTTCAGTTTCCTGATCGCTCTCTTGCATGGCGGGAACCAATACCCTCCCAACCTGCCAGTCAACCCGTAACTGAGTTCGACAAGAAGCCTTCCTCGTCCAGAGGTTCAAATTGATCCTGTGAACGGCCCGGCAACAATTTCCCGCGGGTTCCTTCCTTCCAACCGCTTTGAGGCATCTGGGTCGACGTTTCGTAATCGGGGTGCGGCAGGGAATAGCTGACCACTCTCTTGTCCCGGACCAGACAGCCAAAGGACTTTCCATCGCTGAATCCATTCTCATCAAAAATCCAGACCGGCACCTTCAACCCGGCCAGTTGATCCACCAGCCCCTCTCTTCCGGTCCTTGACCGCAAGGCCACGACATCAAGATTGAGCTGAGAGACCTTGGCGAGAATCTCCGCCTCTGTCGGTTCTTCAATCAAGCACACTTCCGCTCCCAGCCCCAGCGGCCAGAGAATCCCGAGAATCCCGCTCATTTCATCGCCGGGAATCCATTCCACCAACATCCGCGAACGATGACTGGCCAGGTTGACCTGTCCAAGCTGCATCGCATTCTCCCGCATCGATCGGCCATTCCGGTCTTCGCTCCAACAACGATCCTTCATCGACGCCCATCCCCGGGGAAGATCGCCCAACAACTTGGGATCCCGGTTCTTCTTCGCGAACAACTGCTTTTCCCGCTCGGCCGAGGTGACCGAGGAAAGTTGGCGGAACACCGCTCCCAGATCATCTCCGGCCTCCATCGGGTCCCCAAAAGCCACCGATACCCCATACCTCAGGGTCCGGGGAAACTTCTTCAGGAAATTCCCCTCCGAAAACGACCAGATCGATCCCCAGAGTCCATCCATATACGCCGGCACCACCGGACTTCCCGATTTGCGTGCGATCATCTGATAGCCCCGCTTCAACTCACTGAGTCCGCCCGTTCTCGAAAGCTGTCCTTCCGGAAAGACACACACCACGGCTCCTTCTTCAAGGGCCTCACTGGCCACCCGGATGGCATCCCGCGCCCTCGTCGATGAAATGGGCACCGTGTCAAACAAACGGGCTCCCCGCCCAATCCACTTGTTCTCGAAACAATCCGCGAACATCAGGAAACGAATCGGCCGTGGGCAGGCGGCAGACAACACGAAGGCATCGATGTAAGTCATGTGGTTGGCCACCAGCAAGACCCCTCCTTTGGCGGGAATCCGCTCGTGATCGATCGCACGAATTTTGTAAACCGAACGAAACATCCCCAGGACCAGGAGCCTCACGAAATCCTTGGGCAGAAGGCGCATGATGTGAATCGTGGCCCAGGCACAGACCACAGCAACCAAGAGAAACTGCATCCACGACGGGACCTGAGCCATCTTCAGGCCCATCTGCAGGACGACCGCGAAGACGCCCGCCAGGTTGTTGCAGAGATTCGATGCCGAAATGACCAGACCTCGTTCGTCTTCAGGGGCCCGGTCCTGCAGGTAAGCGTTGAGCGGCACCATGAACAGAGCCCCGCCGCAACCGGCCATCGCAAGAAGGAGGTAGGACCACATCCCTGCCGGGGCAAAAGCCAACAAGCCGGTGCCAATGGCCATCAGGGCTCCCCCGATCACGACCAGGCCGAGCTCATTGCGCCGTCCACAAATCCAGCTGGCCAACAAACTTCCGACTACGATACCCACCACGACCGGAATCCAGAGAATGGCAGTCTCCACCCCCATCCCCGCCAAAGCCCCCTTCCTCTCCTGGGCAATTTGAATCAGAAGCAGCTGGAGAAATCCTCCGAATCCCCAGAAAAAGGCAATTCCAAGGGCACACCGCCACATCGGTTCATCCCGTCGCACCGTCATCAAGTCACCGAAATGCCGAAAGGCCACGCTGGCTGAAAATGGACCGGCTCCCGCTGCCTTCGTTCTCTGAATGACATGGGACAATCCCAGCGAAACCACTCCGCCGATCAGAATCCACAAGACCGGAATCATCGCCGATTCCCAAATGCCCCGACCTGCCTGCAGGCCCCATTTGTCGAACCAAACGCCACCGATGATCTGTCCGAGCAGAATCGCTAAAATCACGGTGCCTTCCAACACTCCGTTCGCAAACCCCAGCCTCTTCGATCCCAGCAGCTCTTTCACCACTCCCATTTTGGCCGGGCTCAGCAGGGCCGATTGAACGGCAAGAAGGAAAAAAGCAAAGATCACCAGCGACAAAGCCAGCGAGGTGGATTCCTCACCAAAAAAGGCTCCAACCCACAGACCTAGCCCCATCAACATCAAAACCGCCATCTGGAACCAGGAAGACCATCGAATGATCCGGCTTTTTGGAAACCGATCCGCCAACCATCCCGCAGTTGGCGCAAACATGACAAAGGGCAGAACCAACAGAAGACCCAAGACATACTCAAGGTTCTGCATCGCCAACCCCATCGCAGCCAATCCGACCCCGAGCGGAATCAGAATGAACTTCGCGAAGTTGTCGTTGAAGGCATTGGTGCCCTGCATTCCGATGAGCGCCCAAAACGAAATCCACTCACGCTTTCCCGGCTCACGGATTGGTCTCATGTCTTTGTTCACCATGGCACCATGAGGTAAGCCCTGAATTTTGCACAATCGATAATCAGGAAATCAAAAATCGATCAGATCAATACCCAATCAAGAATCATCATCTCCGATTCGCTCGAAGACGCCTCCCCCCATTAACCTTCCTCCTTCATAAAAAGCACAAATCTGACCGGGCGTGAGAGCCCGTTGCTCTCTCGTGAATTCCAGCTCCAGCTTTCCTCCTTCCACCGCGGTGACTTGCACTGCTTCGGACTTGGCCCGATACCGCGGCTGGACTTCGGCTCGACCACCCGTGACCGGCTCATTGATCCACGACAACGATCCCACCGTGCACCTGGTGGAATAAAGGCCGTTCGACCCCGGTTCATCCCAGCCCACAATCAGCTGATTCTTCTCTGCATTCTTCCCCACGACGACGTAGGCCATGCCGTCACGTGGCGACGCCACTCCATGCCCCTTCCGCTGCCCCAGGGTATACAAATGCAAACCATCATGCTTTCCCATCACCTTGCCATCGAGATCGACAATCTCGCCGGGTGAATCCGGAACATAGTGCCGCAGGAAGTCGCTCATCTTGATGTTCCCGATGAAACAAATCCCCTGAGAGTCTTTCTTCTCCGCGGTCGGCAAATCAAAACGCCGGGCCACCTCACGCACTTCCGGTTTCAACATTTCACCCGCCGGAAACAAGGCATGCTTCACCTGATGTTGAGTCATCATGGCCAGAAAATACGACTGGTCCTTGTTGGGATCCGCTCCACGAAGCACCACCGCCGAACCATCCGCCTGCTCCCTCCTCCGGGCGTAATGCCCCGTCCCCACTCCTTCGAAGCCCTGCTCAAGAGCATAGTCGAGAAACACTCCGAACTTCATCTCGCGATTGCACATCACGTCAGGATTGGGCGTGACTCCGTCCCGATACCCTTCCAGCAGATAATCGACGATTCTTTCCCGGTATTGGTCGATCAAATCAATCACCCGGAATTCAATTCCCAGTTTCTTCGCCACCGCATGGGCGTCCTCCAAATCGCTCTCCCAAGGACAATCTCCGGGCAGCCCTTCCTCGTTGATCCAATTCTTCATATACCCGCCCACGACGTCGTGCCCTTGCTCCAAAAGCAAGGCTGCCGCCGCGGAGGAATCCACCCCGCCCGAAAGTCCGACTATGATCCGTGCCACGGCGGCACCCTAGTTCAGCTCTCGACGAATTTCAAAGTTCAGAGTTCAATCTTCCCTCCCGCCCGTTCAACATCCCGCCCGTGTCCGACGCTTCCAACGCTCCCCAACAACAAGACGCCCCACGCTCGCCCTTCGCCGGCTGCCTCATTCTCATCGTGATGGCCGTGGTCATCCTCGTCCTGATTGCCTCCGCCGGATACAGCCTCAAGAAACAAACCGACGCCTACAAGACCTTCACCGAGACGGAAGCCAAACCGGCTCCCATCGCCCAAACCGAAGGACAGGAAGCCGATCTCAACTCCCTCGTCAATCGACTCAGACATTTCGATGGCGAGATCGCCAACAAACGCGCCAGCAAAGTCACCCTCACCACCGGGGACCTCAACCTTGCCTTCGCTCACTTCGAAGTCTTCCAGAGCTTCCGCGGTCAACTCTACTTCGAAAAAATCACGCCCGAGAAAATCGAAGGCATCATCCACTACCCGTTCCGGTCCACCGGCGATCTGCCCGAGTTCGTCCGGGGCCCTCTCAATATCGAAGCCCGCGAAAACAACCTCAACGGAACCTTCGTGGCCACCCCTCTCCTGACCGACGGCAAGCTCATCCTGAACATGGAATCGATCACGCCATCCAAAGGAAAAATCCCGGAAGAATTATTCGAACAGATCTCCCGCTTCCTGATTTCGGGGCAACTTGAACAGGAACTCGAAGAAACCGAAAAAGAGCCGGAGCTCCTGACCAAGCTCAAGAAACTCACCTCGCTGACCCTCGAAGACGACCAGATCACCCTGGCCTTTTCTCCCGACGCCACGCCACCAAGCGCCCAGGTGGAAGCCGATGCCATGGCCACCAAAGCCAAGCAACTCGTCGCCCTCGGAGCGGTCATTCTCATCCTGAGCATGATCCTGCTCTTCATTCTGCTGAGCCGACGAAAAAAGGCCCGCACCAACCATCGCGTTCGTTGAGAACGTTTTAAAAGATTGAAAACCGTGGGGCTTTCACACGTAATCCCCACTCTATGTTCAAGAACACCCTGACGCTTGCCACCGCCTTGACGATCGCCGTCCAGGCCGAGCCGCTGGCCGCTCCTGAAGACCAAAAGAAGGACAAGCCGGCCACCGAAGAAAAAGCCAAAACCAAGGCCGATCCCCAAAAGCCCAAAGAGGAAAAGGGGAAGAAGAAGCCCGAGAAGAAGCCGAAAACGGACGCCAAGGACGCTCCCAAAAAAGATCAAAAGAAAAAGGACGCTCCCAAGAACGACAAGGCAAATAAGGACGCCCCCGAGAAGAAAGAACCTGGGAAGGATGCTCCAAACAAAGTCGCCAAAGGAGGAGACTCCAAAAAGGAAGACGCCAAAGAGGAAGCTCCCAAAAAAGAGGATGCCAAGAAGGAAGATCCCGCTCTTGCCAAAGCCAAGAAAGAGCAAGCCGATCTGGCCATCCTGAACGCCCTCGCCGCCGAGAAATCCAAGGCGGAAACCAACGAAATGCGAGCCACGGTCGCCCGACTGAAACTCGAAAAGGAACTCTTCGATGCTCAACTGGCCACCAAGGCCCTCAAGGAAAGCGCCAAAGACGCGGCCGAATTGGTCAAGTATGAAGCCGAGAAGGCCCGCCTTGGTCGGGACGCCGCTCTCGCCAAACTCGAGCTCGAGCACCTCACCAGCAAGCTCAAGAGCCTCCAGACCAAAGCACTTCTGGCCACCACCGAATTGCAGAGCGAAATCCAGGCCATCGAGGCACGCAAGCAGCGCGAAGCCTACGCCGACGCCCAGCCACAGTATCTCGACAACCCCCTCAAGAAGGACGGCACCCTCGTCATTTCCGACCGCCGCATCCCCTTCAACGGACCCGTGACTTCACGCCTTGCCGATGCCGTCACCGAACGAATCAACTTCTACAACAACAAGGATCCCAAGAAGCCGATCTTCATCGTCATCGATGACTCCCCCGGCGGTTCGGTCATGGCGGGATACCGCATTCTGAAAGCCATGGAAGGCTCCGAAGCCCCCGTCTATGTCGTTGTGAAATCCTTCGCCGCCTCCATGGCTGCCTGCATCACCACTCTTGCCGAGCGCTCCTTTGCCTACCCCAATGCCGTCATTCTTCACCACCAGATCAGCCAGACCTTCATGTTCTCCAGCTTGAACCTGACCGATCAGAAGGAAACCTACGAGGACCTCAAGAAGTGGTGGCATCGTCTTGCCGACCCCATCTCGCAGAAGATGGGAATCACGTCCGATGAATTCATCGAGATGATGTATGAAAAGACCAAGTCCGGTGACTGGACCGAATTCGGTGACGACGCCGTCAAGGTCAAGTGGGTCGATCACGTTGTGGGACGCATCCATGAGACCTCGCTCCTCAAGGACCCCGACGCAAAAAAGAAGGTGACCACCACCACCACTCCCACCCGGACCAGCCTGATGGGCGAAGACGACCTGGTTCCTTCCATCGACGAAAAGGGCAACAAGTTCATGCTCCTGCCTCGTCGCAATCCCCGGGACGTCTACCTCATGTATAACCCCGACAACTACTACCGCTTCAAGTAAGCGATCAGGGAACCATCAGATTCTTTCTTCCAAGACCGTCCCTCACCGGACGGTCTTTTTTTGTCTACCGCTTGACCGGCTTGTCGTTGAGATGCTTGCCCGACTTCCGAAGCTCGAGGGCTTTGGCGATGGCCCTTTCCTGTTTCTCACGCCAGTATCCCAACCTCTTCCGGCCTTCCGACGGAATCCATTCCGCCAACGGAATCCACTGAGACAAACCGAAGGCATCAATCGCAATGATCTGCAGGGAACCATCCTCGTGCTGCTGGACCGCCACGTTGTCTGGCCGGCCTCGCGCAAAAATCAGATACTTGTTGAGCCCCTCCCAATAGTAATCGAGCGCCTTTTCGCACTCGCCGGTCATCCCGAACTCGAGGAGATAATCAGCAAGGGACATCGAGACCCGGCCATCGTGATCACGAACCAGACTGACCACCAACCCCTTCCCCAGATCGGTCTCCACAAAGCCGTGACACCGGGCAAGGTATTTCCACGCCGGTTCACCAACCCGTTGCTCCACCAAATGTGCGAAGTGGTGCTCCGACAGATTCTCGTGAAAATACCACTTGGGCCTCAACAATTTGACATACCACGGCGCACGCTGCCTCTTCCCGGCCTCCCGCCAGTTTTCGGTCATCACCTTGATGCATAGCTCCGGTGAATCCGGATGCTCATAGACCGCACGATGACTCCCACGACCAAATGGCTCCAGGTTCTTCAGCTCAATCATACGTTCTCGATCAAATTCCCCTATTCCAGCCCATGAACCTCGGCATGAGCCGCCATGACATACTGGAGAAGCTCTTGCTCTTCCTTGTCATTCAAGCGGGCATTCAGCGCCATGTGCGGGGTGATTTCCCTCCAGAACTCCGGGTCAATCTTGCCCGGTTCCACTCGTTCGTGACACTGCTCACAGTGAGCCATATAAAGCCCCCGCCCCCGGGCCAGCTCGACCTGGGATACCTCATACTTCTTGGCCATTTCCGCCGTGGCCTCGGGAATCTCGCTTTCGCTGCTCCCACATCCCGAAAAAAGCAAGGCACCCCCAAGAATCGACGCTGAAACCAAAATTCCCTTCACGCACCGAGAGGTATCGGCTCCCTCCCCGCGGGTCAATGACTCACATTCACCCACAAAATCACAAAAAAAGTTCCAAATCGCTGTTCACCTTCCGGGAATTCCGGCCTAAAACCCCGCCGGTCAAACTCTGCGGTCGACCAATTTCACCGGGAATCCCCCGAAAATCCGCACCAAAACCTAATTTCGTCACGTCATCATGAGCTTGTATTCGGACTACATCCAGGAAATCGAAGATCGTAAAGATCAGGGACTGCACCCAAAACCCATCGACAGCGGCGAGCTCGTGGCCGAAATCATTTCCCAGATCAAGGACGCCGGCAACGAGCACCGCAAAGATTCCCTCAATTTCCTGATCTACAACACCCTCCCCGGCACCACGAGCGCGGCCGTCGAAAAGGCCACCTTCCTCAAGGAAATCATTCTCGGCAGCTCGGTCGTCGAAGAAATCTCCCCGACTTTCGCCTTCGAACTCCTCTCCCACATGAAGGGCGGGAAGTCCATCGAGGTCCTCCTCGATCTCGTCATCGATGGCACCGACTTCGAGATCGCCAAACAGGCCGCTGAGGTCCTCAAGACCCAGGTCTTCCTTTATGAAGCCGACACCGAACGCCTCGCCAAGGCCTTCGAAGCCGGCTGCCCGGTCTGCAAAGAGATCCTCGAAAGCTACGCCGAGGCCGAGTTCTTCACCAAGCTCCCCGAAATTCAGGAAGAAATCCAGGTCGTCACTTACGTCGCCGGCACCGGAGACATCTCGACCGACCTCCTCTCTCCCGGAAACCAGGCCCACTCCCGCTCCGACCGCGAGCTCCACGGGAAGTGCCTCATCTCGCCCGACGCCCAGCAGGAAATCGAAGCCCTCAAGCGCCTTCACCCCGACAAGAACGTCATGCTCATTGCCGAAAAAGGCACCATGGGCGTCGGCTCCTCCCGCATGTCCGGCGTGAACAACGTCGCCCTCTGGACCGGTCGTCAGGCGAGCGAATACGTTCCCTTTGTCAACATCGCTCCCATCGTCGGCGGAACAAACGGCATTTCTCCCATCTTCCTCACCACCGTCGATGTCACCGGCGGCATCGGTCTCGACCTGCAGAACTGGGTCAAAAAGAAAGACGCCGAAGGAAACACCGTCGTCGACGAAGACGGCGAGCCCATCCTCGAACAAGCTTACTCCGTCGACACCGGCACCGTTCTCACCATCAACACGAAGGACAAGAAACTTTACCAGGACGGCAAGGAACTCATCGACATTTCCAAAGCCCTCACGCCGCAGAAGAAGGAATTCATGAAGGCCGGCGGTTCCTACGCCATCGTCTTCGGCAAAAAACTCCAGAGCTTCGCCGCCAAAACTCTCGGCACCGAAGCGCCCGTCGTCTTCGCCCCTTCCAAGGAAATCTCGCACGAAGGACAAGGCCTCACCGCCGTCGAAAAAATCTTCAACCGCAACGCCGTCGGCACCACGCCGGGCCTCACCCTTCACGCCGGCTCCGACCTTCGCGTCGAAGTCAATGTTGTGGGTTCGCAGGATACCACCGGTCTCATGACGATGCAGGAACTCGAAGCGATGGCCGCCACCGTGATTTCCCCCATCGTCGATGCGGGCTACCAGTCCGGCTGCCACACCGCCTCGGTTTGGGACAAGAAAGCCCAGACCAACATTCCCAAGCTGATGTCCTTCATGAACAAGTTCGGCATGATCACCGCGCGTGATCCCGAAGGCGAGTATCACTCGATGACCGACGTCATCCACAAGGTCCTCAACGATCTCACCGTCGACGACTGGGACATCACCATTGGCGGCGACTCCCACACCCGCATGTCCAAAGGCGTGGCCTTCGGAGCCGACTCCGGAACCGTCGCTCTCGCGCTCGCCACCGGCGAAGCGACCATGCCCATCCCCGAGTCCGTCAAAGTGACCTTCAAGGGAACCCTCAAAGATCACATGGACTTCCGCGACGTCGTCCACGCCACCCAATCGCAAATGCTCGACAAGTTCGGCGGCGACAACGTCTTCCAGGGACGCATTATCGAAGTCCACATTGGCACTCTTCCCGCCGACCAGGCCTTCACCTTCACCGACTGGACTGCCGAGATGAAAGCCAAGGCCTCCATTTGCATTTCCCAACCCGAAACACTCATCGAGTCGCTCGAGATCGCCAAGGGCCGCATTCAGATCATGATCGACAAGGGCATGGACAACGAGAAAGGCGTCCTGCAAGGCCTCATCGACAAAGCCAACAAGCGCATCGCCGAAGTGCAGTCCGGCGACAACCCACCGCTCACTCCCGATGCCAACGCCAAGTATCACGCCGAGCTCGTCGTCGACCTCGATGAAATCATCGAGCCCATGATCGCCGATCCCGACGTCTACAACGACGACGTCTCCAAGCGCTACACGCACGACACCATTCGCGAGCTATCGTTCTATGGCGGTGAAAAGAAAGTCGACCTAGGCTTTGTCGGATCCTGCATGGTTCACAAAGGCGACCTCAAGATCCTCGCCCGGATGCTTCGCAACCTCGAAGCCCAGCAAGGCGAAGTGAAATTCAACGCCCCACTCGTCGTCGCCGCTCCGACTTACAACATCATCGATGAACTCAAGGAAGAAGGTGACTGGGGGATCCTCGAAAAATACTCCGGCTTTGTCTTCGATGACAACGACCCGAAAGGCGTCGCCCGCACCGAGTATGAGAACATGATGTATCTCGAACGCCCAGGCTGCAACCTCTGCATGGGCAACCAGGAAAAAGCCGCCAAAGGCGACACCGTCATGGCCACCTCGACAAGACTCTTCCAGGGCCGCGTCGTGGAAGACTCCGAACGCAAGAAAGGAGAATCCCTACTCTCTTCAACTCCCGTCGCCGTCCTCTCCGCCATCCTCGGGAGAACTCCAAGCTTCGAAGAATACAAAGCCGCGGTTGAAGGCATCAACCTCACCAAGTTCGCGCCTCCCAAACAGGACCTCTTGACCGCGTAAGGAGCGCGGCCCATTCCAATTTAAGAGCACATTTACCCTCCCCGCCTTGAATCCCTCACGCTAAGGTTCGGGCAAGAATGGCGGAGACAAAAAAGAAAGGGAACCCAATGATCTTCGGGCTGGTTCTGCTCGGGGCTTCCATCGGAGCGCTTTGGAAGAATGAGCATCGCTTTGATTACTACAAAGCGGCAAAAGCAACCGATCCTGCGGAATCCATCGATGATCTCTCTCCCGGCAACTTGTTTTCCCACACCGGAAAGATGGATCAGGACCTGATCTTGCACGGGAACTACGTGCAGACTTTTCAGGGTTTTCTTGAAGTTCGCCGCTCGGCCGAAATTTACGCCTGGGATCGCGACGAGGATGACGATGGCGTCACCTGGAGCCGGGAATGGATGTCCTCCCTTCAGAACAACAGTCGAAACAAGGGTCTCACCAAACGTCTCGAGTCCACCAGAATCCGGCCGAACACTTACCAACTCGCCGACCTGACCATCGCCTCCAAGGAGATTCAATTCGTCGATAAGAAACAGGACATCTCCCCTTCCGGGCTCCAACTCACGGAGAAAGGAATCAACGAAGAACTCTCGGTGAGGAGCGAGTATTTCTATCTGGCCAAAGGAGGAGACGATCAACTCGGCGACGAACGTCTGTCCTACGAAGGCCTCCCGGTTCCGGAGACAGCCACCTACTTTGGAAAGTGGGAAGATGGTCAGGCCGTCGCTCATCAGGCCGAAAAGAAGTCGGGAATCATTTCCAGTATCATCGAAGACAAGGGCATCCTCCATCATCTGGTGGCGGGAGATCGAGACAAGGCGCTTGAGTCGATCAAAGCCCATATCGCGCGCCTGAAGATGATTGTTCGGGGCGTCGGGCTTTTGGTCGCCACCATTGGTGGTGGGATTTTCTTCTCCAGCCTGACGCGCTTTCTCATTTTCATTCCGGTCATTGGCCCTCTGGTCAACCGGATTTCCGGCTGGATCGGAATGCTCATTGGCTTCGTCCTGGGATTCATCACCATGGCGCTCGCCTTCCTCTCCAGCAAACCGATCATTCTGGCCCTCTTTGTTCTCGCGGTCGCGACCGGACTCTACTTCCTATGGAAGAATGCCGCCCAAAAACGCGAAGGAGTCCAAAAGCATCTAGCCAAGACTCTTGGCCATTCTCCTTCTCAAAGTGAACTGGAGGAACTGGAGTTTATCAAACTCTGGCAGCTCGTCGCTGAAGATGGACAGATCACCCCTTCCGAACAGAAACGACTCAACAAATGGACCAAGCGCCATCGCTGGAGTTCGGCCAAGGTGGTCGAACTCACCCAACGGGCCGGCAAAGAACTCGCCACCACCACTCCCCGGGACAACCTGGAATCACTCATTCGCTTCTCACTTGCCGACGGCCACATCGACCGAACCGAGATGAAAGGCCTCGAACACGCGGCCAGGAAAGTGGGAGTTCGTGGCCCCGAGCTTAATTCGATGATCCTCCTAATCCAAAAAGGCTGAGTCTCCCACCGCTCAGGGAATCAGGTCGACAGCGTTGTCCAGGTCCTCGTGACCGGGCTCGCCGCAAGCGATGAAAAACCAATCTGTTAGAGTCCGCTCATCACCTTCTTCCAGGCTCCCATCGAGGCTTTCAAATTCTCTTTCTTGTCGCCTTTGATGGCATAACACTGGAGGCCTACCGGACCACTGAATTTCATCTCCTTCAGCTTCCCGAAAAGGCGCTTTTGAGGAAAGGTTCCCTTGTCCAAAGTCTGGATCAACTGCCCCCAGTTCGTGCCCCCGGTATCAGCCCCACAGGTGCTGACCGCAAACAAGCGATCACCGGCAGCCTCCAAAACCTTCTCCATGTCCTCCGCCTTTTCACTTTTTAAAAAGTGACACAGATTGAACATCACGCCGAGATTGGGATGATTCACTTTGCCAATCAAATCCATGGCCTGAGGCATGGTGGTTACCGCGTTGCCCACATGAGGATAGAGTGCCACCTTGATCTTTAACTTCTCCGCCATGGTCGCGGTCTGCCGAATCGATTCAACAATCTCCGGGTTGATCTTGTTGACCGTCAACTCGATCATGCCTCCCCGGTTGGCCAACGCCTTGACGTCGTCTTCCTTAATCGGCTCAGGCGTGGCCGGAAGGTAGACACTGAGAACCTTGACCCCGACCTTCTCGTAGGCGGCTACTCGCTCCTCCAGCTTCTTGCCCACCCCGTTGGCATACACCTGGCTGATCCCGGCATATCCCTGTTCCTTGAGAAACTCCGCTTCCTTGTCAAACGGCAGACGGGGCATCCCGTTAAAAAAGGCATAGAACTCAGGTTCGAACTTTTCGGCCATCGCCGGCACTCCCATCGCAATCGAGGCCAATGCAGCCAGAAGGATTTTCTTCATCTCCATCAAAACGGATTCAAGCAGAGGAATCTTACTTCTTCCCGCCGTGGAGAAACTCGAGGTCCGGCTTTTCGGTCGCAAACCAATGAATCCAAATATAGGCGTGACTGAAACCCGCCACCATGATTGCAGACACCGACCCGAACCCCACCGCGATCGCCCAAAACAAGAGAAAGCCGAAGTGATACATCCCGTTGCTCGTGTATTTGAAGATCCCCTCTTTCACCAAAGGCATCTCCCGAAACTTCTCCTCAAAGTGGTCTCCCCCGGCCGCGCGCTGGAAGCCGAAGTATTTCCACACACTGATCATCAACCAAATCCCCGGAACAACCAGGATCACGGTCAGGATCACCCGCCAGGAAACCGGCATCGGAAGACTCTCTCTATCCAACCACCCCAGCCACGCCAGCGAAACAAACCTTGCTCCGAAGAGAACAAAGAATCCGATCAGGTAACCGGTGAAACCCATCGACCGACTGATCAGCGCTGATTGCAATTCCAGCCGCCACGTCAGCCAGACGTAGATCTGATGAACGACCGGGACGGCCACTGCCATCCAGAAGGCAATCAAGACGTCGCCTTCCAGATCGCCTCCATGGCTCCACATCAAGGCCAGCCCCGCAAGCAATCCGAGAAGATGGATGAACTGGCCATCCCAAAGTCCCGGCGCCTTTCCCGATTTCACTCGGTCACTTTCTTCGCATCAACCCTCGCTGCCCAGCGAATTCCCTCAATGATGTGCTGGCGACCGAAGGGCGTTTCCAGCGATCTCACATCATGACCAAGCTCGGTGTAGAAGAAGCGCCCGTCATTCAGGGTGTTGATCCACGCCACAGGATGATCCTTTCCCATCGCCTTACCTCCCCGGGTTTTGAAATAGTCCCTCACCGGGTCGTATGTCGATTCATCCACCCGCAACAAGACCTGGATTCCCGGGACCCCGGTCACGCTTTTATCGTGATTGGTCCAATCGGCCGTATACATGAACGATTCTCCATGACCCTTGACCGTCGGATGATCCATGGCCTTGGGATCGACCATGACCTTGGCCTCGAGATACTCGGAATCGCTGTTGAAATCGCAGCCACCCAGCTTGCTCAACCACTCCCACTCGGTCTGCCGCACCAAGGCAGCGTGGAGAGCCACAATTCCTCCTCCGGCGGCATACCAGTCTTCCACTTTCTTCCGCTGCTTCTCATCGAACAACTTCACCAACTCGTTCGAGTTGTTGAGAATAAGGACATCGTATCGATCGAGGAGTTTTTCGACATCCTTGGGATTCTCAGTCACGTCGACCTGCATCTTAAGCTCCGGCCCGAGACGAGCCAGCCATCCGCTGATCGCAGCGGTCTCCGGATGACGATACCAACCTGTTCCCCCGAAGACCAAGACCTGTCCGGTATGCTTGGGGCCGCGATCCGGCTTGCCGGCCTTTTCGTGAGCACCCGCCAACGACCCGAAAATCGCCAGCATTCCAATCAACGCCCTGCGGCCCAACATCCGTCGTCCTAATCTGAAAGTCATCAGTTCCATTACGCCTGCCCGCCATCAATTTGTCAGACATATTCGCAAATTTCTAAGGCCTGCCCTGCAATTTCCCGAGCGCTTCGCTCAACCACGGCTTGCCTAACCAGATCAAGTCCTCCACATAGGCCCCGTGCTAAATCTTCTCTATCCTGTCGCCCGCGCCATTCTCTTCCGCATGGATGCCGAAAAGGCCCACCATCTCTCGATGGCCGGTTTGAGGCGAACAGAGAAAATCGGCCTCCTCAAGGCTCTCGCGGACAAACCCGTGGAGAAGCCGATCTCCATCTGCGGTCTCGATTTCCCCAACCCGGTTGGCCTCGCCGCGGGTCTGGATAAGGAAGCCAACACCATCGACGCTCTCGGCACGCTGGGCTTCGGCCACGTCGAAGTCGGCACGCTCACCCCGAAACCCCAAGCTGGAAACGACCTGCCCCGCCTCTTCCGCCTTCCCCCACACAAGGCCCTCATCAACCGCATGGGCTTTAACAATCCCGGCATCGACGAAGGTCTCGCCAACGCCCGCTCCTCGACCAACTTCAAGGGCATCGTCGGCATCAACATCGGCAAGAACAAGGTTACTCCGAATGAAGAAGCCAACCGCGACTACGCCATTGCCTTCGAGAAGGCCTATCCCTGGGCTGACTACATCACGGCCAACTTCTCCTCGCCCAACACTCCGGGGCTTCGTGATCTTCAATCCGAGGAATCAGCCGCTGAACTTCTCGGCACGCTCAAAGAGCTCCAGGAGAAGCTCCACAAGGATACCGGTCGCTATGTTCCCTTCGCTTTGAAAGTCGCTCCCGACCTTTCAGATGAACAGATCTCCGGGCTCTCACGGGTTTTTCGCGAAGGAGGTCTCGACTTCCTCATCGCTACCAATACCACGATCGAACGTGATTCAGTGAAGGGCCACCGGAACGCAGGAGAAGCAGGCGGGCTTTCGGGCGCTCCCCTCACCCAACATTCCACCAACGTCATCGCCAAATTCCATCAAGGCCTCGGCAAGAACATCCCCATCATCGGAGCCGGTGGGATTTTCTCCGCCGAAGATGCCCTGGCCAAAAAACAGGCCGGAGCCTCCCTTGTCCAACTCTACACCGGCTTCGTCTACCGGGGACCAGCCTTGATCCACGAAATCATCCGGGCGTGGTAATCTCTTAGAATTCCACTTCCCGGCCCAACTCGGCGACGCTCACTTCGCCATCGTGGATTTCCTTCAAAGCCTCACAAAGAGCTTGCGAACGACCGGTCTCGCCGTGGACCAACCAGACCTTCTTCTTCGCCCCCTTGATGCGTCCGAAGTAATCGAGAAGTTCCGAATGGTCAGCGTGACCTGAAAAGGAATCCATGATCTCGACGTTGGCCCGCAGCTTGTATTCGGAGCCAAAGATCTTCACCTTCTCGTCCCCCTCGCGAATTCGGTAGCCCAAGGTATTCTCAGCACAGTATCCCACAAAGAGAATGGTGTTCTTGGGATCTTCGATCCCGTTTTTCAAGTGATGAAGAATCCGGCCCGCCTCACACATTCCTGAAGCGGAAATAATGATCGCCTGACGATCACTGCTATTGAGTTCCTTGGAATGAGTCACCGAACGGATCAGGGTCAGGCCTTCGAATCCGAAGGGATTGCTCCGGTCAAATAAAGTCTGGTAAACCTCTTCGTTGAAACACTCGGGATGCAGACGGAAGATTTCGGTGGCATTTACCGCCAACGGGCTGTCCACAAAGACCGGGACTTCGGGAATCTGCTCGTTCTCGAACAACTGGTGTAAAACATAGAGCAACTGTTGGGTCCTCTCAACGGCAAAGGCCGGGATGATGACCTTGCCTCCTCGCTTCAAGGCCTTGTTGAGAATCTCCGCGACACGCTCATCAGCACCGGTTCCCAGTTCGTGCTCACGACCTCCGTAGGTGCTCTCCATAAGAACAAAATCGATATCCTCACTGACCACCGGGTCGCGAAGAAGATCGTTGTCTCCCCGCCCGACATCGCCTGAGAAAAGAAGACGTTTCTTCTGCCCATCTTCTTCGTCCTCGATATCGAGAATGATCTGGGCACTTCCCAGAATATGTCCCGCATCGATGAAGGTCAGCTCAACACCCTTCGCGATCATCATCTTACGGTTGTATCCCACGTTCACAAACTGACGCAGGCAAAGCTCGGCATCGATTGGGGTGTAGAGCGGCTCAATGGGCGGCAGACCGTCCTTGGCCCGATGCTTGTTCATCCATTCGGCATCGGATGCCTGGATCCGCGCCGAGTCGGCCAACATGATCTGGCAGAGATCCCGCGTTCCAAAGGTCGCGTAGATATTCCCCTCGAACCCCTTGCTCGAAAGATTCGGGAGATTCCCGCTGTGATCGATGTGGGCGTGGGAGAGAACCACGTGATCGATCGTTTTGGGATCGAAGTGCGGAAAGCAACAGTTCACTTCGTGGGCATCCTTTCTCCGCCCCTGATACAAGCCGCAATCGAGCAGAATCCGCTGTCCGTTGACTTCCAAAAGATGTTGCGACCCGGTCGTCGTCCCTGCTGCTCCACAAAACTTGAGTTTCATATCCTAACAGAAAACCTACGGGCAGGGTCGTGGACTGGCCAATGAAAAGTCTCTCCCCGGCCCCCTTTTGCCCCGGAGAGATTTTCCGCCTCCCTTCTTGCGCTCCCCTCCCGCTTTTAGACAATCAGGCCATGAGCCAACTCTCTCAAGCCGTCAGCATCAATCCCTACTTCAAGGTCCAGCCCGGAAAACTCGATGATTTCAAGGAGACCATGAAGGAGTTTGTCGCCCGCACCAGCACCGAAGACACCTGCCTCTACTACGACTTTTCGGTCTGTGGCGACCAGGTCTTCTGCCGGGAAGCCTATGTTGGAGCCGCGGGCGTGTTGAAGCACCTTGAAAATGTCGGAGAGTGCATCGAGAAAGCTCTCACCTTTTCCGAACTCTATCGCCTCGAACTCCACGGTCCGGCCGAAGAACTTGAGAAACTCAAGGAACCCCTCGCCGACCTCAATCCCGAGTTCTACGAGCACGTGACCGGCGTTGCTTAGCCTTTGAACACACGCTATCATCTCCCCATGCCGACAAAAAAGGACATCCAGGATCTCTACTTCATGGACTCGCGATTCAAGCTCCTTGAAATCGCCTCCTTTTTGGACCGTGTCGACCGCCACGAAGGCGAGGCCGACTTCCGGCACCCGGCATTCATGAAGGCTCTCGAAGCAATGCAGAATCCCCCGGAAGGAACAACCCGGGCGCAAGCGGTTCATCTCGCCTTTTCCGATCATTCCACCGAGCCCGCTGAATCAGCCACCATCCAGTTCGCGTTCGGAGCGCACAATGAGGAGACCCCATCATGAGGTATATCGAACCGCACGCCCACATGGTCAGCCGCACGACTGCGGACTACGAGACCATTGCCCAGGTTGGTTGTGAAGCACTCTGCGAACCGGCCTTCTGGGCCGGATACGACCGGGCCTCAGCCCAAGGATTCTACGATTACTATCGTCAGCTCACCGAATACGAACCGGCCCGGGCCGCCAAGTTCGGCATCAAGCATTTCTGTTGGCTCTGCATCAATCCCAAGGAGGCCGAAGACCCCGTTTTTGCCCGCGAGGTGATGTCCTTGATCCCCGATTTCATCGACAAGCCGAACGTCCTTGGCATCGGAGAAATTGGTCTCAACAAAAACACCAAGAACGAGCTCGCGATCTTCGAAGAACACGTCGATCTCGCCAAGAAATTTGATCGCCCCATCCTCATCCATACCCCGCACCTCGAGGACAAACTCAAAGGGACCCGACTCATTCTCGACGCCCTCAACAATGCCGATGTCGATCGCGATCGCGTCATTATCGATCACGTCGAAGAACACACCGCCCCGCTTGTCCTCGATCAGGGATACTGGGCCGGCATGACTCTCTATCCCGAATCCAAATGTTCGCCGGCCCGGGCCATCGACATTCTCGAAACCTTCGGAATGGAACGAATCTGGATGAACTCAGCCTGCGACTGGGGAATCTCCGACCCTCTCGCGGTCATCAAGTGCGCGCTCGAAATGAAGAAGCGACATCACGCCCCCGACATAGTTGAAAAGGTCATCTTCGAAAACCCGAAGGCCTTCCTTTCCCAGTGTCCCAACTTCCAGCTTTAAGACCGGCCCATGAAAACATTCCTCGCCTTTCTCTGTTGTCTGATCGCAACGGCGTCAGGGGAGCTGGTCCTCTGGACGGCCTCGGGAGCCATCACATCCACTTCCGGTGAATTTGAGGATCCCGACCTGGTGGTGGAAACACCGGTGGACATCCGGATGACATACGATGACAGCGCGCCACCTGATCCCCCCTTCAATCAATCCTTCGGGCGGATCTCCACCGACTACCGGCAGGACATCAATCTGACCATCCGGATTACGATCGACGGCTTCGTCTGGGAAGGATTTGTCGAAACCGGTTTCGGCGGCGTCCCCAATCCCATCACCGGAGCCTTTCCTCCTCCCTACACTGTTGTCACTGACCTCAGGGACGCCTCCCGCATCGATTCCTTCACCTCCTTGCTTCACGACGGAGACGGAGCTTCTTTCTCCAGATTCCCATTCCACACCGAACAACCCCTCCTCCAGCTACAACTCTTCTTTCAGGGATCAAATGCTTTTCTCGATGGTGGGCTGGCATCCATCGCGATCAGAGAACAGTTCATCAACGTAGCCTCGGGATTCATCCGGATGGACGACCCCACCAACAAATCCACCAGCCTTCTCGAGTTTTCGATCGACCCGGCCACAATGGCGGTCATCGACCTGGAAGACGAACCCTTCTCCCCCGAAATCACCTTTTTGGTTTCCGACGTCGACGTAAATCTCGGCTGGCAGAGTGACTCGAGATTCACTTATCGGATCGAACGATCCACCAACCTGTCTTCCTGGACCGAGGTCGAGACCGTCAATGGCACGGGCGCCATTCTCTCGAGGTCCTACAGCCGCTCGGGATCGACGGAATACTACCGCATCGTGACGGCAGCCAAGTCTTCCTGATCTTCATCTTCCCGCTTGCGGCTCTCTTCTTGTCAGCTATGACTGCGCGGTGACGTTTCGCGATCAACACCATCTTGCCTACTGCACCAATGTTCATCCGGCCGAAAGCTGGGCGGACACCTTTCGGGTCATTCAAACCGATGTCATGGCTGTGAGGGAGAGGGTCGCGAAGGACCAGGACTTTGCCATCGGACTCCGCTTGTCGGCCCAGGCGGCTCTCGATCTTCTCGAGGGCGACGAGTTGGATCGCTTCGAAGAATGGCTCAACGAGAACCATGGCTATGTCTTCACCATCAATGGCTTCCCCTATGGAGCGTTCCACGGCACCAGCGTCAAAGAAAATGTCTACAAGCCCGACTGGACCAAACTATCCCGCCTTGTCTATACCGAACAACTATTCTCGATCATTGCGCGACTGTGCCCAGCTGAGTCCGGGGGCTCGGTTTCCACGCTGCCCGGATCGTTCAAGGAGTTTCAAGCCGACGAAGAACTGATCTTCGCCAACCTCTATTCCTGCGCTCTGACCATCGAATCCCTTTCCAAGGAAACCGGAAAAGACCTGCATCTCGGCCTCGAACCCGAACCTCTCGGTCACTTTGAAAACACCGAGGAAACGATCGCCTTCTTCGAGAGGTTCTTCGCCTGGTGTGACGACCAGGATCTTGACGCCGATCCCGTTCGCAATCACATCGGCATCAACTACGACACCTGCCACTTCGCCCTTGAATTCGACGACTGTCATCAATCGTTGAAAGCGCTCACTGACGCCGGCTTGAGAATCTCCAAGATTCATCTTTCGAACGCACTCTCATTCAATCCCCAGGACCCCGAAGCTCTCGAGGCCATCAAACAGTTCAACGAACCGACCTATCTTCATCAGGTCATTCTCGATACCGAGCCTCTCACCCGATTCAAAGATCTTCCTGAATTCGACGGGGAGACCACGGCCACCGAAGGACGGATTCATTTCCATGTTCCCCTCTATTCGGAACCTCTCGTCCCCCTCGCGTCCACCCTCGATCACGCCGAAGCCGCCCTTTCTTATCTGAGGGAACACCCTGATTGCTGCGCACACCTCGAAATTGAAACCTACACCTGGGGTGTCCTTCCCGACCACCTGCAGAAACCGCTCACCGATCAGATTACCGCGGAGTATGAGTGGGTGCGCTCCCGCTGAAGATCAACCGCAGGTCATCCCGGTGATCTTTTCGTGAAGGGCCTCGATCAAGGGCACTTCCGCGCCTACCTTCTTGGCTCGACGTAAAGGCTCGCCCCAGATCGCTTCCACTTCGACCTCCCGGCCTTCGGCATAGTCGATCATGCTAGAGGGACGGTAAGGGCCCATCGGATAAGTCCGTTTCATTTGCACGTCGGCATAGCTTTCCTCAACCGGAAAGCCGAGCGCATTGGCCGCCCCGATAACCTCCGCCATCAGAGCCCTCACTTTCGACTCTCCGTCAGGAAGTTCCAGCAACACCTTGGTATCAATTCCCCCCTCCGTGATACAGAGCCCGTTGAATGGAATATTCCAGACCAGCTTCCGCCACTGAGCCTCCCCGAGATCGAGCGCAATCTCACACTTCACCTTTGCCCCTTCGAAAATTCCTGCCAGCTCGCGAAGACGTTCCGTCACCCCGGGCGAAGCCTCACCCATCGCGATCGGACCTCCACCCGAGTGATCGATCTCCCCCGGGGCCAGTCGATTGATGCATACGAAGCACATCGCTCCCAAAATCCGTTCCGCCCCAAAGATCGAACTCAACTGCTCTACGTTCCCCAACCCATTTTGGAGAGTCAGAATGGCGGTATCCTCGTGGAGCAAGGGACTGATGACCGATTCGTAGTGATCGTTCGACGTTGCCTTCCAAGCCACGATCACAACATCGACCTTGCCAAGCTCTTCCGGCGTGCGGGCGCAGGTGACTTCCGGAAGGACAAAATCACCGTGGATACTTTTGATCGACATTCCATGCTGCGAGACATGGTCAAAATCCGACCTCAGAAGGAAACGGACGTCATGCCCGGCTTCCGCCAATCGGGCCCCGTAGTAGCACCCGACCGCTCCGGCTCCCACGATGGCAAAACTTTTCATCGTCCCAACTCTCTCGACACCTTCACCGCCGTCGCGATGGTGTTGCGGTGGATCTTGGCGGTATACTCCTCCTGACGATTCGAGCCTCCTCCGTAAAGGATAGTGATGGGAATTTTGTTCCTCATGAAGGCCCTCAGAATGACTTCGTCCCTCTTCATGAAGTCCTTCAGATCCAGTAACATCTGACCGCCGCGATCGTTGCGGTGATTATCCGCGCCCGCAATCCAGATCACCAAGTCAGGTGAGAAGGTATCGAGGGCCGCGGCCAGGGTATTGAAAAGCTGTTTCAAATACATCTCCCCTTCCACGTATCTCACGGTTTCGACATCCATCGACCCATTCACCTTGTTGAGCGAATAATCACGACCGACGTGAATGGAATAGGTGAAAACATTGGGATCGTCCGCCAGAATATTGTTGGTCCCATTTCCCTGCCGGGCCGCGGTATCGACCACCATGACCTTGATTCCCGGCCGGTGGATCTGGAGATCCCGAATGGCAATGGCAATATCATTGAAGACACAATAACCCTCTCCATGCCCCTTGAAGGCATGATGGGTTCCCCCCGCGAGGACAGCGGCCACTCCGTCGACCAACGCGGCCTGACAAGCCTGCCGGGTCGCTTCAACCTCGGTCGCACTGCGGGCAAACAATTTCGGAGTGACTGGCAAACCAAGGAGAATCTGCTCCTTACGATCCAACTGTCCGTGATAAATTTTCGAAAGATAGTCCCGGTCGTGAACCCGCTGCAGCACATGAGGCTCGGCGGCTCTGACCTCGATGATATCCTCCCCGCTCACCACTCCGCTCCCCACCAACATGTCTTTGGCCACCTCGAATTTCTCCATCGGAAAGGGATGTCCGTTGGGTAGCTCCAGGTAGAATTCTGACGAATAAAAACAACGCATCGTGTGACGGCCCGACTCTCACGCCCCTGACCCCGCACGGCAAGCAAAGACCGTCACAACACTGAAGACTGGAAATCCGGGAAAAATCCCCTATTTTCGCGCTGGTGACCACCAAGATCTCCATCTTCCTCATCCTCGTTCTCGGCCAGGCCCTCGCGCAAAACGGTCCGAAAATCAAGGTGGTCTCGAAGCAACCCGACCCTGTCAGAGCCCAGAAGTCGGTCTACGCCTGGAAAAAATACATTACGGCGACCGTGTTTTGGGTCGGAGAAAAGCCGACTCCCAATAATCCCACGCCCAATGACAAATCCTCTTGGGACCAGAATTGGATGAAAAACTACGGCGGATACGACAACCCCAGTCCCGCCGCCCGAAGCGGATTCCTTCCCGCCGCCTTTGTCCCCAAACAGAATCCTTTCTACGTCGCCCTCCCATACAACGACTGTATCAATCACGCTCGCCACAAACCCGAAGCCTCGCGGGTCATTCCTTGGTGGAACCGCTACTCGCCCGACCCCGGAGACACCGTCTGCAAAGGCCGGTGGGTCCAGATCTACTCCTCGGAAACCAAGAAAATCTGCTACGCCCAGTGGGAAGACTGCGGACCATGGACGACCGATGACTACCAGTATGTCTTCGGAAACAAACCTCCCAAGAATCCGCGGGCTGGAATCGACATCTCGCCCGCCGTCCGTGATTTCCTGAAAATCGGCAATAAAGCCACCGTCCACTGGCGGTTCGTCGAATTCTCCCGCGTTCCGGCCCAGGGTCCGTGGGCCAAATGGGGAACCAATAATCCTTTCGTCAACAAAGCCCTCAATCCCGACATCCTCGAGAGAAAGCGCTACTACCAGGCCTTGCGGGAAGGCCGGGCCCGCCCTTCAGGGGGCTGATCGTCCCAAAGCCGCCATGGCCCGGAATCCACGAACGTGGAAAAGGGCAGGCCCGAAGACCTGCCCCTTTCGCACACACAATCGACAAACCTTTGAGCAACAAACAAAATCTCTCAGGTTCGCAGGGGCAAATGCAGGACCCGTGCCAAGATTTGATGACCGGAGTAAATCCTTCCAATGAATCTCATTCCAACACACAAACCCTCCCACTTCCAACGTTCTTAAGATCATGAAATCACTTTTCGCCTCCCTCCTTCTTGTTTCGCCAACCTTTGGTCAGGCACCGGGGGTTCCCATCGTCGAACAATCGAAAGCAGGAAATCAAGCCGAGCAACGCCGGATTCTCAAACAGGTCGAGAAGTTCGGCCCTGAAGAGAAATTGATGACCATTACCTCCATCCAGAAAGCCCTGCTCAAGCCGTCGCCCCGCCCGCTCACACTCCCCGTCCCCGGGAAAAAAGCCCTCTCACCCGCTGAAGTTGCCAAAAAAATGAGGCCAAGCCTCTACCGGGTCGGCTGGGGGTATCTTTGTAATCATTGTGACAACTGGCACATCAACCTCGCCGGAGGCTATGCCGTGACCAACGATGGTGTCATCGCGACCTGCGCCCACGTCATTGATGTCGACAACGAGAAAATGCGTGAAGGAGGGCTGATTGCCGTTGACCACAAGGGGAAAGTCTTCCCGGTCACTGCCATTTTGGCCAATCACGACGACATGGACGCGGCTCTGGTCAAAATTGACACCAAAACCGTTCCCCTGCCCCTCAATGATCAAGTCGGCCCCGGAGATGAAGCCTTCTGCTTGAGCCGCCCGCTCGATCAAAAAGACTACTTTTCAAAGGGCATGGTAAATCGCTTCTACTGGAATTCCATTGACCGCGATGGCGGCGACGACTCCCTCGATGCCCTCGGACATCTCAAAATGAATGTCAGCTCACGTTGGGCGCCCGGGAGCAGTGGATCGCCGGTCGTCGACAAGTGCGGGAACGTAATCGGCCATGTGGCCACCATTTCCAGAATGAAAGGGAATTCCCGAGGCAAGACCCGCGAAGTCTTCATCACCCTTCACACCGCCACCCCGGCCCGGGCCGTCAAAGCCCTCGCCAGCAAGGGGGCTCCGTGAATGATCCACGACCTTGACTCTCCGGATTTTCGACGGAGACTGCCCGCCCGCAATGACCCCACCACTTGTCATCACCCAGGGTGACCCCGCAGGCGTCGGGCCGGAGCTTGCTCTGAAAATTCTCGCAGCTCCCCCCTGCGAGAACCTCAAGGTTCTCGGCTGCCGGAAATTGCTGGCCAGTGTGGCAAACCAACTGGAGCTCCCCTTTTCTGAAGAACAGGTCATTGACCATCCTTTGGAGACCAAGATCAGCACCGGGGAAATCTCCGCCGAGGCCGGTCTTCATTCCTATCAATGCCTCGATCAGGCTGTCGACGGAGCCCTCGATGGCCGCTTCTCAGGCATCGTGACCAATCCCATCCACAAGGAAGCCTGGCATCTGGCCGGAATCCCCTACCCGGCCCATACCGAATATCTGGTTGAAAAAACGCAGTCTCCCCGTCACGCCATGATGCTCACTTCGGAGGAAATTACCTGTTCTCTGGTCACCACTCATGTGGCCCTATCCGACGTCCCAGGATTGCTCGAGGCCGAGAGGATGCTCGAAGTCATCATGCTCACCCACGAAGCGATGAGCGCCATCCGCGGACGCCCGGCTCGACTTGCCATGCCCGGCCTCAATCCCCACGCTGGCGAGGGAGGACTCTTCGGCCGCGAAGAAATCAAACTCATCATCCCGGCTCTGGAACAGGCCCGGGCGAAGGGAATCGACATCCGGGGCCCGCTCTCTCCCGATACCGCTTTCCTTCCGGCAATTCGTCGCGAAGTCGATGCCTATGTGTGCACTTATCACGACCAAGGGCTCATTCCTCTCAAGACACTCGCCTTCGACCTGGGAGTCAATGTCACCCTTGGACTGCCCATCGTTCGCACTTCCGTCGATCACGGAACCGCCTTCGATATCGCCGGAAGAGGGATCGCGAGTCCGACTTCTCTTGAAGAAGCTGTGCGCCTGGCTTCACAACTCGCCTCGATCTAACCGATCCAAGAGGCTTCCACCAATGCCTTGAGGCGTTGGGGATCAGTCGCCGATGTCTTGGCCACAAATCCTTTGTTGTGAGCAAAGTGAACATCGGGCTCCTCTTCCACCCGGGTGAACTCCAGGCGCTTGTCGTCATCAAGTCGGGACATTCCATATCCCTCACCCCGACGATCCGGATAAACCATCCCCACCACTTCTTCAGACAAGCCAAGATCCTCGACATAACGTCCGAGTCCCATCGAGGTTTCCTCGGGCAAGGGTTCGGTTCGCGGCATGAAGATCACTTTGAAACCAAACGCCATCTCCCAAATCTTGGCGTGCTCCCCGATGAATTCCAGCCGTTCCTTCATACCTCTGACAAAGGCAATCAGATCCTCACCGATCATCTTCATCACTTCGTAAAGCGGCTCGTCGGGACGATGGATGTTAGAAGCGGCAAAGCGTCGCAAAAGGGTGATATCAATGGGCGAATTGAGTTTGGCCATGGCATCGCGCTCAATGCCCAACCACTTCGCGGTATCGTTGGGCCCACGTGTGTCCATCTGCTCGGCCACCTCCAGCCAATCGCAAAATTTCCGGGTCTCATCGTAGAGTCCGAGATGCTTGAGTACAAGACTCAGGGCACAAAGGGGTTCAGCATCACGAGGAAACTGATGATGATCGAAATTTCTCTTCGACTCGTCCCATTCATGCCCCACGTCGACCACCGCAGTTTCGACATCCTCGAGATCGCTGCTCTCGGGCTCCCTCCGGAAAATGGGCACGCTCGATTCCGCGATCAGAAGCGCACAGGCCAAAAAATCATCCTTATGGGCTCCGCCCGGGTGAACTACGATTTGTCGAATCATCGCGGCGGGGATATGATTCCTTGAGGCAATGCTCAACCACGAATGAAAATCTCTGTCATCATTCCGGCCCACAACGAGGAAGAATTCCTTCCCGACGGGCTGGAGTGTGTCAGGAAAGCGGAGAAAATCTGTGGTTGTGCGGTTGAAACGGTTGTGGTGTTAAACCGCTGCACCGACCGGACCGAAGAGATTGCCCGCAACTTCGGAGCAGTCATTGCCCAAGAGGATGCCAAGAATCTCTCACTCATCAGAAATGCCGGGGTGGCCGCCAGCTCGGGAGAAGTCATCGTCACGGTCGATGCCGACAGCCGGCTCCATCCACAGTTCCTTCGGGTTGTTCTCGAGAAGCTCGCCAAGAACTACATCGGCGGAGGCACCATGATTTTTCCGGAACGATGGTCCTTGGGCATTGTTCTCAGCGCCTCGACGGTTATTCCCTACGCCGCCAAGTATCGCGTTTCGGCCGGAGCCTTCTGGACGACGCGGGAACACTTCGATGCCATCGGTGGATTCAACCCCGACTTCGTCACGATCGAAGACATCGACTTTGCGGTGCGGCTTCGAGATTACGGCAAGACCTTGAAAAAAAAATGGGGAACGGTCTGGACCGCTCCCCTGGTAACTTCCTGCCGGAAGTTTGATCAGTTCGGTGACTGGCACCTCATCCGCGACCGACAATTCGTCAAGCGGGTCTTCGACGGAAAGGACCGCGAGGTCGCCAATGAATATTGGTACGACCAGCGGTCCTCCTGATTCGGTTTTCGATCAATTACGCGTCGATCTTTCGATAAGCGGCCAAAAGGGCATCGAGGCCTTCCTGGCCTTTTTTGCTCTGACCGTGCTCCATGCCGATCACGCCGGTGAAGCCCTTCTTACGCAGATACTTGGTCACCGCGACGTAATCGAGGTTTCCAGTGCCGGGCTCTTTACGACCTGGTGAAGCGCCATACTGGACGTAGCTCACCTGGTCCCAGACCTTCTCGGAGTTTTCAATCAACTTCTCTCCGTTGCCAATCTGGCCTTCGTGGAAATAGTCGGCAAGGAGCTTGCAGGACTTGCGGTTGGTGAGCTTGCAAAGCAAGTGCCCGTCTTCAAACGAGCGGATGAGAGGTTCGCCACCGCGCACGTTGTGGGAAAGCGGCTCCTGGGCAAGGATGATTCCCTGCGCTTCCACGATGTCGCAGCACATCTTCATGGTGTCCACCGACTTGGCGATTTGCTCTTCACGAGTCATCGACTTGTCGCGGGCACCGGGGATCATGGTCATGTTGGTCTGACCGGTGATCTTGGCTACTTCCACTCCACGCTCCATATCCTTCTTGATCTGGGCTTTTTGATCGTCGGTTGGCTTATTGAACATGGCGCTCGCTCCACCGGTGATCACGCTGACCCCAAACTCCATTCCAGAGTCCTTCAAATACTCGGCAATTTTCTCGAGGGTTTCGTTCTTCTGGCCGTTAAGACCATTGTCTTCCCAAGCCCGGAATCCGAGATCATAGGCATACTTCATCTGGTCGACATAGCTGAGCTTCTTGCCTTTTCCGGCAAAGAGCTGGCCGGGAGAAGGCGCGAATTTTGCTTTGAAGGCTTCTCCTTTCTTCCCGTGATGATCGGCGAAGAGATTCCCCGCGGAAAGTGCGGCAAAAGAGGCGGTGAGTTGGCTGAAATGACGTCTGTTCATAATATTGATTAGAGAAGGTTTCATACGTATCTCCCGCCAATCGCTTGTCGGCAAGACCTAAAAAAATCCCGCTCCGTCACCGGGACGAAGCGGGATGAAATCAAGTTCGGGATTCCCCTCAGTCGGTCGACTTCCGGCTCGCCTTCTTGGCGGCTTTTTTCGCCGCCTTTTTCGCCGCTTTCTTGACGGCTTTTTCTGCCGCTTTCTTAGCTGGCTTGGTCGTGTCCTCCGGAGGAGGCGGCGGGAAGTCATCTTCATCCCCCCCGCCATGGCTCAGGATGAACTGAAGATCATCCACGCCAAGGTTGCTGGCGAATCCTTCGTCGCCGAGGATGTTGGTGACCAGAGCCGTCTTCTGATGCTGCAGAATCCGGATCTTCTCCTCCACCGAATCGCGGGTCAGGAGACGATAAGCGATCACCTTGTTTTTCTGGCCAATCCGGTGGGTCCGGTCGATCGCCTGGTTTTCCACCGCCGGGTTCCACCAGGGATCATAAAGAATGACGTAAGACGCCGAAGTCAGGTTCAGACCCGCACCACCGGCTTTCAAGGAGAGCAGGAAGACAGACGGCTCCTTGGTCGTCTGGAACTTCTCAATCTCCCCTTTCCGGTCCTTGGTCTGGCCGGTGAGGTAGTTGAAGGGACGACTTTCAACCTCGAGGCGGGTCTTGATGATATCGAGCATCGAGACGAACTGCGAGAAGACGAGCACTTTGTGACCCTCGTCACGCAGCTGATCGAGCAGGTAGAACAGTGCATTCATCTTGGCGCTCTCTTCCTTGATCCACTTTGGATCGATCAAGCCGGGGTGACAGCAGATCTGACGCAAACGCATCAGGCCCTGGAGAATGGCAAAGCTGTTCTTCTTGACCGCTTCGTCGGAGTCCAATCCGAGGAGAGCCTTTTGAATCCGCTTGAGCTCGGCTTTGTAGAGCTCCTCCTGAATTCCCTCCATCCCGGCGAACACTTCTTCCTCGGTCCGCGGTGGGAGATCCTTGGCCACCTGGCTCTTGGTCCGACGCAAGAGGAAAGGACGCAAACGGGCTGCCAGACGGTTCTGGCTGCTTGGGTCCTTGCGCTTGTCGAACCGACGCTTGAAGTAAGCACGCGTTCCAAGAACACCCGGCATGGCGAAGGCCATGAGCGACCACATATCCATCAGGCGGTTCTCAATCGGAGTACCTGTCAAGACCAGGCGGTTCTCGGCATCCAGCTCCCGGGCACACTTCGCTGCCTTGGAGTCGGGATTCTTGATCTGCTGTCCTTCATCGAGAATGACCGTCAGCCAACGCACGGTATTGAGAGCGTCTCCACAGACCCGGAGCTGGGCGTAGTTGAGCACCAGAATATCGAGCTTGTTGTTGACCTCATCAAGGTCGAGATCATCACGGGTCCGGAGGACCTTGACCGTCAAATGAGGCGCAAACTTTCCGGCTTCGGTCGCCCAAACATCGAGCACCGACTTTGGACAGACCACGAGCGCGGGCCCAATGCCCTTCTTCTTGTTCCCCGCCTGTTGGGCCGCGAAATCGCGCAGCCAGAGAATATAGGTGATACTCTGAATGGTCTTACCCAGACCCATGTCATCAGCGAGAATTCCGCCGAAACCATTGGTCGCAAGATAAGCCAGGAACTGGAATCCCTCGACCTGATACGGACGAAGGTCGGCATTCAAGGCCTCGGGGACATCCGGAGTGATATCGATCTGGATGTCGCGGGCCCGGTCCTTGATCCGTTTCCAGGCCTTTGGATCGAAGACTTCGGCAGCCTTCGGATCGGCCAACTGCATGGCGTGCATCCGGTGGGTCTCTCCGGAGAGATCGAACGGATCGAGACCGAGACGGGTCACCGCGTCGCGCTGATCGGGATCGAGTTTGATTTCCAGACGCATCCACGAACCATCGTCCATGCGGACATACCCACCCCGGGCCGCCACCAGCTGGCGAATCTGGGCCTTGGAAAGGTTGACCCCTTCCACATCGATGACCACGCGGAGATCGAACCAATCGATCTCCTGATTCACCACTTCGAAACGAATCGCCGCGGTGACCGGATCGGAGAGGATGGTCTTGAGTTTGGATTCGATATCGAGCTCGATGTAATCGGGCATCGACTCGACCCATTCGGCAAATTTCTCGGGAAACTGCTTCGTAATCCGGCCCTTGAAAGCCTCCAGTTTCTCGTCATAGGTCAGCCCCATTTCGAGCAAAAGGTCGGGAACGGGATACAGCTTCTCCCGGGCAAAGCGAAGAAGGGCCTTTCCTTTGACCGGCTGTTGTTCGATCAAATCCCAACCGGCCTTGATCAACTTCTCGGTCCGACGCCCTTTGGATTCGAAGGCCTTGATATCGACCACGAGGTGTTCGGTTTCCGCGGCAGTGAGACCTTGCTCCACCCACATTTTGAAGTGCGGGAACAAATCCAGATCGGTCACCCGCTTCTTCATGGAAGGAGGCAGGGTCGCCCCGATCTTGCGCAGGAATTCCACCCCTTCCAATGAGTCGATCACCGATTTGGGAATCGAGTAACGGGGCATGATCTCGGTTTCCTCCAACCAACGTGGAGGTCCCGGAAACACCGTCTCATCCGACTGATAAAGCTCGGTCCGCCCAGGAAGCAGGCGCACCGAGTGGGAGACATCATCGTTGGCCTTGGTCACCAACTGCAGGACGAACGATTTGGGATCGGTTGGATCGTCTTCACAAATCCAACGCAGGGCGTCTTCCACCACCCGGAAAGGACGCTCGTCGAGGTTGACCATATAACCCTTGAGTTCGGGCTGATGGAAGAGAAGGTTCAAGAAGCGACAGGCCTCTTCGTTCTCGAGATCAAGATAAGTCTCTCCGGTCTTCTCGTGATAACGAAGGAAGTGCTCCCACAAAATCTGGCTGGCCGCATCCATGCGAAGTGCGGACGCCTCGAAGGGCTTCATAATCCGCTCGATCTCCCCCTTCTCACGCAACGACACCCATTCTTCGCACCCTTCCTCGCGCGACTCCACCCGGGCTTCGTTGATGGTGGCGATCAGACGGAATTCAATCTGGTGAGGCACCTCAAGCGGGGGGCGCTCGTTCACGCTTTCGATCCGCTCATACCAGGCAGCCACTTCACGTTCCTGCTCCCAGTCGTGCATGCGACGCTGCACCCCCTCAAGATCCGTGACCGCCTCCATGAAGTCGGGATAAGGCAACTTCTTCTTGTAAAAGGCGTAAGCGAGATAGTTCCAGAATTCGAGAATGTCTCCTGGCGGGACCGGCCAAAGTTCGAGCGGCTCATAGCTGGCAATCTCCCAACGGGGATTCAGGCGGACCATGTCGTGGTCATGAATCTCGCCCTCAATGACATAGCGACGATACCGCTTCTCCACCTTGGAGACGAACTCAGCCTCTTTGTCATCCAATTCCCGGTCAACCTTCTCCTCGATCAGGTCGACAATCGGAGTGTCATCAAATTCGTTGGGAGATTCAGGCAAGTCCTCTCCCCGATGAAGACGCTCCAGCATCGCTGCAAACATGACGGCACCCGCGATTTCTTCGTCATCCGTCGAGCAGCTTCCGAACCAGCGGTTCCCTTGAAGACGCAAGGTTGTGCGATGGGTGCCGGACTTGTGCTCGACCCGGCCCTGAATAAAGAGATGGTTTCCGAAAATCTGGGTGACGGCTCCTTCTTCCTGCAGGTGTTCACCAAGCTTGCGGGAAGCCTCGGGAAAACTGTTTAGGAAGTTGAGAGTCGCCCGATCGGGATTGAGTGCTGACATGCTGCTAGCCATTTCCTGTGATATGAGTGCAAAAGACACCGTGGCCCGGACCTCTGATCAGGCCAAAGCGACGGCGAGGTCCGCATTCTAAGCCCGACTCTTCGATTCATGCAACGAAAAGCTTGTCTGTTTTAATTTTCTCTGAACGAAAGTCCTGAAAGAATCAGCCTTCTCGAGCGGTTAGATAACCAGGCTTAACTAGTCTCATCCTCCATGAAATTCAATGCTCGTGGCTTGTTGATCCCCGCATCCTGCTTGATCGCCCTCGGTGTTGGCCTGGTCATCGGTCGTCATACCGCACCACCTTCTTCTGCGGTTCCCGCGCAGATTCAGGACTCCTCTCAAACGACTTCTTCCGGGTTGTCCCCACGGGGTTCTTCCTCTGTCCTGCACGGCGCGACCTTAACTTCGGGCCCACGATCCACCTCCCAACTCAATGGATTTACCGGTTCCGCCGACGAAAGAAAGGACCAGGCATTGGTCTCCCTCTCGGATATCCTCAATACCAGCAATCGAATCGAACGATCCCGGCAACTGATCACGTTCCTGGACATGCTGGAGACCGGAGACATCGAAAACGTTGTCAACGGATTCCGCGAGGCCGGCTGGGTCGACTACAACCGCAACGAATATTCCATGCTGATTTCGGCTTGGATGGATCGAGATCCCTATGCGGCGGTCACTTATCTTGAGCAAAACGAACCCGATGGCTGGACCCGCAAGACCGCAATTTCCGCGTGGGCGTCTGAAAACCCGGAAGCCGCCTCGCAAGCAATCAGTGAGCTGGAAGACGAAGGGCAGGTCAATGACTGGGTAGTCGGCTTGATCGAAGGCATGGCCCGCAATGACCCCGAGGGAGCCCTTCTCACTGTCCAAAAACTCCCTCCCGGGGACACCCGGAAGAAGGCCATTCGCGAAATGCTTCCCGAAGTCGTCATTCGAGGGGCCGACTATGCCGGGGATTGGATCGAGAAAATCGACGAACCCAAACTGCAAAGCGAAACAGCCCGCAATCTCGCTCACTCACTGGCCCGCCGCGATCCGAAATCAGCCTCTGACTGGATCAAGGGAATTTCGGCCACCGAAACCCGACGCAACGCCTCCGAAGTGGTAGCCGAACACTATGCCGAGCAGGATCTCGACGGAGCCCGTGCCTGGACCGAGAGCCTCCCTCCAGACACCATCGGGGAAGCCGCCGAGGGTGTCACCAAACATCTGGTCCGTCAGGATCCAATCGAAGCCGCCCAATGGCTTCAAAAACTTGGCAGCGATCCCGATCTCGATGGCGCCCGCATCGAGTTCCTGCGCGAGGCCGGCAAGACCGATCCCGAAGTGGCTCTTGAAAACATCCCCACCCTTTCCAAAACCTCTCATCAGGAGCGCTACTATAAAGACATCCTGAGAGGATGGAGCAAGAAGGACAAGGAAGCCGCCATCACCTGGGCCTTGGACAATTCGGAAAGTCTGTCCGAAAACGTCATCAAATCCGTGGTCCCCAAAGATCGTCGTCCCATGTGACGAAGAAAGGCGGTCAAACGACCGCCTTTCCACATTAGATTCGATTCCGGCAAACTGCCGGTCGGCCTTAGCAGCCTCACCCGCCGCCGCCACCTTCACCCCCGCAGCATCCGCCACCGGAGGCCTGAGCGATGTCTTCACCAGTCGGGACCCGACCCAATTCAAGGGTCATCCCCACGAGCCGACTCACGCTCATTTGAATTGATTCGAGAGATTGCTGGGCCTTCATGAACTCTGAAGCCACGGGATTCGCCAACAGGTTGGCCCGGGCTTCTTCAAATGCCGAAATCTCGCTCTCAGCCAATTCCAGACCGGCTTGCTGTTTCTGATTCAATTGCTGACCGGCTTCATGCACCGATTGATAGGAAAGCCGGGCCTCGTCATCCCCAAGGAACTTTTCTACTTGGGCAAGAAGTTCCTGGTATTCCGAATCCCCGGCAATCTCCGCGCACAACTCGCGGGCCTTGGTCATCACGGCTGAATCATCTTCAAGAAGGTTCATACAGGCCTCATAAGCCCGCCAAGCCGCCCCGGCAACCGCAGATTCCCGATCTTTCCGAAAAAATGAGAGATGCCAGTCACGTTATCAGTGATAGTATTCATCCATTCATGAACAAACGATCAGCCATCTTTGCGGGAGCTTGGGCACTGACCTGTGGAGTCGCGTTTTTTGCCGGCCGGACCTCTGTGGAGTCTCCGGCTTCCACTAATAATGCCGGCTCTAATCAAGAATCCTTGAGCCAGCGAAGCGCAGCCAGCGGCGGGGCAAGCAGCAGCCCGGGAGACACCAACTCACTTTCCGGCAATCGATTCCGCAATTCAGGTTCTCCCTCCGGCGAGGAAGCCCAGCTCAAGGAGGCGGTCCTTGAATTGACCCGTATGACCGATCCCATCGCACGGGCGGAAGGCTTTCTCCAGTTGGTCAAGGATCTGAGCCCGGACCAGTTTCTGACAGTGGTGGACACCTACCGTTCCGAGGGAGTCAACGAAGAGGACTTTGGAGAATACCGCATTCTCCTCACCGCCTGGGCCAAAGCCGCTCCCCTCGAAGCCCTCGCTTATGCCAAGGAAAATACCGGCACGCCATTGGCACGCCAAACCATTCTTGCCACTTGGGCCCAAAGTGACCCGGCCAGCGCAATCGCCTGGGCCCGGGAAAACTTCGATCCCGAGGGTCGAGACGATCGAGCCAATCCTTGGCTCGTGGGCGTGATTGAAGGGATTGCCTCGACAGACCTTTCCCAGGCCACCGCTCTTCTCGAAGAGCTCCCCTATTCCCGGGGCCGGGGCGAAGCCCTCAGCGCCATTTTTGAAGAGATTACCCAATTGGGGACCGATGCCGGGAAAAACTGGGTCAATGATTTGAAAGACCCCCAGCTTCAAGCAGGTGCCGCCGCCCGCTTGGCTGGTTTGATGGCCGAGACCGACCCGAAGGCCGCTGCCGACTGGGCTTCCAGCCTGAGTCCCGACGCAATGAAACGTTCGGCCGAAGCAATCGTGGACCGCTGGGTCGAAGAAGATCTCGAGGCCGCCAAGTCCTGGGTTGAGTCACAGCCCGAAGAGGTCATCGCCGCCGCCGGCCCGGAGCTCATCAAGGGAATCCTGGACCAGCAGGACCCCGCCGCCGCCTCGGAATGGCTTTCCAGCTACGACGGAAATCCCGCCTTTGATGATACCATCCGGACCTTGGTCTGGAGCACCATGAATGAAACACCGGAACTCGGCGCTGATTGGATCATGCGACTTTCATCCGAGAACGACCAGACCCGCACCTTTCACCGCGTTCTCCGCGGGTGGATGGGCAAGGATTCCTCCGGCGCCATGGACTACATCCAGAACAACCCCGTTCCCGAAAGCATTCTCCGTCGGGCGGAAATGGAAATGCAGCAACGACAGGAGCAAAAGTAATCCTCACCCATCGTCATGAAAACAACTCTTCCCTTTCTCACTTTTCTTTCCTTTCTTCTGACGTCCTGCCAGGACTCCGACCCCGTGAACATCAAACCTGACCAAGAAACCGTGCCCGAAAAACACGAAACCATCACCCTCGGCGGAGGATGCTATTGGTGCGTCGAAGCTGTCTTCCAACAACTTGACGGAGTGATCTCGTCGACCTCCGGATTCATGGGGGGACATGTTCCCGATCCCAGCTACGAGTTGGTAATCGAAGGCGGCACCGGTCACATCGAGGTCATCAACGTGGTTTATGATCCGGAGGTCATCTCTACCGAAACGATCCTCGAATGGTTCTGGAAAGCTCACGATCCCACCAACCCGCTTGGTCAGGGAGCTGATATCGGCGAGAGATACACCAGCAACATCTTTTTCCACTCCGACGAGCAGAAGAAAATTGCCGAGGCCTCCAAGACTGCCGCACAAAAGGATTTCGACAAGCCGATCGTCACCACGATTCGCGAAGCCGAAGAATTCTACGAAGCAAAGAAAGACCACCAGGACTACTACGCGCGCAATAAGAATAAGAACCGCTACTGCCCGGCCGTCATTACTCCGAAGCTCAAAAAACTCGGTCTCGAATACTAAAAAAAGCCGGGAGAATTCTCCCGGCTTCAAAACGATTGATTCATCCCGGCTGCGGAGCACTTCCACTGCCGGGATTTTTTGATTCCCTAAACAGTCATCACTTCCTTCTCCTTGGCCTCGGTGAGGGAATCGATGTCTTTGACAAATTTGTTGGTGAGATCCTGGACTTCATCTTCGAAGTCCCGGTGCCCGTCTTCGGTGAGAATCTTGTCGGCTTTCATCTTCTTGCCCGAATCCATTCCGTCCTTGCGAACGCCGCGAATCCGAACCCGTCCTTCTTCAGCCATGGTCTTGACCGACTTGACCAACTCCACCCGTCGCTCCTCGGACAGTTCCGGAATGGGGAGGCGAAGACGGTTGCCTTCGTTCACCGGATTCAGGCCCAACTTGCTTTCACGGATAGCTTTTTCAATATCGCCAACAGTTGAAGGATCAAAAGGCTGAACCACCAACATCCGCGGTTCGGGAGCGGTAATGACGGCAAGACCGTTGAGCTTCATCACACTTCCATACGCCGCAACGCTGACGTCGAGGTTTTCAACCAGCGCAGGCGAAGCCTTGCCAGTCCGAATCGAGGTGAATTCCTGGGAGGTGTGGTCGACCGCTTTCTGCATGTCGCCCTTAATCTTGTTGAGAACTTCCTGTGGTTCCATGGGTCTGTTGAGTAGTGGGATTTAGTGAACGATGGTGCCAATTTCCTGGCGATTGAGAGCAAGCTGGATATTTCCTTCCGTCTCAAGGTCGAAGACGATGATGGGAATATCGTTATCCATACATAAACTGAAGGCCGTGGTGTCCATGACCGCCAACTTGTTGTTGATGCACTCCTGGAAGCCGATCGAGTCGTAACGCACGGCATCGGGATTCTTCTTGGGGTCGGAATCATACACCCCATCCACCATGGTGGCCTTGAAGATCACATCGGCCTTCATTTCACTGGCCCGAAGAGAAGCCGTGGTGTCGGTCGAAAAGAAAGGACTCCCGGTCCCGGCGGCGAAAATCACAATGGCACCTCTCGAAAGCTGACGTGAGGCTTTTCGTCGGATGAAGGGTTCGGCGACATTCTGCATATGAATTGCCGAGTGAACGATGCACTCCTCCCCTTCCTGTTCGAGGGCTGCCTGCAATGCCAAGGCATTCATGACCGTGGCGAGCATGCCGACGTAATCGGCGGTGGCCCGGTCCATCCCCCGCGCGCTGGCACTCGCGCCTCTCCAAAAATTGCCGCCTCCGACGACAATCGCCAGCTCCACTTGGGAGTTTTGCCGGGCTTCATGAATCTCCCGGGCGATCCGGCCCACGATCTCGGGAGAAATGTTGTCATGACTGCCGGAGGCCCGAAGTGCCTCGCCGCTGAGTTTCAGGACAACCCGGTTGAAATTGCGAATCGCTGCTAGGTCGCTCATGTGCTGCCGTGGATACTGGCAGGCTCATCCACCGGCGAAAAGGGAAAAGCCTATCGCTTGGTCGTAAATTTTTGGGAAAGCCCCTTGAGCGAAGCCGTCCCCTTTTTAGTCCCCCGGATTTCAATGCGGATCTTGATCGGATCATTCTCCGGATCCTGGTAATCGATGAGAGTTCTTTTCAAGGCTTCAATCGACAGCTGCAGGACCGTGTAGGCCGTCAGATCAACTTCCTCCGGAATGGATAGCTTCGATAAATCAAAGACCGCCACCAGCTCCCCGTCTTCGCTCTCGGCGGACAGGGAAATGCCGCACAGAACCAGTAAATTACTCTCCGGAAGCTTGAATTGCTCGGATGGCGCGAACTGGAATGGCGCCGCCACTGAGTTGATCAGGGACTCGGGCATCGCCCCATACAAGACTGCCGGACAGGGGTAGATTCCAGCCTGGATTTTATCCCCCCGAAACTCCGCCACGACATCGGTTCCATGCAGTGAAAGAGGTTTGTGCACCTGACAAACCTCAAGGGTGATTCCGGAACTCAACCCGCAAAGCAAGGACAGGAAAAACAAGACAGTTCGCATATCCTGCCAAGATAAAGAATGACTCACTGAATACCAGTCATTTCAACCCCTCAACCAGAGTATCACGATGTCCCTGGGCCAACTCGGCCGAGCTCATCCGCCTGCTCCCTTCGAGCTGAATTTCGCCCAAAATCAAACTTCCCGCGCCACAGGCAATTTCGATCCCCCCATCAATCTGCCCGAGAAATTGACCCGGCTCTCCCTTTCCTTCTCCGCACCTTGTCGCCGGAAAAACCTTCAACCGCTTTCCGCCCAGACGGGAAAACGTTCCCGGCCAGGGATGGTAGGCCCGAATCATCCGTTCCAGCTCTTCTGCCGGCGCCGACCAATCCAACAGGCCATGATCGCGCAGGAGCTTGGGAGCATAAGTTTGCAACGCCTCCTCCTGCACCTCACCCGGAACTTCTCCGGCTTCCAGCATGGTCAACGCCGCCCGACAAGCGGAAGGGCCCGCTACCGCCAGACGATCATTCAGCTCGCCTCCCGTTTCACCGTCCTTGATGGCAAAGGGCTCCCGCAACAAAACATTTCCGGCATCGAGCTTCTTCACGACGTGAATGACACTCCAGCCGGTTTCCGCATCGCCATTCCGGATCGCTGCCTGAATGCAAGAAGCTCCGCGGTATTTGGGCAGAAGAGACGCGTGCAGATTGATGATCGCACGTTCGGGTAGGTCGATCAGCTTCTGCGGAAGAATCTGGCCGTAAGCCATCACAACGATGACTTCGGGGGCCCACTCCCTGATCTGGTCAAGCGCCTCCGGTTGCCCCACCACCTCGGGTTGGATCACCGGAACTCCGGCCTCTTCCGCCATCACTTTGACCCGAGGAGCCGTGAGAACCTGTTTGCGACCCACCGGCCGATCAGGCTGGGTCACCAAGCCCACCACGTCGTGAGGCCCGGAGAGCGCATCGGCAAAGGTCGGCTCGGAAATCTCGCCGGTGACCATGAACACGAGTCGCATCAAATCGTTTGGCTGGCGATGTTCTTGTAGGCCTCCAGCGTCTGCAAGCGGCCAAGAAGATCGTAGAGCACTTTGGCAGGTGATTGCGTGGCATCGATATCACACCGGATTTCATCGCCATAAAACTCCAGAATGGGCTTGGTCTCATCTTCGTAAGTGCGGATCCGGTGCTGAATCACTGATTCAGAGGCATCATCCAGACGCTGCTCCTTCAAGGCCCTTTTCCTCATCCGCCGAGCCAATTCTTCGCGGTTCGGGCAGCTCAGATGGAAGACCTGATGAACCTCCACGTGCTTGGCCAGAATCTCGGCCTGCCGAACGTTTCGCGGAATGCCGTCGAGAACGAGAATATCGATGTCAGGCTTGTATTTGTGCATCGTCACCAGGTCATTCATGTAACTGGCCCAAAGCTTGATCGTCAGTTCGTCCGGAACCAATTCGCCTCGCTTGGAAAACTCGACAAACTGCCGTCCCACATCCGTCCGCGTATCCAGCTGACGGAACATGTCCCCGCTCGAGAGATGGTAAAAGCGAGGAACTTCCCCGAGGATCGCCCCCTGGGTCCCCTTCCCGGCCCCGGGGGCTCCGAGAAACAAAATTGCGGGCTTAATCCCGCTTTCAGCAATAGTGGTCATAGGCTTGCGAGGCGCGGAGTCTCAACTACCAAAGCCGATCGCTCAACCCCCAAATCATGTCGCGCGGTTTCCATCGAAGGAAATCCAGACCCAATAGGTGAAAACAGGAGCCAAAATCACCAAATCCACCCACAATCGTCGGGCATCCTTGGTCAACTGCCCCCTCATTCGGTTCAGCACGTTCAGACCACCTGCTCCAACCAAAACGGAATAAAAAAGAGGCTTGTTGAAGTCATCCCCATTCAACGAAAGATACATTGCGGCTCCTCCGATCAACAGGGTCGCGGTCGCCAGCAAAGCCGCCGCATCCTCCTCATCCTCGCCCTCGAGCTCCCAGAAGTCGATGGCCGTCATGTTGATCGTGCAAAGTCCCGCGAAGAGCAGCACTTCCCAGGAAAAGAGCATTTCGGAGAAGACAAAGACCGGGGAATAGGCATGAATTCCCGCCGCCGTACCATAGGCGAAGGTCAGGCCGGCCACGAAATTCTTGGAAATCCCGGTGTGCTCACCGCCCGATCGCGTCAAGGAAATCAGGAAATAGAACCCGGCCAAAAAAATGACGAAGAGCCCGTAATAGAGGACATTCTCCGCCAGCGCCCAGAGCGCGGAATAAACACCCCAGCCGCCGGCCAGCACCACTCCGGCAAGAAAGATCGCTCGAAAACGATCGTGAAAATAATGCCTCTTGTCTAGGCTCTCCCGATTTTTGGTCTTCCTGATGTCGATCAATCGGTCGGCCACATAAATCATCCAGACCGTTCCTCCCAGCGTGATCCAGAGTTCCCAGGGCACACTCACCACCCCCCAGGCGCGCGCAAACATCCATGCCCAAGCGATCGCCACCAGCGGAGCATCCAGGCTCAACAGGTTCGGCCAAAGCCACCATGGCACTTTTTCACGATTCATCCCTGATTTGCGTGTCGAAAACTCGTCCGCCCCTCAAGGAAAAGCAAGTCTTGGGCCATTCTAATTCCTTGTTTCCCGGAGACCTCCCACGAAGGGAGGAATGGGGCACCCGATGGCATCAGCAATCGCCCTGAGCAATTCAGCCTCCCGGTTGGCGAGATCGCCGTCAGCAGCCGCCGCTTTGGCACAGGCTTCCAGAAGTTCCTTCTTCAAGACCGGCGAGGCCCGATCGAATCGCTCGAGCGCTTTCCCGAGATCATCGAGCGAAGTCGTTCCCTGTCGGGAGAAATCCCCCTCCCATCCAAGCGTCGCCGCCTCGTAGGCCGAAATGGCTTCCTCTTCGCTCCCCGCCCCCAATTCGGAGACCGTGGAAACCAGAAGATTGGCCTCCTTTGCCAATTTGCTGAACTTCTTATACTTGATTCGGGTAAAACCGCTGCCCTCGAAATGACTCACCAAGTGCCTCTCGATCACCCGCTGGATCATGAATTCGAAGAGGTCGATGCGGGTATCGCTCGCAATCAACCACCGGGTGATCTCCAGAAATCGCCGATACTCCTGCTGGCTCAAGCCCCGCAAGGCTGGCAAGGACAGATCAATCAACGCGATCTTACGAGCCGAGTGCAAATTCTTCACTTTCTCCTGCCACTCAACCGCAAGCTCTCTCGCCGAAGATCCGGCCGACTTCTCGAGATAGTCCACCTCTCCCTTTCGGAGCTGATCATCTTGAGCCAATAACAATCCGAAAATCAGAGCCTGGGCTTCCTCTCGATCAGCCGCGGCCTTCCTCCAGTCCTCATCGAGCCCTCGCACCAATTGCTCTCCCGATTCCAACTGCCGGCGCTCGTCTCCCCCCAATCCATCCACCGCTGCCATCATGGAAACTCCAGGAATCTCCATTCCGGGAATCTCCATTCCGGGAATGACATTGACCCCGCCCTTCTTCTCCTTCTTTTGGCTGGATTCGCGACGATTCGAAGCCACCGGCTTGATCTCGGACTCTGAGAATTTGCCATCCCAGCTCTCCTGAATGGCCTTGATGCGAACCGGCAAAGGAGGATGAGTGGCCAGACCAAAGCTGAACATCCCACCCGACGAAAAGAACATGTGGCTGGCCTCAGCGGCCTTCGCGGCCTGCATCTTCGATCCCATCGAAGCTCCCCCGATTTTCTTCAAGGCCCCGGCGATGCCGTCGGGATTCCTCGTAAACTGCACCGCCGAAGCATCGGCCAAAAATTCCCGCTGCCTCGAAATGGCGGCTTGGATCAATCGACCGAAAAACATTCCCAAACCACCGATCACCATGAGCCCCAACCCGATCAAAAACAGGGCCAGCAACGCTCCTCCGCCTTCCTTGCTGTTTCGGCGACTTGAAAAACTCTGGTAACGCAACACCTCGACCATCATTCGTCCCGCAATCGAAAGAACCAACAGTCCAAAGACCAGCCCCATCAGGCGCATGTTCAAGCGCATGTCCCCGTTGAGAATGTGGCTGAACTCATGCGCTACCACCCCGGCCAGCTCGTCACGGGAAAGACGCTGGAGGCAGCCCCGCGTCACACCAATCACCGCGTTCGAAGGCTCGGTGCCTGCCGCGAAGGCATTGATCCCCTCTTCATTGTCCATCAGGAAGACCTGCGGAACGGGCATGCCCGAGGCAATGGCCATCTCCTCGACAATGTTGAGGAGGCGCTTCTCTTCAAAATCCGTCGTGCCCGGCATGATCAGACGACCACCCAGATCATTCGCGACCACCGCTCCTCCGGAGCTCAGCTGCATCGACTTGAATCCACTCGCCGAAAAAATGATGCCCGCCGTCACGATGGAGGTGAACAACTGCAAACCCGGATCCCCGCCCACCACCGCGAGGACGAGGAGATTGACCATCGCAACCACCCCGATCACCGCGAGAACGAACCAAAGGACCAACCACTTGGTCCTCCGGCGCGCCTGATCCTGGGCTTCGAAAAAGTCCATCGCTATGATCTGCCAGAGTCCTGTTCAGATTCCCACTGACGGAATCGTTCGTGTCTCTCTTTCGAACTGAGTTGCTCGACTTCCGGATGAGATCTCACGAATTCCCGATAGGCCTTACTTTGCGATCGCAATTCTCCCCGAACATCAACCAGATCGAGATTTACGAGCCGGTCGTTGGCCCTCCTCGCTTCTGTCGCCAGCTGCTCGTGAGCCTTCATGGCCCGCCAGCCGATGGCCAACCACAGAATCGAGATGGCTAAACCAATCAGGAGGAACCACTCCGCCACCGAGGGCCAGTAAGCAGCAAGAACCGGGTGAATCATCGTTCTAATTGAAATCGACTTTCACCGCCTCACGCTCGGACTCGTCTGAGACCTCGAAAGGCACCGCGGCATTGAAGTTGAACATTCCGGCGATGATGTTGCTCGGGAAGACTTCACGCTTGGTGTTGTAGACCATCACGGCGTCGTTGTATCCCTGACGGGCAAAGGACACCTTGTTTTCCGTGCTGGTGAGCTCCTCGCTCAACTGCTTCATGTTCTCGTTCGAACGAAGATCCGGGTAGGATTCGGACAGGGCAAAGAGACGTCCCATCACCGAACCCAGTCCCCCTTCGGCCTGCATCAACTGCTGCATCCCTTCGGGATTATCGGGCGACACGCCCTTACGAGCGGACTCTGCGGCATTCCGAGCCTGGATGACGGCTTCCAGGGTTTCCCGCTCATGAGACATGAAGGCCTTGGCCGTTTCGACGAGATTGGGAATGAGATCATGACGCCGCTTCAGTTGGACGTCGATCTGGGCAAAGCCATTGCGAAAACGATTCCGCAACTTCACCAACCCGTTGTATTGGGCGATGACGTAGAAGGCAAAAATAACGACCAGTCCGAGGATGACCGCCAGAAAAATTCCGGCGCCTCCCCAGAACGAGGCAAGGATGAGATGACTTTCCATAACGCTTTGAAGGTTCAATGAGACAAGAGAAAGGCGCGACTACAAAATGGTTGGGATTTTCTCACTTGATTGCTGAAAAATCAGTCGCAGTCATGAACTGGCTGATCACCTTCTTCACCAGTTTTCCGTCCACCTCGGAAGCCGACTTGGCCTTTTTCCACTTGGGATCGGCAACGAAGGCCTTCCAGTTTTTCTTGGCGGTTTCCCGGTCTTTGTGGGAAATGATGTAGACCAACTTGGGCTCGTCCTCGTCGGTCAGCCAATACCCGATGTTTTTCATCCCATGGGTTTCAAAAATCTTGGTGGTATGATCCCGGAATCGGGCCAGAAGTCCTTCCATCTTTCCTTCGTTGGCGAAGTACGTACGCATTTCATAAACTTCCGCAGAAAGCGGACCGGCGAGAAGGGCAAGGAGAGCGAGAATCTTTTTCATCGTTTTGTTATCTTTTGGGATGAGCCGAATGGTAGATTGAGCGCCCCCAAAGTCAACGTCCCCCCTCGAAAGTCTCCATTCCTACGACTTGCACCCCGGACTTTGGTCGCTATGGTCCCGCCATGTTCTCGAATCTCGCTGACAGCCTCGATAAAACCTTCCGGAACCTCCGGGGCGTCGGAAAAATCTCCGAAAAGAATATCGCGGATGCCCTTCGCGAAGTCCGTCTTTCGCTTCTCGAAGCAGACGTGGAGCTTGGCGTGGTTAAAGACTTCATCGCCAAAGTCAGCGAGAAAGCCCAGGGCGCTGAGGTTCTCAAGTCAGTCAAGCCCAGCGAGCAGATCATCAAGATCTTCCAGGACGAGCTCACCGAGCTCCTCGGCGGCGACGCCTCCCCCATCAATCTCAACCCTCCGGGATACATCCTCCTCTGCGGTCTCAATGGTGCCGGTAAAACGACCACCGCCGCCAAGCTGGCAATGCGTCTCAAGAAAGAAGGACGCCGTCCCGTTCTCGTGGCCCTCGACCTTTACCGTCCGGCCGCCATCGACCAACTGGCCAAGCTGGCCGAGCAAGTCGAGGTCCCCTGCTTCAAGCCGGATCCCGACGACAAGAACCTCGTCAAAGTGGCCAAGAAGGCCCTCAAGTGGGTCAAGGATCAGGACCACACCGTGGTCATTTTCGATACCGCCGGACGTCAGGAGCTCGATCAGGAACTCCTCGGCGAACTCAAGGACCTCCACAAGTTCCTCAAGCCAGGCGAAACCCTCCTCGTCGCAGACTCCGCCACCGGTCAGCAAGCCGTGTCCGTCGCGCAGACCTTCGATGACCAAATCGGAATCACCGGCCTCATCCTGACCAAGCTCGATGGTGACGCTCGCGGTGGTGCCGCCCTTTCGATGCGCGCCGTCACCGGCAAGCCCATCAAATACATCGGTGAAGGCGAGAAGATGGAAAACCTCGCCGAATTCCATCCCAACCGCATGGCCGACCGCATCCTCGGCATGGGTGACGTGGTCACCATGGTGGAACAGGTCGCCGACAAGATCGATGAGAAGAAAGCAATGTCCGCCGCGAAGCGGATGCAGTCGGGCAAGTTCGACTTCAATGACTTCCTCGATCAAATGCGCATGATCCAGAGCCTCGGCCCTCTCGACGGCATCCTCGGCATGCTCCCCGGCTTCCGCCAGATCAAGAAACAACTTCCCACTGGCGCCCTCGACGACAAACGCATCAAGCAAATGGAAGCCATCGTGCTTTCCATGACCAAGAAAGAGCGCGCCAAGCCCGTCATCATCAAAGGCCCTCGACGCAAGCGCATCGCCGCCGGTTCCGGCACCACCATTCTCCAGGTCAACCAGCTCCTCAAGCAGTTCGGCCAGATGCAGAAGATGATGAAGTCGAAGGGTAAGATGAAGGACATGATGAAGCAACTCGGCGGCATGGGCGGCGGAGGTGGCGGAGGCATGGGCGGCCTCGGCGGACTCATGGGAGGCGGAGGAAAAGGCTCGCCGAAAGGCATGCCCGACATGAACGACATGGGCGGCCTTGAAGATCTCCTCGGTGGGAAAGGAAAAGGCGGCAAAGGCGGACCCAAGTTTCCGTTCTAACAGACCTCTTCCCCCAGCCCTATTCTCCGGCAAAAGGGTCATCCGGATCGATGACTGAGGGTCTCTTCTGTTCCTCTTTCGGTTTCTGAGGAGCAATAACCACCGCAAATTCATCGATCCACCAGCTGACCCCTCCTTCGCGGCAGATCCGATCCAGCGCATCTGCAAAACCAATGTCACGAGCTCGAAAACCGTCGATCTCATCGTAGAAGGGATTTGGCACTTTGGATATTTTGTCCGGGTTGAAAATACCGTCGAATGAATCGTCATTGGAACTCTCTTGGGGATAGCGGCTGACGAACTTAATCCCGAGTCCGTGATCTTGGTCCGAATACGCATTCCAGCATCGTTCTAAAGCTTCATCCAAAGTCACATTCTTGACGTCCAACATGCGAATTTGGATCTCATTCAACCTCGCCGCCATGGTCTTCTGATAACCACCCCCGACTTCTTCGCCTTCCTCCGAACTGTTTTCTCCAACCGGCTGTTCCCTTTCCTGATCAAGCAGCCCCACTGTCCAAATCAACCCAAGAAGGAGACCTACTCCTCCTAAAATCAACGGCAGAAAAAGCTTCCGGGACACCTCGGAAAAGTAAAACAAATCCCCCCTCTTGCAATTCCGCACTTTGGCCTGAGCCTCTAACATGTTTCGGCTGACCATTCCTTTTCTCACCCTGTCGCTCACCTCCATCACCTCCGCGCTTCCCGACTGGACCCAGTGGCGTGGTCCCACCCGCGATAGCCAGATTCACCAGTCGGCATCAGCCTGGCCCGATTCCATCAACGGGGATAACCTCAAGAAACTCTGGTCGGTCGAGCTGGGTCCCGGATATTCCAGCCCCATCATTTCCGGAAGCCGCATCTTCACCGTCGAAACCAAGGACAAGAAGGAAGAGATCGTGCGGGCTTTTGACCGCTCCAGCGGCAAGCAACTCTGGAGTGCCAACTGGTCAGGAGCGATGCGCGTTCCCTTCTACGCCGCCAAGAATGGGTCCTGGGTTCGCTCGACTCCAGCCACCGATGGCAAGACCCTCTTCGTCGGCGGCATGCGCGATGTCCTTGTCGCTCTCGATGTCGAAACCGGCAAGGAACGCTGGCGAAAGGATTATCCCAACGAAGAGAAGACTCCGAACCCCTCATTCGGCTTCGTATCCTCTCCGCTTCTTGAAGACGACCATCTCTACGTTCAGGTCGGTACCGCTCTTCGCAAGATCAAGAAGTCCAATGGTGAAACGGTTTGGAAAGCTCTCCCCGACGAGCGGGCCATGTTCGGTAGTGCCTTTTCCTCCCCCGTCCGGGCCAAAATCCATGGCCAGGATCAGATCCTCGTCCAAACCCGGACCATACTCGCCGGCGTCTCTCCCAAGACCGGTCAGCCCTTTTGGACTACTCCGGTGGAGGCCTTCCGCGGCATGAACATTCTTCCGCCAACTCCGATCGGCAATTCCCTCTTCACCGCGACGTACGGAGGTGGCTCCTTCCGCTTCGATGTTTCCAAGGACAACCAAACGCTCACCACATCCAAAGCCTGGCAGGATAAAAAGCGCGAGGGATACATGTCGTCCCCTCTCGTCATCGACGACAAGGTCTACCTCCACGGGCGCGACAAACGCTTCCACTGCATCGATCCCTCGACCGGCAAAACGCTCTGGAGCTCCGAGGAAAAGTTCGGGGAATACTGGTCACTCGTGGTTCAAGGCAAACGCGTCCTCGCCCTCGATCAACGCGGCATCCTGATGCTCATCGAAGCCAACCCGGAGAAATTCGACCTGGTCTCAAAGCACAGTCTCGACCTCCCCTCGACTTGGGCCCATCTCGCCGTCACCGGAGACCAAATTTATGTCCGACACCTGAATGGTCTTTGCGCTTACCGATGGAAATAGGATATCTTCGGAGTATGGCCACTCTCCCGAGATTCGAGAGCCGATGGCAATCGCTGAGCATTGATCTCCCGGTTGGCTCGGTCTCCATCTGGAATCTCTTTCTCCGTTCTTATGCGGACAACGGCCTTGCCTACCACAATCACGATCACATCGAAGACTGTCTGAACCAGTTCGATGAGCGCCGGGAAGAAGCCCACGACCCTCTCGCCCTCGAGCTGGCCATTTGGTTTCACGATCTGGTCTATGACCCTCAAGCTCCTGACAATGAGGAACAGAGCGCCCTTCTGGCCTCGAGCTTTCTAACGAGGTGTCCCATTCGTGATTCGGTCGCCGAGCTGATCCTGACGACCCGGCACACTGCGCCTCCTGTCACCCGGGACGGTGAATTGCTCTGCGATATTGACCTCAGCATTCTCGCCTCAACGCCCGACCGCTATCACCGGTATGCCGGAGCCATCCGACAGGAGTATTCCTTCGTCCCGGACTCCGAATACCAATCCGGAAGAGTGGCGGTTCTCGAGACCTTCCTCGACCGTCCGGCCATCTTCCACCTTGATAACTCCCGCCGTCTCTTCGAATCGCCAGCCCGCCAGAACATCCAATCCGAGATCATCCGGTTGACGGAATCCCGCTAGAGGCCACCTTCTTACGTCCAAAGGAAATATTCCTGTTCAACTTGCGACTCTTCTCCCAGACTCCCCAAAACCTCTTTCGCCATGGAAACCATCACCGCTCAAATCAAGGACTTCCTCCAGTATATCGCCCTCCAGTTCATCAAGGACCCCAAGTTGGCCGAGCTTCGCATCGGTCATTCCGGCGACAACAAGGTCAACTTCCGCCTCGTCCTCTCCCAACCGGACGTCGCCACCCTGATCGGGCGCCAGGGGTTCACCGCCTCCACGATCCGCAGCCTGATCAAGGCCGCCGCCGAACGCGAAGGCGTTCAGGTCAATCTGCGCATCCATTCCCACGAAGAGGAACGCCAGTATACCGCCGCTTTGGAAGCCAAAGCCATGGAGCAATAATCCTCCTCGGGGATACTCGGAACCCTATCCGGGATCCTGAAGTTTTTTTCGCAAGGTTACTCGGTTCATTGAGAGAGCCTTGGCCAGGTGCGAGGGTTTGTGATCGAATCGCTCCATCAACAATTCCAGCAACTGCTTTTCCAGCTTCCCATGAAGCTCCTTGTAGGTGGGTAACCCGTCATTGTCCAAATGACGGGAAACCCACTCGCTCAGGGCGTCGGAAAATGAGTCATGCTTGGAACCCCGGGCCTCTTCTTGCCCCAAAATGTGGGGCGGCAAATGGTCCCGTTGCAAGAGAGGCGATTCGGTATGAGTGACCAGCAGGTAACTAATCAGGTTCCTCAGTTCGTGGAGATTTCCGGGCCAGGAATAGTGCTGGAGTTCGGACACCAGCTCCGGAGAGAACTGGCGGGTGGGATTTGAATTGAGCTCTCCGAAAAAATAAGCGGCCAAAGCCGGAACGTCATCAAGCCGTTCCCTCAGGGGCGGAAGATGAATTTCAAGGACCTGCAAGCGATAATAGAGCTCCGGCAAGAGTTGCTTTGAGAGAACATGCTCGTAGAGCCCCTCTTCACCGACGGTAACGATCAACCGGGGAGCCTGATCTTGCAGCTTGTCCAATCCAAGGAGGAGTTGCTCGTGGCACTTCCGGGAGAGGGAGGTGAGATTCTCGATCAAGAGAATCGACTCGGGATGACCCTCCAGATGGTCGGCAAGCTCTCCGGGGTCCGTTTGCTGGGTGGCAATGAATGTGGAACTCTTGGACGGAGTCGAATTTGCCTGGATCAGCCGCGCAATATGACTCTTCCCTGTCCCTGCTTCTCCCCGCAAGACCACCGCATGCGAGGTGGCGCAGGCTTGGGCGATCTGCTGGAAGACCGGCCGCATTTTGGCCGAGGCTCCGATCAAAGGCGTCGCCGCCGAAGTTTGTGATCCTGCCTCCGATGGCGCCACCCCGGATTCCGTGGACGAACTCAAACTACAATACTCGGTCAGAAAATTCTCGAGGGCTTCGAAATTGATCGGCTTGTCAAAGAAATGGGCCGCTCCCAGCTTGCGGGCGTCAATCGTGGTCTCAATATCTCCATGCGCACTCACCACGGCAAGATGGGTCGAGGGCGCGATCAAGTTTTCCTTGAGGAGATCCAGTCCATGCCCGTCCGGCAGACCGATGTCGAGCAGGACAATGTCGAAACCATCAACCCCGCCCCGCAGAGCCTCGCGGGCCCGTGACAAGGTCGGGACCGCCGTGGGCTGGAGACCACATCGCTCGGCCATCGCTGAGATGGCAAGACTCAAAGACCGGTTGTCTTCAACAATAAGAAGGGATTTACGCTTCATGGTTCGATGAATTTGGGGATTTCATGATTCGCCCGGTGACAAGAGCTCCTCCGTCGGAATGATTTTGCGCAACAACTTCTCCCCCATGGGCCTTGATAACTTCATTCACCAAGGTCAGCCCCAGTCCAAGCCCTCCCTCCCGTTCGGAATAGAAGGCCTCTCCAAAGTGACTCAAGGCCTGTTCGCTGAACCCCTTCCCATCGTCACGGACCGAAAAGTTCAGTGACTCTTCGTCTTCTTGCAACGAGATCAGAATCGCTCCCCCGTCGGGCATCGCCTGGATGCTGTTCGAAATCAGATTGCGAAACACCTGTTCCATGCGCCGGGAATCACAGGAAAACGGGAGCTGGTCGGGGAAATCCGTAGAGACGGTCACGGCGTGAAACTCCAGGAGAGGCTCAAGCTTCTTCAGCAAATGACTGATGATTCCGACAAGATCATTCACAGTTTGCTGGGTTCCTTCCGGCTTCGCCACGAAGAGCCATTGATCCACCAATGAAACAATCTGCTCTCCTTCTTCCTGAATCAGACTGCCAATCTCGTTGGACTGATGTTTCTCCAAGGCCTGTCCGTGCATGATGATGCTGGCAGCCGGGTTCTTGATCTCGTGCGCGAAGGACGTGGTGAGTTGCCCAAGAAGGGCCAGTCGCTCGGCGCGCTCCCTCTTTTTTTGTTCTCCAATGAGCTGTTCCCGGCTGTGGCACAATTCCCGGGCGAGAATCCCAATCTCATCCCGACGCTCGAGAAGTTGAGAAGGAAGAGTCAGGGCCGTGTTGCCCGGATTTTCCCGGACCTCGGTCGCGAGCTTCCCCAAAGGCATGACCATTCCCCTGGAAATGAGAAAAGCCGCGGCGAGGGCGAGAAAGAATCCACTCAGCAAGGCCGGAGTCAGGGTGGCCCTGTCAAAAAGGGGTTGGGCGGGACCAGGCCTCAGAGCAATCAGGGCCTTGGAGGGTGAGGTCGAAATTAGTTCTGCAACTGCCAGGTTCCCCTCGAACTCGACAATCTCATTGGGAGATTCAAGGGCCTTCCAACCCAGCTCCTGCTCGGATTCAGAGAGAGGAACCGAAGAGATGAGCTCATTTTGAGCTCCTGAGAAAAGAATGGTGACGCCAGCTGTCGCCGAAAGATCACCTGCGAGCCGGGCACTTTGCGGGAGATCCAACTTTTCCACCAGACCGGCATTGGAAGCCACGATCGATCGAAGATGGTCGTGATGCCTCTCCTTCTCGGCTCGGTTGGCGTTGGAGAGGGAAAAGAAGACCGTCACAAGAATCAGCAGCATCAAAGGGACAATGAGACGACGAAATATCCCGCCTTTGCTAAAGGAGTGCCGTCTATTCCTTGATTGTTTCATGGTCAAGTCCTGCACTCAAATCTGGATAAAATCTATCCAAAAATACTCATAATGGTTAGTTTTTTCCCTTTGTCATTGTCAAATCTAACAGAATCACCGTTTGATGCAGCCCCTGTTTCCTATGCACCAATCTTGCTTTTTCTTCGCCCGGATGACTCTGTCATCGCTGCTTCCCCTTTCGCTCACCGCTCAGGAAGCCCTGCCAGAGGTCGTCGTCACCGCCAGTCGTTCCCCCGAGGAGGCCGCCGAGTCCCCCTACTCTTCCGAGATCATCACGGCTGAAGATCTTCAGAACGAAGCGGTCCGCAGCCTCCCTGATGCCTTCATCAATGTTCCCGGCGTCCTCGTTCAGAAAACGACTACCGGCCACGGTTCTCCCTATGTCCGCGGGTTTACCGGACGACAAAACCTTCTTCTCCAGGACGGCATCCGCCTCAACAACTCAACCTGGCGCAGCGGACCTGTTCAGTATTGGAACACACTGGATGTTCAGGCCATCGACCGCATCGAACTCATCAAATCCCAGGGTTCCGTCCTCTACGGATCCGACGCCATCGGAGGCACCGTCAACACCATCAGCAAGTCGAGTGGCTTCCGCGATGAAGACGGATTCTTCTCCAGAGGCTCTGCCTACTATCGTTTCGACACCAATTCCGAATCCCACATCGGCCGACTCGAACAAGCCATCGGCGTCGGCAACCAATGGGGACTATTGTTGGGACTTTCCGCCAAGGACATCGGCGACATCAAGGACTCCTCCGTCGGCCGCATGGAAAACACCGGCTACAGCGAGCAGGCCTTTGATCTCAAATTCGAGTATGCCCTCTCCGAGACTCGCACGTTCACCTTTGCCCACTCCTATCTTGATCAGGACGACATCATGCGGTGGCACAATACCATCTACAATACCGGATGGGTCCATGGTCGTTCCTTCACGACCCCGGGCAGCGACCTCCAACGGCTCTACGATCAGGAACGCTCGCTGACCTATCTTCGCTTCGAGGACACAGAGTCGAACATTTCCTGGATCGACCGCTGGCAGACGACTTTCTCCTATCAGAAGACCCAGGATTCTGAAGACCGGGTCCGGGGATCAGGTCGACAGGATATTCGGATCCTCGATGTCGAAACCTACGGGCTGAACTTCGTGGCCGAATCCGGGAACCTTGTCTGGGGACTCGACTACTACCACGACGAGGTCGACTCCGAAGGATATCGTAATGGTGTCCCCCGCCCCTCCAACCGACCGGTGGCCGATGATTCCAGCTATGATTCCGCAGGCCTTTTCGCCAACTATTCCGGACAGGCCACCGAGCGACTCAGCTACGACCTCGGCGCCCGCTTCACTTACATCCACGCCGACTGGGACGGCTATCGTCCCGATGGAGCCCTGGAAGACCAATCCGGAAGCAATTCGTGGGAGAACATCTCTTTTTCAGCCCGCGCCCTTTACGATCTGAACGAATGCTGGAACCTCTTCGGCGGTGTTTCGCAAGCCTTTCGAGCTCCCAACCTCGACGACCTCACCGGCAGCCAGTTTGCGCTCAACGGCCTCGATTCCAATGGCTCCCCCGATGTCAATCCGGAAACCTACCTCACCACTGAATTGGGTTCGCGTTATCAGGTCGACAACCTCTTTTTCGAAGTCGCCGGTTACTACACCTTTATTGATGACGGCATCGTTCGTATCGACGATGGCATGGGCGGCCTCATTACCACCAATGGAAGCGAGGGCTACATCTATGGTTTTGAAGCCTCGGCCGCTTGGCAATTCCATCCCCAATGGGAGCTGGCCGCCCACATCGCCTGGCAGGATGGCAAGCAAGAGACCAACGGCAACGAGGACACCATTCGCCGGATGCACCCGCTGATGGGCTCTGCCTCTCTTACCTGGACCCACCCCTCCGAACGGTTCTGGGTAACCGCCCGCGTGGCTGCCGCCGATCACCAGAACAATCTTTCGGATCTCGCCGCCAGCGACACTCAGCGTATTCCGGTCAATGGCACTCCCGGACACATCATTCCATCACTCTATGCCGGATGGCAGGCCCGTGAGAACCTGCAACTCGGTCTCGCGCTTGAGAACCTAACCGACGAGGACTACCGCATCCACGGCTCCGGTCAGAATGCGGCCGGATTCAATGCGACATTCTCGGTAAAGTTAGAGTGGTGAGTCGTCCTGTGCCGCTTATGCTGGCACCAGCAATGCAGCGACTGTCACGCCTCATTCTTCTGTTGATTCTCGCCGGCGCCGCCTTTCTCGGTTGGCACTTTCGCGAGCCCCTTGCTGATCTTTACCACAAGATTGTCAACCGCTCGGCGTCCGGAGAAAATGATCCCAGGAAGGGAACGCCTGACCCTGTTCGCTATCAGGAACTGATCAAGGAACTGGAAGCCAAGCGGCTCGACCTTTCGAAGCAATATCAACAAGCCCGCACCGCCCAGGATATCACCCGGGTGATCCGGGATTCCCGCAAGACGCTCGACGAATTCCTGCCAGCCATGATGAGGTGTTGGCTCGGCACAGACTGGGACCTGAATGGCACTTGTTCTACCCCGGGTTCTGGAAAAATTGCCTGCGGATACTTCGTCTCAACCATTCTCCAGGATGCCGGCTTCAAGGTGGAGCGGTACAAGCTGGCCCAACAAGCCTCCCAGAAGATCATCGGCACTTTTCTGCCCCGCAATCAGATGCATGTTCGGGCCGGAAAGAGCTACGACGACTTCCTTCAGGAGGTTGTCTCGCGTGGACCCGGCATTCGGATCGTCGGACTAGACAAGCATGTTGCCTTTCTGGTTGTCCAAGAGGATTCATCCATCCGCTTCATTCATTCCTCGGGCGGCGAACCTTACTGCGTGGTTGATGAAGGCCGTCACAACGCGACCGCTCTGAAGAACTCAAAGTATCGGGTGACGGGCGAGATTACCGGCAACGATGACGTCATTCACCGTTGGCTCATCGGCGATCGGTGGCCAACCCAGCTTTAACGCAGGCGGTTGTCCAGCTGCATCAAGGCCTTGCGGTCCTGAGCGGACTCAAGAACATCACGGTAATTGGCCACGATGGTCTCGTAATCCTCGCGGTAGTTCGCGAGATCCTGCTCCAACCCATCAAGGGCTTTTCCAAAGTGCCTCTTTGCAGCGTTCAGCTCACCACTTCGGACAAAGACCAATGCGAGATTTCCGTGTGACTGGGACGTTTCCGGATGCACTGATCCAAACACCCGGGTGCGGATCTCAAGGGCCTTGATGTGCATCTCCCTCGATCGTTTATCGTGGCCTGATTTGAAATAAAGTGTGCCAACATTGTTGTAGAGCAGAGCGGTCTGCTCATGATCCGGCCCCAGAACTTGGTGGCAGGTTTTGAGAGAGGTGAGCAACAACTCTTCCGCTTTGTCCCGTTGATCATCCTGCTCGTAAATGAACGCCAGATTGTTGCTCAAGTCCGCGATATCCAGAGCTGCCGGTGGGTTCGTCTGCTCGAAAGCCTCGATCGCTTTTTCATAAAAGGTCCGAGCCTGATCAGTCTCATCAAGAGTGTCGTGAATCACCGCGAGCCCCGTGCTCACCCGCCCAATGGCCTCCTCGGCGTTGCGGGCGCTCAAAAAGAGACTCAAGGCCTCGAAATAATCAGTCTTGGCCTCATCAAATGCGCCGGTCATCCGGTAAAAATCCCCTCTCAACTCAAGCGCCCTCGCCAAATCCTGAGCGGTGAGAAGATTATTCTCAGTATTGGCCCGAGCAGATTTCACAGCGTCGTCAGCCGTTGTCTTGACTTCAGGAACAGCGGCATCAGTCAGCGGCTCGGCGAGCATTCTCGCGAGCTTATCGAGGGCAGATTCTTCTGTGGAAGCCGACATTGATCTAGTTAATCCTAGCCAGCTTCTAACTTTTTAAATAATTACGGCAGGAGCGCAAGACATTGTTCCCGCAAGGAAGGAAGTCTTCCATAGAGCTTGAAAATTCCGCCTTCTCCTCCGCTACCCAACCCCAAAAGCCTTCCCACTTCTTTTTCAAAAAACATCAAGGCCCGCCGATCCGAACCCGATTCCTCCAGATATCCCAAAGCCCGCCCCAGCAACGAAAACATCTCAGGCTCCGGATGATCCAACTCGAGCACCATTTCGAGCAATTGCCCAAAATACCCCGCCAGCAGGGCGTCCCGATAACTTTTGCGGATCCCCTCGCGATATCCGAGCACCGACACCTCCCGCAAGGAGTGCAACTCGCTCTTGTCACTTCTGCTCCACTGCAAATCAGCCTCGATGAAAAGATCCAGCCGACCCGCAAAGGCACTCTTGGGTCGGCGCGCCCCCTTGGCCACGGTTTTGATCAACCCGGCCTCCTCCGTCATCCAATGCACAATGAGACTACTGTCCGTCAGCTTGGTCAGACGGATGATGATCCCGTGCGCACTCTCCACGGTCGCAACCTACGTCATCTCCCTCCTCCAACAATACCAAAACCCATTGACCTTTCCCCCTCCCTCACCTACCCCTCACCTCCTCATGGAAAACGAATCCATCGCTGACCTTCTGGCGATCGACACCGCCTCACTCGAAGGCCGCCTGTCGGAACTCAGAAGGTATCTTTGACGTCCCGGCCCTCACCGCCAAAATCGAGGAACTCGAAGCCCGCGCCACCCATCCAGATTTTTGGAACAACCAGGAAGCCGCCCGCGAAGTGCTGGCTGAAACAAAACTCAGCAAAGGACGTCTCGACCCCTTTCTCAAACTTGAGGAGGAATTCGAAAACCTCAGTTCCGGCATCGAGTTGGCCCGCGAATTCGATGACCTCGACTCCGCCCGCGAAGCTCGCGACACTTTCAACCACCTCGAGAAGGACCTCGAATCCTTCGAGCTCCTCACCCTTCTCGACGCTCCTTCCGATCCCAACAACGCTTACGTCACCATTCAGGCCGGCGCCGGCGGCACCGAAGCCTGCGATTGGGCCGGCATGCTCTTCCGAATGTATAATCGTTGGGCTGAGAACAAAGGGTTCAAAGTCACCGTCACCGATTATCAAGAAGCTGAAGAAGCCGGAATCTCATCCGCTTCTCTCAAGATCGATGGCCCCTACGCTTACGGTTACCTGAAAGCCGAACGTGGCGTTCACCGCCTCGTCCGCATCTCCCCTTTCGACAGTGCAGGCAAGCGCCACACGTCCTTTGCTTCACTGGATGTCACCCCGGAAATCGATGACAACATCGTGATCGACGTTCCCGAATCCGAAGTGGAAATCTCCACTGCCCGCTCCGGCGGCAAGGGCGGCCAGAACGTTAACAAGGTGGAAACGGCCGTCATCCTCAAACACCTTCCCACCGGGATCGTCATCCGCTCCACCCAGGAACGCTCCCAGCTCCGCAACCGCGAACTGGCTTGGGAAACGCTGAAGGCGAAACTCTACCAGATTGAGGAGGACAAGCAGAAAGCCGAAGCCGACCGCACCTATTCCGAAAAGGGTGAAATTGGTTGGGGCAGTCAGATCCGCTCCTACGTCTTCCAGCCCTACCAGATGGTCAAAGACCTCCGCACCGGCGAAGAAACCGGCAACATCCAAAGCGTGATGGACGGTGGCCTCGATCCCTTCATCGAGGCCTTCCTCCGCGGTAAGACCCGGGATTAAAACCTACCGCGAGAAGTTGATGCACATCGCCACCGGCACTTCGGCACGGTTGCCGCTAAAGGTGATCTTTCCGGTCTTCTGGTCAATACGGTGGCTCGTCACTTCGTTCGACTTTTGGCCGGCCACCAAGAGCCAGTCGCCCGAAGGCGACAGGTTGATGTTGCGCGGGATCCAAACTTTGGCAGGCGCGGTCTGAACGTGCGTCAGGTTTCCTTCGCCATCCACCGCAAGCACAGAGACTGAATCGCGCTGCTTGTTGGCAAGATCACGGTTGGCGGTGTAGATGAACTTTCCATCATTCGAGACCCGAATTTCCGAACAAGTCATCTCGGACTTATCGCCACCTTCCGGAAGGACACTCACGGTCTTCAACTGCTTCAGGGTTCCATCCTTCGGATCCCGGGCGAAGGTGGTCACGGTCAGGGTGAGTTCGTTCAAGACATGGGCAAATTTTCCATCCTTGCCGAACTTCATGTGACGACATCCCGATCCCGGAGGCACCGCAAATCCGCCCTTGTCTTCCATCTTGGCCGTCTTGGCATCAAAGGAATAGAACTTCACCTGATCGATTCCCAGATCGGGAGCATACATGAACTTGTTGTCGGGGCCGGCATAAGCCGAGTGGGCGTGCGGTCCCTTTTGGCGCTTGGGATTCTTGCTCGATCCCTCGTGCTTGAAGAGCGAGGCGGCTTCAGCAATCTCCCCGCCGGTCACCGGAAACGAAACCACGCTTCCACCGCCATAATCAGCCCCAAAGAGAACACTGTTTTCGCCACCCAGACTCACATGACACAGACCGCGACCGTCATAGGTCTGCTCCGAAACGAGAGTCAGCTTCTCCCCATCCACTGAATAAGAGGCGACTCCGCCCTTTCCATCCACTGACTTGACCGAGTAGATCAATTTCCCATCCGGTGTCAGCTCCTGAAAACCCATGCTGTTCCCCTTGGCCGCGTGAGTCCGGCCAGTCAGCGCTCCGTTTTCCTCGTTGAGCTTGAGGGTAAAGATTCCCTGCGAACCACTTCCCACGTAGACCACGGTGCTGTCACCAAAAGCGAATCCCGCGAGGGCCATCGAAGCGATGAATATCTTCTTCATGGTGCTAATTATCAAATAAGTCTCAAGATCAAAAGACCCATCCTTGCCTCTCTTCAATTTCCGTTCCATGGTCACTCGCAATGTCCGACGCCATCAAGACTGACCGATACTTCTTGGAAGGATTCCGCGAACTCGACGCCAGCCTCGCCGACACCACCGCCATGCTCGCCGGAGCATTGCCCATCGAAGAGGAACTCCGCTCCTTAGTGCCCTGGCAGGAAGGCAAGGAATTCCCGGACGCCATCCCCGAGGGACACGAGCGCAACGGCGCCCAGCTTCTCTCAATTTGTTTCGAACTCCTTAACATTGTCGAAGAACGGGTCGCTTGGAAGTTCCGCAGCACGCGCCGTGCAAACCACGGGGCTGCCGCCATCAAGGGACTCTGGCCCTCGGTCATCAATCGCTTCGTCGAAGCAGGGCTCAGCGAAGACGACGTCATCGCCGCCCTCAAAAAAGTTCGCGTTGAACCAGTCCTCACCGCTCACCCGACGGAAGCCAAACGCCCGTCGGTGCGACAGCGTCACAAGGCCATCTACGAGGAATTCCGCAACTACGAATCGGCCCGACAGGACCCCCACTACTGCCGTCGCATTGCCGACTCACTCCGCTCCGAACTCCAGACCCTCTGGTATACCGGAGAGATCTTCGTGCAACGCCCCGCCGTGCAGGAAGAACTTCGTAATGCCCTTCCCTATCTCGCCGAGACCTTTCCCGAGGTCGTCACCCGCCTCGATCGATCGCTCGAACTGGCATGGGAGGACGCCGGCTGGGACGTCAAAAATCTTCGCCTCAACGACGCCTATCCGAAACTTCGCTTTTCCAACTGGATCGGCGGTGACCGCGACGGACACCCCTTCGTGACCCCCGAAGTCACCAAGAACACTCTCGCTGAATTGCGCGAGAACGCCCTCCTCCTCCATCAACGCCACCTCGACAAGGCCGCCGAGAAACTCACGCTCGCCCCTCCGTTCGTCAAGGTTCCCTCCCGACTTCGCGACGCGGTCGAAGAAAACGCCAAGCTCCTCGGCGAAGCCGGAAGCCGCATCGCCTTCCGATACCGCCAGGAACCATGGCAGGCCTTCGCCCGACTCCTCAGTGAGAAATTCGCCCAGGACAAATACCAGTGGATCGAAGACTATCGGGCTGATCTGCAGCTGGCTTACGACACGCTTTGCGAAGTCCATGCCGACCGGACCGCCCATGAGTGGATCTTTCCTCTGACGCGTCTCGCTGAAGTCTTCGGGCTCCATCTGGCCTCACTCGATATCCGCAATAATTCGGAAGCTCACGATGAAGCGGCCGCCGAATTGTTCGCCAAGGTGGGAATCCCCGATGGTGAGAATTTCCCAGAGTGGAGCGAAGAACGACGTCGGGAATTCCTAGTGGCCGAGCTCCGCAACCCCCGACCATTCCTGTCCCGATACGAAGAAGCCGGCGAGAAAGCTGATGCCCTCCTCGCCTACTTCCGCCTCCTTGCCACTCATCTTCGCAAACGAGGATCAGGTGGCCTCGGGCAATTGATCATCAGCATGACGCGCTCGGTCTCCGACATCCTGCTGGTCCAGGTCCTTGCCCGCGAAGCCGGATTGGCCAAGCGACACTCCAACGGCCTCTGGCGATCCCGCCTCCCGGTCAGCCCCCTTTTCGAAACCGGCGGTGATCTAGCAGCGTCCCATGTCATCATGAGTGAGTACCTCGAGATCATGGGACCCCACCCTTCCGGCATGCAACCCGCCATGGTCGGATACTCCGACTCGAACAAGGACGCCGGCGTGTTTGCCTCCCAGTGGGGCATCTTCAAGGGACAGGAATCAATGACCGCCGCCTTCAGCAAGGTTGGCGTCGTTCCCCAATTCTTCCACGGCCGGGGTGGCACCATCGGACGCGGTGCCGGCCCCACCCGCTGGTTTCTCCGTGCTCTTCCCGAGGGAGCCCTCGCCGGCCCGGTTCGAGTCACGGAACAAGGTGAAGTGCTCCCACGAAAATACGGGCATGAAGGAAACGCCCACTTCCATCTGGAACTCCTGACCGCCGGGGTCACCCGCATTGTTGGACTAAGCCAATCTTCTCCCGTCGATGACTGCCGTGAAAGCCTCGACGCCCTCTCTCAAGAGTCGGATAAAGCCTACCGTCGTCTGCTCGACTCCGAGGACTTCATCAAGTTCTACCGTACCGCGACTCCCATCGACGCCCTTGAAACCGGCGTCTTCGGATCCCGCCCGTCGAGACGGACCGGAAAGAAGGCCTCCCTCAAGGACCTTCGCGCCATCCCCTGGGTCTTCTCCTGGACCCAAGCCCGCTTTTATCTGCCGGGATGGTTTGGCGTGGGATCAGGACTCGAGGCCATCGGCGAGGATGCCTTCGAAAACATCCGGACCACCCTGCCCAAGTTCGACTTCCTTCGCTACGTCTTCACCAACATCGAATCTTCGCTGGCCTCGGCCAACACGGAAACAATGCAGCACTATGCCAACCTTTGTCCCGATGAAGCACTTCGAGACAAGATGATGTCGCTCATTCTTTCCGAGTACGAGAAAACTCGTACAATGGTTCGCAGACTCATTGGCATTGGTCTCGAAGACCGGCGCCCGAGATTAAAGAAAACCCTCTCCGTCCGTGAAGTTCCGCTCAAGGTCCTGCATGAACAACAGATTGCCCTTCTCAGAAAATGGCGGGAAGCCGGCAGTCCGGTGGAAGGCGAAAACGGTCGATTCAATCGCGACTTCCTCGCCCTTCAGCTCACCATCAATGCCATCTCGTCCGGGCTTCGGGAAACCGGTTAGTCCCGGTTGATCTCAAAGACCGAAAACGTTCCATCATTGTTGACGGTCGTGAGGAAACGTCCGTTGGACGAAAAAGTGACATTGCCGACCCCGTGGGAGTTCCCGGCTTCCTCGAGGACTTCAAACTTCTCGTCCTCCGCTGTCCCAATCACCAACTTGGACGTTCCATCCCAACCGATGGCGCCGGCCCAATACTTTCCGAGTGGATCACCCTCGAGATTGCGAAGGCTCGATTTGAAATTGTGAATGGAGTCGAGCTTCTTCTTTCCTCCGGCTCCACGGATGACGGTCTTCACGCCACGCATCCTGGCTTGCACCTCCGGGTCTTCGATATCCAGCTCCTCCAGAATGGGAATCACATCGCTACCCATCGCAGCCAGCTCCTTGACCGCTCCCTGGCGGACTTCGAACTTCAGCGAGGCCAGACTCTCCACCAGCTCCTTAATCCGCTCCGGATCAACGTCGACATTCTCGGCCAATCGAGGAAGGAGGCGCCCGAACAATTCGGTTCCTCCGACTCCGACCAGTAAGGAACGGCCACCGCCCAGCAGCGCCAGAGTGGACGGACTGTGATTCCCGAGGTTGAAGCTCATCTCCTCCATTCCGGAGTCCAGAGACCAAATTTTGACCGTCTGATTATCATCCGAGGTCACGACAATCTGGCCATCCTCTGAGATCACCAGGTCATTGATGTCGTCTTCAGCCCCTTTGAGCACCTTGATCTTATTCCCGGATTCAATGTGCCATTGAGTGACAAGCTCGTCGTCACCTGCACTGACCAATCCCGTTCCATCAGGCATAAAAGCCAATCCGCTGACCCTTCTCCCGGACATTAGCGATCCCACTTTCTTGAAATCGGAAGTCTGACGAATGGTAATCTCGCCCCCGCTTCCGCCCAGCGCGACCAGACTGCCATCGCACGACACCGCCATCGCGGTAATGTCACGGACCTCGGAAAACCGTTGCGGCTCTTCGTCACCCTCCAGATTCCAAACATGGAATTCCTGTCCACCGGCGGTCATGGCCACCTTGCCATCGTTCCTCAGGAATGCGTATTCAATGCCGTCCGAATTCACCGGCAACCCCATCGTCGGCTCCACCCGCTTCCCGCTTGTCACTTCATGAACGTGCAGCAGATTGTCACCGCCGGAGATGATCTTGGTGCCATCTTTGGCAAAGGCGATGGGAGTATGGGCATAGCGAGCCACCCTGATCTTATTCCGGACCTTTCCATCAGCCGCATCGAGGATATAGAGGTTCTTGTCATCGGAGGCCGCCGCCAGCAATTGCCCGTCAGGCGACCAATCAATCACCTGGGCTTCCTGCGGCAGTTTGATCTCCCAGATCTCCTTGATGGTCTTGGAATCGTAAACACGAACCCGGTTGTCACCACTCACCATGGCAAAGCGACTCTTGTCGGGCGAAGCAGCGAGGGTGAAGACATCGCCGAACTTGGACTGCTTTTCACCTTGGAATGTCTTGAGATGCTTCCCGGTCTCAAGATCCCAGGTTCTGAACGTGTCATCCGACGAACCAGTGACCAAAGTCTTCCCATCATTCACAATAATGGCGGTGTAGATATCACTGGTGTGCCCCTTGAAAGTCCTGACCTTGCCCCCCGGCCCGGGCCCCAGGTCAATGGGCGGAGCCTCCTCTTCCCCGCCTTCCTCGGGAATCTCCTCCGGCTTCTCCTCCTCCTCATCGGCCTCCTCTTCAACGTTTTCCTCCACCTTCGCCTCGCCATCCAACAGCCAGAGGAGAGCCAGATTCTTGTCATCGGTGGCAACAAAACGTTTTCCATCGGGGTGCAGGGCAATCCGGTAAACGGTATCCTCATGCTGGTAGGTCTTGATCACCTTGCCGGTGGCAATCTCAAAGCGGATCACCTTGCCCGATCCCCCGGCCACCAAAAATTCCTTCCCTCCCGGCAAGACCCGGAGCCCCCACATGTCCCCGCTGCCCTCCGTGGTGAATAACCTCACCAGCTTACCCGTTTCGATCTCCCAAAGCCGGACACACTCGTCCCGCGACGAACTCAGGACGTGCTTGCCATCGTCCAGACAGACAATTTCGGACAAACTGCCCGCATGCTGGAATCCCGCCACCCCGTAGGTATCCACCTCCTCAAGAATCTTTCCGGGGGAGATTCCGGCTCCTAAAATCATCCCAAGAATTCCCCAAATCAATTTCATAGCTTTTAGATACCTACTCTGAAGCGTCGGGACCAGCCTTCATTGCCTCTCCTTGAGGACAGGGAGATGACCACCATTCATTCCTTTCCGGGATCCGGCCAATGAGGGGATGCAAAATTGCTCGGACTTCGAGAGATTTTTCCAGTTCGGTTGATTCTCGATCAAAACGGCGCGATAATTTGCAGAAATCCGACGGTTTGTCCTTTTTGTGGGACAAATTTTCGTGGTAGAGTGCGAAGCTGTAGCACTGTTCCAAGTCGGTTCATCTCATTTCATCACACACACACATGAAACATCCAAGATCCACCGGGTCTCGCCCCCTCGTCGCCTCAATTCTGAGTTTCTTGACCGGATTCCTGCCCATGCAGGCGGAACAGGTCATCTTTACCGAGATCCAATACAATGCCAAAGCCGGACAACCCGACTTTCTGGAAATCACCAACAACACCGCGACGATCTTCGACATCGGCAAGTGGTATTTCTCAGATGGCATCAGCTACGAATTTCCGGATTTCAACTCTGGAGACACCGACGCCCACCTGCTCAAGCAATTCGAGACCATCCTTGTCTCCCCCGTCGATGAAGCCACCCTGCGGGCCGCCTATCCCAATATTCCGGAAACCACCCGGATTTTCGGTCCTTACACCAGCTCGTTGTCCAATTCCGGCGAAAGAGTGACCCTGAACGACAAGAACGGGGTCGTCATGACGACCGTTGAATACAACGACGGAGGCAAATGGCCCGGAGCAGCCGATGGCACCGGCCACACTCTCACCCGTATCAACCGGAACCTCCGCGAAGGAGGATGGCGCAACTGGGCAAGCAGCCCCACCCCGGGAGGCACGCCTGGATTTGTCCCGGCACCCGATGCCCTGCCCACCACCACCACCCAGATTGTCTCCACGGACGCCGTCTGGAAATATGATCAAAACGAAGCCAACAACGATCTTGGAACAGCTTGGCGCGATCCCGACTTCAATGATGCCGGCTGGTCCGAAGGCCCCGGAATTTTTGGCGTTGATGGCGGCGACTCCTTCGGCACGTCCTGGACCACCGGTGGACGCTACACCTACTATCTTCGAAAAGAGTTTCAGTTCGACTCGGGCTTCACTAGTGCCACCATGGACGTCAGTGCCCATCTGGATGACGGGATGGTGATTTACTTGAACGGACAGGAAGTTGCCCGATTCAACATGACCACCGGAACCATTAATTTTGACACCGCTGCCAATGGCTCCAGTGAATGGGACGCCCTTCAGGAAATCGCCACGGACGTCGACATCACGGGCTCGCTTCAAACCGGCCGCAATGTTCTGGCTGTCGAGGTTCACAACCGGACCCAGGGCAGTGGCGACATTGCCTTCGGAGCCGATATCAGCATCACCAACACCGCAGCCCCTGCCGCTTCTCTCACCCTCAGCGAGGTCCACTTTGGTGATGATGGCAATGTTGATTGGATCGAGCTCCACGCCCCCGGAAGCACCGAAGTCGACGCCTCCTCTTTCAAGATTTCCGATTCGCGGAAGCTGACCAACCAAATCGACTTGGTCGGTCTCATTCCTGCCGGAGGCTACCTTAGCTTCCCCGTCACCATCGTCCCCGATGACAATGGCGATGTGGATCTTTTCCTGGTGCGAGGTGACACGGTGGTTGACACCGCCCGCCTCGATCGCGACCGCGGCGAAGAAACCTTTCAGTCCTATCCGGTGGGAGAAGAATGGTTCGGAGGTCCCGGCCATACCCAGGACGCCCCCAACAATCCGATTGCCCGGCAAACTGCCATCGTGATCAACGAGATCATGTATGATGCTCCTTCGGATCAGGGTACCGGCGAATTCATTGAACTCTACAACCGGGGAAGCGAAACCGTCGATTTGTCCGGATGGCGCATCTCCGATGGCGTTCGATTCGACTTCCCTGCCGGAACCACTCTCGACGCCGGTGACTATCTGGTCATTGCCGCAGATGCCGACTGTATCAACTCCTCTTACCCGGGCATCTCCGCCATCGGCAATTGGAGCGGAGGCCTCCGTGATCGCGGAGAGCTGTTGAGAATCGAAGATGCCAACGGCAATCTGGTCGATGAAGTCGACTACCAGCCCGAAGGTGACTGGCCCAATCTTGCGGACGGTGATGGCAGCAGCATGGAGCTCCGGCATCCCGACATGGACAACAACAATGCCTCGGCCTGGGAGGACAGTGATGAAAGCAACAAGTCGACCATGCAGACCTTCACCTATACCGGTGAATTTGTTCGGTCCAAGTGGTTGCCCGTGACCAGCGGGCAGGAACTTCACACCCACCTTGTGGGTGACGCACACGTCATTCTGGAAGACATCTCAATCTCTTTGGAAGGCTCTGAAGACAATCTCCTTCGCAATCCCGGAATCATGTCTCCCAACAACCTGAGCAGTGGCGGTTGGGTCACCCAGGGAACCCACTGGCAAAGCTTCATGGATGCCGGGAAACTGAATCTCATTTCCACGGGACACGGAGACAACAAAGCCAACCGAGGCGAAGTCGATTTCGCCACCAACCCGATTGTTGGTCAGACCTACACCCTCTCTTTCAAAGGACGCTGGGTCAGTGGAAAATCCCGGGTCATCTTCCAGACCCTCGATCATGGCTACGGCACCAGCTTCCTTCTTCCCATTCCCGAAAATCTGGGAACTCCGGGCGCGCCAAACTCAAGTGCCACCGCCACCGCCGCTCCCACCGTTGAAGAAGTCATCCACAGCCCGGCCGTTCCACAGCCCGGCCAATCAGTGACGGTCTCAGCTCAAATCACCTCGGCCGCTACGCTCGATTCCGTCGAACTCGTCCACCGCTTGGACAATGCCAGCGGAAGCGGCACCTGGCTCCGCACTCCCATGATCGACGATGGCACCGGACTCTACCGCGCCACCGTCAACCAACATACCTCTGATGGAAATGTCACCCAATTCTACGTCGAGGCCAATGCCGGGGGAGTAACCACCACCCAGCCCAAGTATGGTGCCGACCGCCCTGCGATGTGGATCGTTGATGATCAGGTCGTCCCGACCCAGCTGTTACGGGAGCGGTTTATCATCTCGCAGTATGATCGACAGGCTCTGACGACCAGCGTCGGAAGCGGCCCCGCCTTCGACTACAACTTCCCCCGCATGTCGAATCAGTTCTTCAATGCCACCTTCATCGCCAACGAAAGCGAGATTTACTACAACGCCGAGATTCGCAAGAGCGGTAGCCCCTTCACCCGCTCCACCAACGCCAACATCGACCACGGAAAATGGAAACTGCCGGGCGACCGCCTCTTCCGCGGACGCCGGCGTAGCGTGATCGATGCTTCGGGAACTCCGGAAGGCAGCGGAACCCCGCGATTCTACGACGACCGGATCGCCCGCTACTTCCTTTACCAACTCGGGCATCCGGTCAACGAGATGGAATACACCTACACCATCGTCAATAACCTCCCTTTCAAAAGACGCGAAAGTCACGAGCCGATCTCGAACGACTTCCTGAATCGCAACTTCTCGGACGGAAGCAAAGGCACCTTGTTGCGCATTGACGACGAATGGAGATTTACGAACGACGATGGCAATACCCGATCCTCACGAAACGCCGATTGGTCCTACAAGGATTCGGAAAACCCGATTGCCTACCACAGCGAGTGGTTGTTGCGCAGCCGGGAGGCCGACTATGACTACGGCAACTTCATTGAGCTGACCCGGCGCATCAGAAACAATCAGACCGACGAAGCCTCCATGAGACGGATCACCAATGTCGACATGCTTGCTTTGAATGCCGTTGTTCGTGGTTACGACGCCGACTGGGACACCATTACGTTGGACCGAGGTAAGAACGGATACTTCTTCCGCCCCAAAGACGGCGGTGGCTGGATGCTTCTCCACTGGGACGGGGACCGGGTCTTTGACCGGAGCAACCAACAAATTCTGGGCAACCTCACAGGAGTGAGAAGCTACTTCAATCTCCCCTTTGTTCGTCAGAAGATGAACTACTACATGACGAAATTGCTCAATGAGCACACCAAGGGCTCGGCCCGGACCCAAGCTTGGATGCAAGCCGAGACAAATGCCGTTTCCGGAACCGGAATCACCATGACCAGTTCTCACTACACCAATTGGTTCAACAGTCGGGAAACCATTGCCCGCAACTTCGTCACCAACGCGGTGACCAATACCAACTTCGCGGTGACCACTCCCGCGACCCCAACCGCCGAGGACGTCATCACGCTCAATGGAACCTCCCCTCCCACGGTCTACGGCATCCAGATTCCCGGACAGAGCAATACCGAATTCACTTGGGTGTCCAACACCACCTGGGAACTTAGCGGAGTCGTGCTTACTGAAGGTGCCAATGCCCTCGACATCCAGGGAGTCGACCATGACGGAAACATTGCCGAACAGGTCCAGTTCAACATTACCAAAACGAGTAACTCAGCTCCCGTCATTGTTCTCGATGCCTCGCCCAAGTCGCTCAATGTCGCGCTTACCGAAACCCTGATGCTGGACGGAGCGGCCAGCTATGACCCGGAGGGCGAGGTCCTGACCTTTGATTGGGAAGTCACCCCCGAAGGAGGAGCCACTCTCATTCCGGGCGAAAGAACCCTCACTGCCAACTTCACCCAGCCAGGCTTCTATCTGGTCTCGGCCAACGTCAGTGACACCAGCGGAAACATCAGCACCCAGACCCTCGGGATTTCCGTTCATTCCGACAACGATTTCTCCAACTTCGGCGGCGACACCCTCGAAGACTTCTGGACCGGGTTCAAAGTCGACAAGCATGGCAACTCCTCTTCGACGCCTTACTACACCCTGGAGGATCACGAGGGCAGACTGACCATCAACATTCCCTCGGGCCCCGTTCCCCTCGGACTCCCCGAACCCGAACTTCCCCCTGCCGTCAACTACATCAACTTTGGCCAGGTTTGGAAGTATGACCAAAACACCGCTAATGTGGATCGGGGAACGGTCTGGCGCGAACCAGAGTTTGATGATGCCGACTGGTCGGAAGGACCGGGCCGGTTTGGAAAAGAAAGAGGAGGCACATTTGGAACTCCATGGACGACCGGAGGAAGAATCACTTACTACCTTCGAAAGGAATTTGAATTCAATGCCTCCCCCTTCAACGCCCTCATGGATATTGATGCCTATGTCGATGATGGTTGCGTCATCTATCTCAATGGCCAGGAAGTGACCCGGATCAATCTCCCCGACGGCCCCATTAATTACGATACCCCCGCGAACGCGTCCTCTGAATGGGATGACCTGATCGAGGTTGGCCGGGGAATCGATATCAGCTCATTCATCCGCCCCGGCACCAACGTTCTGGCGGTCGAAGTCCACAACCGGACCTCCGGTGGTAACGACATCGCCTTCGATGCAAAGATCGATATCGCCGCGAACCCGGCCGGAGCCGGCCCTCCCACACTGGATGAAGCCGATTATCCCTGGGTTCGTCGTTCCCTGCCTTCCGGCGACTGGATTCTTCAGACCGACGTGAAGATCGAAAAGACCCAGTTCGGGGAATACTTCACCGGGCTCCTCGTCGAAGCCAAACAAGCTGGCAACACCGTCCGTTACGGACTGGGCTTCCACAATGGAGAAAGCATTTCAGCCCTTCGTATCAACCCTTCGGGCACCTCGGAAATCCTGTCCTCTGCGACAGCTCTGGGTGAAGATGACGCGGTGATCCGCCTGGAGAAAAAAGGCAATCTGCTCAACTTCCATTGGCTGCAGGACGGAGAATACACCCAGGTCCACCAGATCACCCTTCCCGAAGACACGACCTTCGATTTGGGAGGAGTCTTCGCCAGCACCGAGGTTGAACAGCCGCTGGAGGCGAGCTTCGACTACGTCATGCTGATCAGCTCGGCTGCCGACTTCACCTCATGGATGATTGCCAATGGCTTCGATGATCCTCAGGCCGAGTATGGCAACTCCGGAATGACCAACCTCCTCGCCTATGCTCTGGGACGCGATCTCAATCCCGATGTCGAACCCTTCATCACCAACGTCAATGGAAACATCGGCTTCAGCTACCGTCATCGGATCGATGGCGGCCAGGTCAGCTATCGGGTCGAGCGATCCTCCGACATGATCAACTGGGAACCAGCCGGCGATCTCGTTCCCCTCGATGAACCCATCGAGAATCCGGATGGCACGTTTACGGTGAATCTCACCAGCGACATTCCGGTGACCACGAGAACCGAAGTCTTCTACCGCTTGGTCGTCAGCCTCTAGCAGGCGGCTCTCCCATCAGACGAATCCCAACCCCTCTCTGGAATTCCCAACCGGGATCCGGAGAGGGGTTTTTCTTTTCAGCTTTAAGCCCTCCCCTTTCAAAAACTCCTCCCGACTTGATAAATGCCCCACCCTTTCCCACGTTCACTGTCCACCATGCTCAAGACCCTGCTTTTCACCTCGCTCACCTTTTCCACGGCTCTCGCCGCCGATAAATCAGACAAGGCCAGTTGGACTGATCCCGACAAAGCGGTCAAGGAGGACCCTGACTTCTCCATCCAAGGGGAATACTTCAAAGAAGGGGCTTCCCACGGTGTCCAGGTCGTGGCCCTCGGAAATGGAAAGTTCGATGCCTACCTCCTTGAAGGAGGCCTGCCCGGCAAAGGGTGGACTAAGGGCAAAGCCCGCATCAAGATCTCAGGTGCCCGCGACGGTGATGTCATCAAGTTCACCTCAAACGACCAGCACGGGATCACCATCTCCAAGAACACCCTCACCCTGGCCGGCAAGGTCAAAGCCGTCCTTCCCAAAATCGAGAGACAGAGCCCCACTCTTGGAGCAAAACCTCCGCAGGGAGCCAAAGTCCTGTTCGATGGATCAAGCGCAGAGGGTTGGAAGAACGGCAAGATGGAAAACGGTCTCCTTCTTGCCACTGGCACCACCAGCAAGGACACCTTCCGGGACTACACTCTTCACCTCGAATTCCGCACTCCCTATAAGCCTCACGCCCGGGGCCAGGGGCGCGGCAACAGCGGAGTTTATTTTGGAGGACGGTGGGAGACCCAGGTCCTCGATTCCTTTGGTCTCGATGGTAAAATGAATGAGTGTGGCGGGATCTACTCGGTGGCCGAACCCAAGGTCAACATGTGCCTCCCTCCCCTCACCTGGCAGACATACGACGTCGAATTTACCGACGCCAAGTTCGATGCCGATGGCAAACGAACTGCCTGGCCACGGATGACGGTGAAGCTGAACGGCGTCGTCATCCACGATGATCAGGAGCTGGCCAAAGATGGAACCACCGCAGCCCCGGCAAAAGGCCCGTTGAAGCCCGAAGGACGCCCGGTCTTTCTCCAAAACCACGGCAACCCCGTGGTCTTCCGCAATATCTGGGTCAAACCCAAAGAGTAGCCTCCGGAGGACTTGTCACCGGGGAGAATAGCGGTCAGTTTCCCTTCATGACTCGACTCGCTATCCTCCTCTGCGGTCTTCCTGCTCTTGCTTTTGGACAATCGCCGATTCCCGCGGACGAGCATTTCCGCGTGGATACAATTGCCTCCGGCTTCGTCGACGCCATGGAAATGGCCGTCGCTCCTACCGGCCAAATCTATGTGGTCGAGCGCACCGGCGCTCTCAAGGTCGTGGATCCGGTCACCAAGAAGGTCCAGACCATCACCACCCTGCCGGTCGAAGTCCGAAACAAGGAATTCGCCCGGGAGTCCGGACTCCTCGGAATCACTCTTGATCCGAAGTTCACCGAAAACGGTTGGCTCTACCTCTACTACTCGGTCAAAGACAAACCCATTCACCGACTCGCCAGATTTCAGTCGAAGGGGAACGAGCTGACCGATCCAAAAACTCTGCTCGAAATCCCATACGATCGCGAAAATGCCACTTGTCACGAAGGCGGTTCTCTGGCCTTCGGCCCCGATGGTTGCCTCTACCTGTCCACCGGTGACAACACCTGCCCTTTCAAATCAAGCGGCTCGGCTCCCATCGATGAGCGTGACGACCGGAAATGGTACGACGCCCAGAGATCCGCAGCCAACACTAACGACCTCCGGGGAAAAATCCTGCGCATCAAACCAACTGCTGACGGCGGATATACCATTCCCGAGGGCAATCTTTTCCCGGTCGGCACAGAAAAAACACGCCCTGAAATTTATGTCATGGGTTGCCGGAACCCCTACCGGATTTCCATCGATCCCGAAACCAACTACCTCTACTGGGGGAAGGTCGGGCCCGATGCCGGACGTGAATCAGACCGGGGACCGCGGGGATACGATGAAATCAACCAAGCCCGGAAGGCTGGAAATTTCGGGTGGCCCTACTTCTCCGGGGACAACAAAGCCTACGCCGAGTATGACTTCGCGACAAAGAAGGTCGGACCAAAGTTCGACCCGGCCAAACCCATCAACAATTCGCCCAACAACACCGGTCTGAAAGAACTTCCCCCTGCCCAACCTGCCTTCTGGCATTACCCGCGCGCCTCGGCTTGCGCCGGCCCGGTATTTTACTCCAAGAACTTTCCCGATTCGGAATCGGGGCTTCCAAAGGAATTCGACTCCTGCCTCATTGCCTACGATTGGACCAGCACCTGGATCCGCGTGATCAAGCTCGATCAAAACGGCAACATCGTCTGGAACGAACCTTGGCTCTCCAAATTCCGCTTCGTCCACCCGGGCGATATGGCCATGGGGCCGAATGGAGAACTCTACATCCTCGAATACGGCACCGCGTGGTATGACGGCAACGATGGCAAACTAAAGCGCGTGACCTATTCTTCCACACCTCAAGCCATCGAAGTCCCGGCTTCCGACCCACGCATGGCCGGCCTGCCCAAGGACCATCCGGGAACCAAGCTGATCGCCAGCACGACCTGCCTCGCTTGCCACACCACCGGACAGAAATCCATTGGCCCCACTTACAAGGACGTTGCCAAGAAGTACGCCGAGGATCCCGAAGCGGTCTCCACTCTCGCCGAAAAAATCCTCAAGGGCGGCACCGGAGTCTGGGGCCAACAACCCATGCCCCCCCACCCTCAGCACAACATCGAGGAAACCCAGCAGATGGTGGAAGCGATCCTCAAAGTGGGTCGCAAGTAACGGGCCCGGTTTATGGATCTCGACATCCTCTATCAAGACGACGACATCATTGTCGTTCAAAAGCCAGGAGGATTCCTCTCCATCCCCGGTCGAGGTCCCGAGAAACTCGACTCGATTTCCCACCGCGTCTGCACCTTGATTCCGGGGTGCATCAAGCAACCCTCCGTTCACCGCCTGGACATGGACACTTCGGGCATCATGGTCCTTGGACTGACAGTTGAAGCGCATCGGCATCTTTCGATTCAGTTCCAGGAACGTCAGACCAAAAAGCGCTATCAAGCCCTTCTGGAAGGCGAGCTCGAAGACGATGAAGGCACCATTACCCTTCCCTTCCGCCTCGACGTGGAAAACCGGCCCTTCCAGATCTACGACGAGGTTCACGGGAAAATGGGAACGACCCACTGGAAGAAAGTGGGAATTGAAAGTGGCCTGACCCGAATCGACTTCATTCCGGTCACCGGGCGTACCCACCAGCTCCGCCTCCATGCCGCCCATCCAAAGGGATTGGGAATCCCCATCGTCGGTGACACTTTCTACGGGACAGGCACGCGCAGCGGAGAACTCAAACTCCACGCCGCTTATCTGGCCTTCCGTCACCCCGCTTCCGGTGACCTCATGACCTTCGAAACACCCGTTCCCTTCTAACATCGGATCACATTATTTTCATTCCGACGATAAGCTGACTTGTTCTCACCAACCACTTCCGTAGAGTCCAGAGATGCGAAACATCATCCTTGCCGCCTCGCTGACTTCCACCCTCTGGGCACAACAAGCCCCCTTTCCTACCGCCGGCAGTGTGGAACGACTCGATCCCGCCCTTGATGCCCTGATCGCCCCAGACGAGAAGATCGAGGTGGTTGCCTCCGGATTCACCTGGTCGGAAGGCCCGGTCTGGGACAAGGCCAACTCCCGGCTCCTCTTTTCCGACGTTCCCAACAACGTCGTCCACCAATGGTCTGAGAAAGACGGACTCGGTATTTTCCTCAAACCGTCCGGATTCACCGGTCCTGCCGAATACAGCAACGAACCAGGATCCAATGGCCTCACCTTTGATGGCCAGGGAAACCTCCTGACCTGCGAACATGGCGACCGACGCGTCTCGATTATGCCCATGAGCGGGGGCGGCAAAGTGACCTTGGCCGACCGATGGGACGGCAAGCGGTTCAACTCACCCAATGACGTGATTGTTCACCCGAAAGGATGGGTCTACTTCACTGATCCTCCCTACGGACTTCCCAAAAAGGAAAATGATCCCAGCCGCGAAATCGATCAATTCGGGGTCTACCGCGTCAGTCCGGGCGGCAAGGTCGACCAGGTCATCAGCAACCTCAAGCGCCCCAACGGAGTCACCCTCTCTCCCGATTCCAAAACCCTCTATATTGCGCAATCGTTTGGGCAGGAAGCCTGGCTCATGTCTTACCCGGTCGACGAGCAAGGAAACATCGGCAAGGGAAAACTCCTCTATGATGCCACGCCTTTGACCAAGAAGGACAAGGGACTGCCAGACGGACTCAAGACCGACCAACAGGGAAATATCTGGTGCACCGGCCCCGGTGGCGTCCTGATTGTCTCCCCGGAAGGAAAACTTCTCGGCCGCATCCTCACCGGACACTTGACGGCCAATTGCGCTTTCGGTGATGACGGTTCCACTCTCTACATGACTGCCGATTACTACATCATGCGCATTCGCACCAAGGTCAAAGGAACCGGCTTTTAATCTCTCAAACCCTCACTACATCATGGCTCAACGAAGTTCAGAAATCGTCAAAGCGCTCGAGAGCGAAATCATGGATGGCAGCCTCACCCCCGGTGAGCGCCTTCCCTCCGAAGAAAAACTCTGCGGCCGCTTCGATGCCAGCCGGACCGTCATCCGGGAGGCCATCCAACAGCTCAGGGGGCGCGGTCTGCTGAGAACCCTCAAGGGATCCGGATCCTACATCGCCGACCCCAGCCTCGAAAACCTCGCCGGGGCCATCGAAACCTACTCCGTCCTCACCCACTCGGACAGCTATCTCGAGCTCATGGACTTTCGCATTCTTCTCGAGACCGAATGCGCCCGACTGGCCGCCATCAACGCCGGTGAACGCATTATCGACATGATGCAGCGGGCCCAGGACAAGATGGAAAACTCGCGCGGTGACCTAAAACGATTCGGCGAAGCCGATATCGCCTTCCACCTCGCGATTGCCGCCGGTTCCAAACACAACCTCTACGCCACCGTTCTCAGCGCGCTCGAAAAACGTTCCATCGAATATGCCCACCTCAACCGGGGAGACAGCCAATGGTATGACAACGTGATCAATACCCACCGAGAGATCTTCAAGGCCATCTCTGATGGAGATGCCGACAAAGCGGCCGCCGCCATGAAACGCCACCTCATTCTTTCGCGCCGCCACTATGTCGACCTTGAAAAGGACTAAGGTAAAAAGCACCCCGAAAACGGAATCCATTCTCGCCAATCTCCGATCGACGTCCTAGATAGAACCATGATTCGCAATCTTCTTACCCTCGCCGCCCTCGCTCTGACTGCTCTTCTCACCTCCTGCTGCTGCTGGTAAAAGTCAGCCCTTCCCCTCTCATGGCGAAAGTCCCACTCCATTTTCGGGAATTTGCCGAAAAGGAGATGCTTGAGCGGGCCGGTGAGTTCTGTTCGCACCTTTCGGCTCGAAGGACTGTTCGCGACTTTTCTCATCGCCCCATCCCTGCGGGCGTTCTCGAAAAGTGTCTCGAGGTCGCCATCACCGCCCCCAACGGAGCCAATTTACAGCCTTGGCACTTTTCGGTCATCACCGACCCCGACAAAAAACGGGTGATTCGCTTGGCCGCCGAGGCCGAGGAACGCGAATTTTACGATTCCCGGGCTCCTCAGGATTGGCTCGACACCCTCAAGCCCATCGGAACTGATGCTCAAAAGCCGTTCCTGGAAACCGCGCCCGCCCTCGTGGCCATCTTCCAGAAATCAACCGTGATCATGCCTGATGGCAGTGAATCCCGGACGTATTACCCCAAGGAATCGACCGGCATCGCTGCCGGATTCCTCATCGCAGCCCTCCATCAGGCCGGTCTCGCCAGCCTGACCCATACCCCCAGCCCGATGAAGTTTCTCAACGAAATCCTGGGACGTCCGCCCTCCGAAAAGCCATTTCTCCTCCTTGTCGCGGGTTTTCCGGCCGAAAACTGCCAGGTTCCCGATATTCAAAGGAGGAAACTTGCTGAACTATGCGATTTCGTTCAGCCTGAAGAGAGCGAATGACCGGCGCGGAAATAATTATTTCTAGAATCTGGCACGCCTCTTGCTAACCTCCCTGTCAACGCATCACTAAATTAGTTCATGAAAAAAATCGAAGCTATCATCAAGCCGTTCAAACTCGAAGAAGTCAAAGAAGCCCTTGCTGAAGTCAACGTCCAGGGCATGACCGTGACCGAGGTCAAAGGCTTTGGTCGCCAAAAGGGTCACACCGAAATCTACCGTGGCTCCGAATACACTGTGGATTTTCTTCCCAAAGTGAAAATTGAGATCGTCGTGAACGACGAAGACTCCCAGAAAGTCGCTGAAGCCATCGTCAAGAGCTCCAACACCGGCAAAATCGGTGACGGAAAGGTCTTCATTGCTCCAGTCGAGCAGGCCATCCGGATCCGGACTGGCGAAACTGGTGCCGATGCGGTCAACGTCAGCTAGTCCCCGACGCGTTCTCTGTTTTATTTTTCAAAAAAACCACTGGCTCCTCGAGTCGGTGGTTTTTTGTGGAAAGTGGCTTCGGATCAAACACCGGGCCGGAAACTAGCCTGATCAGGTCAAATCCTCGGCAGTTACGCTGCGCTGCTCTCGGGTCCCCAGCTCGACCGCCTGATCAACCACCCGGGTGGGATCGTCATCGAAGCGGTAACCATGGCAATTCGGGCAAATGACCACTTCGGCGGTCACAATGGAGTCACAGCCCTCACAAACCTTGTAAGCAACAGGATTGGTCGCGATTTCCTTGGCCTTGGCCATGCGGGCTTGTTGTGAGGAATCTGCCATCTGGGGTGAGGATACAAAAATTTGAGCCAAGAGGAAGTTCCCCTTGGCTCATACTTAAAAAAAAGTTCCGGGGAAGGAAATCAGGCAGGCTTGATGGCCTTGTTGGTGCGGCTTTTGAGGTTGGCCGCCTTGTTTTTCTGGAAAATGTTGCTCTTGGCAGCTTTGTCCACGGCAGAAGCAAATTCGCTGAAGGTCTTGCGGGCTTCCTCGCTTTTGCCAGCCTCAGCCTGAGCAAGGGTCTTCTTCTGAAGAGTCTTGATGCGGCTCTTGGTCGCACGGTTTCTCTCGGTGCGCACTGCGATCTGTCGTACGCGCTTTTCTGCTGACTTGTTGTTTGCCATAAGATGGTCCCGCGGTTGGGCGGAGCGGGAAAATACGGAAATCGGGACCGCTGTCAAGTTCCAGTGCCGGAAAATTTCCCTTCGCGTGCAGGTGCTCCTTATGGAACAGTTCCCCTATGAGATTCAAAGACGTCCTCTTCCTCCCCATTGTCTGCTCTCTGGCCATGGCGGACGAAAAACCGGAAATTCCGGAAGATCTCCTCGACGACGAACACTTTCGCACCGAAACCGCCCTCAACGAGTTCACCGTCCCCTCCGTCGCCAAGGTCTTCGATGAGCTCGAAAAAATCTCCCCTCTTGCCTACGATTCCTCCCGCCTCAAGAAGCACGAGCGCCTTCCTCTCGATCGGGCCCGCCTGGCAATGCGGCTGGGCACCCTCATCGCTGACGGCTTCATCGCAGTCCAGACCGGCAACTCCGATGATGTTCCAACGATTTCCGAACACTTGAGCCGCTACGCCAAGGCTCTCGGCGCCGGTGAACGAATCACAAAGCATGCAGCCTCTCTTCTCGACCACGCCAAAGCCAAGGACCTCGAGAAGCTCAAAAAGGCACTCGCCGCCACCCAGCGCGATGTCGAACGAGAGCTCGCCGGCCTCCGGGATCCCGATCTCTCCCACCTCATTTCTCTTGGTGGGTGGCTCCAGGCACTCGACTCGGCCTCGGAAGCGGTGAACAAAAAATTCACGGTGATCCGGGCTCAAACACTCTTTCGCGAAGACATCGCCGACTACTACGCCGAATCCATCGGATCCCTCAATCCCGCCATCAGCCAGAAAGATTACATCCTTAAGATAAAAGAACTGCTTCAGGGACTGCGCACCGCCATGGCCCTCAAGGATGGCGAAGAACCAACCAAGGAAGCTGTCGAAGAAGTCAGCAAAGTTGCCAAGGAACTCGTGACCATCGCCCGTAAATAATTCCATGACCCTCCTTCTCGGACTCGGCATCATCGGATCCCGCAGCGCAGACCAAATCATTGCCGCGGGACACTCTCTCAAAACCTGGAATCGCACCCCGAAGGATCGACCCGATTCGGTCGCAGATCCGGCCGAAGCGGCTGCGGAATGCGACGTCATTGTTTCCTACCTCCGGGACGAGGTGGCAGTCCGCGAGGTTTTCGAGCGCATCCGCCCTTCCCTCGACGAAGGCAAAACCTTCATCAACCATTCCACCATTGATCCCGACACCACCAACTGGCTCGTCGAACAGTGCCGGACCATTGGTTGCGGATTCCTTGATGCTCCCTTTACCGGATCGCGGGATGCCGCCGCCCAAGGAGTCTTGTCCTACTACGTGGCGGGCTCGCCAGAACTCCTCGAGAAACACCGGTCGTTCCTTGAACTCACTTCCCGGAGTATTATCTACCTTGGACTGCCTCCGGCCGCCACCGTGGTCAAGATCACAACCAACCTCGTCACTGCTTCGGCTGTCCAGGCGCTGACCGAAGCACTCGAGATTTCCCGTCGCCACGGGGTCGACCCCCGGGCCTGGCATGAAGCCGCCAAGATCAACGGCTGCTACGCTGCTGTTCATGGGATGAAGATTCCCACTCTGATCGAGAATGACTTCACTCCGCACTTCTCCACCGAGAACATGGCGAAAGACACCCTGTATGCCAGCCAGCTGGCCGATGCTGTCGGGATCACCGCCGAAGGAAACCAGCATACCTGGACCCGCCTGTTCGAAGCGGAAATGCGGGATGCTTCCGAAGACTTCTCCGCCACCATCAAGCAACACCAAAGCACCGACTTCGATCTCGAGGAACAAGTCGAAACCTCGTGCTGCCGCATTCGGGTTTCAGGCCCGGATGCCGAACGATATCTCAACGGACAGGTCTCGAACGACGTTGCCCTCACCGCTGACGGCAACACCATCGATGCCTGCCTTCTTAACGCCAAGGGACAACTTGAGGCCTTCATTCAAATCCATCGCGAGGACGACGATTTCATTGTCGAAGGTCCCTATGAGTGCGCAGCCGAGATACTTGCCCGACTGGACAAGTATCTCATTGCCGACGACGTGGAATTGGTCGATGAAAGTGAGGAAGACTTCGCTTACGCTCTCCGACCCAATGAAACCTACCGGATTCTTGAAGGCATTCCGAAATGGCCCAACGAGCTCTTCCCCGGATTACTCCCCCCGGACGCTGGTCTCGAAGAAACCGCCATCTCCTATGAAAAAGGCTGCTACACCGGACAAGAGGTGATCTCCCGGATGAAACGATCCGGTAAGACCAATCGACAACTCGTCAAACTTTCGATCGACAACCCCCTGGTTCCGACCACGTCCAAACTCCTCGTAGATGGAAAGGAAGCCGGATGGATCACTTCGGTGGCCTCACACGTCAGCTTGGGTGAAGTGGCTCTCGGCTACCGCCTCCGGAAGTTTGAGCAGGTCGTCGAATTTCAGATCGCCTCCCCGGCCAGTGGCGAAATCATTGCCACTGCCAAGGTTCGCTGAGGAGCTTTATTCGGCAAAGTTGAAACCCGGCCCGCGATCTGCTTGGAGCTCTTGCGTGGAAATCTTTCCCGACTCCATTTTTTCGACTGGCATTCCATCGGCCATCGCCTGACAAGTCTCCGGCACCGGGCCACAGTCATGAAACCTCGCCACTCCATCGCCAACACCGAATCCTGCACCGGACTCGCGCTCGATCTCATCGAACACGACGGCCGCCTTTTTTTGGAATGTGAAGGCCGGCAAGTGGACGCTTCCCATCTGGGACACGCCGCCCGCAAGCTCATTGGAATCATGACCCGGCCCTTCCGCCCGGCGAGGCAGCCCCGCATCATCTTCCTCGGACTGGGATTCGGCCATGCCCTCCTGGAAGCCTGCGAGTCTCTCCCCCAGGAACGGGCGTCCTTTGTTGTTTTCCCCGAAGCCGGAGAACTTCCAGGCTGGCTTGCCGAGCATCTGGAATCCCAGCCTCTCGATGATGAACGGATTCTCCTTGAGAGCAGCAGCCCGTTTGCCCCTCTCTCGGGAAAACTCTCCAATAGCCAGGGCATCATTGCCGACCTCGATCACCTAGAAGCACTGGCCCCCAAGCGCTGGTCAATCCTCTCATCCGCCGTTCTCACCGGCTTCAACGAACGACTCAAGAACGGCGGTCTTCTCGGACTCATCTCCACCCGCCCGATTCCCGGCCTCGAAAAAGAACTTAGAAAAGCCGGCTTCGATGTCGCCACCGACCTCGCTCCTCTTTCTGAAAAATCCAAGAAAAACCGCACCCTTTACCTCGCTAAAAAAGGCCAGTATCAACGATCCCACTGAGTTTCTCAAACACATGAAATCCTACCTTCCTCTTCTCGCGGCTCTCAGCCTGTCCGCGAACGCCGCCGAACACACGGTAAAGTCCGAGCTCTTCGAAACGTCCTTTTCAATCGACGCCCGCTTTTTGCCTGACAATGTCACCCTCCTCGAACTTGAGCCCGAACAGTGGGCCACCTTCAAAGTCGAGAATCTGGTCGAACACGGCACCGCTGTCAAAAAAGGGGATGTCCTGGTCGCCTTCGAAACAGAAGACTTTGAAAAGGCCCTTCTCGAAGCTCAGGAATCGGCCAAGTCACGCGCCATCACCCTGGCCATCACCAAACGCGAACTCGCCGATCTCGAAGTATCCACCCCCCAGGCTCTTGAAGCCGAGGAATTGAAGTTCGCCCGAACCAAGGAGTCCTTCGACCATTTCAACGAGGTTGGAAAAGCTCTCGAGATCGAACAAGCCAAGGAACGTCTCGATCGCGCCGCCAGATCCCTGAGCTACGTTGAGGAAGAACTCAAGCAGCTCCTCAAGATGTATGAAGAAGACGGAGTCACCGAGGAAACTGAAGAAATTATTTTGAAGCGCCAGCGTTCCTCGGTTCAATCCGCCCGACTCGCCCTCAAGGTGGCCGAACACACCGCCGAATGGGAACTTGGGAAAACGATTCCCCGAAAAGCAGTGGACCTCAAGAAGGGCATGGACGCCGCGACCCTCGCTTACGAGACCGCCAAGCTCAATCTTCCGCGCGCTCTTGAGCAAAAGAAGATCGCCGTCGCCAAGGCCATTCGTGATGCCGCAGAGGCGGACCGAAAGCTGAAGGAACTGGAAGCCGACCAAGCTCTGCTGTCCGTTACCGCCCCGGAAGATGGCATCGTCTACTACGGCAAGATCGACAAGGGAACCTGGTCGCTGGGCAACACTCCCAAGTTTCTCTTCAAGAAAGGCCTCGTCCCCGCCGACGCTGTTTTCATGAGCCTCGTTCCTACCAAGCACACTCTCTTGCTCCACGCTTCGTTGAATCAGGATCAACGACTCAAGCTTCCGGCCAAGGCCAGCGGAACGGCTTCGGTGAAGGGAATCGAGGACTCGTCTTATCCGGTGGAACTCTCGAAGGTCGACCTCGCTCCACAGGCCGATGGCAACTACAGATTGTCCCTCAAGGCCACCCTTCCCGAGGGAACTCCGTTGGTCGCCGGCATGAATGCCCAGGTCAAACTCATTACCTACAAGAACGACCAAGCCATCGTCATCCCCAAGGCTGCCCTGACCACCAAGGACGGAAAGCCGGCCGTCAAAGTCAAAATGGCCGATGGCAAGGAAGAGCTTCGCGAAGTGACCGTTGGCAAGCGGGCCGAAAACAAAGTCGAAATCACCGAAGGACTGGCCGTTGACCAGGTCGTTCTTCTTCCCGACGCCGAGTAGATTGCCTGATGCGACTTTCAACCGTCATCCTGGGTTTCCTCGCCTCGACAGCTGTCGCAGAGCTTCCGAAGCTCGCACCTCTCCCCGAAGCAAAACCTCTGGTTCAGGCCGAACTGGAAGCCTCCATCAAACGGGGAGTCGATTATCTTGTCAAAAAACAGAATGCCGACGGTTCCTGGGGCGGGCCGACCAGAACCAAGGGGCTCAATATCTACGCCCCGGTTCCCGACTCCCATCTGGCCTTTCGCACCGGCTGTTCCACTCTCGCGCTCAGCGGACTGCTTGACAGCAACGACCGCCGCCCCGAAGTGGTTGCGGCCATCGACAAGGCAGAAGCATGGATGTTCGAAAAGCTCCCCAAACTTCGTCATCTCGATCCCACCACCACCTACAATGTCTGGGGACACTCCTATGGCCTCAGAGCCATCGCCGATCTCTACGAATATCGCAAAGGAGACGAAGCCAAGCGGTCCCGCCTCAAGCAATTGGCTGGTTTGCAAATCCAGATGCTGCTGAAGACCGAAGACGTCAACGGCGGTTGGGGCTACCTTGATTTCAAAGACTTCACCGCTCACTTCTCGGGGATCCCCACCGCTTTCACGACGGCAACCGTGCTTCTCGCCATGAAGGACGCCAACGAAGTCTTTGGCCTGGAAATTCCCAAACGCGAAATCAAACGAGGACTCGATTCCATCAACAAACAGAGAACACCCGACTGGTCCTTCGTATACTCCATTCAACATCGCTACCGCCCGCGCATTGGCATCAACCGTCCAGCCGGTTCCTTGGGCCGCTCCCAGGTATGCATGGCCGCCCTGCGCAAATTCGGAGACGAACGGGTAACCGACGAACTCCTGTCACACTGGCTCCACCGCCTCTGCCTCCGGGAGAACTGGTTCGACCATGCCCGCAAGCGTCCCGTCCCGCACGAAACTCACTTTTCCCTCTCCGGCTACTTCTACTACTACGGGTTCTATTACGCGACCGAATGCTTGCAGATGCTTCCCCAGGAAGAGCAAAAGGAATTCATCCCCCACCTCGCCCACCACATCATGGAAAAACAGGAAAAGGACGGATCATGGTGGGACTACCCCCTCTACGATTATCACCAGCCCTACGGAACGGGCTACGCTCTCACTACTCTCTCCCGTCTGAGAACGCCTGAGAAAAAATAGTCGGCTCCGTTGGTTTATCTCTTCAATACCGGATCCAGCCAAAGCCCCCAATCCGACCCCGGACCATCATTGGTCGGGTGCACCCTGAGAGTCAGCGTCTTTACGTTAGCAACCTTGACGGAAAAGGGAACCACTTGACCCGCCTTCACGGTTCGTGACCGCCAAAGCACTTTGTCGTCCCCCCGGATCTCGAACTGAACCGTCCCCCCCTTGCCGTTCGCCATCCCTGCCAGACCAGTAAATTCCTTCCAGCTCCCTCCAAGGTCATACTCGTGAACGGCCGGAGCATGGGCGTAGATTCCCTGATCGAAAATTCTCCCGCCGGCCGACAAAAAGAACGGTGGTTCCGGAACGGAATCAAAGCTCGGACGAAACCAGCCCACCTTGGCATTGGCTGACTTGAACGAAGTCAATCCCGCCTCCTGACTCTTCTCATCGGAAGACGGCGGTGAGACCACTTTTCTCCCCAAGAGATTTCCGGCAATCACTCCGGCCCGCCCTTTCAATTTCGCAGCTTCGGATCGGGCCAACTCACGCTTGCGGGATTTCAAAGCCTCCACCACTGGTTCCAGTTCGCGTTGAAGACTCAGTTGGGACAAATCCGGTTTCCCCTCCCTCGACACCTGGTAAGGATAACGGAAGGGAGTATTCGACAACCATCCGGCCGTCGCCCCATTGACGTGAACGGGCACCAAACGCAATTCGCCTGCCTTCCCCGTCGGCAGATCGACACAAGACAAAGAAAAACGACCATCTTGATCCGGAACCGCACTCGCCGTCCGGGCATTGTAGTCACTTCCACCTTCCGGATCAAAATACGCCAGCACGGTATAAACCGGAGGGTTGGCTTCGACTTGTCCCCGGACCTGAATCCCCTTCCCATCGGTGGTGATCTCGAGATCATGAAGCTCCGACTTCACGGGAAAGTTCATGCCTTTGGTGGATCCAGAAAACATGGGATGCGACGCCAGCTTCAAGCCATGCGCCAAGGTCAGAAAGGATCCCTTGCCTTCATTCCGCAGCTCGTCGCCATAGGTCCGGTTACCCGATCCCATCAACGCAGTTCCTCTCGCTGATTCTTCCTCGGTCTCCTTGCAATGCGGAAGCCCCAAGGCATGCCCCAACTCATGGGCAATTCCTCCGATGAAAATGGAGTTATGTTTACCAAGGGAAATTCTTCCATACTGCCCATCCTGGATCATCGGTTCCTTGGCCGAAAGATTGAGTGAATCAAGCTCCGGTGAATCCAATTGCCAAGCGTTCCCACGGCTGTGAATTCCACCCGCGTAATACGGTGACTTGTGAGTGAACTTCAAAGCCTTCTCGTCCCACGTCGCCAGATTGCAGAACATCACGATCGTCTCCTTGTTTCCATCGATCCCGGCCTCGGCCAAGGTCTTAAGACAATCCTTGCGAACCTCTTGGCCGGAACCGACCTCGTAATAACTGGTCGGATGCTGCCCTTGGGAAAGGTGAATGATCAACTTTCCGTCCTCATCATAGGGAAGGTTGATGGTGCGGCGTCCGAATCCGAGACGCTCCATTTCGTCAGCATAAAACTTTCTGATGTGCTCCATGATCCGTTGAAGGCGCTCCTGATACTTGGCAGGTGGCTCGCGATCTTTGGGAGACCACAAAATGAAGTGCAACTGACGTTCCTCACCCTTCTCGCTGTCCTCATGCCAACCATCCAAAATTTTCAAAGCCGCACCCACATCCTGCCCGCGCAGCGAGGCACTCAAACAAAGCGACAGAGCCAACAAGCATCCCAATTTCCTGACCATGAACCCTTTACGAGAGCCTGAATAACTTCTATCGAAAATATGAAAGAGGGAACATTTCCGACTATTCGACCTGATCAGTCAAAACGGTATCGCTTTCTCCCCGCTTCACCAACACTCCTCCATCTTCTTCAAAGACAACCTCGTCAATCTGTTCGCCAAGTGAGATCCGTGCTCCCGAATCGGTCAGCTTGATTTCCGGCGCCTTGCCGCCCTTCCGGTAGGGATACAATACCCAAACGACATCTTTACCCGCCTCTTCCTCGACCCGGATCCATTTCTGGATCTCGCCATACATCCAGCTGCCTTCCCAATGGGGAGGAATCATCAATGCTCCCCCCTCGGTCTCCGATATCAACGACTGCCACGCCTTGCTCTCCTCACTCTTCGGATCCTTCCACTCCGGCTTCCATCCCGGTAAAGGCAGTTTCTTGACGCCGTTCTTCTTCATCAAGTTTTCCATCCTCCTCGTCCAGGCCTCCTGACTCTCTCCCTTTTTCAAAACATAGTCGGCCGGGCCAAGCATCCATTCATCGCTGTAGTGCCAACTCCCAACCCCGGACTCTCCTTCGCCGGAAACAGCGACCAACATGTCGTGATCCATCTGCCCGGAAGCCTTGAAGAGTCGTCCTTCCTGAATCACCTCACGAGCCAGCAGATGCACATTGAGCTGGGACTTTTCCCCGCCCTCCATCTCATCACGCACTACCAGATATCCACCCGGCCCTTTCGATTCTTGTGCCTTCACAAAGACCAGGGAGCGCCGGTGCTTCAACGCGCCGACTTTCCTCGTTGGGTAATCACGGCCAAACTCGTGATCCTTGGGGTCAACGGGTCTCATCACAAGCTGATCTCCTCCACGCTCACTCACCACCAAATCAGCCACGTCGGTCGTCTTGAATTCCAGTACTCTTGCCGAGCTCGTCAGTTCCTCCTGCGCCTTGACCTTTCGGCCGCTGCCATTGTGATGCAAATTCCCCGTTCGCCCAAAGGTCACACTATTATGAAGTGCTGCATGATCCCCTCTTGGCGTGTAGGAACAGTTGTAGTCGAGAGCGATCGGAGTGCCCCCGGCATAAAAATGAAAGGAGTTCTCATCGTTGTGATAGTGCCCCCTCGCTTCTCCCGCCTTGTAGCTCAGGAAACTCTCTTCGCCGGTTCCAAAACCATCCCGCATCACCACTCCAAAGCCCTCGAATGCGGCGCTCGACCAATCCATCGTCTTGGGATCCATCGCTTCAATGCCACCATCGATGGAAACCACCAATTCCTTCAAATCCGGTCCCGAACTTTTCCCGTTCGCAGTCTTCTTACTCTCGCTGAGCAACTTCCAGGTCCCCATCATTTCACGGGCAAACTCTGGATCGCTCTCTTTGAAAAAGAGCGCCAGTTTGGCAAATCCCTCCGCATATAATCCGGCATCCCAACGATGGGTGTCGCCGATCGGGGATTCATGACGACGCTTGATACGGCGATCATACGGGGTGATCAGTTTCCGATGCCAAATGCCGGTTTTCTTCACCAACGGATTCTCGGCGAGAAGATTCCCTGCTCCCGTATTCATCAAGATCCGGGCCACTTCCATCTGAAGCTTCATCGCATATCCCGCGTATCCCGGACACTCCGCTCCCACCCCGTCGGGAGCAATCAAGACCTTCGCCATATCCTCCTTGAAGTTCTCTAACCCGAAGGCAAGCCACTCCGAAGAATGGGGATGATCCAACATCGATCCTCCCGCATAGATCGCGGCCATATACTTGTCAGTGTGGAAGTTGGGATTACCCGGTCGCCACCCATGGTGATATCCGGGCCAGGCATCAAGATCGGTGGAAATATAGCCCATCGCCGCCTGACTGGCTCCTCCCTGTGGCTTTCCTCCCGCAAAGAGATCGGAGATTGCAAAATCAGGAATCCTCCTGGTGGGGCTGGATGTGGGATTCAAAAAATCATCCTGATACCGTCTTGCTCTCCACAATTCAGAGGAAGGCATTTTCACCTCCTTGCCCTGACCGGTGGTGATCAACTGGTAGAGCTCATAATCAACGCCTCCCAACTTCTTGTTGAGCGCACGAATCTTGCCATCCTTGCGAAACTCATCACGGGTTTTCTTGTGTTCCCCTTCCAGCTTCTTGAGCTTCTCCTTCAACTCTTTGGGAGCATCCTTCTTGGCAGCCTCGGGCTTGACCCGCGCAATCTCCCTTTCCAACTCTCCGAGTTTCGTCTCATACCCCGCGATGAGTTTGTCCTTCTCATCCATTAACGGTTTCCACTCCGCAGCCTTGGACTTCAAGCCCTCATTCACCGCGGTCTTCGTTCCCGACCGGTAGTCTTTCTGCAATGCTGCTAGCTGCTTGCCAGTGATGAGAATATTCGGACCAGCCTTGGACTCATCCCTCTTCCAATCCAACACATACTTGTTGACCTGGGCAGTCAAGGTCCAGTCGGTATGCCTCCTCACCACGCTATTGAGATTCGACATCCGGGACCTCGGGCCGACCAACAGACCGTAGGCCCGCTGACCGTAATGCCTTCCGGAACGCTCTCCATCCACCATCGGGAACCTGGCCCGCCCCCGATTCCCATCCAGCGCATAAACCGGGATATAATTCACATAGGGACCCACCCACTTGCTCGCATATGCCGCCACCACTCCCACGGCGGGATTCTCCGGAGCATACCCTTTTCCAGCCTCGGTCTTTCTCCCGGGAGACGCTCCGCCACTGGTAAGAACAAAATCCTGGGCCCCTCCTCCTCCCTGATTCCAACGGGGGCGCAGCAGCGCAAACGGCCTCCCCTTCTGAGCAGGTCGAGGCTTCGCCGGAACATATCGTTGGTCGGTGTTCCCTCCAAAAACATCATACTCAAACCATCGGACCCAACTCACGGTGTCCACCGGAAGTCCCTGCTCCCCCCAGTCGATGTAATAATGGGTAATTCCAAACGGGCTCGCTTTCTCATCACGAGGAAAATGAAACCGCTCGTTCACATCGATCCAGATATCGTCCATCACAAAGCGGATCAAAAGTTCGTAGTGGTTCCCACGAGCTGGAATCATCTCGGTCGGAAGAATGTTCGGCTCGAACAAGTGGGCCTGCTTGCCGAGAGCCAAAGGCATTGCCTCCACCTCCTTCCCCACCTCTCCTTCAAATTCGTAGGTCACCTTGAAATCCAGAAAAACAGGCCCACTCGCCAGCAATTCGGTCTTCGCCCCAATCACCCGGGCATTGCTTTCAAAGTAAGCCTTCCCATCCCAACCCTTCTGGCCACGGGACTTCATCCCACCACACCAATGAGGAAAATCTTTGAGCAACACCGGCTTCGCCAACTTCCCCTCAAAATCACGCAACCGAAATTGGTAGGTCCCATTGTCAATTTCGTAAAAGCCGCCCTTCTTCTCGAAAGTAAGACCCGGATCAGCTTTGCCTGCCTTGATGATCATCGGCACTTCCTTGAGATCATCCTTCCCGTCCCTCTTTTCGATCGTCACGTATGTCCAGAGCCTGTCCTGCTCAACCTGGACCGGACGAACCTCACCCTGGATCTCAGCGACCAAATCTCCCTTGGGGAGCGACTTTCCTTTCACCTCGAACGACACCAACTCACCTGGCCAGGTGTGTTCGAGTTGGTTGGGAATCACGATCTCCAATTCCTTGCCCACCATCATTCGGCAGATACCTCCGAGAACCAAGACGACAAGAGATGAAATTTTCATTCATGGGCCTATACGCCCCGCCGGCTTTTCGATTTTCACAAAGTCGGAAGCACTTTTGCAGCTGCCCCGACCACCAGAATGATCCTTCCTTCCGAAAGGCCCCTTGAATGAATAGTCGGTTGGCTACTTAAGATCAGCAGAGGCGCATGATCAGATCATGAAGATCACGCGCAAACCAAAGATTTCCCCCTTGATCTCACTTCGACTGACTGCCATTGGCAGATCTGCTCAGACATGATAACCGCCTGACAGCCATTGCCACTCCATGCTCTCTCCCCTCTACATCGCCGACCTCATCGGGGTTTTTGTGTTCGCGGTTTCCGGTGCCATTGCCGGAAGGCAGAAGGACATGGATGTCTTCGGCATGTTCATGCTGGCCACCGTCACCTGTATCGGAGGGGGAACCCTGCGGACCCTCCTGATTGGAGCCACCCCGCCTCCGGTTCTCACCGACCCCGCCTACTTGATCGTGGCGGCCATCGCCACGGTGGCCTCTTTCTTTGCCGAACCCTTGTGGGAAAAATGGCAGCGGGCCGTCTCTCTGTTCGATGCCATCGGCCTCGGCGTTTTCGTCTGCATTGGGGTTCAAGTCTCCCAGGCCAACGGGCTCGATTGGTGGGCCTGCGTCGGCATGGGAATGGTGACCGCCACTTTCGGAGGAGTCATCCGTGATCTGCTCCGGACCGAAGTCCCTCTCATTTTCAGAAAGGAAATCTACGCCACCGCCGCCCTGGTCGGAGGTCTCGTCTACCTGCTCCTCGACTTCGCCGGCCTCCCCTCTCCCGCCAATATTGTCCTGACGACGACTCTCACGGCAGCCATCAGAATCATGGCCATTCGCTTGAATCTCAATCTTCCCTCAAAGGGAAAGAACCAAGACACCTGAGTCATCCACACGAAGTTTCTTGCCCAGCCCAATCCGAACAGCAGACAATAAGACATGTTTGTGACTGCTTCGAAAATGTATGCACTCGAAGAGGCTGTCTTTGCCACTGGGATTCCCGCTGAGGATCTGATGGACCGGGCCGGCCTGGGAATCGCCCGGGAACTCATGAGACGATTCCCGCACTTCTCCAGGAATCTGGCGGTCGCGGTCACGGGAAAAGGGAACAACGGAGCAGACTCTCTGGTCGCTCTCAAGCATCTGCGCGACGCAGGTTGGGAGGTGGCAGTTCGCAGTGCTGTCGACCCCGCAAGTCTCTCGGGCCTCCCACTCAAGAAATGGCAGGCCCTCGGAGAAACCACCCTTCTTGACGATCTTTCGTCACTACAGACATCCCGCCGAATCTTCCTCCTCGACGGGCTCCTCGGGATTGGAACCGAAGGATTAATCCGTGACCCTCTGGCCTCTCTGGCCCGGGAAATGAATGACCTTCGCCAGTCCGGCCGCGCCACCACCATCGCCATTGATGTTCCCAGCGGTCTCGACTGCGACACCGGTTCCAGCAGCGATGACTCCGTGATGGCCGACCTCACCTGCACTCTCGGAAGTCCCAAACAAGGATTGGTTGCCGACCAAGCCATCAACCACGTCGGCAGCCTGGCCCTTCTTCCCCTCCCGGGACTGAGTAACTTCGATCTCCAACAAGACCACTTAATCCACCCGGCAACTCTCCCGGTCCCGGCCCTCACCCGCCCTTTTGACTTTCACAAAGGAAATGCCGGACGTATCGGAATCGTCGCCGGCTCGCGAGGCCTCGCCGGAGCGGCCGCCCTGACATCCCTTGGCGCCCTTCGCGCAGGCGGAGGATTGATCACTCTCTTCGTGAAAAAGAGCGACTACCCCTTCATCCTTCCTCTCGTGCCCGTCGAAGTCATGGTTCGCCCGATTGAAAGTTATCGTGAAGTCCTCGAGGCCCGGATCGATGCCTTGGCGATCGGTCCCGGCCTTGGCGATTGCGATCACGAAATACTCTCGCTCATTCAGCAATTCTCCGGACCTGCCATCGTCGACGCGGATGCCCTCAATCTGATCGCCAGGCGGGGATCGTTGAGCCGCATTCCCTCCCGCCATATCCTCACTCCCCACCCCGGGGAAATGGAGCGACTGCTTCCCGGCGTCAAAGGATCACGCAAGGATATCGCTCTCGAGTTTGTCAAACGGTGCCCCGCCACCCTCCTCTACAAAGGAGCACGAACCATCGTCACCGGCAGAGACCATCCCATCGCATACAACACGACGGGAACTCCCGGAATGGCAACCGGAGGTCAAGGCGATGTCCTCACCGGTGTCATCGCGGCTCTCATTGCCCGGGGACTGAATGGGTTCAACGCCGCCAAACTTGGCGCCTGGTTGACGGGCCGGGCCTCCGAGATCGCGCTTGGTAGTGATTCCCCCGAATCCCTTTCCGCCACCACCACCGCTCATCACCTTGGTGCCGCGTTTCAAGATCTCCGTCTAACACCTGTCACTTAAAAGAATCGGCAAATTTACTCTGTTGATTTGACGCCACCTCGAATCTCGTCCAGTTTCATCGCGGAGAGTGATGTGTGCCTGGTGGTCGCCGCGGTCTTCAAAACCGTTGAAGCCTACTTCGGGCTTGGTGGGTTCGATTCCTTCCCTCTCCGCCAATCTATTGATGGACAATAGATTGACCCTTTTCCACCAATTGACGCCTCATTAAGGCACTCTAGTCGCGTCAGTATCGTCTGGCTGCGCTACTCGTTAGTCGGGATCAGCCGTGACATTCAACAGCTGATCCCGGATCTCTGCCGAGGTCGGATGTCGATTGCCACCATTTGCCGCCCCGGTCATCCACCAGTAAACCATTCCAGCATCAGAACAATCGTACTTACCGGTCTGGAACCTCACCACTCCATCCTGTTCAGCGTATTTGAGCTGATCTAAAATCCAAGCAATCTCCGGTTTTGGATGTCGTTCAGCCCAATCCCACCCACCGCTGCTGATGAGAACCTGTAAACCGACATTTTGATCCCCGATCTGATGCTCGGTGACTCCAAAATCCAAGATCTGTTGCCACGTGAAGAAATCCCCGCTGTTGTCATTAGCCGGATGGTGGGAAACGACGTGAACGAACTGGCGTTTGGCAGCGTTGGCTGCCTGAAGTGCGTAGCCAATGACGTCGGGCTCTCCTGCTTCGATGATCCAGAGAGGATCTTCAGCCGATGATGCATTGATGGCATCCCGGAGATCGTTGACCGCAGCTGCTTGCTCAGTTCGGCAGTTGTAGAAATCATTCAGGCTGGGGAACGGCCCATAAAGCGCTACCCCTTCCCTGCATAGCGCATGCAGTTTATTCTGGCGACGCAGTTCGTTGGCCTCATCGATACTCTGTCTCCCACCATTTCGAAATGGATTGAGATCACACGAATGCGAAAGATGCACGAGCCGGTCATTCAACCCAGCCCGATTGAGAATACCGAAAATCACGGCAGTGGCTCCAATGTCATCTGGATCCGGTGAGTTCCCGTCAGCAACAACCGCCAATCGCCCGGCGGGTGGACGGATGAGCGAATTTGACGATGACAGCTCAATTTGCTGCCAACGACCGCGAGCCCAAGCCGTTCCACCTTCTTCGGGAATTTCTCCATTCGTATCGGCATTTGATTCAATCGCAATGGTCGCTCCGTTTGAAATTAAGACCGATGACCAGGTATGAGTGTGCGGCTGCAGATCCAGAGGCGAATCCGGCGGATCAAAAACCGCTGGGTTTGTAGAATTCGCAACCTTCACTCCATTGATCAAAAGCCGGTAGTCTGACTCTCCATCCTCTTCCGTCATGGTAGTAATGGTCACATCATAAACTCCAGACGCACCATCGAAGACACGCTCTGCTTTGGCGAAACCGGTCCGATTCGCGACGATATTGGCCGCGATTGCCAAAGCGCCATTTCCGTTGTCACGATAAAATTCAATATCTCCTGAAGTGATGTCGGGGAAATCAGCTCTGGCATCGTAAACGTAGGAAGGTTCTCTACTGACAACTTGAGACACCGGCGTAGCCAGATTCTGAGCCGACGATGCGGGCTTATCGCTGTGACGAAAGACAATGCGATCAACACGAAAAAACTTGGATCGCCCCGAGACCACCAACTTGTAGGTTTCACCTGCTTTGAAAGCATAAACCGCCACCCGTTTGTTCGAGTGCCCGCCGGAATCAAGATTGCCATTTCCACCCGAAGAATTCTGTCCATTCTCCCACTTCCACAAATTGGTCGCCCCCCCAAAATACTTGGTGTCGTTTTGAAGCAGGGAAAGCGAGGCATTGTCTCCGTGGCTATCATATGGGCCCGGCCCCGCCGCATAATCTCCCTCGACTCGAACGTAACAATCATTCGCGACGTCAGTGCGACCATCGTGAGTTTTCTTGGCACACCGAAGATGCAGGTAATACAGCCCGGCCTGATTGATTTGAAACTGGAACTCGAGCGGAGAATCGGCAGGCCCGGTTTCAAAAGTATTTCCAAGGAAACGTAGGTATCCATCGCCTGTATGCCCGCTCAGGGAATCTTCCTGTTCCCATTGCCCCAAGGGCGAGCTCGTGCTCTCCATTTCCATGACAACGAGGCCACCGGACTCGTTGTAGACTTGGGCTGAACAAAGGCCACCAATGGCACACAAGCTCAAAGCGAAATGTTTTCTTATCATGGATCGTGGTCTCTCGGATTCAAAATGCCTTAGGGAGTCACAACTTTCAGCCGAATAAAGCGGGGGCCTGCATTTCCGGTGGGCAGATTGGCAACAACACTTTGAGTTGCCTCAGTCTCTCCCACTACTGACTCTACAACACCGACCGCACTCCAGGAACCCGGAAGCAAGGTGTCGCTCCATTCCACCTGAAAACCCATCCCATCTGCCAAGGCAGCCTTACTCCGAAGGTAAGTGAACCTAATCTCTCCACCACTCAGACCTACCGAGGTTGAAAGGAGAGTCGGAGCGTTCGGATTCTGATGAGTGGCAAACTCTAGTAAATTGTCTTCCCCGTCACCATTGGCATCGAAGTCATCCGCAGCGGCCCCGCTGTTCTCGGCCATTCCAAAATGCACAAATCGCCAATTCTCGATCCCGGAAAACGGAGCGGTTGCCCCACTTCCCGACACGGCAACATTATCGAGAAACAAATGATGTCCCCCAGCCCCATCTCCAACTCCATTCTTGAACTCCAGCTGGAAAATCACGGTCCCGCCAACTTCCAAGGTAGAATCCGCCAGCCCCCTCAAATCCAGATCAACTTCGTCATGTTGATCGTGGCCGATAAGCGCCCCACCAAGATGAGAAATGGCATTGGTGCTGTTATCGTTCGTCGGCAAACCCGAGGTAAACACATTGCCGACAGTAATGTCACTGCCCGGCAATACGGATAGCGAATAGCTTCTGGGCGCCTTTGGCCGAAAGGCCAGGGCATCGAAATGGAAGGCCTCCAACTCAATATCGCTTCCCCCATTGTTGGTGATGGTGAAGGTCACCTGAGCATCGGTCTTGGCGTTAGTGACAGTGAGGTTGGCTGCCCCGACAATGGTCACCGAGCTCGCGAGGTCACCATTGCCACCAAAGCTTCCCCAAGTAGCATCATCACTCGAGCCACGACCGGGATCTCCCCCCCCATCGGTATTACTCCAGTTGGCAGTCCCACCCACTGCGGAGGCTGTCGCTGAAGCCGTCACACCTGGCGCCGTCACGGTGGAGGACGGAGAAGTCGAACTCTCCCAAGTGTCCCAACCGGCGATGACTTCATTCACTTCGACTCCCGGATCCGGATCGTTGGCTTGGTAAGTGATCCGTGGCCGCGTATCCACCGGACCCGAGACTCCACCTTCAGACATTGTCAGCATCGCATAATTGAGGCCTGACTTAGGAGCACGAGTGTTGATTCGCAGGAAGACATACTCTCCGACCCCAGCTCCTCCGGCATATTGTGCATTGAGATAGTTCACCAAGTTCGAGCTCCCTCCACCCGACGTCCTGACCAGTCCCAATGGAGTGCTGTTTGTCAAAATACTCTGCTGTAAGCGCGTGGCATCGGTGGGATCTATAGTGGATGTTTGCGAGTAATAGTCACCCGCCTCCACAGTTGCGTCAGCCCTGCGGCCCAAACCATACAGGTCATGCCCACGAAGTGAGGAATTCTTGCCGACGAACTCGAAAACAAAATCCGCTTCCTGAAACGGATCGGAGACTGCCCCCAGATCCGGAAGCTCAAAGACATAAACCGCACAACGCTCGACCCAGGGCGAAGCCCCTCGGGCTCCGACATCAACAATGGCATCCGAGACCTTCTCAATGGCGGGAGTCTCCTTAATCGCGCAATCCGACGACTGGCTGAGCAGGATTCCAGAAATCAGCCCTGGTTCGAGAACGGTCACCGTGAAGATGATGGGAGAAGCCAGCGAGCCATCGTCCACCCAAAGCTCGATTTCCGCACTCCCACTCTGCCCGACTGCGGGAGTGACCGTGACTGTTCGATTGGCGTCACTTCCGCCAACGACAATGTTTTCAGCCGGAACCAGGCCGGGATCTGAAGAATTCGCCGTGACGGTCAGCGAGGAAACCGGGGTGAGATCATCACCCACTGTGAAAGGCAACGATCCCGTCGAAGTTTCGTAAGCGACGGTCTGATCAGAAATGGGGCTGACCATTGGAGGCAAATGCCGGGTCAGGTTATGCGCATCTGTCACGGTGGGAACACGAACCCGCCCTTCAAACAAGGATCGCTGTTCAATGAGTGAAAGCGCAATACTGCTGAGAGAATTGGTGTAAGAGGTGCCTCCAGAGATGGTTTCGGGAGAAAAATCATAGTTGTCGTTATAAGTGACAGGAAGAAAGATGAGGCGATCACTTCGCATGCCATCCTCACCATACCCAATGATCCCCCCGATCATTTGAGCGACTTCACGCGTTCCTCGGATCTGATTCAGCCCGTCCAACGTTCGCGGAATCTGCAGGGCTATTGGCTTGTTGACGGTCGCAGGATTGTTCCAATACCAGGTAAAGAAGGTGATTTGGTTGTTTGTGTTGTTAAGGAGGGCGGTGGTGCTGGCCTCAATCTCGACTGAATCCACAACCGACATCGCTGAGATCTGCTGATTGCGAAGGCTGTTGTTCCGAACATTCCATTTCAATTCGATGTCGGAATGACCATTCGTGTCGAGCCAGTCGCGGAGATACTGAATTTCGATCTCTGTCCACTCGTAGAGGTATTCCGTTCCCTGAAAAGTCCCGCGTTCGTCGTAAAACATGATCGCGGTGAGCTCGTAGCCGAAGTTGCCCTCCAAACTGAAAATCTCCTCCAAGCGTTGCGCGATCGAGGGAAAGGCCAACTCGTCGGTCTTGACGGGATCCCTCGTTGCTTGGGACCGGGCAAACTCGGTGATGGCACTGCCAGCATTGGAGAACTGTGCGAAAATCGTGCGATACTCGCTATTGGAAGCCGGATCTGTGTCATGTGGGGCACGGTTGACATTGAAGCCATCAACCTGAGAAGCCGTCAGCGACCAGGAATCCAGATTATTAGCATCAGAACTACGCATGAGATGGGTTCCAATCCAAACTTCATAACCCTCTAGTTTTACCAAACTCGCAAAAGCAAAGAGCAGAAAAATGGCGATCTTGGCTGGGCTCATTGAGGTCATCAAAATTCAGGGAAAACCTTCACCAAAATTCACGGAATTGAAACGTCACGTAAACTCGGGACAAGACAAGAATCCTTTCTTTCCCCAAAGTCCATTTGTTAGTTCCTGAGATCTTCAAGATCTCAAATCAATCGACCACAACACATCGGCCCAAATCGAATCTTCTTTAATCAAGGAGAACCCATCAAACCCAATGAACCTAAAAAACAAACCTCTCTATTCATGGAAGGGCTGCTTGGCGGCAATCTCGCTAGGCGCTCTCTCCCCGTCAATCTCATCCGCACAGATTGTCGCCGGCTGGGACAACTTCAGCGGATCCGGAGCGGACGACCTTCCAGTTGATGCGCCCATTGTGGCCGATGGTGTCACCGCAACTTTTGTCACGACAGGCGAAGGACGAAACTGGATCGCCGCTGACGCCCGCGGCTCCAGCAGCGATGGCACTTGGGGAACTCTTGTTGGCCCTCCCGCCGCCGATACCACGGTGGGTGGTTCCGGTGACCCGAACTTGAATCTCGAACTGTCCAATGCAGCCCCGGGTGGCACCATCACCATTACGCTCAACAACAATTCCGGAGCGGACATCAATCTGGACGCATTCCACATGGACGCGCTGGCATTCCGTCCCAAGGCTGCAAGGACCTATACCCTGGATGTCTTACCAGGCGGAGCGATTACCGCCGGCAACGTCTACACTTCAGGCGAACAGGAAATCCGCACGACAGCAGGCCTGCCGCCAGACAATGATCAGGCTGACGACATTGATCATGACCTTACCGGGTTGTCAGATTCAACGCTTGAAAACGGCGGGACAATCGAGTTTCTTCTCACCTTTTCAGGTGGAGCTGGCGATGGCAGCGGAGGTCACGATCTTTGGATCGACAACCTCGCCATCAGCTCAAGCAGCGCTGGTTCCAACCAACTGGCAATCACCACTGTGCCTGCCAGTGTCACGGCGGGAACGGACTTTTCCATTACTGTTGAAGCCCAAGACGGAAGCGGCACTCCCTTGGCTGGCGGAGTTAGTCAGGACACTGAAATCCTTCTCGCCACTCCCACCGGAACGGGAACCTTGAGTGGGCATACCGCCACCATTCCCATGGGAGCAAACTCTATCACTTTGACCTCTGTCCAATACACCGTCGCCGAAGACATCACCTTGATTGCTTCCCAGACAAGCGGTGACCTCCTTGTTCCAAGTGATGAAAGCTCGGTAATCACCATCAGTGCCGGTCCGGCATCCGTGCTCAGCGTCGAGTCGGCAATCGACGGAAGTGGAGAGATGGTTGGAAACACCTCGTTTCGAGTCAACTTCGTCGCCGATACTCTCGATGTCTTTGCCATTGCCCGCGACTCGGTCGGAAACTTCATTTCCCACGAAACGAATGCCGTTTTCACTCTTGAGAACATCACGGGTGCCTTGGAACCGGCAGACTTGGTTGACAATCTTAACGGAAGCGCGACATTTACGGCCCAGAACCTCGGTACTGGCGTGATCAGGGCCGCAGTGGCAGGTCTTCCCAATGGAGATTCTGGAATTATTACAGTTGAGGAGCCCCAGTTCCGCTGGGTTTCCCAAGGCAATGGATCATGGGGTCCCGGGCAGAACTGGCTCGATAGCATCTCTCCCTTCTTTGACAATACGACCGATCTCTATTTCGTGGATGAGTATGCCATCACCGCTCAGACCTTCCTGAACGGGGATCGTACTGTTCGTTCGCTGAACTTCACCGAATTCGCAGATCCTACCGTAACACAACCGGCCTTCGGAATTCGCTATCTTTTCAACAACACCCCGGGGGCTGCTGCAAACCTTACCATGGATACCGACTCGCTAGATGGTCCCGCCGAAATCAACGTCGCAATGGGCGCGGAAATCAATATCAACCTTGGCAATGTCAATAACGGCTTTATTCCCGACCTTCCTGAAAACTATGGCAATCTGATTCTCGCCGATCCTATTCAGATCACGCACCAGGGAACCGGCAGCCTGATTTTCTCACGGCCCATTGTGGAGGTAGAAGAGCCCATGAGTGTTACCATCCACGAGAGCACCACTGGAACGGTTTCATTCATTGCAGCAAACACCTACACTGGTCCAACCACGGTTCGTGGAGGGACCCTTCGCCTTCTGAATGGAAATGCCATTTCTGACGACGGAACCTTGGTGATCGATGGTGGAATCATTGACGTTCAAGAGGATGAAAACGTCGGAAAATTATTCATCGGTGGCACTGCCAAAGCTCCCGGAGTCTATGGCAGTAGTCTCTCGCTGGCCCCGGTGGAAAACCAAGACGATGAACGCTTTTCCGGGCCAGGAACTGTTACGGTACTCGGATTCGAGGCCGGCGACCTTGAAATCAAAAGTATAGATTTTGATGGCACGATCGTGACGCTCACCTGGAATTCCACTCCGGGAACTTCCTTTACCGTGTTCTTCTCTTCTGATCTGGAGGACTTCGGATTCGATGTGGAAGACGGAATACCTGCCGATGAAGAGAGCAACCTTACCACTTACAGCTTTCCGGTCAGAATCCTCGGAGCTGATGTCGACAAGGCCTTCTTCCGTGTGGTTCAAGAATAGCGGTTCCCAGCCCCGACGTCAGACTGTTCGGGATGACCCCGCCTTTTCACGAAGGCGGGGTCTTTTTGTCATCACGTCTCATCAAAAAAAATCAATACTAGCTTCAGCAATCGGGCGAGGTCTCTGGCCACCGCTTGCATTTGGGAGAATAAACAAACCCGGGAGAAGTGGCTCGGTTCCAATCGTTCAACAGCCCCCTCTCGTCGTTGTTTGACCCAAGACCCAAAATACCGATCGGGCATTAAAGATCACTCGCGGAACAGTTCAGGTGCCTTACCGTGCTACCTTGATTTGGAAATACACCTCTTCTTCAATTGAGCTCCCCCGCACCTTAATCCTTTCGAAACCCTCTGCTTCTTCAAGGGAACTCAACGGGATCAAAGGCAAACTCGACCAAGTCAACAAATCTGGCGACTTTCGAACAAGATAACGCAATTCAGAATCAATAGGCCGGGTGAATGTCAGCGTGGTAATCTGGCGAGACAAGCCCTCAACATCCTCGGCCTCAAATCCAATCTCGATTGGGACCGCTCCGTCAGCCGCCCAAGGAGACAAGCCAAAGCCAAACTCCAACAAGTTGACAAGATCATCGCCGTCTGGGTCGGCTCTAGGTCCGCTTACGTCATCCTGGGCCATTTGCGCGGGAGTAAAGTGCCTGGCCTGCCATTCCTCGAAGGTCAAAGGATCGGAGACAGGCAACACTCCCGGGGAGCCATTTTCCAATGAACTCAGCCGCCAGCTCGATGCCAGAGAAGGATCAGTTGAAAGGTCTTTTTGCTGCAGACTAAAACCATCCCCATCAGCCTCCTCCGGCCAATCACCACCCTGCTCATAAGCTACCTGATGTAATAAAAAACCCTCGGCATCACGCAACTCAATCAACTCCCCTGAATTCCTCAAACGCCCTTCCCACTGTCCGGCTACCATAATTTCCGGACTCGTGAAGGCACTCGAAAACGCCGCGGCATCCTCCACCACGACAATCGCCGAACCCGACGACAGTTCGATTTCACCAAACTGGAAACTCACCGCCGATGACAACTGAACACCGGTGAGATTGACGGGCTGAGTTCCTCGGTTGGCGACTTCGATGAACTCCAGATCATCCGATCCATTCGGATTATAATGAATCTCCGAAATGGTCAGATTGAGACTGCTCGGAGCCTCGGCCCCGACAAAGAATGGCTCGTCGCGTAACGCACTCCACTGTCCTCCGGCGCCCTTGGTTCGCGCTTTGATATGGCCATTTGTAGTCAGAGCGAGCGGTCCTGAATAGAGCACTCCGGTGTCAGCGGGATCCGCGCCATCTGTGGTGTAATAAATATCACCGGGAAAGGCCTGATAACCTGTGCCTTCACTCATTTCCAAAGAGAAGCCGACAGCAACATTGCCACCATTTTGATTAAACTCTGGCGGAGAGGGCACCTGCGAATCAATCCACAAGGCCCGGTCCTCCACCCAGTCCCTCAAATAGGTAATCTCCTTAGCGTAAGTATCCCGCCCCAGCTCTCCGGGGTCGGCACGACTCTTGCCATTGGGACTCCACACTGCCGTTCCCAAAATATCCCACTGGTCAAAATTCCTGGCCTGCGACTCGTCAAGCAAAGCAGCGATGGCATCGATTCTCCCCAGTAAATTGCCCTGCGCCAACACCCCTTCCCGAAGACTCACCCAACGATCATTCCAGGCGCGCTGATACAAGGGATCATCATCGAGCCGTCCCCACCACGCCAGCCAATGCCCGGCTCTCATGTAGTAGCCATTCCAACCAAAGGTTTCCCAACTATTCCCCAGACTCGCCGATCCAAGCGAACTCAAACCCAGAGCCTGGTTGTAATCCCAAAGCGGCCCCATCCTGAGTTTCCCTCCCCGATCAATGGAAAAAAAGGTGCTCGCTCCATCGGCATTGCGACTGAGCTCTCTCATGATGTCGTAATCTACCTGCGAGGGAACATCGAGATACTTGGCATATCCATTCACCGGGTCGGCAAAGTTTCCGGCGTAAACAGAATTCTCCGCCGCTTCCACATAGTTGCGCAGCCAGGTTTTCTGGGCAGACATAGAATCAGCCTTAGATGGCTCGACATACTTGTAGCGCGTACCTTCACCACTGACCCAGTCTTCATTGAGATTCGTAGCCTGGGCAATGTAGCCTCCAGTGATTTCCGGCTCCGCAAGGCCATCAGCCTTCAGCTTGGAGACATCCATGCGATCCGGAGAGCGCTTAATCTTTTCGGTCAGCAAGTAGATGCCGCGATAGTGATCCATGCTGAACGCTTCACCGGGATTCGGGTTTAGGAAAACCTCCACAAAACGTGTCCTCGGTGAGTAATAGCCCATCTGTTTCCAGAAGTGGAAAACAAAGTCATTCCGCATCAGGGACTTGTCGAAGTAAGGTGCCGCCAAAATCCAATCAGAGTCCGCTGGCAATCCCAATAAAGAGACATCCTTATCCTCATCGTTGTCATCCCAGATCTCAAACTTGAACTGCTTCTTCGGCCAGGTCTTGCTGCTGGCTCCGCGGACATTCATGCCACCTCGCCCCAGAAATTGCGCTTCGCCCGAGATATCCGCACGTCCATCCACTCGAGTCTCAAAAAATCCCGCACATACCGCCGTCGCGGGATAGTCTGTCCGCGGATCGTCGTTCGCCGAAAAATCATATCCCAAGCTGTCAATCAACACGATCGGCAGATTTGAATCAAAGCCTGTCAGGCTGGAATCCAACTCCATATAAACCTTCGTCTCAATCGGACTGATCAACCGCCCGTCAAGAAACAAGCCAGCTCTGACACAGCGGTTGCCTGCGACTGTCAAGGGACCGGAATAGGACGCCCCGGCCACCCCATCCGGCAGCGAGCCATCCAGGGTGTAGCGGATTTCCACCCCTTCGGTGGAGGTTTCCATTTCCAGATCAAAACTCTCCACAAAAGTGCCTTGTTCACGGGAAAAAGAAACTCCCTCCAAAACCGTCACCCCAAGAGGGTTATTTTTCGAACCCGGGGTTGGATTGATCAGATAACGAAACCCGGCACCCACCAAGCCGTATGAGATATCGGCGCTCTGTTCGGGAAATTGGACCTGATCCAACACTGTCTCCCCATCGGGTGTAGACAGCAGAAAACTATCCCCCTCAGCCGCCAATCGAAATGGCAGATGCTTCGGCCCGTCCTCTTCATCACCATCCAACCATAGGATCACGTATCCACCCGCCGGAACAACGACGCTTCCCGGGATCATCCACTTGAGCGGATCGTCCACCTCATCGCTTACAAAATATCCCTGTAAATCCAGATTGCTGTTCCCCGCATTGTAGATCTCCACCCAATCATCAAACTGCCCCTGGGGATCAGCTAAGCCCGATTGATTGTTTGCCATCAATTCGTTGATCGACAACAAATCAGATCCCTCAAGTCTCGTAACCATCATCAAGATCATCAACAGACAGAAGAATTCTTTCACATCCTTCCCCTTGAGCTTATCAGAGAGTCTAATTTTCATCGGATGCAGAAAAACAAAGGAGTCACACCTCTCGGCGTGACCCCTTGGAATAAATACATCAAGTACGATTAACCTGGGAGCCTACTTACGGCGGCGGAAAGCCAAGGCCAAGCCACTCAAGCTAAGAAGGAGCGAGGAAGACGGCTCGGGGATCGCGAAATCGCCGGAGACGGCAACATTGTCGAGAAAGAGATGGTGCCCCCCTCCTGAGCCCGTTCCATTTGAAAAAGCAATTTGAAGGATCGCTGTTTCTCCTGGAGCAAGAGTCCTATCGGCGAGCCCTGAGAGATCAAGATCGAGATCGTCGTGAACATCATGACCTGTCCCGAGGCCGCCACCGAGATGGGTAATGGCATTCGTGCTGTTGTCGTTCAGGGGAGCATCTGAAGTGAACACATTCCCAACCGAGATATCACTTCCAGCGAGAACATTCAGCGCATAAGTCCGGGGCGCGTTGGGCCGGAAAGCGACCACATCCATGTGGAACGCATCGAGATCCAGATCAACCGCTCCCCCGTTGGTGATCGTAAAAGTCACCTCGGCACTCGGCCTTCCGTTGGTAACAGTCATGTTCGCCGGACCAACATTGGTCACTGAACTCGCGGGGTTGCCATTCCCATCGAAGGATCCCCAGGTTGTGTCGACACTGGAGCCTCGTCCAGGATCTCCACCGCTGTCAGCAATCGACCAACTTCCCGTGGAAGCAGACGCAGCAGCCGAAGCGGTCACTCCCGCAGCGGTCACCGTTGAACTTGGAGCGGTACTACTATCCCAGGTATCCCATCCAGCGATGATACTCGCACCGGACGCGGACATGGCACTGGCAGCAAGGGAAGTCACCAAGACTGTCATTGTTTTGTTCGTTGTTTTCATTTTAAAGAGGGATTGTTTCGATTGTTTATGGATTGAGAGCCTACATGGTATGGAGAAACCAGATTCTGTCATGTCACGTATGGACGTGACACCTGCCGGAACCCCTAGTTTTGAATGATTCGGACCCGGAAAAAGCGCTGCCTGAGCTCAGCGCGGGATTCCACAATTCGAATCCGCCCCAACTCGTTGGCCACCGGTGGAGCATCGCGATTTGAATCAAATAAAACCTCGGCAGCCGACCAATCATCGAGGGCTTCGGTCGACTCAACCAGAACCCGGATGTCATCGCGATTTCGAGCAAACGGAAATTCAATTCCAATGCCCAACGCACTCCCCACAATTTGGGGAAGATAGCCCTCAACTTGCGCCCCTGCAGGAACGCCAAAGGCATAGCGAAGAAGGTTTTGCACGCCATCTCCAAACGGGGCTGCCTGAGGGCCGGATACGAGAGGATCAGCCAACTGAGCCGCAGTAAATGTCCGCAGTCTCCACTGTTCAAAGCTGTCCAAATCTCCACTCCCGTTGACGAGCTCCAAGAGCTTGACTTGAGAGGATGGAGCGAGTTCTACGAAATCATGACCCAAGACTTTGACGGAGTAATCTGCAAGTTGGCTCCAGTTTTGACCTTCAAATTCGTGCCCACCAGCAGCGTCATCGACAAAAACGCGAACCGAAGCAACTGACAACGCTTCGAACAAATCCTCGGTCGTCGGCACGATCAATCCTCCCTGAGAAACCGCTCCTTCGGCCGCAGCCTCTCCGGTCAGATAGAAATCGAGCTCAAGAACGCCCGTCGGCACACTTTCAAGAATCATTGCGCCGTTACGAGCGGAAGCCGCGTTGGTAAAATCCGGTGGTCCGGTGTCACCAAACACAAAGGCATAACGGCTGGCGTTGGAAGCCGTAGCTTCAATCAGAGACTGATTTAACAAGACGCCTCCCTCTCCAGTTACGGAAGCGACGCTTCCGTGGCCTTCTAGAATTGCCGTGGGAGACACATTGACCACCGACCCCAGACTGCCTTGAATCCTCAATTGACCGGACTCTACCGAGATCGGGTAAAAGTAAGCACTTTGATCACCGCCGAGCAAGAGAGTGCCACCACCGGATTTGGTGATTGGAAAACTCCCGCCCAAAGGAGAGATCAGATCCAGTTGGTTCGTGCTTCCCTCCACATGAATCGTGGCTGGCCCACTTGAAGAGACAGCGGTGGAAATGATGGCATGACTGTTGTCGCTGCCCGGATCATATCTCAAGGCCCCGCGCTTCCCGTTTCCAACTCCGTCGAGAATCTCAGCCCCCCTTCCTTCGCCGGCCAAGCTAAGAATTCCTCCGAAAAGGTAATTGCGAACAGGCTCACCCAAGCCCGATCCAGAAACCAGGCGAAGCTGGCCTCCAGGCAATACGGAAATCGACTCACTCCCCTGTGGGGCAGCCGGCTCGGTCACCCGAAGAACTCCCAGCTCAACCACCGTCGCACCGGTGTAGCTTTTTCCGCTTCCAGTCAGCGAAACCACTCCAGATCCCGCCTTGGTCAGTCCACCAGAACCGCTCCATCCCTCGCGCAGCCGAAGGGCTCCGTACTCTGAATCACCTTCCACATTATCGACTTCAACCCGGAGATCATCCGCCAGTATCACCCCAGCCTCCACTTCAAGCTCGCCATATCCTTCTCCCGTTCCGGTCACCACGATCTTTGCGGGGCCACCGGAACCAGAGAAGGTAAGGTCGTTGCCGGTATTTCGATCACGAACGCGGCTTCTGCTGGTCGTGTCGGACAGCTCGAACTCCAAGGTCCCAATGGTTACCGGCTCCCGCAAATTGACATTCCGGTCATCGCCGGGTGAACCGGGAACAACGGCAATCTCACCATCGCCATTGGGGTACGGATCAGGATTGCTCGACCAATTGACGTCTGAAGTCCAGTCGGCAGTGACCAAGGGCATGAAGGTTGGATTTGCAAAGGGAAGCGTGAACTCAACGTCAATTTCTGGACTCCACGTTCCTCCTTCCAAAACGCGGGCACGCACTCTGGTATCATCGCTTAAAGAAATTCCGCCGGTGTCGGCGCTTCCGACAATCGCTCCACCCGGAGCCCGAGGATCGGAGCCATCAATCGTGTAATAAATCGTTCCGCCATCATTTGGATTACTCAAGACCGCCTCAAACCCGGCGGCAATCTCGCCGCCGAATTGGTTGATGGTTGGAGCCTCGGTATTGGGCCAGGCATTCTCACCTTCCAACTGATTTAGGATCGCATTGTAACGTGTTCCGTTGGCAATCCAACCAGTGTAAAAGCTCGATCGAAAACTCCCGTTGCCCGAAGCTTGAATGATGGGTGAGATTTCGGATCTCAACTCGCTATAGATCTTGGAGATCTCCGAAGTCACCAAGGCTCCACCATTGAATAGCTGCTTCTGTGCCCGGTCCGCCATGCGAAGCCGGAACTCAGAGGACTTCTTGAGCAAGGTATAAATTGCCTGGACATACTGGCTGTTAGTCGTCATGGCGCTTGCGGTGGGATAGCGGGTGCTTGGCAGGGTCAGTTGCTCCGTAAAGCTATTGGTCGAGGTGCTCCGGCCCGCGAACCCAAACGAGCCTTCGGCATCCCACATGTAAAAACGCCATCGTCCAGTGGCACTTCGTTCCCGCGCGGCGATCCAGTTGTTGTGAGGCCAATCCCCCATCGCAGCGTAGGCATTGACCAAAATGTAGTCGATGTAGTTGTCGACATCGAGATAGTCGTGCACCCCGGCATAGCCCGAAGTCGAGGTAAGATCCGCCGTCCGAAGATAATCGATCATCTCATTCCAGTGAGTAGGATCTCCACTCGAGAACTGATTTACCTGCTGTACATCCCAGGAAGCCTTGCTGTTGTAATGTGCCTGCAAGAACCCCTCTCGAATCCGCTCCGCCGTATTGTAATACCCTTTGTAGACACCATTGATCCAAAGGGTGTGCATCGTTCCGTAGCTACCAACCTGCCCGCTTCGGATATAAATCCGGCGCATCAGTTCATCTTTGATAAAGGGATTATACCAATCGTTTTTTCCCGCCCTCACCCGAAGACTTTCAAACTCCGTTACCGCGCGGCCCTGGAAGAACGGATAGTCGAGTGGTCGATCCCCGAATTCCGGGCGAAAGGAAATGTTCATCGACGGCTTTTGGAACTTGGTCGAAGATGTCGAGTTCGAAGTGAAGGGTTGATCCATCGGGTCGGTAATCTTCAAACGTTGCCGGGTATGATCACTTCCAGCAGCACGCATTCCGAGTTCAGTGCGCAAGGGCTCACCGGAAAGAGGGTAGAACTCAATGCTGCCATATTTTTCCGCAGCCCGACCGCTCGCCATCGGATTGTTGAAAGCAGTCGTCTCGCCATTCGAATTCCACCTGCTACTGCTGTAAATGCCCCCGTTAATGGCAAACATCCCTTCTCCGTTGGCCGGCCCTCCCGATGTGTTGGGTCCGTAGAAAGTCTTTTCCGGATCTCCCGAAAGAGCCATCGCCGGGAGATTGCGTAAGACAGAGCTCTCTCCGACAAGATACGAATGGGTGACGCCCTCAGAAGGAATTGCCCCGGAGAGCAGGGACCTCGCACGGATCGTGACATTATCAGTAATCGAAATCGGTCCGGTATACTCGGTTCCATCCAAAGGATCAGTTCCATCTGTTGAAAAGCGAATCACCGCTCCTGGCGTGCTGCTCGACAAGGTCAGGCTCAGCGCTGAAGAATGAAATCCTCCTTCGGCACTAAAGACTGGTGCAGCAGGGGCTTCTCCAAGCGCCGGGCCAAGATTGACCGAGCCCGGGGTTCCCGTTGAGAGGAAACCCCAGGCTCCGTCGGATTGCCTACCATAAGTGTATCGCCAGGTTTGAACCGGATACGGCGAAAGCAGTTGATCCTCCACTTGAAGGTCAGGGCGGGTTAGAACGACCCGATCACCCGATGCAGAGAGCCTAAAGTTGGTATGAGCGTAGCTTGAACCGTCAACTGCCGGATCAAGATCAAGTCCGCTGGCGATGACAACATAGAACCCATTGGCAGGAATCACCGCTCCACTTGGAAAGCCCCACTTTTGTGGATCGGAAGGATCATCACTCAGTGACCAACCATCGAGGGAGACCTCGATTCCTCCTGTATTTCGAATTTCAATCCAATCGTTTTCCGAATCAGAACGTTCGGTCAGAGCCTCTGATTCATCTTCTTCACCTTCATCGAAGACAGGCTCCGAAACTCCCACAAAATAGCGAAGTGCATCCTCCCCATTCAAAAGCACCCTGGCACTGGCACCGGTCGATTCCAGTTTCACCTTCCCAAAAAGATCGGAACCAGTGGGAGATGAATTATGAAGTTGGAAAGCAAGCACATTCTCCCCAGCCACCAAAAGATTTCTCGCCACATCCAAATTGATCGTTTCCGACCGGTCAGCAGGATTACCACTCTCCCCTGTCGCTGCATGGCTCCCATCAGCCCTGACGTCATGCGCGGTAATCTCACCTTCAGTCCCCACGTTTTCCCGGTGTACTTCGTAGCCGTTCAAATAAACAATCAATCCGTCGTCGAAGTCGACATTGAGCGAAAGAGGAAATGCTGAATCGGCTTCCGCCTGTGTCACCGTAAATCTTTTTCGAACATACACCGAGGGGGTCACACCCCTCATTTCATCGTGCAGGTCGAGAGCAACCGTATAGTCAGGCGAGCCTGAAGCATCGTAACCCACCGGACCTACTCCAGTTGGCCACGTGGAATCATCAAACGAAGGAGTAGCCCAGAGAACATCGGGGGCTTGTTGGATCTCCCTGCGCAAAAGACCATAGTCAACCAATCCGCCCGACGGCTCCGCCAGTCCGGCAAAGTATTTCCACTCGGTATCACCGTCTAAAATTTCGGTTCCTGTGGACAGTTCCAAACCAGCATCAATCAGCAAATCCCCTGCGCCCAATGAACTCTCGTTGTGAACCTGGACACAGAAAAGATTCTCTCCAGGTTGCAACAGGGCATTGGCGATGCCCAAGTTAATGGTGAAGACCGAAGTCGGATTGCCCTGATTATACGAAGCTTGATCGCGATAAGCGAACATGCCGGGAAAGCCCATATTTCTGCGGGCCACTTCCTGCCCGTTAAGATAAGCGATGAAGCCATCATCGTAGCGGACATCGAGTTGCAGTGTTGCCCCACTTCCGGCATTTGCAGCGGAAACGTTGAATTCTTTCCGAAGATAAAGAGACGGAGTGAGGTTTTGGACCTCCCCCGCCACATTTGTCCCAACGCTTATCGTTGTCCCAGACCCGAACGGACCCAGGCCACTTTTCCAACCGGAATCATCATAGTCCGAAGTTTGCCACGGAATGGTGTTCCCCACCCTGGGATACACGCCCGATTCACGAACCAAGAGACGATCGGAATGCGTTGCAGAAATTTCGTTAATCACCAGGTCGGCCCCAACCGGCAGGGACATCAACATCGATGAACCTAAAGCGGCGAGAGATCGATAGTTTGTCATTTTCGTGTGTGTTCAGTGTGTGCCTCGGAGAGACCATAGCAGCAATCTGCCATTTATCATGAAAGTTACCGAAGCCCCCGCTATCTGTCTTGTCACGTAACGACGTTACAACTTTGTCGCCGCCTACGATCCAGATAGCTTCAGCTCCTTCACTCTAAGGTTCCGGAAGAGAACCTTCCCTTTTTTGGCCTTGTGGACCTGCAAGCCGAAAAAACCTCTTTCATAAGTACCATTTCCAACCCAATGGGAAACCGGAACACCATTCAACCAAGTCTTCACAACTTTTCCCTTCGCTTCGATCGTAATACGATTCCACCCTTTCTTGTTAATGGCTGCCCGGGCTTCCCGATGCTCCTTCAACCAGACCGGATAATAATAGCCACCGCAAGACTGACCATAGACGCCACCGGACCACCCCCGGTCATTTGAAATTCCCTCCATCTCAGCCTGTGGCCCATATACCTCCTGATGTTCGCCTTTTTCCCGCACACTTGCTCGAAACATCACGCCCGAGTTCAGGTCCTCTTCCCACTTCATCTCACAGGTAAACACAAAGTCATCAAAATCAACTTCTTGCGTGCACAAGTAAGTACTCGGGGTTCCCGGCACAGCCGTGCCAATAATCATTCCCTCTTTGACACCAAAGTTGGCTTTCCCTCCTTTCGGGACCCAGCCCGACAGATCCTTCCCATTGAAAAGGTCCACAAACCCCTCTTTCAATTCAGGTTCCCGGTCCCTGTTCAAAAGCATCTTGGCCGGATCCGGAGCGTTCTCCTGATTCTGATACTTTTTGTACCAGGAAACCTGTTCGGGATCGATGGTCCCACCATTTGCCAGGGCAGCACCTGCAAACAAGCCGATCACCGCTGCTATATTCCAAATCTCTTTCATACCTTCAAAGTCAAAGCGGAAATCCGCCAACCACCCCCAAAACATATCCATCCCAACTAGTGCTGCACGTCACGTATTCTCGTGACAGGCCGATTTTCCACAGGTCCTTTCCCCCCGGATAGCATTGCCCTCGGTATTTCCTTCTGGGGATTTGCCGTGGCATCACTATTCTGCCCGTCACAAAGTGTCATTGCGATCCGTCATCATCTTCCTTTGCGCGCTTCCGCTGTCTCTCCTCGCACAAGACAACGAGTCTGGTTGGTATTACCGGGCTTGGCAAACTGAAGACGGACTTCCCGCCAACAACGTCTCCGGAGTCACCCAGGGACCCGACGGCTATCTCTGGATCAGCACCAATGCAGGCACCATTCGCTTCAATGGCCACAAGTTTCACCCTCTCCCGCTGAGGGACATTCCCGACCTACCCAGTAGACAGGTTCACGTCACTCTAGTGGATCGCTCTGACAATCTATGGCTGGGGCTGGAACGAGGACCACTCGTTCGAATTGGTCGAGATACTTACAAGGCATTCGACTCATCCAATGGACTGTTCCCCAACAGGACCTTGAGCATTACCGAGGACAAGCAAAGTCGTATTTGGGTCTCCTTCACCAGCCGTGCCTGCCTGATCGACGGTGACTCTGTCACTCGCTTCACAACAAAGGACGGGATTCCGTCCGGGCGGAACTCTCAGGTCGTTTGCGATTCGGAAGGACAAATCTGGATGACGTCTGACAAGATTTTGGGCCGACTCCACGAGCAAGGGTTTCAGGAAACCCGGACATATCCCGATGCAGTGAGAATCGCTCCATCAAGAGAATCCGGCCTTTGGCTAACTCATCAGTCAAAGCTCTTCCATTTCAAGGCGGGCTATCCAGATCGACTCATCACCCAACTCCCTCCAAATACCTCCGTGAACGCCATCTTCGAGGATAAAAAAGGCGCCCTCTGGCTCGGCACTCAAGGAGGGGGACTCTTGCGCTTCTTTCAAAACAATCTGGAACGGATCCCAACATCTCACCCTTCCATCACTTCTGTCGCCGAAGATCACGAAGGCAATGTTTGGGCTGGCAGTGCTGGCGGAGGACTGAACCTCATTCTTCCTCGCTCCGCTCGTTTTATCGACAAGTCTTCCGGACTTCCTTTTGGGACAACGCGTTCCGTGACCCTCGATCATCAGGATCGACTCTGGGCCACCACCCATAGTGGTCAAATCGGCTTCGAGGATGATGGAAAGTGGCATCTCTTCCGCAACAGACCTGCCGATCTCCAAGCCACCTGCATCGCGGCCGACTCCCAAGGAGGAATCTGGGTCGGCTCAAAAAAACAAGGACTTTACCGGGTCGATGGAGATCGACTCATCCCCCTCGAATCTCCCAACCCCTTATCCAACCTCGCCGTACGCGCTCTCCTTCCGTCGTCAGACGGTGACCTCTGGATCACCGCTGATTTTCCCTGCCAACTGTTTCGCCTCAGGGATGGTAAAATCACTGCAATCACAAGAACCGTCGAAACCAAGGCTCTTCGGGCAATCAGCGAAACATCTGACGGCACGATATGGGTCGGCTCTGCCGACGGATACCTTCTTCGTGTTGAAAATGATCGACTTGTTGATCAATCCTCTCTTGACGGTCCGAGTCTTCGCTCCATTCGCACTCTTCACGCCACTCCGGACGGCAGCCTTTGGATCGGTTTTGCCGGCGACGGACTTGGGCACTACAAGGACGGCAACTTCAGCCTCTTTACAATTCAAGAGGGGCTCCACGATGATTATATTTCGCAAATCCAGCACGACCAAGACGGTGCCCTTTGGATCGCTGCCAACAGAGGACTATTCAAAGTAGAAATCGAAAGCCTTTTATCAAACTCCACTCCTCTTCGCTGCCAAACTTTTGGCCGAGGCAACGGACTTCCCAGTATCCAACCCAGCCGGGACTACAGTCCCTCCTCGGTTTCCAGAAATAATTGTGAACAACTTTATTTCACCACTCTCAGTGGTCTTCTTGTAGTCAACCCGGAACAATCACCCGGCTCCCAACCACCTCCACCTGTCGTTCTCGAATCAGCCCTCCTCGACAACAAGCCGATCGCTACTTTCAAGGCACGCGCTATGCTCGACGCGGAATCACAACACTCGGGCGTTGATCTCAGTCAACCCAATCCCAAAATCGACATACCGCCTGATCACGACAAGCTCGCAATCTCATTTGCCGCTCTGACCTTCACCTCACCCGAAAACTCTCTCATTCGCTATCGCCTCACCCCAATCGACAAGGAATGGCAGGAAGCCGAAAACGACCACACCGTCTCCTTCTCTCGTCTCCCAGCAGGCAAATACCAATTCCAGGTCATCGCTTCCAATGGCACGGGAAACTGGAATGAAACCGGGGCAACCCTTGAGATCACCGTCGCCCCCTTCTTTTGGGAGACCTGGTGGTTCAAGCTAGGCGTAGGGTCCCTCACAGCCTTCATCGCCGGAGGTTTCGTTTTCTTTAATCTACGAAAAAGACACCGACGACAGCTCCGCCAAATCGAAGCCACCCGCGCCCTCGAACAAGAACGCAGCCGCATCGCTCGCGACATTCACGACGACCTTGGAGCTACCCTGACCCGTATCACTCTTCTCAGCCAGAATCCACCACCTGACACCGACGCCCCCGCAGGTGAAACCTTCTCGCAAATCCATTCCTCGGCTCAACATCTCATGCGCTCCATGGAAGAGGTCGTCTGGGCCGTCAACCCGGAGCACGATACCTTTGACGCCCTTGCCAACTATCTGAGTAACTACGGGCAGGGATTCCTGAGGGTCGCCGACGTCCGCTGCCGCCTCGAAATGCCCGTGAGCCTTCCCGAGCGATCACTCTCCGCGCAACTCCGGCACAATCTCTTTCTAGCTTTCAAAGAGGCTCTTAACAACGCCGTCAAATACGCCGAAGCAACCGTCGTTCACATTTCTCTGGAACCACACGATGCTCATTTTGTCCTCAAAGTCGCGGATAAAGGGAAAGGCATCGATCCCAACACTCCTCCGGATCCACTCCGACCAACTGCTGGAAACGGACTCGCAAACATGAAAAACCGTCTCGATGAGATAGGGGGCCGCTGCACCGTCCACAGCGTTCTTGGCGAGGGCACGACCATCGAATTCGAAGTTCCTTTCACTCTCCCCCCTTCCCATCGTGTCACGGAAACTCGTGACACCCCTTCAATCCCTAAACATCTATAGTTCCCTCCGTGAGCTCTACCGAGAACAACATTGCCGTCACCATCGTTGAAGACGATCTGTCGCTTCGCTCCATCTACGCCGAATGGATCGAACAAGCGGAGAGATTCACTCTTGTCAGCCAATATGGAGACGGACAGAAAGCCTTCGACTCCATCCCCACCGACAAGCCAGATGTCGCGCTAATGGACATCAATCTGCCCGGCCTCAACGGAGTGGAATGTGTTCGCGGACTGAAACAGGAACTCCCGAAAATTCAGTTTGTCATGATCACAGTCTATGAGGACTCCGATCGAATCTTTAAAGCCTTGGAGGCCGGAGCCACCGGATACCTTCTCAAACAAACACCGCGCGAAGAGCTCCTAGCCTCTCTCCGTGAAGTCTACAATGGCGGTTCCCCCATGAGCAGTGGCATCGCCCGCAAAGTCGTTCAATGCTTCCGAAAAAAACCTCCAGTCAGCGAAGAGAATGAGCTCAGCCAACTCTCGTCAAGGGAAGAAGAAGTGCTCAATCTCCTTTCACAAGGCTACCTCTACAAAGAAATCTCCGACGAACTTGGACTCAGCAAACACACTGTCGACACATATCTTCGACGCATCTACGAGAAGCTTCACGTTCATTCCCGCGCTCAGGCCACCGCGCTCTACACTCAGTTGAAACCAACCTCGCTCCACACTCAGCGAAGATCCTGAGAACACCTCAAGCCAAGCCGTCACGTAGACTCGTGACAAGACAAGGGAGCCTTTCGCGTCCTAGTCTCACCAGCAGAATTTAGAGGCAGCCCCGTCCAGTTGCCTCGTTCAAGTTCGAAACTCGATGATGACTTGATGACAAGCTCATTTCGTCATCATCAGGGGGCATTTTCATTCTATCGTGTGCATGGCGGGAGCCCCCTCCGCCTACGACACCGTGGCATTCCTTGCGCTCCTACAGCGATCGAACCAAGGAGGAGGCCTTCTTCCAGAACGGAAAGAAGCCCGCTTTCCCCAAGGAAGCTATAGGTCGATCCTCCTCGCGCTCAATGAATGCAAGAGTTACCCCTTCTTTTTCCAGCATATGCCGTAAGGAGAAGAATCGGTCATTCACTAGACCAACCTCGGGGCGCACCGCAACAATCCGCTTCAACCCGTTTTCGTAGGCCCATCGAGCGACAGCGCCTTCCCGATCATGACTGACCTCCAGAGCGACCCGGCCATTAAAGTGACCTTCGCAACGTTGAGCTGCATCATCCAGAGCCGTCTTCAACCAAGCCTTCTTGACTCCGGAAAACCCATGTTCATTCCAACTTCCCTCATCCCCCGTGATGAGGACCTGATCAATGCCAGATTCGCTCATCAACTCCCCGGCTGACAAATCCTCTTCGTGAAGCCAAAGCCCCACCGGCGCCCCATCACCCTGCAATGAATCATCGGTCTTCAGGACGGGAGGAATCCTGGTCACTTCGCCTGGATCCCTCGCGACCGGATTCCCGAGGAGATCCAATCCCTGTTCGTTACCATTCAGCAACTCAGGATGAAGATACTTTTCGATGTTGCTCCGCCTCGCCAGATAGGTCTTTCCGGGAGTTTGCAACCCTGCCACCCAACGCCACGACAAGGTATTGGAAGCCGGATCACCATCAAGCAGGTGGCGGAAGAAAAAATCTGCTCCCAGTTGCCACGGCAGCCTCAAGGTATGAATCCAGTAACCCGCGAACCACATTCGCGCGTGATTGTGCAAGTAACCAGTCTCCCTGAGTTCTTTTGAAAACTCATTCATGATGGCCACCGAACCGTCACCGTTCATGACTCGCTCCGCTCTTTCCCACTCTTCTCCTCCTTTCAATTCCTCCAATTCGCTGAGATACTCCGTCCAAACCTGCGGTCTCATCGACAACCAGCTCTTCCAGTATCTCCGCCAATAGATCTCCTGAAGGAACTTCTCCACCGTCGAAAAGGCATAACGCTCCAAAACAGCCTTGGCCGCCTCAGTTTCAGTGATTAATCGATGACGGATGGCCGGGCCAAGGCGCGACACATTGGCGTGCCCGGGAACGACAAAGTTCCTGACTTTGGCGTAGCGTGACGCTGTCTTGGCAAACTCCCCGAGACGACCCAGAGCATCCTGCCTCGTCGCAGCAAACGAGGCTTCAGAGTTTGGCCAGAAATCCTTCTGCATTTTTCCGGTGGGTTTCTTTTTTTTCCTCACTCATGCGATCCCAGAGGCTGGCCATTCGGGCCATGCGGTAGTTCTTCCTGAAAAAATCCTGATGATCCGCCACAAAGGTCCAGAACAGGCCATCCCAGACCTCGCTCCATTCCCCTTTCTTGAAGTCAGACATTTTGCAAATGTAGTTGGAACCCGACAGATAAGGCTTGGTGGCAAAGATCCCGCCATCCGCGAACTGGCTCATGCCGTAGACATTGGGAACCATGACCCAATCATAAGCATCGATGAACATCTCCATGAACCAGCGGTAGACTTCATCGGGATCGATTCGACAGAGCATCATGAAATTCCCAAGCACCATCAAACGCTCAATGTGATGACAGTAAGAGGTTTCATTGACCGCCTTGATGACATGGTCGATGGGATCAATTCCTGTCGTTCCATCATAAAAGGATTCCGGCATCGGCCGATTGAAGCTCCAAAAGTTCTCCGTCCGTTCCTGGACTCCGTGTCGAAGATAGATCACTCGCATGAATTCCCTCCAACCAATGATCTGGCGGACGAATCCTTCCAACGAATTCAACGGAATCGCCTTGTCCTTTGAAGCTGTTTCCAATGCTCGTTCCACCACTTCGTCCGGCGTGATCAGCCCCAGATTGAGATAAGGCGTCAGCACGGAATGAAATGCCACCCGATGTTCCGTTGAGATGGCATCTTCGTAGTCTCCAAACAACTCAAACCTCTCTTTCAAAAACTGATCGAGAGCCTCCAGAGCATCCTCCCGACAAATGCCATACTCAAAATCGTCGGCACACCCCAAGGCCTGAGGAAACCGCTCCGCTACCCAGTCACGAGCCTCATCAACTTCGTGACGTGATGGTGGAGAGTAAGACGACGGAACCTCAATTTTCCGGGGCAACTTCTTCCGATTCTCGGCATCAAAGGAATACTTCCCTCCCTCGGGCTGATCTCCATCCATGAGAACATCCATGCGTTTCCGCTGGGCCTCGTAGAAGGTCTTCATGAACGGCTTCTTCATGCCATCCATCACCTCATGCATCCATTCATCGGGGGTCACAAACATGGGCGACGGCCTGAGTTCCATCTCGATCTCCCGCTCCCGGCAGAATCTTCGAATACGCCGTTCGAGAAGGTAGTCCACTGGATCGATACACACGATTCTTGTCACCTTCTGGGAAATAATTCTCTGCAGCAGTTCATCGGAGCGACATCCCCCTTCGGGAAGCTCGACATACTCAACCGAGTTTTTCCTCTTCGCAAACGTCTGCATGGCCGCCCGCAAGAAGATCAGTTTTTTTACATGGAGCTTCAAAGGCTGCTCCGAATCAGTGCCGAAAAACAAGGGATCCTCGATCAGGTAAGTCTTCTCCCCCAACCCGATCATCGGGTGATCGCTGAACAGTTGATGGGGATAGATCAGGGAGACGGTCACCTCGAGAAAGTCACGACGATTCCCGATCTGTCCAATTGGAATTCGATCAAATTCAGACACACCTCTTGCAAATCCTGACCTCTCCAATACACTGTTCATATTAACACTATTGAAAAACTCGAGATCCTCGCTGATGCAGCGAAATACGACGCCTCTTGCGCCAGTTCAGGAGCAACCCGCAAGGATTCGCGATCCGGCAAAGGCATTGGTTCCACCGGCGGCGTGGGAATCTGTCACTCCTACACCCCCGATGGACGCTGCGTCTCGCTCCTGAAGATTCTTCTGACCAACGTCTGCCTTTACGACTGTCATTATTGCATCAACCGTCGTTCCAGCAACGTCCGGCGAGCCCGCTTCACCCCGGAAGAAGTCGTCGCCCTCACCCTCGACTTCTACAAGCGGAATTACATCGAGGGTCTCTTCCTCAGCTCAGGAATCGTGCGCAGTGCCGACTTCACCATGGAACAAGTGGTTCAGGTCGCCAAAACCCTGCGCGAAGTGCATCACTTCAAGGGATACATCCATCTGAAAACGATTCCCGAGGCTTCGGACGAATTAATTGCGCAGGCCGGAAAATACGCGGACCGGATCAGCATCAACATCGAACTCCCCCGAAAAGAGAGCCTGCAAGACCTTGCTCCGGAAAAGAACATCGGCCGGACACGGGTGGCCATGAATCACATCAAGGACAAGATCGATGAAGGAAAGAGCGATAAACGGCTTTCCTTTGCCACCGGTCAGAGCACTCAAATGATTGTCGGTGCCGACCAGTCGAACGACTCCCATTTCCTGAAACGGGCCGGCGATCTCTACGGAAACTTCAAGCTGCGCCGCGTTTACTTCTCAGCGTTCAGTCCCATTCCCGACGCGTCGGCCCGACTTCCTTTAAAGTCCCCTCCTCT
>JBMHCW010000106.1:0-30850 GCA_049889715.1 Akkermansiaceae bacterium | reverse complement strand
CACTCGACCTGACCGGTCTTCCGCCCACCCTCGACGAAATGGAGGCCTTCCTGGCCGACAAAAATCCACAGGCCTACGAACGAGCCGTCGACCGCCTCCTCGCTTCGCCGCGCTTCGGAGAAACGATGGCGCTTCCCTGGCTCGAAGCCGCCCGCTTTGCCGATACCGATGGTTACCAATTCGACGGCCCCCGCTTCATGTGGCGCTGGCGCGACTGGGTCATCGACGCCTACAACTCAAACAAGCCTTTCAACGAGTTCACCATCGAACAGCTCGCCGGCGATCTTCTTCCCAACGCCACTCTCGATCAAAAAATCGCCACCGGTTTCAACCGCAATCATCGCTACAATTCAGAGGCCGGAATCGTGGCCGAAGAATACCTGTTGGAAAACGCCGTCGACCGCGTCGACACCACCTCCACCGTCTGGCTCGGCCTCACCGTAGGCTGCGCCCGTTGCCACGATCACAAATACGATCCCATCTCGCAGAAGGATTACTACCAGCTCATCTCTTTCTTCAACAACATCCCGGAATTCGGCCGCGCCGTCAAAGCGGGTAATTCCGAGCCCTACATTCCTGCCCCGACCAAACCCCAGCAGGTCAAACTGAAGGAGCTCGAATCCAAAGTAGCCGAAGCAGAGGCCAAGCTTGAAGCACTTGTCACCTCACACTCGGACAAGCCACTCACCGCCGATCCCGCCCTTCCATTGGTCACCCGCAGCCTTGCCTACCAGCACCCGCCCGAAGTTGTGCAGCTCGATGGAAAGTCATTCATCAATCTCAAGAACACGCCAACCTCGGAGAAGAAGAAAGCCCCCGGGCGCTTCGACATCAACAGCTCCCTTGGCCGCTACTCCTTGACTCTTCAAGTCAAACCCGAGGACTTGAAATCCGGCACCATCATTTCCCGGCATTCCAGCGGGCTTCATTCGCCTGGCTTCAACCTCCAACTCGTCGATGGCCGCCTTCGCTTCACCATCGTGACCCGCTGGATCGCCGGTGTCGCCATGGTGGAAACCAAGGAGAAGATCCCCGCCAACGAATGGACACACATCGCGTTGACCTTTCACGGTGAGCTCCGCGCCACCAACCAGCACGTTTTCATCAACGGAAAGGAGGTCGAGCTCGACATCATCCACAACTCGAGCAGCAATACCAATTCGGCCAAAGCAGGCACCCCGTTGCGACTCGGCGGTTATCCCGACAGCTACTACCATGGGGCCATTCGCGACCTTCGACTTTACAACCGCCCTCTCAATCATCGCGAGATCCTTACCTTGACCAGCCCGACCACGCTCAAGGACATCTCAACTTGGCCTTTCGGCCAACGCACTCCCGAAGAGAAAGCCAAGTTCAAAACCGTCTTCGTTGAACAAGGCCCCGGGAAAGAAGCCTATCAACAACTCGTGACCGCCCGGGAGAATCTCGACAAATATGTCCGCACCCTTCCCACCACCATGGTGATGCAGGAGAACCCCACGGTAAAGGAAACCTTCATTCGCAAACGCGGCGTCTACAATGACTACGGTGAGAAGGTTTCGCGCGATGTCCCGGAAATCCTCCCTCCCATGCCGGATGACTTCCCTCGCAATCGTCTCGGCTTCGCCCGCTGGCTGGTCTCACCCGAGAATCCCCTCACCGCCCGCGTCATCGTCAACCGCTACTGGCAAAAGTACTTCGGCACTGGCTTGGTCAAAACATCCGAAGACTTCGGCGTGCAAGGCGACAAGCCGTCCCATCCCGAGCTTCTCGACTGGCTCGCCACCGAATTCATCCGCTCCGGCTGGAACATCAAGCATCTCCAAAAACTCATCGTGACCAGCGCGACCTACCGACAACAGTCACATTTGAATCCCCAACTGCTTGAAACAGATCCCGACAACCGCCTGCTCGCTCGCGGACCTCGCCAACGCCTTCCAGCTCACGTAATCCGTGATCAGGCACTCTTTCTCGGAGGGCTTCTCGTTGAGAAAACCGGTGGCCCTTCGGTCAGTCCCTACCAACCCAAGGACCTCTGGATCGAAATGTCGATGGGACGCCGCTACCAGCAATCCAAGGGCGAAGACCTCTTCCGTCGCAGCCTCTACACCATTTGGAAGCGCACCGTGAATCCACCTTCCATGGCCATTCTCGATGCCGCCGACCGCGAAGCCTGCTGGGTGGGCACGAAGCGAACCAACACGCCCTTGCAAGCTCTCACCCTTCTCAACGAAACCGCCTTCGTGGAATCGGCGCGTAAGTTGGCCGAACGTTCTCTTCGCGAGAGCCCCGACGACCCGGTCACTCATTCCTTCAAGTTGGTCACCCAGCGCGACCTCAAGCCTGACGAAGCAGAGATTCTGGAATCAGCCCTCAAAGACTACCTGGCCACTTTCACCAATGACCCCGAATCTGCCAAGAAGCTCACCACCATCGGAAGCTCCCCTATCCCCAAAGATCTCGACCCAATCCAACTCGCCGCCCACACCACATTGGCAAACGTTCTCCTGAACCTCGACGAAGTCATCACCAAGGAATGAATCAGGCAACTGGCACTTCTGCTTCCTCCTCCCCAAAATCCACTTCCATGTTCGACGCATCCTCTTCCCCCTCCCGCCGTCAGTTTCTCGCATCGACCGCTCTCGGCACCGCCGCCCTTTCCTCGCTACTGAATGGCAAACCCGAACTTCCGGGCAAGGCCAAACGGATCATCTACCTCTTTCAAAGCGGAGGTCCCCCTCAACACGACCTCTTCGACCCCAAGCCCCAACTCAAAGACCGTCGGGGCGAAGAGGTTCCCGATTCGATCTTTAACGGTCAGCGACTCACCGGCATGACCGCGGGACAAACTTCGTTCCCGGTCGCTCCTTCGATCTTTAATTTCAAACAGGCGGGCCAAAGCGGACAGTGGCTCAACTCCGACCTGCTCCCACATCTCTCTAAGGTCGCCGATGACATCAGTGTGATTCGCTCGATGCATACCGAGGCCATCAACCATGATCCGGCCATCACCTTCTTCCAGACTGGATTCCAGATTGCCGGGCGTCCCTCCATTGGATCCTGGCTCTCCTATGGACTCGGCAGCGAGAACGAAAATCTTCCGGCCTTCGTGGCCATGACCTCCAACCGCTCCGGCCAAGCCCTCTACGACCGGCTTTGGGGAGCGGGCTTTCTTCCCTCGAAACACCAAGGCGTCCGCTTCCGCTCCGGCAAGGACCCGGTTCTCTACCTGAATAATCCTCCGGGCATGGACCAAGACCTACGGCGCAAAACCCTCGATCATCTTGGTCAACTTAACCGGATCCATCATCACGAATATTACGATCCAGAGATTGAAACCCGGATCGCCCAGTACGAGATGGCCTACCGCATGCAGATGTCCGTGCCCGAATTGACCGACGTCTCCAAGGAACCTGACAGCACCTTCAAACTGTACGGTGAAGATGCCCGCAAACCCGGCACCTACGCCTACAACGTCCTGATGGCCCGGCGTCTGAGCGAACGAGGTGTCCGCTTCGTGCAGCTCTTTCATCGCGGATGGGACACCCACAGTGGGCTGCCCAAACAACTTACCCAGCGATGCAAGGAAACCGATCAGGCCTCTGCCGCGCTGATCACCGACCTCAAACAACGGGGACTCCTCGACGACACCCTCATCGTCTGGGGTGGTGAATTCGGCCGCACTGTGTACAGCCAGGGGAATCTCACCGAGAAAAACTATGGCCGTGATCACCACCCGCGCTGCTTCTCGATGTGGCTCGCTGGCGGCGGGATCAAACCCGGACAGTCCATCGGCGAAACCGACGACTATTCCTACAATATCGTCAAAGACCCCGTCAGCGTCCACGACCTCCACGCCACCATCCTCCACCTCATCGGCGTCAATCACAAGAAACTGACCTTCAAGTTCCAGGGGCGCCACTACCGCCTCACCGATGTCCACGGAGAACTGATCAAACCAATCCTCTCCTGAACGATCATCAACGGCTCACCTGCAAGCGGGCAAACAGACTCTCGGTTTCTCCGGTCACTTCCATCACGACATATTCATAGGCGGCATTGTCGGGGTCTGGGCGTCGCGCCACCTCTTGAAAGAGGCCTGAATTCCAAGGCCCCGATTCAAGGTCTTCCGTTCCTTGCAACTGATAGTTCAACGAAGGATCATCCATCCGAATTCTGAATTCGATTTCCACAGAATCTCCCGGGAGAACACGCAAGGTTCTCTCCTTCACCACTGTCGAATTCGGATCCGTTCCCTGAGCATACTCAAGGGTGTTGCTATTTCCGTCTCCATCAGGATCAGCACTCGCCCCCCAGACCATGGCCTCTTTCGTGGGATCTTCCAGATCCTCACTCTTGAAATGACCAGCCTGCCAGGCTTCCCATGGGTCCCCTGTAGCCAAAGGCCTGGCCACCACAATTTCCCAGGGCCCATCCAGACCGGACAATGGCAGAACAGATCGGGAGCCAACCCCATCCATCGCCCCCACACTCACACTCAACTCCCGGGTATCGGTCCAACACAACTGGCCGCTTTGCCGATCCAACACAAGCCCATGAGGACGGTCGATCCCGCCTCCGGAATAGAGCACCGTTCCCGTTCCGACTCCGTCAAGCGCCCGTCGCCTGATGTCGCTCGATTCACGGTCGCACCAATAAATCCATCCTTCGTCGATCTCGATATCCCTTACTCGGGACAATCCACTGATAAAAACATAGGGTGGAGTTCCCCCTCCGCCGATGGCTCTCCGGTGGATAATTCCACTGTCGAAATCACTCCAGTAGATGAATCCTCCGTCAACCTCCAGGTAGTAGGGACGATTTAATCCGGTCACGAGCGTTTCCACTGTACCCGGATCATCGAGGCTGGCCCGTTGAATGGAATTTCCCCCCTCCGCCGCCCAATAGATCATGCGGTTCTCAAGATCCAACTCGAGATCAGCCGGCTCGTTTAATGAACCTACAAAAATCTCGAGGGCCGTCCCTTCACACGTCATCCGGTAAATCGCCCCGGACGAAGAATGCGAAGCCCAGTAGATATGATCGTTCGCAACATCAATAGCAATACCACGAGGGTCGACCAATCCCGCTAAAACCACCGTCCGGTTACCCCCGTCGAGATCCGCAGTCTCGATTCGTCCCAGATCCTTGTCTGTCCAGAACAAGCGGGCCGAAGACAAATCAGCATGCATCAATCCCGTTGTCACAAGCAGCAGCCCGAAAACCTTCATCCCCGCGTCATAAGACTTTGCGCCTAACAAATCAAGGTCGATCCAAGTCACGAGCCGGCCAACTGCCCGCAACCCGCTCCCACATCAATTCCACGACGCTGGCGGACGGTGACCGGAACTCCGGCCACCTCTTTCACAATCTGAAGAAAAGCATACACCCTTTCCTCCGATGGCGGTCGACCATCGAAATCATCAGTCGGGTTCAACGGAATGAGATTCACGTGGACTGACATTCCTTTCAACAGCTCACCCAGTCGACGGGCATGATCATCACTGTCATTGGCTCCTTCGATCAAGGTCCAGGCGATGAAGACCTTGTTTCCGGTCTTGGCTGAATACTCGCGGCAGGTCTTGAGCAATTCCGCAATCGGCCAGCGGCGGTTGACCGGGATGAGAGCTCCCCGTTCCTCATCACTGGCCCCATGCAGACTGACCGATAGAGAATACTTCTTACCAGCCTCGGCAAGATTTCGGATCCCGGCCACATGACCCACCGTGCTGATGCTGACCCGGGCCGGCGAAATGCAGGGACCTCTCGGATCAGTCAAAATCTCGAGGGCATCCATCACCGGACCGAAATTGTGCAAGGGCTCTCCCATTCCCATCATCACGATGTTTCGGACCGGAGGTTTTCCGTCCGAAGCCAGTTGTTCGTTGAGGAAATGAACCTGGGACACAATCTCTCCGACCGTCATGTTTCGCAGCAAGCCCATCTTTCCGGTGGCACAGAAGACACAACCCATTGCACATCCCACCTGGCTGCTAATGCAGGCGGTATGCCTCCCTTCATATCCCATCAGGACGGTTTCGACCTCCTTGCCATCATCAAAGCGTAGAACAAACTTCCTCGTATGGCCGTCTCCACTGGTCACTTCCCGCACCAGTTCAGGACGGCATAACTCCTGACTCTCGAACCACTCGCGAATGCTCTTGCCGAATTCGGAAACCTTCACCGACCCCTGATGGACTGCTCGAAAAATGGCGGAAGCATTGAATGGGTTCACTCCATCCTCCTGCAATCGGTCCTGCAGTCGGGAGAAGGTCAGATCATCCAGTGTGCTCATCGACAAGGCCCTTCAACCACGTTTCACCCTCTTTGGAAAGTCGCGAGTGGCGCCCCCTAATCGATCTTCTGTGGCAAGGAAGGCGGACGTTCGGGGCCTGGCTTCGGTGGCTCCGGCTCTTTCTGCCTCTTGATCTCAACATCGTCGATCCTGATATGATGCGAGGTCGAACCTCTTACCTCCCATCCAGCAGCCACTCTCCATCGATCCGTCATCCGGCGGGCTTCAAGGTAGGTGTTGAAGGAATTGGGATGCACATAAAACATCAGCACGGCCTTGGAGTCGCCGCGAAGCTTGTTGAGGATTTTCTCAAAGAGATTCCCCTTCACCTTCAACTGCTCGAGCGAAGTTCCCCCTTCCTTTCCATCCGGGGTGACCGTGATGTGCAGGCGCGTCGAAGTTGGCCAAGCCACCAACTTGATCTTCTGTTTTCTGGAATTGTTGAAATCGAAATTCTCGAAATGTTTGATGATGGGCACCGGCTGATAAATGTAGCGATCAGCTCCCTTTTGCTTGATGCGTTGATTCGGAAAATTGCGTTTGGCACTCCGGAATTCCTTCTCGAACTGCTCAAGCGGAGTGAAAGGGTCAATGAAGTGCACCCGGTCACCAAAAACGAGAGCATAGTAAATCTCCGCATTCTTGGGAATGGAGCGGCTGGCCGGAATGCCGACAATGGTCGGATCCACCTTCATCACCTTGGTCTCATCGAGAAGGGCCTCAAGCCGGGCGATCTCCTCCTGAATCTTCTTGGTTTTGTCCGCCTCTGAATCCCGCTCCGCCCTCGTCTTCTTCTCCAGTTTCTTCAACTCCTCAAGATCGGCAAGCAACTCCTCGTTCTCCTTCAGACTTTTCTCGAGAAGCGCCAGCTGGCGTTTCTCGGCCTCGACATCTTCGGGCTTGGGCGCTTCCTGGAGCAGGAGTTTCTCGGACTCGACCCTCTTCTTCTCCAACTCCTCCTTCCTGGCTTCCGACTCAGCCACCTGCTCTTCGGTCGCCGGAAGAAGGCCCTCCAAAAACTGCACCACCTTCTGACCGACATCTGCCTGCACCAACAGCAGCACCAGAATCAACACCGCCACTACATTGGTCATGGCATCCATCAGGGAGTCCAAATTGACCCCCTCGTCGGAACTGGATTTTCTACGCCGAGCCATGAGTTCTATCTTCGAAAGAGTGAGAGGTCGATCTTGCCATCATTGGGAAGCGGCAACTTCCCGGTCGACAGCTTGTACTTCAATTCCGCCGTCGCAGCGGCCCATCGATAAGATTCGTTCCCAGCCTTGCGGATCAAAAACAAGACCATGGAATCTTCGGTCTGTTTCACCACATCCAAATACTTGGCATAGGCCCCACTGTTCTTGATCGCCGCTCTTGAAATGTTTTTCGGACCGCCATCCGCATCCAGGAGAACAATCCCGGTCGAATTACACTCCACAAAGAAAATCTCATCGGCCCCTCCCTCGCCCACACCACGTGGCTGAACGATCACCGATTCCTTGGGCTCGGGAGCTTCCTTTCGTTTCTTCAGCTCATCCTGCAAGGCCTTGAGACGCTGGGCCAAGGGAGGACGTTCCTCTTTGATTGCCTCGATCTCCTTTTTCATGTTCTCGACCTGCTTCTGCAACTGAACATCGGACAAGCTCGGATCCTTGGCCTTCTTCAGCTCATCCAGCTTCATCGTCAGAACAATCCTGGCATCCTTGATCTTGGCCATCTCCGACACCGTGGCCTTCTCTTTCTGAAGCTTTTCATCGAGGGCCTCGAGTTCCTTCTTCAGCTCTTCGGCCTCAGCAATCAAACTGCGATTCTTCTTCGCCCGCGCCAGTTCCTCCTCGGTCCGACCGTTCTTCTCCATCTGCTGAACCTGCATGATCACGCTGATCATCAGCGTCAGAATCCCGATGAGGCATGCCAGGATGCTCATGAAGGGAAACAGGGAGACTCCTCCCGATTGATTGTTGGTTCGGCGCGCCACGGATTCTTATGATTTGGAAAAGAAGCCCCTCTTCTTCTTGGCTTCGTTCGGAATTCCTTTCTCTCCCAGGTCCTTGAGGGACTTGTTGATCGACTGGATCCCATGATTGATGTTTTCGAAGGTCCGCTCGAGCTGGGCATGAGACTTCAGGAAAATCTCACCACTGGTTTCAGACAATTTGTTGACGGCATCGGTGAAGGATCCCTCCACCACCTCGCGATGACTATCCAGACGGTCCTGAATCAATTCACCGTTATACTTCAGCTGACGGGTCGACTCATTCAGGTTGACCAGAAAAGTCTCGTGGGCTCTTGCCAGCGAGGTGACTAATTCCGGAATGCTATTGGCCTGCTCAATCAATTCGTCGCCCACCAGCGTCTTGCTGTCGTTGAGCTTGGGCATCACCTTCTCCACGCAATAGGCATCGATCATGGTGAGTGTTTCATCCTCCTTCTTCTGGACCGCCGCCAACGGGAAGCTCATCAGGATGCTCAGAATCAACCCCAACAAAGTGGTGTCGAAAGCCACTCCCAGTCCTTCGGTCAGGCTGTTGATTGAAGCCTTCAACGCCTCAGGATCCGTGTTGTCGCCCATCGCCAGAGAGCCCACCGCAACTGACAAGCCCATCACCGTTCCAATAAAGCCCAGAATCGGAATGGCCCAGAGGAAGACTTTCACCAAAGCATAGGAACCGCTCGAGCGATTGGCATCGATGTCCGACTGGGTATTCAAAAAGTCTCCCACCTCACCGTTGTCAGTCCGCGATTCAAACAACTCCAGCGCCTTGCGGATCCGGTTAACGATCAAGCTATCCCGCAGGGTCGCAGGTGTATTGTAAATATTGTCGATGAAAGGTCCGACGTTTGCAGCATGAATCTCCTTGCCAAGATGCTCGGGAAAGAGGTTGAGCAGGGCAGCCCGCTCCTGCGCTTGGTTCTTTTTCCACTTCATCGCAAGAATCACGAGTCCCCAACAAAAGAGGAAGGTCTCCACCCAGTTCACCCAGCCTCTCATCAAGAAAAGATCACCGAGACGCGTTCCTACAAAGGGGAACATCAAGCCCAGAAACAAAACGGTGATCCCCGAACCAATCAGCAGGCTCTTGCTGAAACTCACATTGGCATGGTCTCCCTCTTCCCAACCGGTTCGCTCCGGATGCGCAGGAGTCTGAGCTCCCGCAGGAGGAGTAATTTCCGAGGGAACCGAAAGCCGATTACCGCAAGCCGGGCACTGGACCTGCTGGCCAAGGTGCTCCTGGGTGACATCGAGTGCGGCAGAACAGTGAGGACAAGAGATTTGCATGTGGGACGAAATGTGACTGTGCTCTTTCGAAAAAAGAGTCCCGGTTTCTATCCGCTATCTCGTCTCCTGCCAATCTGGATTCTTGGATTCCTGTCACCGAAAGAATCCCCCTCATTGCCGGTCATTTGCCTACGTCATCTTGAGGCGGCGTTTTAATTCCGCCTCTCGCTGCTCCTTATCGTATTCCGGAAACTGATTCCGGATTCCGGACAGAGTCCATTGGCAAGCCTCCTCAAACAATTCGCCACCTGCCAAAAACTTCTCAGCATTCGACATCCGACGGGCTTGCACGAGTTTCACCTCATCACAAGCCCGTGCCTCTTGGCGGATCACTTGTGAGCTTAGCTTCATACCACGCTTCTACCCTGATGCCTTGAAATGATCAAGGCACCAAGGGTCGAAGAAGAACGTCAACTTCCCACTGCATCGGCGCAGCGCTGACAGAGCCCCTCATCGTTGACGGGAGGCTCATACTTACGGCAGCGGGGACACATCGGGTGTGGAGTCTTCTCGGCTACGGCAGAAAGCGAGTCACCTTCCTCAATCTTGAGTTCGCTCACGATGAAAAACTCGGTGGCGAACTGATGATTCTTGAGGAGATCCAGCGAAGGATGATTGGCCGGAACGGTCAGAGTGACGCTGGCTTCGTTGTTCTTCTTGAACTCCTTGGCCTGCACCTTCTCCTCAATCGCAGTCTGCATCACTGCTTTGACTTCGAGCAACTTGTTCACCTGATCGATCGCTCCTTTTCCAGCATACTTGGCATTCACCTCGGGGAAATCCTGTTCGTGAATACTTCCTTCCCGTCCGGCATGTTCCCACGCTTCTTCAGCAGTGTAGGCCAGGATGGGAGCGAGGAGTTTGACAAGAGCATCGAAAATCTGCCCCATGACCCAGACGCTTGCTTTCCGTTGCTCGCTGTCTTCAGCATCGCAATAAAGACGGTCCTTGGTGATATCGATGTAGATGGCGCTCAAGTCGCTGGCAGCAAACTGATTCACCACCGTGAAGACCTTGCGGAAATCGTAAGCGGCGTAGGCTTCCCGGATTTCCGAGATTACGACCTGAAGTCGCTCCATGATCCACTGATCAACCAGCGGCAAACTCTCCGGCTCGTCGACCTTTTCGTCGCGCATGTTGCCAAGAAGAATCTTGAAGGTATTGCGCAGTCGGCGATAAGGCTCGCCCACTTGCTGGAAAAGATCTTCTCCAAAGGGAACCTCGTTCTGCCAATCGACAGAAGAAACCCAGAGACGAAGAATATCGGCTCCATACTTGTTGTAGAAGTGCGCGGCATCGGTGGGCTTGCCCTTCTTCTTGGCATCGGACTTGGAAGTCTTCTTACCGGTGTCCTTGTCGACCACGAATCCGTGAGTCAGCACGGTCTTGTAAGGGGCCTTGTCACGAACGCCCACCGACAGCATCAGGGAACTCTGGAACCAACCACGATGCTGGTCCGTTGCTTCGAGATAAAGATCAGCGGGACAGCTCAACTCGGGATGAGCATCCATCACCGCGACATGAGACGAACCGGAATCGATCCAAACGTCCAGGGTGTCACGACACTTGGTCGAACCGTCGGGGAGACCGAAAATCGACGCCAGCTCGGCATCAGACTTTTCGAACCAAACGTTGGTGCCTTCCTTTTCGACGAGATCAGCCACCTTCTTGGCCAGTTCGGCCGAGACGATGGGCTCACCCGCTGGATCAAAGAAGACCGGAAGAGGAACCCCCCAGGTCCGCTGACGCGAGACACACCAATCGGGCCGGGCTTCGACAGTTCCATAAATCCGGTTGCGGCCCCAGCTTGGCAGCCACTCCACTTCATCGATTTCCTTGAGAGCAGTCTCGCGGAGCTGGTCCATGGAAATGAAGAACTGCTCCACCGCCCGGAAGATGATGGGCGTCTTGGAACGCCAGCAATGCGGATAGCTGTGCTCGTAAACTTCTTCACCCAGGAGCGAACCGTTCTCGCGAAGCAGATCGACGATGGATTGATTGGCTTTAAACACGTGAACCCCCACCAAGTCAGGCAGACCACACTCATCGGTGTACTTTCCGTCGTCGTCGACCGGGCTGAGAACTTCCAATCCGTTCTGCTGACCGACGACATAGTCGTCCGCACCATGACCGGGAGCGATATGCACCGCACCGGTTCCGGTCTCGGTCGTCACGAAGGGAGCGAGGATGATCTTCGAATCGCGATCGAGGAAGGGATGACGGGCGGTCAGTCCTTCGAGTTCCGATCCTTTGACTTCGCCGAGTTGTTCTTCGAGTTTTAAACCGGTCTTCTCTTCGAAGTCAGCCACGAGATCGCGAACCAACAGGATGATGTCGCCATTGGAATACTTGCCGATGGTGTAAGTGAACCTCTCGTGCAGGGCGATCCCGAGGTTGGCGGGAAGGGTCCATGGCGTGGTGGTCCAGATCGCGATATTCGTTCCGGCCGGCAGGATGGAATTCTCAGCGACCGCAAACTTCACGAAGATCGCGGTCGATTTCTTGTCCTGATATTCCACCTCGGCTTCTGCCAACGCAGTCTTGGCCCCGTAAGACCACTGCACTGGTTTCTTGGATTGATAAACACACCCCTTTTCGATCAGGGCCGCGAAGGTCCGAATGATGTTGGCTTCGTACCCGGGATCGAGGGTGAGATAGGGATTGTCCCAATCTCCGAAAACTCCAAGGCGTTTGAAGGAGTCACGCTGGGTATCGATCCACCCGCGGGCAAAGGTCTCACAACGACGACGGATCTCGGCGGGCTCAACGTCCCGCGCATCCTCATCCTGCATCACCTTGAATTCGATGGGCAACCCGTGACAGTCCCAACCGGGAATGTAGGGCGCTTCAAATCCGGCCATCGTCTTGGACTTCACCACGAAGTCTTTGAGGACCTTATTGAGTCCCGTGCCCATGTGAACGTCTCCATTCGCAAACGGAGGACCATCATGAAGAATAAACCGCGGGGCTCCCTCAGCCTTCCGCTTGGCAATAATTCGCGCGTAGAGACCTTCGGAGCTCCACTTCTCGAGTCGTGCCGGCTCCCGCACCGTCAGATTTCCCTTCATGGGGAAATCTGTTTTCGGCAGAAACAGGGTGTCTTTGTAGGATTTTCCTTCTGGAGTGCTCATAGCGCTAGGGGCGGGACGCTAGGCAGACCAAGGAAAAAGGTCAAGTTTGAGGCCATTCATCCCCCGTTCACCTTGATTCTGTTTCCTTGACCATCAATGCAACAATCAACACTCCAAATCGCCAGACATCCCCGAATCATGAAGACCTCTCTTCACCTCCCCCTCATTGCTCTCTCAATCCTCCAAAGCGCTGGGGGAGATCCTCTCGTCGACTCTTGGCACACCTCGTCTTCCGGATCCTACGCACGCCTTTTCGAAACCTCTGCCGATGAAGCTGCCGGAAATTCCGTAACCACCTGGTCCCGGGGACAAGGCATCCAGGCCCTTCCCACCTACGCCGGAGTTCACGAGATCAGCTTTGACGACACCCGCGTCTACGTCCGCAGCACCGGACTGGGCACCCACATCATGGGGCCTTGGTACATGAACGAAGCCCAAACAAACCTGTTCCCCAACTACCCCGCCAACCGGGCCTTCATCTATCAGTTTCCCCGGAATCCCGGAACCCCGCCCGCCGAGAAGGAACTGACCGGACTCGGACGCATCGGGCTCTTTGTCGATGGAGTGGCCATGTTCGACAGCCGCGATGCCTTCTCATACGACACCTCGGCCAGCCAGGATGACAACCCCATGGCCGGAGCAGCGATCGTGGGAGATGGCGTCTGGAATCGTGACGCCTACGTCAACGAAGGCGTCACCTTCGATGCTGCCAACGCCCATCAGGCCGGAGCCAGCTACCACTATCATGCCAACCCTCCGGCCCTCCGTCATCAACTGGGCGACAGCGTCGACTACGATGCCAACGCCAACCGCTACACTGAGAATTTCAATGGCAGCCACTCGCCCATTCTCGGCTGGGTCAATGACGGTTACCCCATTTACGGGCCCTACGGATACTCCGAAGCCAATGACCCTGCCAGTGCGGTGCGACGGATGATCTCGGGATTCCGGAAACGCTCCATCACGCAACGGCAAACCCTCCCGGCCTACGCCGCCCGCGATCAAAATCGTCCCGAAGCCCTCCCCGCCAATCTGCACGGCCCCGATGTCTCAGCCCAATTCGTGATCGGTCACTACCTCGAAGACTACGAATACCTTGGCGACCTCGGCTTCACCCAGGGAGTCGATTTCGATCTCAATGAATACAACATGCGCTTCTGCGTCACCCCGGAATTCCCCGGCGGCACTTATGCTTACTTTGTCTGTATCGAAGCCGATGGCACACCGGCCTTTCCCTACAACATCGGTCGCAAGTTCTTCGGCAATGCCACCGGCGGAGTGGTTCCCAACATTCCCGCCAATGCCGAGATCGCCTTCGAAGGCGGTCCGGAAACCCCTCACCTCTCCGAAGTCTCCACTCAAGATGGTGAAGTGACGCTCACTTGGTCCGCCCTCGAAGGAGGAACCTACGTCGTCGAAGAGAGTTCCGACCTCGGCTCCTGGCAGCCCAACTCCTTCAACCAATTGGGCAATCAACTGACGGTAGCCGGTTCGGGCGAACGCAAGTTCTTCCGCACCGAACTCCTCAGCATCGAACCCTTCGATGACGCCGGCTTCGTCTATGACGGCATCGAGAAACCCACCCCCAACAACATCCTCCTCGTCATTGTCGATGACTGGGGTATCGATGCCAGCCCGCTCGACAATCCCGACGGGGCAAACCTCGCCTCCATGCCCACCTGGGCCTCGCTTGCCAGTCAAGGCATGCGCTTCACCAACGCCTACGCGCAGCCGACTTGCTCGCCCACCCGCGCCGGCATTCTCAGCGGACGCTATTCCTTCCGCCACGGCATCGGATCGCCCGCCGGAGCCACCTTTCCCGCAGCCGAAACCTCGCTACCCGAAGCGCTCGCAAATGCCACTTCTCCTTTTGCCCTCGCTTCCTTCGGCAAGTGGCACCTCGGAGGCGGTGACAACGGTCCCGCCGAGCTCGGCGGCTGGACCGAATTCCGCGGCACCCTCGCCTCCGGTGTTCCCGATTTCTACGATTGGGACAAGGTGATCAACGGTGTCGTCACCCCGGTCACCGACACCTACGCCACCACCGACCAGGTCGACGATGCCGTCGACTTCATCGAAAGCCAGAATGACAATCCCTGGTTCTGCTGGCTCGCCTTCAACGCCCCCCACACTCCCATCCATGAGCCCCCCGTCGAACTCCTCCCGTCCAACCCCGGCGGAGGTTCCAACCAAGCCCGCTATCGCAAAGCCCTCGAAGCCCTCGATACCGAACTGGCCCGCCTTCTCGAATCCGTCGATCTTACCAAGACCAACATCTTCCTCATCGGCGACAACGGCACCCCGCCCAACCTCACCCAGGCTCCCATCGCTTCGGACAAAGCAAAGGGCACCCTTTACGAAGGAGGCATCCGCGTTCCCTTCATCGCTCTTGGGCCCGACGTCCGTTCACGGGGAACGAGAGACGACCTGGTCCACTGTGTGGATCTCTTCACCACCGTTCTCGAACTCGCCAACGTGCCCCTTCCCGCAGAGACCGTCATCGACGGACGCTCGCTCATGCCCGCACTCACCGGAAGCGGTCCCGTCGAGGGAGGCGTGCTCCTTGAAAACTTCGGGGGCGACACCACCGATCCCGGCCGCGCCCTCCGCCTCGGTGACTACAAACTCCATCTCTACAACGATGGACGGGAGGAATTCTACAACGTCGTCGAGGACATCTCCGAAGGCAACGACCTCCTGCTCGGATCACTCAGCCCCGAAGAATTCGAGGCCTACGAAGCCATCATTGACTGGAACGAAGAACTCGATCAGGACAACCAAACTGAAGCCGACGGGATTCTCAATGTCACTCCGGCCAGTGGCGTGGCAGGAAGCTCCGTCACGCTGACGATCAACTTCGATCCCGATCGCGTTCCCGCCGTGCCCGGTATAGCCCGGGGATTCACATCCCTGACACTCGGCGGGGTCCAGGCCACCAACATTTCCCGCCCAAGCCGCTACGTGGCCCAAGCCACCTTCACCCTTCCCAATAACCCGGGCAACCATGCCATCGAAGCAGTCTTTGATGATCCCCAGATGAGAACCTTCGGACTCAACGAAGCCTTCGAAGTCACTCCCTGATGAAATTCCTTCTGCTATTCCTGCTGACGATCGGCCCCTCTCTCGGGGGCTCGCTTCGGGTGGACATCCGCCACCAATTCGATGGAAAACCTCTCGCGCTGAATTCCCTCAAATACCAGGCTGCCGAAACCCTTTCCGTCTCGCGCCTCAGCTATCTGCTCAGCGAAATCGCCGTCCAGGATTCCGACGGAACCTGGCAGGAACTTCCCGCGCAATTCGCGTGGATCGATGCCGGTGCACGACGCACCTCCTTCACCCTCACCGGCCTTGCCCCCGGTTCCTACAAATCCCTTCGTTTCAGCCTTGGTGTCCCGCGGGAAACAAATCACGGGAACCCCGCCCAATTTCCTGCCGACCATCCTCTCAACCCCAACCTCAACAACCTTCATTGGAACTGGGCGGGCGGATACATCTTCCTCGCCCTCGAAGGGAAATACCGCGACCCGAAGGGTCAACTCACCGGTTTCGTCTATCACTTGGCCAACGACGCCAACCTCTCCCGAATCCAGCTCGCGGCCCGCTTCGAACTCAAGAACAACACCGCCCTGGGATTATCCTTCGATCTCAACAAGCTCCTCACCCACCCGAGGCCTCTGTCCTTTGAAAAGGACGGAAACTCCACCCATTCCCACGCCGGCGACCCCATTGCCACCGCACTGGTCGCCAATCTCCAGAGCGCATTCTCACTGCAGACGATCTCCTACCCTCCCTCCGAAGCCCCGCGGGAAAAAATCGCCCCCCTCCATCTCCCCGAGCACTACACGCCCCACCCCTTCATAATGAGCGGACGCTTTCCCATGCCGTTGCTCCCCCAGGACAATCCCCTCCTCACCGAACGGGTCGAACTCGGCAAGTCCCTCTTCCACGACAAATCCCTTTCGGCCGATGGCACGATCTCTTGCGCAACTTGTCACGATTCGACCAAAGCCTTCACTGATGGACTCCCCGTCTCGACCGGAATCGACGGGAGAACCGGAGACCGCAATTCCATGCCGCTCTTCAACCTTGCCTGGAAGTCTTCTTTCTTCTGGGACGGTCGCGCCAAGTCCCTTCGCGAACAGGTCCTCCAACCCATCGAAGACCACCGCGAGATGGCTTCGGACCTTTCAAAGGTCGTTCACCATCTCGACGACACCCAACGCCCGGCCTTTGAAAAAGCATTCGGCAAAGGACCGGTCACCGAAGAGAAGATCGCCCTCGCTCTTGAAAACTTCCTCCTCACGCTGACCAGCTACGACTCAAAATTCGACCGCGCGATGTCTGGCAATGGCACGCTGACCACAGAGGAAGAGCGGGGCATGGAACTCTTCTTCACCGAATACGAACCACGATCGCAACAGTTTGGCGCCGATTGTTTCCACTGCCACGGTGGCGCCAACTTCTCCGACCACCAACTCCACGACAATGGTTTGGGCGACGGACTCTTCTCAAACCCCAGCCTTCGTAACCTCACCCTGACCGCGCCCTACATGCACGACGGCCGCTTCAAGACTCTCGAGGAAGTGGTCGCCCACTACAGTGGTCCCATGAAACGAAGCGACACCCTCGATCCCAATCTCTCCAAACATCCCCGCCAAGGCCTCAAACTCTCCGCCGAAGATCAAGCCGCGCTCGTGGCCTTCCTCAAAACCCTGACCGATCCCAAGTACCGGAAGCCCTCTGATTAGCCCGCTTCCTTGACGAAACCTGCCCATCCCCGCATGGTGATCCTCGTGAAGAAGTTGGCTCGTGAGCTTGGCATCGTCCTGTCATCAGGGTTGGTCATCTTCTTCATTTTCCTGGGGACCCGGTCTTACTCCGGACCGGGAGGGGACTTCACCCCGTGGCTGGTGGCCGCCGGAGGAACAACCCTCATCCTCCTCACCTCCCTCTCGCTCATTTCCCGGCTTCTCTGCGTCATCTTCATCATCTTTTCACTCTTCGAAGCCGCCTCGGAATGGGAAGAACGCGAGAAGGCCGGAAGCCTTGCGAGAAATCTTGCCCGCAAGACTTACGCCAAAACCCCGTCGCCAACTGATCCGAAAAAGAAAGCGACACCTTCGACGCCCAAGGAACTCACCCGCTCGGCCTTCATCATCAATTCCACATACAACCAAGGCGAGATCGCCCGAATCACGCTGGCCCTCCAGAACCTGCAGGTCACCGACTTTCCCCGCATCATCGAAGAAACCATCCCCGGAATCATCGAACCCGACATCTCCAACTCCCACCTTGAACCCATCGTCACTTTTCTTCTCGGGAAATGGATGAGCCTCGATCACACAGGCGCCGAAGCTTGGGTGAAACAACGGGAGGACCTTTCCGCTCTGGAGCAATCCGAACTCAAACTGGCCGCCCTCGAATTTGCCGTCGGCATTGCTCCACCTTTGCTTCCCAAGCTTTTCCCAAGCTATGTTTCGGACTGGCGCAAGGCCGGCGGAAAGCACATTGGAAACTCCAGCACCCCACCCTACTCCCCGAAAAACTTCTATCAGGTCATCGCTGCCCGATGGCCCGATGTCGGCCCTTCCTTCCGAAACCTCCCCGCGGAATTCTGGGAACAATTCGAAGACGACTTCATCTACGCTCTGGAGGACACCAAACAGATGTCATTGATCAAGGACGACCTCGAGGCCTTCCCACCGGAAGTCAGGGAGTTTTACAAGTTCGCGCTCGAATTCGAAGACGACCAATAGTCCGAGCTCTTAAGATGAGATCTTACCAAGATGGAAGGTGGCCACGTAAATCAGGTCGTCCTCTTCTCCATCGCCAAGGTTCACAATCTCCCGCTCAATCTCCCAGCCTGATGCCGCGAACATCTTCTTTAGTCCCGCGTCCGTGAAAAACCGGAGTCGCTGTTCGGTTTCCTCTTGCTTCACAATGTCTCCATTTGCATCCCTCAAGGTATACCGATGACGCCGAATCAAGGAACCTGTCGACTCTTTGATCTTGTGCCGGGTTTCCAACTCACCCGCTTCACCTCCCGGTAATTCGATACTCCGATCGAAATACCATTGCCCTTGAGGCAAATCACCGGACACCTCGGCCCAAGGAAAAAACAAAGTCAGGTAAAGGTGATCCGTTTGCTCCGCCAGTCGCTTCAACTGCCGCTGCGGATCCCCGAACAACTGAAAGGTAAACGCGGGAATCAGAATTGAAGCATACTTCCCTTCATGATCCTGCCACGCCCCCTCGATCACTTCCGCCTCGGGACTGTGTTCCCGTGAAAGCGCCACCATCTCGGGCGAAATCTCCAACCCCACCAGGTTGTGCCCGAACTCGACCAAGGGACCAAGCAAACGTCCCGAACCCGACCCGACATAAAGGGAACGCCCCTCTTTCCCCTCGAGAAACTCATCCATCATCGGGACCTCGCTGGGAGCCTCTTCGGCTTCCCAAAAGAGGTCATGCCACAGGGCCTCCAATCCTTCGTAACCAGCACTCATGATTCTGCGGCTTCCTTTTTCTTCATCGCTTTGGTTTCGGGATCCTGCTCCTCAATCACCAGCGAATGAATGGTGATCGGCCCTTCAATCTTCTGCGCGTCCGAGAGAACGGGAGTCAGCACTTTGTCTTCGGTCTCGGTAAAGAGAATGATGGCGTTCTCCCCGTGGGTCGCCTTGAAATCATCGAGCGTGAAGACATCGGTCAGCAGGGTCGACTTCATGACAGCGCCCTGCCGCACTGCGGTGCTCAAATCCGAAAACTTTGGCCCGCCCAAAAAGCAAAACTGCCCCCGCATGTGGGAAGCCACTGCCGCCGAATGATGAGCATCGACATCCGGAGGAGTAATCTGCCAGACCTTGGCCTTGCCAAAGCGATGCTGGAACTCGCGGGCCGCCAACGAGTTCACTTCGTTGTTCGGCGTCGCCGCCACCAGATGCCCGATGCCCGCGAGGTCGAGTTCCTCCTCGGCAAACTCCGAGAGAATATTCGCCCGGACCGCAGTCAGCCCCTCCATCCTTGCGCTCGCCACATTCTGAAACCTCGTATCAAGCAGGACGCAATGATGCCCGGCATCCACCAAACCCTTGGCCACCACCCGGATCCAGGTGTTGGCTCCGGCAAACAGGATTCCCGCCGGATTGGAATCGGACAACCCCAGCCGTCGGGCCAACGGAGCCGCCAACAACCCATAAAAAGTCACCGTTCCCATGATCACGATGAAGACCAGCGGAACCAATTCGTTCGCCTCCGCGGCGATCCGCTCAAAGGTCTCGTTGCCGGCCCGATGCTCCGCCGTGTGAATGAGCTCGAGGGCAAACACCGAAGTCACCGCCGCCGCCACGATTCCCCGGGGAGCCAGCAAGGCGAGAAAGAGCTGCTCCTTGAAGGTCGTCGACTTCGTTCCCAGATTGGCCAGGAACACCGAAGCGGGTCGCACCACGAGAATCAACAAGGCCAGAAACACCAGACCCTTCCCCCAGACCGCCTTCAATTCATCGATCCCGATCCGCCCGGACAACATCAAAAAGAGGAGCGATATGATCAACACCCGCAGGTTCTCCTTGAACTCCAGAATGTGCCGGACAGACACCCGGTTCTGGTTGGCCATGGCAATCCCGAGCACGGTCACCGTCAACAAGCCGGACTCATGCTGAAGATAATTCGACCCGGCAAACCCCACTCCCACCAAGGCCAGGAAAACCATCGTCTCCAGAAAATCGGGAATCAAATGCCGCGACATCGCCGCCTCGGTTAACTTGGCCAACCCCAATCCCAGCCCCACGCCAATCACCGCCGTCTTGATCACCGCCCACGCCACATTGTCCCACCCCTGCTCCAGCCCTCCTTGCTGGATGGTAATGAAGACGAGAACGGCCAGCATTGCCCCAATTGGATCGACGACAATCCCTTCCCATTTGACGATCGAAGCCACTTTCCTCCTCGGCTTGATCAGACGCAGCAAGGGCGCCACCACCGTCGGCCCCGTCACTACCAGGATGGCCCCCAACAAGGCACAAACGCCCCAGTGATACCCCAGCGAAATCCTCGCCGCCAAGGTCGTCAGGACGAAAGCCAGAACGAGCGCAATCGTACACAGTCGCAAGACCGGCGTACCCGCTTCCTTCAACTCGGAGAACTTCAAGGTCAGCCCACCTTCAAAAAGAATGATGGCCACAAAGAATCCCACGAGACTCAACAACGATGATTCATTGGCAAGATAGTCATCGATTCGCGTCCCGGTGACCTGGGACAAGGCAAAGCCCAATACTAGCAACAGCAGAATCGACGGCAATCGCAGACGCCATGCCACCCATTGGGCAAAAACCCCCAACAGCAACAGGCAGGCAAGATAGGAGAGCAAGCTCACGGCAAAATCCTGCACCTTGACCCACTCTCCGCCAAGCCAAGATCCCCAACCAAAATCGCCGGGAGATTTGATTGAACCTTCCCCGTCATTGCGCTGTCCTAGAGAGGCCTATGAAAATCCTGATCCTTCTACTCTCTCTGAGCTTTCCTGCCTTTGCGGCGCGAACGGTCGAAGTCTTCGTCTGCCTCTGCGACAACGAACACCAGGGCATCCAGAGAGTCGGCGCCGCTATCGGCAACGGCATGGACCCTGCCGGAAACCTCTACTGGGGGTGTAGCGACGGCCTCTCCACCTACTTCAAGCGCAGCAAAAAATGGACGCTCACCGAAACCCTCAAACCCAAGGACAGCCCGGTCCTTGTGACGCTCAAATTCAAACATCACACCGGCAAGGCCACCTTGGTGGCGCACGCTTATCGAGGCGACCGGATGAGCGAATGCCTCACCGACTTTTTCGAGGCTTCACGCGTTGCGGGCAAAGGTTCTCTCGTGGCCTTCATCGGGCACAACGGTCTCATGGATTTGATGCCGAAGTTGCCTGAAGCGGCAAAAAAAGGGGACGAGGCCAGCGACTCCATTGTTCTCGGTTGCCTCACCCAGAGTTACTTCACCAAGCACCTCACCAACTACAACTCCACTCCTCTTCTTCTCACCAAGAGCCTGATGTATCCCGGCTCCTTTCTTCTCCACGACGCCATCGAAGTCTGGCTCAAGGATGGCTCCAAAAAAGACATCCGCGAAGCCGCCGCCAAAGCCTACGCCAAGAACCAAAAGATATCCGTCAAAGGAGCCCGAACGGTTTTTCCCGAGCTGAAGTAACCTGATCTACCGACTGAACTATTTTGCCTTGAGCTGCTTCAAACCCTGGAGAGCCCGAGATTGATATTCAAAATCTCCCCGGGCCAATATTTCCTCGTAATAGGCTTTGGCCCCTTGAGGATCCTTGTCGTTCTCGCGGATCCAATCGCCAACCTTTACCAAGATATAAGAGGCTAAATGCTTCAACTCAAATTCCGCTTTTAAATCGGCGTAGAGAACCTTCACCTTGGCCTTTAAGGCTGCGAGTTCCTTGCCATCCCGGGGAGCCTTGTCCGAGTTCAAAAGCTTTTCATAGGCATCAATGACCGCCATCCGGTGAAGCGCTGCCAGAGGTTTTGAACGTTTTCCCGGGGAATCAAATAGATGCGCCGCCAGTTCCTCGACAGAATGATCTCTGAGGTAAGCGGCAGAATAAGAGCCCACCGCCGCCTCGAGCCCGGGCGCACCGGGAATTTCCGCTATGGATGCGATCACCCTGCTCAACCGCTCCAACCCCTCATCGAACTTGCCAGCCTTGCGCATCGCCGGCAACCCGGCGACTGCGACCTTGGCGGCAAACAGGGAATTGACGCCATGCTTCTCCCAATACTGATGATAATATTTGAGGGCCTCCTCAAGACGCGGGTTGAGTTTGCCTTCGATCGTCTCTCTTCCGAGGAGAGCAACGAGGTAAAAGTAACACTCCGACTCAACCAAGACATTCTTCTCTTCACCCGCAAGCCTCAGCCCTTTGAAATAAGACTCTTCCGCCTCCTTGTCGCGGAAAAGACTCTCGTAGACATTGCCCTCAAGCACATGAACCATCACCAGGATCGGGCTCTCGGGAGCCACGGTCTTGAACTGCTTCAATTTCTCCAGGGCTTTTTCGTTCTCCGCTTCCGCATAGTGACACATCGCCCGGTCATAGAGAGCAAAGGGCAGGTAGGGGTTCTTCCCGGCATCCGGATACTTCTTGAGAAAAGCGTCCAGATGAGCCGCTGACTTTTCGATCTCCATGAGCCGCGAGTAGTTGGCGGCCTGGAAATAGGAAGCGGCCATCAACCGCCCCTTGTCCCCTTTTCCTTCTCCATAAGTCGCCATAAATTCATCGAGCAATGGCCGGGCCTTCAAAAACATTCCCGAATAGTGATAGCTCCCTCCCAAAACAAAGAGGTGAACCTCATGTTCTTCGGACGGTCCCTTCAGGCCGACAAGCTGGCGACCGGCGCGCTGAAGGCATTCCTCATACTTTCCCGAGAAAAAGAGTTCGGTCAAATCCTCGAGAGTGGCCCGCTTCTCCGCATCCTGCGCGGATGCTGTCGCAACCCCGATCAGGAAAAAACAAGCAGTGTAAACAAAAACCGCAATCTTTGAGCGTCCTCCATTGATGGCTACGTCCATTCTCCCGATGATCTCGTCGATAGCCACAAAAAACAAGCAACCGAGAACCCGTACTCTCGGCTCTCGGCGGCTTACCAAGGCAGCGGGAAAGCGGCATTGAAAGTAAAGACACGCTCACGAATCTCAGCCAACTTGGCGTCATCCTCACGGGCACCAAGGGCTTCGTGAATGAAATCGGCCACTGCTTCCACGTCCGCTTCCTTCATGCCACGAGTGGTGACCGCCGGCGTTCCAATCCGGATTCCGCTCGGCTTCATCGGCCCGGCTTCATCAAAGGGAATGCTGTTCTTGTTCACCGTGATGCCCACCTTGTCGAGGGTATCGGAAACAATCGAGCCATCGAGGCCCACCGGACGAAGATCAACCATGAAGACGTGATTGTCCGTTCCTCCCGAAACGATCCGGTAGCCATTCTTTTCCAGAGCCGCCGACATGGCTTGGGCATTCTTGATGACCTGGGCCTGGTATTCCTTGAAGCCCGGCTTGAGAGCCTCGCCAAAACAAACCGCCTTGGCCGCGATGACGTGCATGAGCGGGCCGCCCTGCACTCCGGGGAAGACCCGTCCGTCAATCTTCTTGGCATATTTCGATTTGCAGAGAATGACGCCGCCACGAGGTCCACGCAGCGACTTGTGGGTCGTCGAGGTGACGAAATCGGCGTGCGGCACCGGATTCGGATGCACCCCGGCTGCCACCAATCCGGCAATGTGAGCCATGTCCACGAAGAGGTAAGCCCCGACCGCCTTGGCTATCTGCCCCATGCGTTCAAAATCGATGGCCCGTGAGTAGGCACTCGCTCCACATGTGATCAACTTGGGCTGAACTTCCTTGGCCTGGGCTTCGAGGGCATCGTAGTCGATCCGCTCGTCCTCCGCACTCACTCCGTAGTGAGTGACATCGTAAAGGCGGCCCGAAAAGTTGGCGGGATGACCGTGAGTCAGGTGACCTCCATGAGCCAGGTCCATGGTGAGGATCTTGTCCCCCGGCTGCAGCACCGCGAAGTAAACCGCGGTGTTGGCCTGGCTTCCGGAATGCGGCTGCACGTTGGCGTGCTCGGCTCCAAAAAGTTCCTTCAAGCGATCGATCGCGAGCTCCTCGACGACATCGACGTTTTCACATCCCCCATACCAACGGCGGCCGGGATAACCCTCGGCGTATTTGTTGGTCAGCAAGGACCCTTGGGCTTCCATGACCGCCGGGCTGGCAAAGTTTTCCGAAGCGATGAGCTCGACGTGACTCCGCTGACGCTTTTCCTCGCCCACGATGGCTTCGAAAACTTCACTGTCGGTCATCTTGAGACGTGATCCCGAGGCCTTGCACAAACGGGCTTCATGACGGCCTCCCTCGAAGTCCGTCGAAAGAAAGGCTTCCACCATTTCAAGTCCGGTTTCGGTGGCCACCACCGACTGGCCAAGGCACAGAATGTTGGCGTCATTGTGAGAGCGGGTGATCTTAGTTTCCCCCACCGTGCGGACATTGGCGGCCCGGACGTCGCGGAATCGATTAGCGGTCAGGCAAACTCCGACTCCCGAAGTGCAGACCAAAATCCCGCGATCGGCCCGACCTTCATTGACCGCCCGGCCCACTTCGTTGGCAAAGTCCGAATAATCGACCGAATCGGTGCCATGGGTGCCATAGTCGACGACGTCGCGGCCCGCACCTTTCAGCGCTTCCACGATAGCATTCTTCAACTCTACTCCGCCGTGATCGGCCCCAACAGCAATGCGGTATGACTCAGCACTCATAAGGACGCCCCTTCCCTGCCCCGTCCTGACGGAAATGGCAAGCGCTCACTTGTCCGATCGTGCCTACTTTCCTCGTTCGCCCAGAAATCCGAGAATCCCCACGACCGCCTGATTGAGAACCTTGGAGACCGATTCATAAGCCTTCCGGCCCATTCCGATGGGGTCGGGCACGTCGGCTCCGACCTTTCCATTGATCTCCGCAAAATCACAGGCGAGGTGGTATTTTTCCTCATATTCCGGGTAGAGCATCTCGAGCATCTCCAAATGACCCTCGGTCATGCAAAAGACCGCTTCGGCCTCCTTGAGCATCTCGTCATCTACCATTCGGCTCCGGAAATCCCCCAGCTCAATTCCCTGATCCTGCAAAACCGCCCGCGTATCCGCACTTGCCATACTCCCCGACTGGGCCGCCACGCCTGCCGAGCTCACCTCGTAGTCCGATCCCTCGGCTGCCTTCCGGAAAATGCCTTCCGCCATCGGGCTCCGGCAGGTATTTCCTGTACAGACAAACAAGATCTTGCGATGCATGGAAAGCACGCTACTCCCTCTCCGGTATCACTCAATCATCAATTCGCGCGTCATGAAATTCCTCTACCCGGTCATCAACGTCGTCCTCGCCATCCTCTTTTTCTTCTTCGCCTGGTTCCAGCGAAACGACATCGATCCCAAGATCTACTCCGCTCCTTCCTTCAACAATCCCACCCTCGATTCCTTCCTCTGGTTCCTCTTCTATGCCGCCATCGGACTGGCCTTCCTCATCGGCATCAAGAAACGCCTTCCGCTTTGGTATTTCGTCGTCGCCTTCATTGCCTGCTTCGCCGAAATGGCCGCTTCCGGACCCGGCCTCTGGGAAAACATCTTCGGCGATGAACCCGCGACCATGGCTCAGGAATCGATGTCCGCTGAAGACCCCCGTGTCGAACTGACCCGCGAATTCTTTGGAGCGGTCATCGCCCTCGCCGGAGTCATCTACCAATTCAAACGGAACAAACCGAAGACCGCAAAGTGACGACCATTCGAAATCCCGGATACCTCAGTGACGCCATCTTCCACCACGATCATGGCCGCGTAGAGGACAAGGATTCCTACTGCCTCATCACGACTCCCGCCAACCCCACCTTTCACTGGGGCAACTACCTCCTCTTCAAGTCACCTCCGACCACTGGTTGCTACTCGGATTGGATGGAAATTCATCGCCGGGAATTCGGACCGGAGCCCGAGCACCTCACCATCGGCTGGGACTCGCGGGAGCGCGGCGACATTTCCGAATTCGGAGCCAACGGCTGCACCCTGAATGATGGTATTGTCCTCCAGTTGAAGAACCCTTCCAAAACTCCGAGGACCCATTCGGATCTCGAGATCCGGAAGCTCACCAAAGATTCCGAATGGCAAACCGTCTTCGATCAACAAGTCGAAGACGGCTTCGAAGGAGTCACCGAAGAAGGCTACCGGGACTTCAAATCGCTCCAGATGACCCTCTACCGCGATAGCCAGCATCGCGGACTCGGACATTGGTGGGGCGCCTTCCTCAACGACCAACTCGTAGGCAGCATGGGCTTGTTCTTCGACCGGACCACCGGGCTGGGACGTTTCCAACAAGTCCACACCGTCAAGGCTCACCGCCGCCAGGGCGTCTGCTCCACTCTCCTGTCCGGCATTATCGAAAACGCCTTTGCCCACGAAGGAGCGAGCGAACTTCTCATCGTCACCGATATCGACAGCGCTCCTGAACGCCTCTACCGCTCCGCCGGATTCCAACACCTCTGCCTGCAATTCGGCCTCAGCAAAATCACCTGAGTAATTCATCGTGCTCCTCCCCTCAATCAGACTATGGTCGAAAAATAATCCGGTATACTCGATCAATTTGGATTGGCATTTGGCTGATCGCCCTTGCCTCGCCAGGCATTGCTTGTGAGGAGGAGCCACTTCCGTCGCCGGACGAAACCAAAGTCCTTATTGAATCAACGACCAAGGTGTTGCCACTCTCCGTCCTTCCCGATCTTTCTGCCAGAAGCAAATACCTAGCAGTCAGTGATGAGTGATCTCCCGCACTTCTTCGAGTAATCTGAAAAGATAGGCATCGAGAATCTCACGGCGATAGCTGCAGTTGATGCGCACCTTAAGCACTTCGTTTTCCATGACTTAGTCTGCATACATCCGTTTGAGCTTGGGATGTTCGGCTTCCATTTCCTTGAGGCGTTTGAGTTCGGAAGCACTCATGCCTCCATACCTGCCAAACCTCTAATTTAAATCTCTCCCACTTCGAAGGTAGCTTAAAATTCCATTTTAAAAAAAATTTAAATGATGTTGACATTGTGGGAATATTTGCAAAAATTTCGAAGAGAAAGTGCTGGAGTCGGCTCCATAAAGTGTTATTCACATTCTGTTGACAGATTATCCACGGACTTTCAACAAATCGGACAGCACTGTCCGGCAACCAACCGAAAACATGAAAAAAAACACAGCCAATACAAAGAAAAGTCGCAAGGGGTTTACCTTGATTGAGGTGATCGCCGTTCTTGTCCTTCTGGGAATTCTGACTGCCGTCGCCGTCCCCAAGTACATCGACATGTCCGAGCAAGCCAAAGTGAAAGCAATTGAAGCCGGAGTCGCCGAGCTCAACAGCCGCGAGGCTCTTCAATGGGGGCAAGACCAACTGACCGGATCCGAGACCACTGTCGATACAGCACTCGGAGCTGATTACACTGTTGCAACAGGAACTAATTCCAAGGTCAGTGCGATCAAATTCAAAGACTTGGAATATTCGGTCTCCTACACTGCAGCTACTGGCATCGGGCCAGGCGTCTACACCATTGGAACCGCGCAATAATTAGGTTCATCCAGTTTATCCTGAGACACGCTCAAAGGTTCTCGGTAAGTTAGAAAACAAGAGCGACCAACTCCATCGAGTTCTAGCTCTCTCAAAGCTTGTAAAGCCGCCACACAAGTGGCGGCTTTTTCTTGCTGGTCATTCAGCTCTCTGGAAAACCTTTGAGGAGGATCCCGGATTTCGGTCCAGGGGCCGAGTTGTGATTGTGGTGGACAGTTGCGGTTTCAGACCCGAACCGAAACAATGAAAAATGAAAGGAAAATAAAGGAGATACGAACCCAAGTTCAAAGCCTGGATCGCTATTGAAGCCCTCAAAGGAGTGAAGGTCATCCAGCGAATCGCTAGGAAATTTGAATTTGACCCGGTTCAAATTTCGGACTGGCAAAATTGATGATCGAGAATGCTTGCGACCTCTTCTCTGCCGGTAGGCCGACGAGCGCTTCGAACAAGAAAAAGAATAGCTCCACGCCAAAATTGGAAAGCAAGCCACCGAGTTCGATTTCTTGCACAAAAAAGTCAAAACAGATCGATCTATGAGGGAGCGCGAGGAGTTGGCCGAAAAAGGTCTTCCCTCAACCAGCATGAGAGGTCAGTGTAATCTAATCGAAATTACGGGTCGTATCATGAGCTACCAGCCCGTTGCACCCAGCCCGCAAGACCTTCGCGAACTAAGCGCATCGCAAATAGCTCTACTTTTGTGCGATCTCGCCATCGATCGACAGAATCAGGTTTGGTGCGCTCACATCACCTAGATCCCAATGCCTTGGGCCTTTGCCTACCTGTGCGCCGTTATGGGCTGGCATTCCCGCAAAGTCCTTTGCTGGGCGCTTTCCAACACCATGAAAAGCGGCTTCTGTCTGGATACTTTGCAAAAAGCCTCCACCGGCTTTGAGCACAGGATCTTCAACACCGATCAGGGCGTGCAACTCACCTCGGAGGATTGGATCCAAGCACCCAAAATCGAAAGATCTGGCTATCCAACCCTGATCAAACAATTCCCCCCCTAAATAGAACCTCACGAGGTCTGCCAACCTTAACTCAGCATTCCAGTCGTTGACATTGAGGAGGGCTTTACTTTATCCTTTTTCCTCAACCGACAATGTAGAGATTCTTAAAAAGATGAGGAGAGGAAAAAGTCTGCTTCACGGACAAACGAAAGGGTTTTGCCGATCGGCTGGATTCACCCTAATCGAAACGATCGCTACTTTAGTCCTCATCGGCATTCTTACAGCGGTGATCTTTAGCCAAAAAAACCAGATCGACGCAGAGTTCACCCGAGAAATCGACACTTTAAAATCCCACCTCCGCCATGCTCAGCTAAGAGCACAAAATGATGTTTACCCATGGCGCTTAGTTTTTTCGAGCAACGGCAGCTATCAGCTCGGCCCCGTAATCTCACCCGGAGACGGCTTTATCCCCTCGCTCATACCAGGGACACAAGAGAATCAGCGAAACTTGGGAGAGGAAATCACTACGACCTCAGGGACCGTCATTCACTTCAATTCTTGGGGCAGACCGATCACTGAAACGGGTACTTTTCTGAGCTCGGATCAAGAAATTATTTTATCCAAAAATGGAGTTTCCAAAACGATTACGATCGTCGCCAACACTGGGCTAATACAATGAACAAAAACCCAGAAACCCGGATCAAGCCCCTTCCTTTTAGGGGATTCACGCTCCTTGAGCTGATTATGGGCTTACTTTTATCAGCGGTTCTTATCGCAATCATGCTCCCCTTGATTGGCACTTCGATTGAAGGAAGCCGCAAAGCGATCAACAGCTTGCCGGACACCCAAAATCTCCGGAACCAAATGGAAATAATCTCATCTCTCTATCGAAATAACTACGCCGATAATTTGCAGGCACTACATGATGAAATAGACAATACCCTTGCATCCTCTGACTCAACGCAAACCATCACCTGGTCCTCTGAGTGGGTTCGCTTCAACCCCCAAGGACAACTGATTCCCAGCTCTAATCAGCGAGTGATTCTCCGGTTGACCCTCACTTATCCCGATGGGGAATCACTCACTTCCTATTTCTTTGAGATCGATTAACCCATGAGGTATTATTCAAAAAAAAGAAATGGCTTCAGCTTAGTGGAGATCATCGCAATCCTCACCCTTCTTGGGATTGGCCTGAGCTTTGGCGCAATTTTGTTTACCACTTTAACCCAAAACTACGTCGCTAGTCGCAGTGCTGTAGAAAAAGGCCAGAACCTTCAAGTGGCGATGAATCGCCTAATTAAAGAGCTAACGTTTTCTCAGGCATCAAGCATAATTATCAGCGGAACGAACCAAATGCAGTGGCTCTCGAATCATCCTCAAAATACGAACCAAACAAATACCCTTGTCTGGAATGGGACCTCGGGAGCATCGCTCTTCCTCAACGGGAAGGCGTTACTAGACGATGTCGATCTTTTTGAAGTCTCTTCATCAAATAACTTCATTACGCTGCAACTCAGATGCGTAGGAGCTGAAGCGATTACCCTGACATCTGTCATCGAGCCACGGGCAAACTACTAGACTTCGGATTCTTCTTTGTTCCACTCACTCAAAGGTCGCCATTTATTAGACTCCAACTAACCACAATCTCTGTGAAAATAGACCGAACCTCATTACCGCGTTATCACCGAAAAGGTGCATTTTTAATGGTCGTAGTGATTGTCATAGTCACTGTCAGCGCTTTGGGACTCGCAATTGTCTCCCTCTCGTCCACCGCACAATATACCTATCTTAACGCTAACCAAAAATTTCAAGCCTTCTATACTGCCGAGTCGGGCCTCCAGTTCGCCCTCAGAAAATTGCAAAATCAGGGCTGGTCAGATGGTGAAACACAAACTGTGGTCTTTCCACAAGCGGGGACCGTCAGCATTCAGCGCACTGGCAACTACTTCTGGGCGACGTCAGAAGTCAACGCGGGAACCTCCTTAGAATCCCGAGCCCGAATAAGAAGGTTGATCCCGGCAAATTTGAACCCTTAGGGACCTCTCAGAGCTTGTCTCCCGAGCCACTAAAT
>JBMHCW010000105.1:0-2517 GCA_049889715.1 Akkermansiaceae bacterium | reverse complement strand
CTCAAGGTCCGAAAGCTTCCTCCCTTAACCGTAGAGTCATGGATGAAGTCCCACGTCCAGACATGACCTCGATATTCGGCCTTGGTTGGATGAAGCCCTGTGCTGGTTCCACTGCGACTCTGCTTCTTTTTGGGAGGAGGAACCTGAAGGCACTCCTCGCGACGCACCTGGCGAACTCTTTCGTTGCTCACTCGCAAGCATCGATTGCGGACCAATCGACCGACTTTGTCAGATCCAAGCTCAGGATGTTCCAAACTCAAATCGACAATCGCAGCGTCAGCTTCCTCCTTCTTTGATGAAGGAAACTTGGGGCGATATCGCAAAGTCGATCGATGAAGGCGAAAGTAAGTCGCGGCCTTGCGCTGACTGCACTGCTTCCCCCGAAACAGCCAATCGCGCAAGATCCCGTCGGAGCGCCGCGCTTAGAGCTTTTTTTCGATGGTCTCCTGCAAGATCTTCATCCCAAGCATGGCATCGGCATACATCTTCTTGAGCTCGGCATTTTCCTTCTCAAGGGCTTTGCGCCGTTTGGCGTCCGCCACCTCCATCATGCCGAATTTCTTGCGCTATCGATTGAGGGTGGCCACTGAGATCTGCTTCTGCTGACAGAAGCTTTCTTGGCTCAAACTTCCGCTGTCAAACTCGCGCAGCAACAGGATAATTTCTTCGGGTTTGTGTCTCTTTTGTTTGTTCATTTCTTAGGATTTGGATTTCACCAAATCCTCTCACTCAACATGGACCATTTTCTCTGGCGGCGGCCAATTCCGCAGACATCGCGAATCAATGAAAAGCATCAAGAGAATCGATCTAGCTGAAATCCGGAAACCACATTCCAAGTGGACTGGAAATGATGCTTCGGGAAATTATTAAACGGGCTTACTGAACCCCAGTAATACACGGGACTTCACCCTGTACTGGAAGAGAGATGCGACACAGGAACCACTTCTGGTGGGTTACTTTCGATTCCGGATCGAGAAGCTGATTGAATCGGGCCACTGCTATCGCCGGGGTGACAAGGTCCGCATCAACATCTTTCATGATCGCGACAAGTGGTTGCGCGTGCGAAGCAGCCGTGGCGGCAACGACGGCATCCAACTTGCCAAGCTGCCTTGGTAAAAACTCTTACCGCATCGCTTCGCGGAAGTGCTTTCGGCACATTGCGACGTAGCGTTCGTTGCCGCCGATCTCGACTTGGGATCCTTCCTTGATCGCGTTCCCCTTTTCATCGGTGCGGAGGTTCATGGTGGCCTTGCTGCCACAGTGGCAAATCGTCTTGAGCTCGGTGAGATTGTCAGCCCATCCGAGCAAAGCGGCACTCCCGGGAAAGAGGTTCCCTTGAAAGTCGGTCCGGAGTCCGTAGCAAAGGACCGGGATATCGAGATCATCGGAGACTTGCGCCAGTTGCTCGACTTGCGGACGAGTCAAAAACTGGGCTTCATCGATGAGGACACAGGCGAGGGCCGCCTCTTCCCCACTGGCTTCGACCAGGGAATGCAAGTCGTCGTCCTGACGAAAGGTCCGAGCCCCGGCTTCGAGACCAATCCGCGAAGCAATTTTCCCGACGCCGGCCCGATGATCAATTTCAGGAGTCAGGAGCAGGGTGTTCATCCCCCGCTCGCGATAGTTGTGACTCGACTGCAAGAGGTTGGTGCTCTTGCCCGCATTCATCGCGGCGTAGTAAAAGTAGAGTTTTGCCATGGCGAAAACAGCCTTTTTAGCGCTTCAAGAAGCGGACGCAAACCGCGGACGGGACCTTGATTTCATGGCCGGTGGGATCCAAGGCGCCGGTGTCCTGATTGATCTTGAGGACAACGACATTGCTGGAGCGTTGGTTGCCCGCAATGAGAAACTTGCCGCTGGGATCGATGCCGAAATTTCGCGGAATCTCGCCCTGGGTCGATTCACGCTCAATGAAGTCGAGCTTCCCGGTTTTCTGGTCGATGGCGAAGGCCGCGATCGTGTTATGGCCGCGGTTGGACACGTAGACCCACTTCCCGCTCGGGTGCACCATACACTCGGCCGTGCTGTTTCCCTTGCGTTCGGTTCCCTCCGGCACGGTCGATTCAATCTCCAGGACTTCGAGCGCACCGGTTTCGGCGTCATGGCTTAAAGCCGCGATCTGAAGCGACATCTCCAGGTTCGTGTAGGCCCACTTGCCGCTCGGATGAAACGAGAAGTGGCGCGGCCCCGTGGCTCCCGGCAATTTAAGGAAGGGTGGATCGTTGGGCGTGATCGTGCCGGCCGCGGCATCGAGTTTGTAAATGAGGACTTTGTCCAGGCCAAGATCCGCGACAAAGGCGCGTTTGCCGGACGGATCAACATTCACGGCATGAGCATGCGGCGCGGCCTGCCGAGGAAGCTGGGCGCCCTGTCCCGTGTGCTGGATGAATCCGCCGGCCGACGGCGAAACAAGCTTTCCATCAGCGGCAATTTGGTAACTTGAGGTGCTGCCACCCATGTAATTGGCCACCAGAACGCTCTTGCCATCGGGATCGGTGGAAATGTGACAGGGCGCGC
>JBMHCW010000104.1:0-9561 GCA_049889715.1 Akkermansiaceae bacterium | reverse complement strand
TCGCAACTCCACTCGTCAACAGCGGCGACGAGTGGCGATACTTCAAAGGCACCATTGCTCCTCAGCTCAATTGGCAGACCATTCCCGACGCTTCCCTCGACGCCTCCTGGCTGACCGGCCCAGGCGGATTCGGTTATGGCGATGGCGATGACGCCACTGTCCTCAACGACATGGAGGATGGCTACCGGACGGTCTACATCCGCCGGTCCTTCAACGTCACCCCGGGCCTGCTCGGACCTGATGATGATGTCATTTTGACCGTCGACTACGATGACGCCTACGTAGCTTACCTCGACGGCGTGGAGATCGCACGGAGCTCTCTTGCTCCGGGTCCGGTCGGCACTGAACCCGGACATACCGATGGCCCATCAAGCGTCCGCGAAGCAGGAAACCCCGAAACGATCAACCTGGGGACTGTCTCCTCACTCCTGGCCGATGGTTCGCATGTTCTCGCCATCCTTGGCATGAACGAGAGCCTTGATTCCTCCGACTTTTCCCTCATCGCCGATCTGGAGACCCAAGCGCCTCCCCCGCCCCTTCATTGGACGATCGAGGACAGCCCGATCATTCTCGAAAGCAGCTACAACGTCGCAAGCGGTCAAACCCTCACCATCGATGCCGGGGTGGAGATCCAATGCCCACCCGGAGTGAATGCCATCAATTGCTCGGGCCGAATCATCGCGAATGGCACGGAAGCCCAACGCATTCGCTTCATCCCATCCACTCCCGGCGGCACGTGGGGGCGTCTTAATCTGACAGGACCGGAGGAATCCAGTCTCCTCTACTGCAACTTCGAGAGAGCGGCCTCCGACGGAATCCTACGGGTGCGAAATTCCGATCTGCGTCTCGAGCACTCGCGCTTCATCGACGTCGACGAGCAAATGGTCGATCTCGTCGATAGCTCCTGCACCATCCGTCATTGCGAATTCGACAGCATTACCGGAGGTGAGCTTCTCCACTTCACCAACATGCCTGCCGAGGGACATGCCCTCATCGCCTACAACCGGTTTGGCATTCCCGGCGTTCCGGCCACCAGCGGATACAACGACATCATCGACTTCACCGGCGGGAACCGGCCCGGCCCCATCGTGAGCTTTATCGGCAACGTTTTTCTGAGCGGAGTTGACGACGTCTTCGACATGGACGGCACTGACGCCCACATTGAAGGCAACATCTTCTTCGACGTTCGCAAGGAGTCTTCGCGGGCCTCGAGTTCCAGCCCGATCACCACCGGAAGAGCCGGAGGCAATGACTCCGAACTCGTCATCGCGCGGAACTTCTTCGTCAACTGCGAACACAACGTTCTCATCAAGGATTCGGGCACCATCCTGATGCAGAACAACTCGACCCTCACCATCACCGACAACCCGATCAGCAGTAACACTGATCCCGGAGGCAACGAGGAATCCGGCATCATCATGTTCGGAGAACCATGGCGCGGCGACCCCTACGGCGCGGGAGCCTACTATCAGGGAAACATCGCGGCTGATCTTCAGGTCAGCTCTCCCTGGCCGATTTTTCCAGAGGCCCAGGCTGCGGTGGGAACCTTCCTGCGACGCGACTTCAACTGCCTGCAAGACTTTCCCCAACCAGGGATTGGCAACCTCTCAAACGATCCTCTCTTCGTCGACACCACAGGGCTCACTCCCGAGAACATTCTTGAGAAGCTTGCCTTGCAGGCCGGCAGCCCCTGTCGTGGCACGGGACCCAACGGTCTCGACATGGGCGCGGTCGTTCCAGGCGGAGCCAGCATTGCCGGAGAACCCGTTGGAACCACCAGCGAAACCTCGGCCACCCTCACCATCGCCGGCCCCGGGATCTGGGTCTATCGCTGGAGAATCAACGGCGGGCCTTGGAGCAGTGATATTCCTCTTGTGCCACGAGCCATCTTGGACGGCGGACCGCTCACCTCCACTCTCTTCGACAATGCGCCGCCGATCGAGTTATCGAATCTCGACGACGGAACATATACCATCGAAGTCCTCGGACAAAACAGTGCCGGGGACTGGCAGGAAACACCCACCGTTTCCAAAACCTGGACTGTTCAAAGCGACTTCGTCGACACCGACTCGGATGGCATGCCGGACGACTACGAAATCGCCAATGGTTTCGACTTCGAAAATCCCGACGACGCCGATGAAGACGCCGATGGCGATGGCATTTCGAACCTCGGGGAATTCATCGCCGGAACGCTCCCCCGCGATCCCTCGAGTGTCCTCGCCCTCAATCTGTCACTCACCGGAGACGACGTTGCCTTGAGCTTCGAGGCCGTCGCCGGCAAGTCCTATCAAATCCAAAGTAGCACATCATTGGAATCAGGATCCTGGACCGAAGTCGGAACCGTCTCCAATGCCACTGCGGGCCCACAAAACTTCACCGACCCGGCAGGGGCAGGAGCCTCGAAAAAGTTCTATCGCCTCGTCACTCCGGCTCCTTGAGATCTCTCATGCCACTTTGAGATTGAAGGCACCGCCGGAAATGACCTCGAAACGTGAGTTCTCCTGAGAGCCATCGATGGGAGATCCGTAAAATCCTTTCGCCAGATTTTCTGGCTCCACGCCTTAGTGTCTTCGTCGATGCCCATTCTCGGATTGCGATCCGCGCCTGAAACGGATGAGAATACGCACAAGGATTGGCAACCCACGACCATGCCTTAAGAGCGACCTGCCTCCTCATGAAATCAGCCCTCTCCATCTTCATCCCTCTCTGTGTCCTCCTGACTTGCTGCAACACCCCTCCTCCCGAAGACAAGCCGGGTCCTTTCGACAAGTCGGCCAATGCCGAGGAGCAAATTCAGCAGTCTCTTGCCACAACCCGGGGAAGTGGAAAGCATGTCTTGCTGGTATTTGGGGCAAACTGGTGTTCGGACAGCATCCGGATGATCAATCTGTTGAGAACCGACCCACAAATCACCCGTACTCTTCAGGAGTCCTACCTCCTGACCATGGTCGATGTCGGCCCCAAGAAGGATTGGCGTAATCTCGACCTCGTGAACCGTTATCACGCCACCATCGAACAGGGCATTCCGGTTCTGGTGGTCCTCGATGAAACGGGAAATGTCCTCAACGATTCCCGTGAGGAACGTCTTCTCGATTCAGACCACCAACATCCCGAACGCGTCCTGGGCTTCTTGAGGAAGCATGCTCCCCGCTGATACGACACGACAAAAAAGATGGCCGGTGAAATCGGCCTGCAAGGAAGTGAAGATTGCCAGTCGGGGACTCAGCGATATAAGGTTTAACTAGGCTTCACCCTCATGGACGAGACTCAACACATCCTCGCGCTGGACCAAGGCACCACCAGTTCACGTTCGATCCTCTTTAACGATCGGGGCGAAGCCGTCAGCAAGGCTCAACAAGAATTCCAACAGCTCTATCCGAAGCCCGGTTGGGTGGAACATGATGCTCTGGAGATCTGGTCGAGCCAAACTTCCACGATCGAGAAGGTGCTGCAAAATGAAACGCTGGACCTCGAATCGATCGCAGCCATCGGTATCACCAATCAGCGGGAAACCACGGTTCTCTGGGATCGAGCGACGGGCCGTCCCGTCTACAACGCGATCGTCTGGCAGGACCGACGCACCGCCGACTATTGCTCGAAACTAAAGCAAGCCGGGCACGAAGACCTGGTCAGCCGCAAGACAGGCCTCAGGCTCGACCCCTATTTTTCAGGAACCAAGTTGCGCTGGCTTTTGGAGAACGTCGCAGGCGCTCGCCAACGCGCGGAAGACGGTGAACTCTGTTTTGGAACCATCGACTGCTGGCTGCTCTGGAATCTCACCCAAGGAAAGGTTCACGCCACCGATGCCAGCAACGCGAGCCGAACCTTGCTCTACAATCTCGCGGAACAAGACTGGGATGAGGAACTCTTGGAGCTCTTCGAAATCCCCCGCGCGGTCCTGCCGGAGGTGCGAGGTTCGTCCGAAGTTTATGGAGAAGTGGCAGAGGGCCACGCTCTGGCTGGCATCCCCATCGCCGGAATGGCGGGTGATCAACATGCCGCACTCTTCGGGCAGGCTTGTTTCGAAGAAGGCATGGCAAAAAACACCTACGGCACCGGTTGCTTCATGCTCATGAATACCGGCAACAAACCGGTCCCCTCCAAAAACAATCTGCTCACCACCGTCGCCTGGCAGATCGGAGACCAGATCGAATATGCCTTGGAAGGGTCCGTCTTCATCGGCGGGGCCGTGGTGCAATGGCTGCGCGATGAGATGGAATTGGTAGAGTCAGCCGAAGAGCTCAACGAGCTGGCAGCCTCCGTGCCCGATAGCAACGGGCTCTTCCTCGTTCCGGCCTTCACCGGATTGGGCGCACCGCACTGGGATCCCTATGCCCGAGGCATCGCCGTGGGAATCACGCGTGGCACCAAACGAGCCCACTTCTGTCGAGCCGCCCTGGACTCCATCGCCTATCAATGTGCCGACTTGTTGCGTGCCATGCGCGAAGACAGCGGGATGAAAGTTTCCACCCTTCGGGTCGATGGAGGAGCCTCACGCAGCGACCTGATGCTCCAGTTCCAATCGGACCTCCTGCAAGCTGAGGTGCAACGACCCGTGTGTATCGAAACCACCGCTCTCGGAGCAGCCTATTTGGCCGGCCTCGCCGTTGGGGTTTGGAAAGATCGCGAAGACATCGCCCGGTCCTGGCAAACCGAGAAAATTTTCACTCCTGAGATGAGCGCTGCTGCGGCCGACTCACTCAAAGCACAATGGAATCGTACTGTTGAACGTTCCAAATCCTGGGAGAAACCCGAATGAATCGAACCGACATTCTCGAACGAGTCCGCCATGGAGACACTTTCGATCTTGCGGTGATCGGTGGTGGAGCCTCCGGGCTCGGCGCGGCGGTCGATGCCGCGGCCCGGGGGTACAAGGTGGCTCTCTTCGAACAAGCCGACTTCGCCAAGGGCACCTCCAGCCGCTCGACCAAACTGATTCACGGAGGCGTTCGCTACCTCCAGCAAGGCAACATCTCACTCGTTCTGGAAGCCCTTCGAGAGCGGGGCCGGCTCACGAAAAACGCACCTCATCTAGTTCACTCACAAGCCTTCGTCATTCCAAACTACAGCTGGTGGGAAGGACCTTTCTACGGCATCGGGATGAAGGTCTATGACCAACTGGCGGGGAGGCTCGGTCTCGCCAAATCACGCATGCTCAGCAAAGAGGAAACGCTGGAGCGGATCCCGACCGTCGAAAGCGCGAATCTGAACGGGGGCGTCATCTATCACGACGGACAGTTCGACGACTCTCGTCTCGCGATCAATCTGGCCCAGACGGCTGAAGAACATGGCGCGTCCATCCTCAACTATTGCCAATGCGTCGGCTTGATCAAAGAAGAGGACTGCGTTTCCGGCGTCAAGATCCGCGAAATGGAGAGCGGTGAGGAATTTTCCGTCCGCGCAAAAACCGTCATCAATGCCACCGGCGTTTTTGTGGATGAACTCCGTAAAGCCGACGACCCGCAGGCCAAGGAAATCATCGCCGTCAGCCAGGGCGTTCACATCGTCCTGCCCAAACACTTCCTCCCCGGCGACAGCGCCATCATGATCCCCAAGACAGAAGACGGACGCGTTCTCTTCGCCGTTCCCTGGCATGATCACGTGGTCGTGGGCACCACCGATACGCCACTCGATGACAAGTGTCTCGAACCACGCGCCCTGCAAGAGGAGCGGGACTTCATTATGGCGCACGCCGCCAAGTATCTCAGCCGCGATCCAAGACCCGAGGACGTTCTCAGTATCTTCGCCGGGCTCCGCCCTCTCGTCCGCTCCGGCGGAGGAAAGGACACCTCGGCCATTTCACGCGATCACAGTATTTTGGTAAGCGACAGCGGGCTGATCACTCTGACCGGCGGGAAGTGGACGACCTATCGCAAGATGGCCGAAGATGTCATCAAGGTCGTGGAGACCCTGGGCGAAGACAAGAAGCGGAAGTGCCCCACCAGAAAGCTCAAGATCCACGGTTGGACCCGGGAGGAGATTCCAGAGAGCCACCTACAGGTCTACGGAAGCGATGCTGCGGGAATCCGCTCTCTCATTGAAGGAGCTCCTTCATTGGCTGAACCGATTCACCCTGATCTCCCCTATCAGCAAGCCGAAGTCATTTGGCAGGTCCGTCACGAGATGGCCCGAACCGTCGAAGATGTCCTCGCCCGTCGCACCCGCGCCCTCCTGCTCAATGCCAGAGCTGCCAGCGAAGCAGCTCCCATCGTGGCGTCCCTGATGGCCGAGGAACTCAACCAGGATGAAACTTGGCAGACCGAACAAATCGAAGACTTCCAACAACTCGCACGGGGTTACTTTTTCGAGTAAGGTCTTTCTCACTTGGCTCCTGCCACAATATCAACTCGAATACCTGCTAATGAAATCCTTTCTCTCTCTCCTCTTGTTTCCGACTCTTGCCATCTTGCCTCTCCCGGCAGAGGAACCTGAAAAGGAACTTCCTCTGGTCTTCAGTGAAGATTTTGAGAAAGGGTTCGAGCGCTGGGAGACCACCGACCCCAAAGGTTGGACTCATCGCGAGGTCGACGGCAATCACGTCTTCGGAATCAACGCCCGTAAGAACAATTACAAGCCGAAGGTCCGCAGCCCCCATCACATCGCCTTGATCAAGGACGTAGAATTGAGCGACTTCATTCTCACCTTTCGGGTTCGCAGCACCAAGGACACCGGGAACCATCGCGATTGCTGCGTCTTCTTCAACCACCAGGACCCGACCCACTTCTACTACGTCCATCTTGGAGCCAAACCCGACCCTCACAGCGGCCAGATCATGATCGTCAATGGCGCACCCCGCAAAGCGATCACCAAGAACGAAAACAAGGTTCCTTGGACCAACGACTGGCACAAGGTGAAGGTCAAACGCGATTCCAAGAAAGGCACGATCGAGATCTTCTTCGATGACATGGAGAAGCCCATCATGACGGCCAACGACAAGACCTTCGGCAAAGGCCGCATCGGCATCGGGTCCTTCGACGACATGAATGATTTCGATGATATCGAACTCAGGGGGCGCTAAGACACCTCGCTCGCTACCAAGCGCCGTCTTGACAGGCTGCCAACATCGTGGAGGCTACGGTCAAACCCATGTTTGACCCATGTCTTCCCGCTTCTCGATCACTTCCGCTCTGCTTCTTTCGCTGACTTCGCTCGCTTCCGCCGGGACCTGGTCCCATTGGCGTGGTCCGTTGGGGAATGGCTCCTCTCCCGATGCCAAGCCTCCTCTGGAGTGGAGCGAAACCAAAAACGTGAAGTGGAAGACGGCGATCCCCGGACGTGGATCGGGCTCGCCGGTCATTTGGAAAGACAAGGTCTTTGTGGTTTCCGCTGTCGCACCCGATGGCGGCTTGGGATTTGATGGCGAACGACTTTCCAAACTTGATTTTAAACTCTTCTGCGTCAGCCGTGAGACTGGCAAAATCCTTTGGGAGAAGACCGCCATCTCCGCCACCCCTCATCAAGGAACCCATTCCACCAATGGCTTTGCCTCCGCCTCCCCCTGCACCAACGGCACGCATGTCTACGCCCATTTCGGATCCCGCGGACTCTACTGCTACACCATGGATGGCGAGCTCGTGTGGAAGCGCGATGACTTTGGCAAGATGGATACCCGCAATTCTTTCGGTGAGGGAAGTTCGCCGACCTTGGTCGACAACATGATTCTTGTTCCCTGGGATCACGAAGGCCCATCTGCTCTCTACGCGCTCGATCAGAAAACCGGCAAGACGATCTGGAAAACCAAGCGAGACGACGAACCCACCAACTGGTGCACCCCGTTTGTGGTCGAACACGATGGCGGAAAGCAAGTCATCATCAACGGACAAACCTTCATCCGGGGCTATGACCTCAAGAACGGCAAGGAACTCTGGCGCATTGCCGGCAAGGCCCAGCGCCCGGTGACCTCGGCCGTTGCCATCGACGATCTCGTCATCGTCGCCAGCGGCTTCCGCGGGTCCTACGGAGGAGCCTTCCGCCTTAGCGGACGCGGCGATCTCAAGGGAACCAAAAACGTGGCTTGGAGCTGGGATGAAAACACCCCCGACCTCGCCTCGCCGGTCCTCACCGGTGACCTGCTCTACATGCACAAGGCCAAGTCGGCCTCCCTCTCCTGCATCGATCCACGCACCGGCAAGGCCCACTACACCGCCACCCGGATTCCCGGCCTCTCCACTCTTTACGCTTCCCCGGTCGCGGCCAACGGCCACATTTACATTACCGGCCGAAGCGGAACGACTGCAGTCATCAAAGAGGGGAAGAAAGTGGAAATCGTGACCACCAATTCCGTCGGCGAAGGAGTCGACGCCACTCCGGCTCTCATCGACAACCAAATCTTCATCCGGGGAGAAGGACATCTCTTCTGCATCGAAGGCAACTAAATCTTCATTCAACGAATATGACCGTTTACATCAAACCCGGATGCCCCTGGTGCATCGACGTCGAAGCTTATCTCCAGAAAAACGGATACGAATATGAACGAGTCGACGTCATCGCCGACCGTGCTGCCTTCGAGAAGATGAAGGAAATCTTCGGCCAGACTTCCGCCCCTTCCATGACCGTGGGAGATCTCAAACTGGCCGACTTCGGAGTCGAAGAGTTGGTTCCCTTCCTCAAGGAACACAACTTGTAGGAGCTCGACTCCCTGATTCCGGTCATCGGGCTCCTGATTCACTTACCGTGAAGCGTTCCGATCGAACTCTTCTAGCCAGCAACGCAAGGCTTCCTCGACTGCTTCGAACTCTTCCATGAATCCCGGATCATCAGGCAAGGTACCTTCGTTGATTCCCTGATGGTTGCCGAATCTCTCGCGATTTTCGCGGAGCCATTCCGCAAAATTCTCGTCGCCCAATTCCAGCCTCAACTGCTCGAGGTTCGGAGGAAGAGGCAGCTTCTGTGCTTCGAACTCCTCCAGCAGAATTGGCGGTAGCTGAACGAGATAGTCTTCAAGCCACTGTTGCAGAACCTGTTCCTCAGTTTGAAATTCCACAAAGATCACAGGATCCTGCTCCTGCCACTCAATGATGAAAGACGGGCAGATTCCGTGCAGGTTGCCCCACTGATCCTGGTTCTGCACCAGAAGCTTCGCGAAATCGTAGTCTCCCCATTCAATCCGCACCTCCTCGAAGAGCGGCGGCAGTTCAGAGCCCGGGAGAAGTGGCGTTGATTCGTTCTTGAAGTCCTTGAGCCACTGTTCGAGCACCCCTTCCTGTTCATCGAAGGCTTGCCGCTCGGCCTCACCCAGCCCATCGAGCCGATCCTCGGGAACTCCAGAGAGGCTTCCTGTCTCGGCCACATTCTGCTCAAGCCACTCCGCAAACTGTTCGTCACCCAGCTCGGCGCGGAGTTGCTCGAACTGAGGTGGAAGGGGGGGGTCGAAGACGTAGAACTGACGATCATCTTGTCCCACTCTCAGATCAACGAACTGATAGTCGCCGGGATTCCACTCGACACATCCACCGGCAAATCCCCAGCACTGAAGGTCCGGAGTTGAGAAAACCAATACCTGCTGGTCCTCTTCCGCCTCAAAGGTTGCCACGGGCATCTCGTTGGGCGGCAAAACGATCT
>JBMHCW010000103.1:0-17584 GCA_049889715.1 Akkermansiaceae bacterium | reverse complement strand
GATCTATGCCCAGATGACCGGAAACAAGGAGTTCGTGTTCTACCTTGTGGTTTTGGTCATTATGGCCGGCCTGATTCTTTTGGTTCACCGACGGGTCCAGTTTCCGCTCGTTCTTCTGACCTGCCTCTCGATTTGGGGGCTTCTCCACATGATGGGGGGGAATGATCGTCCTGCCCGGGAAAAGCGAGGTTCTCTACAACTTCTGGATCGTTCCCGATTTGGTACGGTACGATCAATTGATCCACGCCTACGGATTCGGAATCGCAACCTGGGCGTGTTGGGTCTGCCTGATTAACATCCAGTCTGACGTCCGACCGACTGCGGGTTCGCTGTCTCTGGTCTTGCTCGCAGGCCTGGGGCTTGGAGCGGTCAATGAAACCGTTGAGTTTTTTGCGGTCCTCATCCTTCCCGAAACCAATGTCGGTGACTATACCAACCCAGGCTGGAACTTGGTTTTCAATCTGATCGGGGCTCTGATCGCAATCTTTGCGATTCGATTGAGATCCGGAAAGAGCAGCTAGTCTTTTTTGAGCGTTGTGATCAGGAATTCTGTAGTGCTCTTGTGCTTCACGTCGGGAGCGTTGGGGTAGAAAAGTTCGCAGGCCACGCCATTCGCTTGGCAGTGTTCCTGAAGTTTCACTCCGAAGTTCGAGGTATGGGTGGGATCCTTCTGAGCTTTGCCGATGGCTGGCGGGGCGTTGTAGGTGAGGTAGACCGGTGGGTCGCCTTTGGATACGTTGGCGTAAGGAGAGTATTCGGCGATCCATTCCTTGATCGAGTCGCGGTTGGCTAGGAACTTATCGAAGGGTTTGAGTCCGAAGGCGTGACCACCGTAACGACTGTTCGGAGTCCACTCCTTCATTTGTTTGGGATCGAGAGTGGTTTGTGCTCCGCGGACGGCCGCACACCAGAGGCGGGTCGACTCACGGGCAACTGGATCCTTGCCGCCCGGTTTGGCGAGATTATCGTGGAAGGCGAGCCAGAGCGAAGAACAAGCACCGGCGGATCCGCCTGCTGCACCAATGCGTTCCTTGTCGATGTTCCATTCGTCGGCTTTGGATCGCACAAACTGCAGAGCACGGGCGGCATCGTGGAGAGGAGCTTTCACCGGCGGTTTGATCCCAGCTTCCAGAGCATGCGGGATGAGGCGGTAGTTGATGGCCACAATGGAAATGCCGGCGTCGAGAAGAGCCTTGGGGTCGACAAAGCCGGCGAGGCGTTCCTTGGTGCCACCCTGCCATCCCCCTCCATGAATCACGAAGACGAGAGGAGTGGGTTTGTCGGATTCGGCTTTCCAGAAATCGAGAACGTGGCGCTGATGGTCTCCATAGGAAACCTCGGCCATCGTGGGTTTGGGAACGCTGGCCGGGTAGCTGGGTTTCTTGTCGATTTTCGATTGAGCCGCTGCGGTCAGGACGAGAGCAGGAAGGAGGGAGAGAAGGCGAATCTTCATGAGCGGGAGAGTGTGATTGGAGCCTTATTTGGAAAGCTCGGTGATGAAGATTTTGCGGAAGTAGTGTTGGCCTCCTCCGGGAACTTCGGCCTGGAAGGCAATGAAGCCGGGAGCAAGATCCTCGAGACCGTCGGCTTCCCAGGCTTTCTTGTCATTGATCATGAGCGAAATCTTCGAGCCCTGGACGGTGAGCTTGAACTTGTTCCAGTCACCTTCCTTGATCATGCCCTTGCTGGTGGCTTCCTTGATCCCGCCGACGTTGCCTTCCTGCCCTTTGAGAAGATTGGCCTGATAGCGTTTTGGCCAAGGGCGCTTTTCCGGAACCGAAGTGTAGCGAAAGTAAACTCCGCTGTCCCACTTGTCTTCACCGAGGGCCTTCCATTCGTATTCGAGGACAAAGTCCTGATACTTCTTGGCGGACTGAATGAGCCCGTTGCCGCCCTTGATGAAGAGGTTGCTGTCCTTGACTTCGGCTTCGCAGGTCAGGACGGTCCAGCCGTCGAGGTCTTTTCCGTTGAAGAGAGAAACGCGCTTCTCGTCTGCCGAGGAGGAACCGAGGCTAAGAATGGCGAAGATGGAGAGGAGCCGGGAAACGGGAAAAATATTCATAAGTCACCCACCGATACGTGGATGACGAACCGTTCTGGCAGGGAATTCCTCTCCTCTTCGGGTCGGAATGACTATTCGCGGGCCTTGCCGACGCCGTATCCGGCGGCGCCACCAATGGCGGCTCCGAGGACGGCATCTTCGGTGTCTCCGCCGATGATTGCTCCGGCAGCGGCTCCCATGAGGGCTCCGGTGGCGGCATCATTTTTGGCCCGGGTGTCGTAATTGGTGCAGCTGGCCAGGCTGATCGGAAGGAACAGAGCAACGGATGCGACAAGCGAAGTAACTTTGAAGATCTTCATAAGTTTAAATTGTTTAGAATAATTAAATACCTGTCGCAAGCATGGAAATGAGGTGATGGGCGTCGGGATTTCTTGAAAGCGGGAGATTGTTATTTCAGTAATAATCCGGTCTGATTTGTCAGATTTGCCCGTTTTCCCCATCAACCACCACCGAACCACGCCATGATTAATCGCAGAAAATCGCTTCAAATGCTCGCTTCCGGCTTCGGAACCGCTGTTGGGAGTTCACTCCTTCCAGGGATCAGCCAAGGAGCTTCACTGGCGTCCTCCAGTTATTCGGGAGGTCCGAAGCGCATCATTTTCTTCATGCAGAACCAGGGATTTGACCCGGCAACCTGTATTCCGTCCGGGATGAAGAACAGCGGATCGTTGGCCAAGGCCAAGTTGCCGGAACCCATCCAGGCACTTGAGCCTTACAAGGAGCGTCTCCACATCATCAATGGTTTGCACGGTACCCACACCAGTCCGTCACACAGTGCTTTCTTCGGTGCCCTCGGTGGCTACCGTGGCAGCGATGGCGTTCCTCCCAGTGGTCCCACCATCGACTACGAACTGAGCAAAGTTCTTCCCGAAACCCTTCTTCCGCATCTCTGCATTGGAATGGACTCGCTGGAAAACATGCGTGGCAAGCCCACTGTGGCCAATCTTTCGGCACGAGGAGCGGGACGCCCGATTTTCATGCACTCCAACCCGAATCATCTCTACCAGATGCTTTACGGAGGAATCTCCACAGGTGAGATTCGCAGCCAGCATGAGGCCCGGTCCGGAATGCTCGATCGCATCGAGGAATTGGCGGCAGCGAAAGGCAAGGCCCTTCCGGGATCCGATGCCGCGAGATACGGAGAGTTCGTCCAAGGCTTCGACGACATCAATGGGTTGCGTGAGCGCCTGAGCGGCGTTTCCGATCATCTTCGCAACTTCGCGCCTGAAGTCGACGAAGGCTACACTCGCCCCGAATTCGAGACCGACTGGCATGACCGTCTTCTCGATCTCGGGATTTCCGCGCTCAAGTCAGGAATCACCAACGTGCTCACGGTCGGTTCCGGTCGTGGAGAAATTTTCGGAGCCTGGAAAGGGCTCGGGGTTGACCAGCAGGGTCACAACCTCGGCCACATGAAGCAGCCCGACAACCCGATCTGGGTCAAGATCCGCCAATACAACAGCCGCATGCTGGTCAAGATTATGGAGGAGCTTGAAAGCGTTCCCGAAGGCAGCGGCACCATGATGGACAACACCCTGATTGTTTACACCAGTAACAATGCCGACAAGCAGCACACCAATGGTGCCAACTGGCCGGTGATGTTGCTGGGCAATTGCAACGGTGCCTTCAAGACCGGTTGCTTCACCCAGATGGAAGGACGTCGTCCCATCAACGCTCTTTACACTGCGATTCTTCGGACCGCAGGTGTTGAAGTCGACCGCTTCAACATGAACGAAAAGATGGCCGCCAAATTCGACACCGGCAGCGGTCCTCTTCGTGAGATCCTGGCATGAAGACCCGACTGATTCTGGCGCTGGCCGCTCTGGTAATGCCGGCGGCAGATCTCCGTGCGGAAAAGTATGTCCCCGGTGAGCCGGGGGATCTGACTTTCGAGAAGTTCGGTGCGGACTTCATCGAGTATCATTGTCTGGACTGCCACGATGATGCCACCAAGAAGGGCGATCTCTCTCTGGAGAATCTGGGCCCTATCGATGAAATCAACGCCGCTCTCTGGAAATCGGTTTGGGCGCAGGTGGCCTTGAAAGAGATGCCACCCAAGAAGAAGGAGCAACCCGAGTTGGTCGAACGCCTGCAATTTGAAGACTGGGTCATTGGCGAGCTGGAGCAAGCCATGAAGGACAAGGGCGGCTTCCATGCCCACCTTGATCCCAAGAAGGGGAACTTCGTCGATCACGACTTGTTGTTCGGCAAGATGCCCGAGGAAATCCGATTGTTGCCCCCTTCATCCCCGGCCCGTATCTGGCGGGTGACTCCACAGGAGCACATCACGCGTCTCAATGAATTGATCAATACCGAGCCCGCCTTCAATCCAGCCAAGCCGGGTGTCCGGACCCGTGGTGATGTTGTTCCCACCAACCATGGCGGGGAGCTCAAACTCTATTTCGGAACAGATCGTATTACGAAACATCAGGGTGGAACGGTCGCCTACGCCACAGCCGTCAAGAGCGTGCCGGTGGTTCTTTCTTCGACGAAGAAACATGGCTTTGAAAACTACGCCGACTTCAACACCGTCAACAGCGCGGAAGCCACTCAGATTTTGGGGAAGGCCGAGGACATTCTCCGCTACATGGCCTATGGTCCGTTGAGCTTGGCCAATCCGGAGCAAATCACCGACGACCCGAATTCCTACAAGATGGAAGGTGACATCCGGGGTCTTCCAACTTCGCTGGTTTATAACACCAAAGTGGTTCGTCCTCTGACTCCGGTCTTCGATTTGATGAAGAGTGCCGATGTGTCCGATGAGGGATTGCGCGCGGCGGTTGATTATCTCTTCGAGGCGCTCACCTTCCGGCCGCCGACCAAGGAAGAGTCGGACGACTATCTTGCCATCGTGAAGGATTCAATTTCCAAGGTTGGGAAAGAAGATGGCGTCTTCATGGGCTTGTCTGCGATCTTCCTGAATCGGGATGCCTTGTTCCGCCCGGAGTTGGTGACTCAAGGGAAGGCCGATGCTCATGGCCGCGTGATGATGCAGGACTGGGAGCTTGGCCTGGCTGTGAATCATGCTCTCAGTTACATCCAGCCGGATGAAACTTTGAAGAAGGCCATCGTCGAAGGCCGGATGCGAACCAGGGAAGATGTCGAACGAGAGATCAAGCGGATGTTGGCGGATGACTCCATTCGAAAGCCCCGTGTCCTGAGATTCTTCCGGGACTTTTTTGATCACGATCTCGGGGGTTATATCTGCAAGGACAGCAAGGCTTTGTCCGACACTGGGGCTCCGGGCGGGAATGGTCACTATCGGGCCATGTTTGATGCCACTGCGAGCACGGATCGGATGATCGAGCTGGTGCTTGAGGCAGATCAGGATGTTCTCAAAGAGTTGCTGACCTCCCGAAAAATCGTGGCGACCCGTGCTGACCGGAGTTATTACGGACGGAAGCGGACCAAGGAAGAAATTGCCGCGGCTCAAAAGAAGCGTAAGGAGGCTGCCGCCAAAGCGCTCAAGGGTGCCGAAGACCAGGTTGCCAAACTGGAACCTCTGGTGGCTGATCTTGAGAAGAAGCAGAAAGCCAACCCCAAGGATCGTGAGGTCCGTGGCGAGTTGAATCGCCAGAAGAAAGAGTTGGCGTCCGCGAAGAAGCGATTGCAATCCGCCAAGAAAAACCGAGGGCGCGGCGGCAACCTCGCGGTTGAAGAAGTGGACTTGAAAGGAAAGAATATTTTTGCCCGGGTCAGCCGAAAGTCCTTTGGCAACGGCAGTATGAAGCCCGAGCGTTTTCTGGCGGAAGCTCCGGAAGGTGAGCGCATGGGCGTTCTCACCCAGCCTTCGTGGTTGGTGTCCCACTCCGATGCCATGGACAATCATGCCATCCATCGGGGTATGTGGATCCGCGAGCGCCTCCTTGGTGGAGGGATTCCCGACGTGCCCATTACGGTGGACGCAATGTTGCCTGACGAACCGGGCACCACTCTTCGGGAGCGGATGCGGGTCACACGAGAGGATTATTGTTGGGCCTGTCACAAGAAGATGGATCCGCTTGGAATGCCCTTCGAAATGTATAATCACGCCGGGATTTTCCGGACCATGGAGCTGAACAAGCCGGTGGATACTTCCGGTGAGATTATTGACTCGGGCGATCCTTCTTTGGATGGGCCGGTCAAGGATGCCCTTGAGATGATCGACAAGCTTTCCAAGAGCGAGCGGGTCGAGCAGGTCTTCGTTCGCCATGCCTTCCGTTATTGGATGGGTCGCAATGAAACCCTGCACGACGCCCCTGTTCTTCAAGCGGCCCACAAGGCTTACCGCGACAGCGGCGGGAGCATGAACGCCCTCATCGCCTCTCTCGTGACGTCGGATGCTTTCCTCTACCGGAAGCGGGAACAGTAGGTTGATTTTTGCCCTAACCTGCTTGAATTTGCACAGGTGCGGGGCGAAAGAACCATTGCAAGAAAGTCCTTGATCGAGGAGATCCATGGGAACCGAGAATCCCCGACAGGCGACCTGTCTCAAACACTTCAAAACACCTAGAAAGAACCAATCATGAATGCAAAACGTTCATTTACCTTGGGAGTGATGGCCTTGTGTCTCGCCAGCTTCCCGATGACAGCGGCGGCCGACGCTCTTTCCCGATACAAGGGGATGATGGATCAATTGAAGGCCGACCTGACTGGCAAGATTCCACAAACCAAGGATTCCGGACAATTGGACAAGTTTCTCGGGAGCACTGCTTTGGACAGCAAGCTGGTGAAGTTTGTTGTTCTTCATGAAGCGACTCCCGAAGGATTGGCGGCATTTGCCGATCAGGGAAAGGAACACGCCATGGTGGTGGAGGCTCTTCTTGCCGAGGGAGAGCTCATGAGGGAAATGCTGGTGGCCGATGGAGCCAAGGCTCCCAAACAAGGAAGAGGATTCGGCCCAGCGCAATACGGACAGGCTGCCAAGATTTATGCCGACATTCACAAGGCAAGTAAGAAGGCCTCCAGCGGCGTTCTTCGTCGATTGGCCCTGGCGATCAGCCTCGAGCATGCCGTGCCCATCAAGCAGCGCAACCCGGTAGCTCTGACGGACGCTCCGGAGTTCGTTGATCCCGTCAAACGATACCTTCATTACGAAAAGGCCTTTGAAGATGGGGAACTCGATCCCGCGTTCGACAAACTGACTGTCTGGGACTTGCGAATGGTCGTCGATGGCGAAGAGCCCGATGAAACCCTGGCCTGGGGTCGCGAGATGCTTCGCAACTATCGCCCCAATCACATCTACAACGAGAACTACGGCTGGCGTTACGTCGGACTCGTGACTTCGGACGTGAAGTATGGATCGCAGGATGTGAAGTACGACCGTCCCGAACTTCAGTTCTATCAGAACATTCTCATGAACGGGGGGGTCTGTGGACGTCGGGCCTTCATCGGACGATTTATTCTCCGCGCTTTTGGAATTCCCACTACTGCCCGTCCGAGTCGTGGACATGCTGCCTTGGCTCACTGGACCCCGAAGGGTTGGGTCGTCAACCTTGGTGGCGGCTGGGGAGCCGGATGGACCAAAGGTGTCTACAACAAGGACAAGAATTTCCTCGCGACCACCCAGGCCCGGGTTCATCCGGAGGCCTTTCTCAAGGTGAAGCGTGCCCAGTGGATTGGTGATTTGTTCGGCGAGAAGCGAATTTACGGTGAAGACCAGGGCGAGTCGGGAGTCTGGAATACACTGTCTCTGACAACCCAGCGTCAGATCATCGCCGAGTCCAAGGCCGAGACGCTGGCTGCTCTTGGTGAAGAACTTGGTGAGGCCGACAAGCCGACGGTCGCCCAGAAGGTGATGGCTTCTCCGGTGACCGACGAGGACAAGGAGATTACTGTGGCAGGCGATGGCACCGTCACCATTCCTGCTGCCGCTTACACCAAGCCCAAAGGAAATACTCGCGACGTGAGCGCAATGAAGAGTTTTGACGGCGGATTACAGGTGTTCCTCCCACGATTTTTTCCTAAGGGAACCACGATCATGCGGGGTGGCACCTGGAAGGGGGATACAACGGCTTGTAGTTCCGGATCCCGCATGCTCAGCGGAGGTTACGGACGTTATGAAAACTGGGGGCTTCGCGCTGCCATGACCCATCCCGGAGGAAAGACACCCAAGGAGATCACCTTGGACCTCGGCAGTGGAGTTAAGATGGAGATGGTCTACATCAAGCCCGGTAAGTTCATCATGGGCGGAGAGAGGACCACCGATGGACGTTTCGAATGTGTCGAAGTGCCGAAGCATCCGGTGGAGCTCACCAAGGGGTATTACCTTGGTAAGTATGAAGTGACGCAGGCTCAGTATGCCGCCATCATGGGTTCCAACCCAAGCAAGTCGGCCAAGGATGAGAATTGTCCTGTTGATACGGTAGGAGTGGATGATGCCAAGGCCTTCTGTGCGAAAGTGGCTCAGAAGGTGGGTTTTGAAGTCCGTCTTCCGACTGAAGCCGAATGGGAATATGCCAGCCGCGGAGGCAAGGACACGAAGTGGTTCTTTGGCGATGATCCGTCGCGACTGGGCGACTACGCCTGGTTCAAGGACAATGCCGGCGGCAAGTCTCATCCGGTCGGCAAGAAGAAGCCCAACCCCTTTGGTCTTTACGATATCTACGGAAACGTGAACGAGCGTATCTCCGATACTTACGACAAGAAGTATTATGCCAAAGGTCCCAAGGTCGACCCGACTGGTCCAAGTCAGGGAACGACTTCCCGGATGGAGTATGAAGTCAATGTCCCACAGTCGGGAGACTATGCTCTCAGTGCCGAGATCGTGACGGTGAACTATGACCAGCGGATCAATTTCGTGGTCAATGGAGCCGAAGAAGTCACCACTCTGACCCTGCCTTTCACCAACGGCGACTGGGGGAGGTCCGAGCCCATCATTCTCAAGCTCAAGAGCGGGAAAAACATCATCAACCTCTTCCGTGACTTCCCTCCTCAGTATGGAGTGGCCCTGAAGTCCTTCACCCTCACCCCGGTGAAGTAGTTCGCCGAAAAGATTTCACAAGTATTCGACATGAAAGCTTTGTTCGTCGCCTTCGCCGTGAGCTATACCGTGCTCGGCGCAAAAGAGAAACCCGTCAAAGTCTTCATTCTTTCCGGCCAATCGAACATGGTTGGCGCCGGCAAGGTGGATGGAGGAGGTTCCCGCTGGGGAGCTGAAATGATTGATCCGGTGGTCTCGGTTTATGAAGAATCGTACGATCCCAAGGTCAATTACGATGAGTTGAAGCCGATCAAGACTCTCAAACTCGAGAGCTTTGGAGGAACCAACCCGACTCCTTATCCCGGTGGCGGCGTGCAAGTGACACGCGGTTTTGTGCAGCCCAAGGAATCGGGCATTTATGAATTCCGTCCTGGTTACGGTGGGTCGACGGTCTGTCTCATGGAGGTGAACGGACAGGAGGTTCACCGCAAGGAGCCAGGTGGTGAGGAAGTTCGAAAGGAGATCAAATTGGAGGGCGGAAAGAAGGTTCCCTTCAAGATCACCTACCTGACCAATGATGCCAATGGCCTGGGTTGGACGGCTCGTCTTGATGTTCCGGGATCACTCAAGACCTTGGTGAAGTTCGACGGCAAGTATCCCTACTTGATGAATGACAAAGGTCAGTGGACGGCCCGTGATGATGTCTACTATCGCGGGGTGGTCACCGCCACCGGAAGTCACTGGCTCGGAGTCAAAGGCGGACGAATCGGGCCAGAGCTCGGCTTTGGTCACGCGGTGGGCGATGCGATCGACGATCCTGTGCTTGTGCTTAAAACCTCCCAAGGTAATCGCTCGTTGGGTTGGGATTTTCTCCCGCCGGGAAGCAAGCAATACGAGTTCGAGGGAAAAGTCTACGCGGGCTACAAGGAGTCGCCTCTGAGTTGGGACAAGGGAACAAAGCCCGAGCCCATCAATTGGTATGCCGGGAAGCAATACGATGATTGCTTCACCGCTGCGCATGAAGTCTTGAATAACTTCGACGAGCAATTCCCGCATTGGAAGGGGAGAGGCTACGAGATTGTGGGCTTTGCCTGGTGGCAGGGCGACAAGGACCGTTACAACGCGGGACACGCGACAAAATATGAGCAGAATCTCGTGCATCTCATCAAGACCTTGCGAACCGAATTCAAAGCTCCCAAAGCGAAGTTCGTGATAGCCACGCTCGGGCAAACCAAGAAGGACCACGTTCCCGAGAATGATCAGGAGAAAAATGAGAAGCTCATCATCGATGCCAAATTTGCAGTGGACGGAAAGTCAGGAAAGTATCCGGATTTCAAAGGCAACGTTTCCACAGTCTACACGCATCCGCTGAATCAAGGCGGCGCGTCCAACAGCCACTACAACGGCAACGCCCAGACATACATGGATGTCGGTCTCGCGATGGGAGAGGCAATGATGAAGCTGCTGGAGAAAAAGTAAGAGGAAGCTACTTTCGATCTTGTTCTTCGCGTTCCACTGACTCGTTCACCGCGCGGTCAAACTCATCACGAAAAACGGCGTCTGCATCGGCTGCCGAAGAGCCCGACCTAAGATAAGGTCGCGGCCGTGGAGTGAAATCGCCTCCTTCCCAGCGCAGGTTTGCAAATTTGGGAACCTGTCCCTTCCATGCTTGCGTTACGGTTTTCGGGCGCAGTTTCTGGCCGGGGGTGAGAATGAGACTCGTCGCAAAATCGTAGCTGCCCAGGGCCTCGCCAGTCTCCGACTTGAATTGGTTCATGGTCAGGACGACGGATTGCGTGCCGGCTTTTTCCAATTCCACCAGGGCAACATGTTGGGTGGGCTTGCGGCCGGTGTAGCCACGCCAGCGATCGGTATCGATGACCACGGCCAAGGTTTCACCGGGTTCGGTGGTGGTAATTTCGAAGGCGAGGCTGGCGTCTTTTGGCCCGACAAAGGCGGGGTCGTTGATCTTGTGGGTTTCGAAGTTCCAGTGGTGACGATTACTTGCGGCAACCAAGGACCAGTCCCGCCATCCATGGGCGAAATCGTCGATGAGGCGCTGGCGTTTTACCGTCACTTTCACCCCGGCCTTTTGAAGTTGGTGGGGATAGGCCTTTCGGTATTCGCTCGTGACGGTGAGGAGGGAATTATCGGAGTAGCCCGGTGGCATTTTGATTTTTTCTCCGGTTTCATAGACGACGTTGGCAAAGGCGAACAAAGGCTCGCCGGTGGTCATGACCGGACAGGGGGCCGAAAAGATGTTGCCGTTGCGCCGGATTTCCGCCGAGCGCCAAAAACGGGCGCGCGGGTCGCGGTCATAACCGTAGTAGATTTCAACCCGTTCAAGTTTATGGGGTCCGGAAAGATCAGGTCGCACCGTGAAGATCGGGATGCCGTCGGGGGCATTCAAATCCAAAGTGGCCTTGGCGGTGGCGGGGAAGGTGAATGATTTTTTTAGATGCGTATCAAACCAACGAATACGCGCCATCATGTTGTCGGCGGTGAAGCGATGATTCATGTGCGGGGTGAAGGAAGTGCGGCTCTGCGCGACATCCGGCATGGAGTTGAAGCCACGAAGCACAAATTCCATTGGTGAATTGAAGTCGTTGGTCGCACCAAGAAACATCACCGGGCAACGAACCAGCGGCCAGTAGTGTTGGCAGGCGAGCGTCTTCAGGTAGAGGTCGCGCTCAGGCCCGGCCGCCATCCGTCGGGCTGAGTTGGGAATGCCGGCAATGTCGGTGTAGAGGAATCCGCTGCCGCCGACCGACGGTGAAGCGGCTTTGATGCGGGGATCGATTGCCGTGAGGACGGTCAGACGTCCACCCATACTATGACCTTGCAGGCCAATGCGGTCGCCGTCGCACTCTGCTTGCTGCTCCAGGAAAGTGATCGCGCGCCGCGCCGCGGCGGCGTAGAGAATCCACGAGCTGTTCCAGGGATGCGCTTTTTTGTGGATCGTTCCTTCGCCCGCCTCAATGCCATTGTGATGTTTTGGATCGAGAAATCCCGCGGGGATTCCCTGCCAGTCGGTGTTCGGGTCATCTGCTTGATCAATGACCTTCTCACCCCAGTTTACCGCGATCGCGGCGTAGCCTCGTCCCGCGTAAAACTGCACCGATTGTTTGCGGGCGAATTGTCCGCCACCGTGGACCTGAATGATTCCGGGCACGCTCTTCGCTTTTTCAGGAAAGGCATAAAAAGCCGCTACCTTGGTCTTCCTACCGGCGAAGGTTCCCACCACATAACGAACATAGCGGGTGATAATTCCTTCCGCTTTTTCCTCACGCACCACTTCGACCTCAAGAGGTTCGGCGCGAGGGTCAAAGTCTGCCCAGGTTTCAGTGACTGTTTGGGGAACTTCCTGCGCAGAATTTCTGAGGGGCGTCCAGCAGAGGAGAATGGCCGGGAGAGCAAAGATCGTTCTCATGAGGAAATTACCCAGATCTTATTCCTCAATGATGCGGAAGAACAGTTTCTTTTCATCGGAAAAGTGTGATGGCTTGTTCGATTCGGTTGGTTTAGGTTCCAAGCCGAACTCGGTTAAATTTCTTTGCGGATTCGATGTCGAAGCTGAAAGACATTTGGGAGCCAGTCCCGACGATTCCAGTTGCTGAGCCCCTTACAAAATCGACTTCATGCAATCTCATTGCCTCCCGACGCGTATTGGTCAGGATCATTCGATTCCCGTTCCTGCGGCTCATGCTTTTTCCGAAACATTTCTCCATTTTCCTCGCTGCCACCTGTACGGTGGTTTTCGCGGAGGTGCCGGATTTCAACCGCGATATCAGGCCGATTCTTTCGGAGAATTGCTTTCACTGCCATGGTCCCGATGCCAAGGCCCGCGAGGCAGATCTCCGTCTCGACACTTTCGAAGGAGCGACCACCGGCGGCGAGTTCGCCGACCCCATCGTTCCCGGCAAGCCCGATGACAGCGAGGTCATCGCCCGCATCCATGCCAGCGACCCGGACGACCTCATGCCGCCGCCGGACTCGAACCGCAAGCTGAGCGATCGCGAGAAGAAACTCCTGCGCGACTGGATTGCCTCCGGCGCGAAATACACCGAGCACTGGGCATGGACAGCCCCGAAGCGACCCGCAACCCCGGCCGTGAAAGAAGAGGCCAAGGTTGCCAACCCGATCGACGCTTTCCTTCTCCGCCGACTGGAACAGGAGAAGCTCACCTTTTCCGATCCTGCGCCGCCGGAAACGATCTTGCGCCGCCTCTCGCTCGATCTCATTGGCATTCCGCCCACGCCAAGCGAAGTCGCCGAATTCCGCGACGGGTGGGCAGCCAATCCCGAAGCGCAGCTTGCGAAAACCGTCGACCGTCTCTTGGCCTCTCCGCGCTTTGGCGAACGCTGGGCGCGCCCGTGGCTCGACCTCGCCCGCTATGCCGACTCAAACGGTTTCCAGGCCGACCAGCTCCGTCCGTCGTGGGCCTACCGCGACTGGGTCATCGACGCGCTCAACGCCAACATGCCCTACGATCAGTTCACCATCGAGCAACTCGCCGGCGACCTCCTGCCCAATGCCACCCTTTCCCAGAAAATTGCCACCGGATTCCACCGCACCGTGACTTGCAACGTCGAGGCCGGCGTCCACCCCGAAGAGAACCGCACCAACCAGGTGGTCGATCGAGTCAACACCACCGGCACGACCTGGCTCGGCATCACGATGGAATGCGCCCAGTGCCATGATCACAAGTACGACCCTTTCTCGATGAAGGACTACTACTCGCTCTTCTCCTTCTTCAACAACACCCCGCTGGAAGTCTCACTCCCCAGCAGTAAAAACGACGTCTCTCACGACTTCATCGGCCCCTATCTCGATCTCCCACTCTCGGAAGCAGATCAGAACAAGAAAGAGGGGCTCGATCAACGCATCGCCAAGGCAAAGAAGAAGCGCGATACTCTCGTCAACAATCCCCGGTCCGGATTTACGGCATGGGAGAACAAAGCCAAAGCCACTCTGGACAACGCTCCGGAGTGGAAACCCGTTTCGATCAAATCCTTTTCCGCCAAGGGCGGCGAAGACCATCGTCTCCTCGAGAACGGAGCCATCCTCGTCACCGGCAACGTTCCCGACACCACCACCTATGTCGTCGAGGCCACCACGGAGGTGAAAGAGATTACCGGCTTCAAGCTCGAAGCTCTGACCCACCCGGAGATCCCCGGCAAGGGTCCCGGTCGGGGCGACGCAAAACGCACCAACTTCGTCCTGCACGAATTCTCCGTCGCCCTTCACGCCGACAAGCAGAAGACGAAGGTCGAACTCTTCAATGCCTCCGCTGATTTCTCGCAAGCCAGGTGGAACGTCTCCGGTGCCATCGACGGAAAACCCAAGACCGGCTGGGCCATCGCGCCGCAGTTCGGCAAACCCCACTGGGCCACCTTCGAAACCGATGCTCCTGTTTCGCTCGACAACGGCAAGCGCCTCGTCTTCACCCTCGATCAGAACTTCGGCAGCGGCCGCACCATCGGATGCTTCCGCCTCTCCGCCATCTCGGATCCGGCGGGCATCGGCACCTTGCCCAAGAACATCGCCGCCGCCCTGCGCAAGCCGGACAACAAACGAAGCAAGAAGGAACGCAACGCCCTCAATGCGCACTACGTCAAATCCTCACCCGAGATCCGCCAACTCGATCTGGAACTCGCCCGGCTTGAAAAAGAACGCGACGCCTTCACTCCCGACAAGACCCTCGTCATGGTCGAGATGGATCAGACCCGCAAAACGCACATCCTGGACCGAGGCGAATACCTTTCCCCGGGAGAGGAAGTCCAAGCCGATACTCCCGCGATCCTTCCGCCACTCGGATTGCAGGACGGGAACCGACTCGACCTCGCCAAGTGGATCGTGCGCCGTGATAATCCGCTCACCGCCCGGGTTGCGATCAATCGCTGGTGGGCCGAGATCTTTGGCAATGGCATCGTGGCCACCCTTGAGGACTTTGGCACCCAGGCCGAGCCCCCGACCCACCCGGAGCTCCTCGACTGGCTGGCCGTGGAATTCATGGACTCCGGCTGGGACATGAAGCACGTCCTCAAGACCATCGTCACCTCGAAGGCCTACCGGCAGTCTTCCCGCATCACGCCCGAACTCCTGGAAGTCGATCCGCGCAACCTTCTCCTTGCCCGCGCCCCGCGTTTCCGCATGGATGCCGAACGTCTTCGCGACAACGCCCTCGCCATTTCCGGACTCCTCTCCGACAAGATGCATGGCAAGCCGATCATGCCCTACCAGCCACCCGGCCTCTGGCGTCAGACGGGTCGCAACGAACCAAAGTGGGTCGAGCAGAAGGACGAGAACCGCTGGCGCCGCGGAATCTACATCGTCTACCGTCGCGCCGCGCCCTATCCGAGCATGGTGAACTTTGACGCGCCCGACCGCGCGGCCTGCACCGTGAAACGTCCCCGCACCAACACGCCGTCCCAGGCTCTCACTCTCCTCAACGATCCCGCCTACGTCGAAATGGCCCTGGCTCTCGCCGACCGTGTTCTCGCATTAGAGAAGGCGAGCGATGACGAACGCATCGACTACGCGTTCCAGCTCGTTCTGTCGCGCGACGCCAAACCGGAGGAAACAAAGCGCGTTTTCGAATTGCTCAACAACCGCCTCGCGCACTTCACGGAAAATCCCAAGGCCGCCAACGAAGTCCTCAACAACCCCGCCTTTGTTTACAAGCCACAGCACGATCACAAACCCCGACTCGCCGCCTGGCTCTACCTCGCCAACGCCCTACTCAATCTCGACGAGACCATGACCAAGCCATGAACTCCTTTCACTCCACCCGACGCCTCTTCCTGCAGAAAACCGGTTTCGGTCTTGGCGGAGCTGCGCTGGCGTCGATGTTCCAGCAGGACGCGCTCGGCGCCGATCCCGACCCGCTTTCCCGCCTCGGCCTGCACCACGCCCCGAGGGCGAAGCGCGTCATCTACATTCACCTCGTCGGCGCCCCGTCGCACCTCGACCTCTTCGACTTCAAACCCGAGCTCCAGAAACGCACCGGCGAACTCTGTCCGGACGAATTCTTCAAGGGGAAACAACTCGCCTTCATTCGCCAGCAACCCAATCTCCTGGGCACTCCCAAGGACGACAAGTTCGCCTTCAAGAAGTGCGGCCAGTCCGGCATCGAGATCTCCAACCTCCTCCCAAAGCTCCAGGGCGTCGCCGACGACCTCTGCTTCATCAAGACTCTCCACACCGAGCAATTCAACCACGCTCCGGCGCAGCTCTTTTCACTCACCGGCTTCAACCGCTTCGGGCGTCCCAGCATCGGCTCGTGGGTCAGCTATGGTCTCGGCAGCGAAAACCAAAATCTGCCTGGCTTCGTCGTTCTCGTCACCGGCCAGGTCCTCGGCGCCGGCAACAGCGCGTGGGGCAGCGGCTTCCTTCCCACTATCCACCAAGGGGTCGAATTCCGCTCCCAGGGTGACCCCGTTCTCTACCTCTCGAATCCCAAGGGCGTGTCCGGCGAGGAGCGCAAGATGGTCGTCGACACCGTCAAGGATTTGAACCAACTCGCTCTCGACGACATCGGCGATCCGGAAATCGCGACCCGCATCAGCCAGTATGAAATGGCCTACCGCATGCAGACCAGCGTTCCGGAATTGATGGACATCCAGTCCGAGCCGAAGCGTATTCACGAGATGTATGGCACCCAACCCGGCAAGACGAGTTTTGCCAACAACTGCCTCCTTGCCCGCCGCCTCGTCGAACGCGGCACCCGCTTTGTGCAACTCTTCGACCAGGGTTGGGACCACCACGGCAGCGTCTTCGACAACCTTCCGCGAAAGACCAAGCAGGTTGACCAACCCATCGCAGCCCTCATCACCGATCTCAAGGAACGCGGTCTTCTTGAGGACACGCTCGTTGTCTGGAATGCCGAGTTCGGCCGCACCCCGATGGCCCAGGGCACCAGCAGCAATGGCGAGGCCCGCACCAAGGCCGGCCGTGACCACCACAAGGAAGCCTTCACCGTCTGGATGGCCGGCGGCGGCACCAAACCCGGCCACGTCTACGGCCAGACTGACGAGCTCGGATACGCCATCGCCAATGATCCCGTCCATGTTCACGACTTCAACGCCACCCTGCTGCACCTCCTCGGCATCAACCACGAACGCCTCACCTTCCGCTACCAAGGCCGCCAGTTCCGCCTCACCGACGTCCACGGAGAAGTCATCAAGGACGTGTTGGCTTAGGGGAGACCCAGCACTGGGCCATGTGCAGGTAAGGCCATCATCTTTTACGATCGTTATCCCACTCCCACTGACCGAAACGCTGAATTGGATAGTAGGTCCATTTCACCGTTGAATCGCAGTGCAAGCTCGATTCAGGACGGCTTGGAGGAACGGTTCCGATTGGGATGAACGAATCTGGAACAGGGGATGTAGTCTAATTAACGCATTCCTTGTTCCAGCGGTGGTGGGTTAACCGCAGGATAGGCCGAAGATCACATTGAGCTGGAAGAGGGACTGAGTCGGAAATGTAGTCAGAGCAAGCCACCAAGACGGCATCGCAGCTTGCATTGTCTTGCGGATTCTTCTCACGGAATCTCAAGACACGACAGGCTCCATACATTCCGTTTTCAAGTTGAAAGGCAAATGCGTCTCCGACTGAAG
>JBMHCW010000102.1:0-65442 GCA_049889715.1 Akkermansiaceae bacterium | reverse complement strand
AGCGTGCTGTAGATCTGAAAACCGGGAGCCATCATTTCATATTCAATCCGACTGCTCGGCCTAGAATCCCAATTTGAAAAACCTACTAACCACTCTCCTTTAAAGTTGGAAGCGATATTCTCTGCCATCACACCGATCACGAAAGGCCATGCTGCGGGGTAAAATGGAACTGGAGTCGGGATCTTCGGAGGACTTTCAGTATGGAGCCCACTATTCCCAGCCGCCGCGACAAGCACTGCTTGCCCAAATGCTATCTCCAACGCGTCACGCGTGAGAAGAGATGGAGCACTGCCCCCGAAAGACATATTGATCACATCCGCTCCATTCTCGATTGCGTAGTAAATCGATTCTGCAATATCTGAGTTGGTCAAACTTCCGTTATACTGCGCTGCTTTGATCGCCATGATTCGTGAGTTGTAGGCCACCCCGACTCCCCCAAGATCATTGTCTGCCACCGCTGCAATAATCCCTGCCACGTGCGTTCCATGTCCATTGTGATCCGTTGGGTTTCCATTGTGGTTTCTTTTATCGCTCAAGAAATCCGCTCCGTGGATATCATCCACAATTCCATTGCCATCATCATCAATCCCGTTATCCGGAATCTCATCTCCATTGACCCACATGTTCGGAGCAAGATCGGGATGCGTGTAATCTACCCCTGAATCAATCACTGCCACTACAATCCCACTACTACCTCCTGCAGGTAACCCCTGATCTTCGAGATACTGCCATGCTTCCTTGATCTTGGATCTCTCGAGGTGCCATTGCTTATCCATGTCGGGATTAGCTCCACCACTTTCCGGAAGAGCACTTAAGCCACTCTCACCTGTAGTATCAGGCTCTGCAGTTTCACTAGGGCCACCATCAGCCAGCTGAAACAGGTAGTCGGGCTCCGCCACATCCACGAGGGTGTTCTCATTCAAGGTTGCGACGAGTGCTCTAATATCTGTTCCTTTCTCCACCTCAGCAAGCATCCAGCGATCGAGGACCGGGTGCTCGGCTCTCCATGCCGCCATCGACGGAATCGCCTTCTCCGGGAAAAGTGGAGAGACCCTCTTGATTCCAGCAACATCCCCTAAGGGCTCGTTTGCTTTCGCTCCATTAGCGATTCTTGCTTCAAGTTGTTCCTTGGAGGCTAAGCGGATGACCACATGATCTTCTGAGAACTTCCACTTCTTGCGTTGTTCTTCTTCAGCACGCTTTCGCTCAAGCTCCTCAAAGGGCTCGTAAGCTCGTCGACGTTCAACTTCATTCGACTGACTTCCAGGGCCATTCGGGTCCACATTGAGATCTCCAGCCACCTGACCAAAGACTTGCGAAATAAGAAGAATGATTCCAACGAGGTAGAATTTCATAAAGTATGATTATCGGAATGAGCACCGGGTGTCAAAAGGTCGTATTTTAAGACCATGAAGTGCATGTTTTTCTATTTAAACTGCCCTCCATTCAGGACGAGCGCCTCCCTCCCCACCTATTACGGTCATTAAAAACATCTAAGAATAATCCTAAGAACATTACTTTGGGAGGTGAGTGAGCACCAAAGAAAGGGATGATGAAGGATTAGGTATTAACATTTCCATCTTTGTCGACGGCCTTAATCCTGTTTCATTTTGGAGGTAATCCTTAAATGCCTCTTCCAGATCTCTACACTTGCACCAAGGAGCCACTAGGCAGTCGTGAATAGTTAGAATCGGATAGTCGATACGGTGTCGTCTCATCTGATTAACAAACCCACCGATCACAATTCGAGCCTCCTTCGCACTCATCTTAACAGCAGGGTGTTGATGCTTCTCAGGCGCTCTCTGATGATCTCTACGCATTCTTTTGATCTTAGTCGCCGCTGAAGGAAAAAGGCTCTCATAAGCGTTCCAAAGAGGCTTACGGGTGTAATTGTGGTTACCGTAAAGAACTTGCTTAAAGACCTGCTGTTTGAGGGTGCTCCGATCTGCATAGGAACGCCGGCAAGCCTCCTCAATCGTTTCATAAAACCTCCCTGTTCCGACTGTTTCGGCATAGCGCTGAGCTTCATCTGTTCCTGATGATTTGGAGTAGAGTAGGTTGTAGAAAAAGAACGGCTGGGAGTTCTGAATATCAATCATCCCTACGCCCTTCCCATCCAAGAGCAGCCAGTTTCGAAGATCACCCGGCATCTGTGTTAAGACGCTGTAAACTCTACCATTGTTTTCTTTGAGGCGGTAGTCGCCACGCTCGACACGATCCACGATCGCAAGACGCTTATTAAGCTTTGTTCGGTCTTTGTTGGATTCACAAGGCAAGCTCTGGAGCCATTCCTTTACGCCTTCCCGAAAGCCTAAATAAGAGTGGTTCCTGTGAAGGAAGCGGTAGGTCGGGCCGTTAGGCCTCTTTATCGAGAGAGCCTTTAGATACTTCTCATCAACTTTGAGTGACTTCTCTAAAACCTTTGATGGCCTGGTGATGATTTCTTGGGGGGCGGAACGATAAGGTTCACAAAGTCGGTAGCGTTTTGATCGCCCTCGCACACATGAGAATAAGCCTTCATTCCAATAGGACTCTTCACGCTCAAGAATCTCTAAATGAATCAGATAATTGATGGCATTCGTCGAGTAGCGAGATTGGACGACGTCGTCGAGGTAAGTCTTCTTTAGAGGGATCCATCCATTCTTATCTTCTCTGTATCCACCGACTTCCGACCCTAAAAGGGAAACCACATAGAGAAGCTTATCAAAGTGCATGGGCTTAGACCAATCGATGTGGTTCCATTCCCCAGAGATCTTAGATTTGAGGTCTTGTTCGAAGGAGATAGGCAGGTAGAAAACTCTCGTCATAGGTAGGTAACAATTAGGCTTAGGAAAAGGGTCGTAGGTCGTAGGTCCTATGCATCTATAGAACGCTTAAAAACATCCATTGTAATGATCAGTAAAAACTGGCAACCCTCTATAAATCAACGTTTTAGGAGATTCTGGAGAGTAACGTTTTGTCACCCTGAATGGCTACCTAAAGCTACCTAAAATCTGTTTTTTAGCCTAAAAATACGGTCCGCCAAATGCGCGTAGATTAGTGACTTAGAAAACCTATTCCTGTGGCCATCCATACATCTCTTCTGTTTCGCCTCCTGAGTTGCAAACAAAACGGAGGCAATACTCATCGCAATCAACAATAATCTGCTTAAAGACAGCTCTGAGGGCTAGATTCAACTCCTCGACTTGCAAGGGATTCTTACCGAGAAGATTCAGAGTTTTTTAAATTCTCTTATTAGGATTAGAGCCTACGACCAAGTGCATCTCATGCCTAAGAGACACAAAAGTAATTGCCCTATTTTTTGTCGCCCATTTGTCGCCCATTTTTGTTGTTTTTCGACGACATTTGACGATAAATGGCCAGAGAATGAAAATTAGCGCCCCTTTCCGAAACCGACCGAAAGAACAGCAAGCTACCGTAAAACACAAAGACCTCGGCGCTCAGGGAACCTCACGAAAAATACCGGCGATGGGAATCGAACCCATACTTCCGAAGAAACGCGATTTTGAATCGCGCGCGTCTACCAATTCCGCCACGCCGGCTTCTTCTCGTGAAGGCGGGCGGAGTCTTCCTCCAACTTTTCCGTCTGTCAAGCACGCCTGACGACGAACCTGCTAGACAAAGTCCCTTTCCTGACAAATCTTCCCGTTCATGAACATCACCGTTACCGGTCGCTCGGGACGCATGGGCCAAAGCGTCCTCTCTGCCGTGGAAGCCGAAGAGCAGGCCTCGGTCCACTCCACCCACGATGCCGGCGAAGACCTGGCATCCGCTCTGGCAGGAACCGACGTCGTTATCGATTTCACCCTCCCCCAGCTGACCGACGAACTGCTCGAAAAAGCCGTCGCCACCAAGACCCGGCTCGTCATTGGCACCACTGGCCACTCCGATGCCCAACGCGAAGCGATCAAGGCTGCCTCAGCCGAAATCCCCATCGTGCACGCCTCCAATTTCTCAACCGGGGTGAACCTCCTTTTCCACCTGACCCAGAAAGCCGCCGCCATCCTCGGCAATGACGCTTTCGACATCGAGGTCACCGAGATGCACCACCGCCATAAGGTCGATGCCCCCTCGGGGACGGCACGCACACTGCTCGAAATTCTCAACGAGGAAACCCAGACCTCTTACGACGACGACATCGCCCACGGTCGATTCGGGGATGCCGGCCCCCGGCCCTCACGGGAAATCGGAATGCATACCCTTCGCGGAGGTGATGTCGTCGGAGACCACACTGTGATGTTTGCCGCGGATGGAGAACGCTTCGAGCTCACCCATAAAGCCTCCTCGCGCATGACCTTCGCCTCGGGAGCGGTCAGAGCTGCGCTCTGGCTCGGCGACCAGCCGACCGGGCTCTACGACATGCAGAACGTCCTTGGACTCAAGTAGAATCGTTACTTCATGGCAAACCGCGCCGGCATCGCCCTCGGCACCAACCTTGGGAACCGTCTCTCCAATCTGCGGGAGGCCCGGGACATGCTGGTGAATCTGATGCCGCCAGGAACCAACTACCTGCAATCATCCGTTTACCAGACCGAGCCAGTGGGCTGTCCGCCCAACTCTCCCGACTTCTACAATGCCGTCGTGGAAATTGATTACATCGGCTCCCCACAAGACCTTCTCAAGGATACCCAGGGAATCGAATGGCGGATCGGTCGGACTCCTTCTGCCGAACACAACGCACCCCGGGTGATCGATCTCGATCTCCTTTACTTTGACAACGATGTCGTCAACGAGGATTTCCTGATCCTTCCCCATCCCCGATTGACCCACCGGCGGTTTGTCCTCAGGCCACTGACCGATATCCGGCCCAATCTTGTCTTACCTGGAGACGAAACCACGGTGGGCGAACACTTCCGCAAGCTCGACAATGACGAGCCGGAGCCTCATATCATTCAAACCGTCTGGTAGACCAAATCGCCATGTCTCTCCTGCAAAAAGCCCGCGAGATCGAAGACCGGAAAGGCGGGGCTCCCATCTCCGCGCTGACGGCCTACGACTACACAACCGCCCGCCTTCTCGACGAAGCCGGTGTCGAGGTTCTGCTCGTCGGGGATTCACTGGGGATGGTCGTTCTGGGATATCCGGACACCACGCATGTGACTATGGATCACATGTGCCACCATCTTGAAGCGGTGGCCAGGGGCTCCAAAAACTCGCTGATCGTCGGTGACCTGCCCATTCATTCCTACAATTCAGAGGCCGATGCCGTTGCCAACGGACAACGACTGATTCAGTCCGGCGCCCAGGCCGTCAAACTGGAAGGAGGAGTGAGGCAGGCTGAAAAAGTGCGGGCATTGGTCGCCCGCGGAATTCCGGTCATGGGGCATCTCGGAATGCTGCCTCAACGAGTGAAGGAAGAAGGAGGATATAAGAAAAAGGGGAAAACCGAAGAGGAAGTGGACGCCATTCTCGAAGGAGCCTTGGCCCTTCAGGAAGCCGGGGCCTTTTCCATTGTTCTGGAAAGTGTCCTCCCCCATGCCGCCCGCCTCATCACCGAGAAACTCCGCATCCCCACCATCGGGATCGGGTGCGGCGAAAACACCTGTGATGGTGAGATTGCGGTCGTTACCGATGTCATCGGCTCCTACCCTTGGTTTGTCCCGCCCTTTGCCACGCCTCGCGCCGACGTTGCCGGCGAAATCACCAAGGCCGTGAAAGGATATCTCGATGATCTCGGCCGATAAGAAAGCGGCCCTCGAACGAAGGATGTCGGCCCTAGGGATTGAAGAAGACGATCTCGTCGAGAAGTTCATCCGGGGCACCGGAAGCGGCGGCCAGAAGATCAACAAAACCTCGTCTTGTGTCTTCCTGCAACACCCGCCCAGTGCGCAGGAAATCAAGATCCAGCGGGATCGCTCGCGGGAAATGAATCGTTTTCTGGCCCGGGAGGAATTGTGCAATAGGCTCGAAGGATTGGCCCTGGCCAAGAAGGCCGCCAAAAAGCAGGCCCGCGAAAAAGTGAGACGTCAAAAAAGGCGACCCTCCAAAGGAGCCCGAGCCAGAAATGTCGAAAATAAACGAAAGCACGGCCTGAAAAAGAAGAACCGCCGGAAGCCTGGAAAGTTCGACTAATTAATCTGCCGAAAAGGACTTTCTTCATTGGCCGTCCGCGCTCGATGCTCCATCTTAAGAGCCATGCGAACATACCTCGATCTATTGACCGACGTCCTTGAAAACGGCGAAGAGCGAGGTGACCGCACCGGGACCGGCACTCTCAGTGTTTTCGGTCGACAGGTTCGGTACGATCTCCGCGAGGGCTTCCCCTGTCTCACCACCAAGAAACTTCATCTTCGTTCGATCATTCACGAGCTCCTGTGGTTTCTCAAAGGCGAAACCAACATCGGTTACCTCAAGGAACACAAAGTCCGCATCTGGGACGAATGGGCCGATGAGGACGGAAACCTCGGCCCGGTCTACGGTCAGCAATGGCGGTCCTGGCCCAAGGAAGACGGGTCCACCGTCGATCAGATCGCCGAGCTCATCGATGGTTTGAAGAACAATCCCACCTCTCGCCGACATCTTGTTTCCGCCTGGAATGTCGGCAAGGTCGATGAAATGGCCCTGCCTCCCTGCCATCTCCTTTTTCAGTTTTACGTGCACAATCCCGATTCCGAAAAACCCGGCCTGAGCTGCCAGCTTTACCAACGAAGTGCCGACCTTTTCCTTGGAGTTCCCTTCAATATCGCTTCCTACGCTCTCCTTACCATGATGATTGCCCAGGTCTGCGGCTATGAGCCTCGGGACTTTGTCCATAGCTTTGGCGACCTTCACCTCTACTCCAATCATCTCGACCAGGCACGCGAGCAACTGACCAGAGAACCCCTCTCTCTTCCCTCGATGAAGCTGAATACAGAGGTCAGGGATATTGATTCCTTCACCTTTGACGACTTTGAGCTGGTCGACTACGAAGCCCATCCTCACATTAAAGCTATCGTCGCCGTATGAAACTCACCGCTATCGTAGCCATGACTCCCGAAAGGGTAATTGGGAAGGACGGTCAGCTTCCCTGGCACCTGCCTGACGACCTCAAGTTCTTCAAGAAACAGACCAGCGGGCATCCCATTGTCATGGGGCGCAAAACCTTTGATTCCATCGGCAAGCCGCTGCCAAATCGTCAGAATTTCGTCCTGACCCGGGACCCGGCCTGGCATCACGATGGCGTCTCTCCGATTCATCATCCCCGGGATCTCAATGAGTTTCCCCTCATCGACCAGCAAGTCTTCGTCATCGGCGGCTCGGAAATCTATCGTTTCTTCATGCCAATGCTTCAGGACATCATCATTACCCACATTCCGGAGTCCTATCAGGGAGACACCCATTTTCCGGAGTATGAAGCGGAATTCCCAAACTCCGACCTCGTCTGGGAACAGAGCAATTTTCAAATCCGACGTCACTACCGTTAACTCTTCAATCAATACCCAGCAATATGGCCAACTCCTTTGAACTCTCCGGCACTCTCAAAGTCATCGAAGATCTGCAGACCTTTAAAAGCGGATTCACCAAACGTGAATTCGTGATCGAAGTTCCCGACGGGAAATATCCCCAAATGGTCAAATTCGAATTAGTCCGGGATAAGATCGAGCTCGTCAACAACCTCAGCATCGGCGACGAGGTCAAAGTCACCTTCGACATCCGGGGGAACGAGTACAATGGCCGCTATTATGTGAATCTCAACGCCTGGAAGATCGAGAGCGGTGGTAGTGGCTCAGGAGGCGGCCAGGCACCCGCTGATCCTCCGCCGAGTTCCTTCGATAGCTCGTTTGACAGCGAACCGGATCCCAGCGACGACGACATCCCATTTTAAGACAACCTTCCTTCCGCAAAGCCCGCCCATCCGGCGGGCTTTTTTGGGGACCTTTTTGGGGCCCATTACTTAGGGAGCAACTTCGACCTCACGATACTTGCTCCGATGCACCCAGACACTCTGGACGAGCCCCAGCAAGAACATACAAATCACCACGAAGGTTCCGGAATAACTTACCAGAGGAAGTGGAATTCCGGTGATGGGAGTCAGCAGAATGCACATGCCAATACTTTCGAACATGTGTGCAAAGAAGAGCCCCACCACCCCTCCGACAATGATCCTTCCGGCCAGATCGCGGCTATAAAAGGCAATGAAGAGACACTGGATCAGAAGGAGCGCAAAAGCGGTGATCAACAACAGGGCTCCCCGGAAACCTTGTTCTTCCGCGATGACCGCAAAGATGTAGTCGTTGTGGGCGGTCCGCCAGGGGATGTATCGCTTGTCATGCAGCGACCCCCGTTCCTCGGGGGCATTCCAACCAAGCCCCTTCCACCCGGCCTTTCCCACCGTCGTGGACACCCAATAAGGCGCCCAGTTTTTATCGGTCTTCTCGACGATCCCGGTGTTCACTGATTCGAGATACATTTCGATCCGTTCGGTCCCCCGTTCCGAAACCGAAGGAAGCAGCGCATAGTAGGTGATAGCAGTAAACCCGATCGCCATCAGGCTCAGAAAGGTCAGATATCGCCACGGGATGCCGCTCACCAACAGGGCCACCAGAGCCACCGGAACCCAGACCAAAGCCGAGCCCATGTCACCAAGCTTCACCACCATCACAAAGGGAACCCCTGCCAATACTCCGATCAGGAGAACCCGGAAGGACGGTTCGGCAAAGAAACGATGAATTTTGGGTAAATCTTGAGCCAGAGTGGCGATGGCAATAATCCCGGCCGCAATGGCGACCTGGGCGGGCTGAAAACTGATCGGTCCGAATTCCAATCGGTGAACATCGTCGTCCACCCCCATTGCCTTCATGGTGAGGGCCAGTCCTACGACATACATCGGAAGCCCGAGCCAACGCACCCAGCGATAGTCTATCAGGGCCGAGGCAAAATAGATCACCGTCCCGATTGCCATCCACATCTTGTGCCGGCCTGCAAAAAACTCGCCACCGGTCATTCCGTCCGGGGCCGGGAGATGCCGGGCCGCACTCTCGATGGCGTAGACACCGAAAAACAAAAGGCCATACATCGTCAGAACGAGAACCCAGTTCATGCCGAGGATTTTTCGAAAAAGCGGAGTCATCGGAACCTGGGTCGAAATGTAGAACGGGAAGGCTGACCCGCCCACCAAAAAACGGCTTTGGTTACCCAAAGCCGTTTGAAAAAGTGTGTTGTCGACCGGCTAGCGCTGAGCGACTGCAGGACTGGCAGCATTGCGCTTTTCCAGAGCAGAATCACTCTGGGACTTGGCCCATTCCTTGTATTCGCCCTGTGCGATGACTTCCATCATCCCCTTCATGTTTCCGTGGGAGTCACCACAAAGCTGACCACAGACGACTCCCGTCGTGATCTCTTTGATTGGCTTGAACCACATCGGGATGTCTTTTCCGGGGATCGCATCCTGCTGAATCCGCATCGGAATGATGGAATAGTTGTGAATGACATCGGTCGAGGTGATCTGGAGAATGGTATTGCGATCCACCGGAATCCGAAGTGTTCCAGTCACAAAATCATCGTAACCATTCACATCATCGGGATCGATGCAGGGATCACCCACTCCGCTCACCAAGTTCCGGTCGATCCGACCGAATTTTCCATCCTCACCCGGATAGTGGTATTTGAAACCAAACTGGAAGGCTATCACGCGAACCCGGACAGGATCTGTCTTGTGAACCTCCTCAAACGTGTCGGTCCGCTCCCACCAGAGCGGGAAAGCGAAACCAAGCAACAAAACAGCCTCGATAATCACCACGCCAATCTCCAGGTGACTGGAAACGTGATTGGTCACTCCATGATAGCTTGCCTTAGGATTCTTGCTGGCCCGGAACTTCCAGAGACAAAAGAGGAAGAACAAGGTCCAACCAATGAACAGGGCAAACATGAACCAATGGACGATATCGATCAGGTGATCAACATTGCCGCCGTGATCAGCATAGTTCTCGGGGATCCCGAGCCATTTGGACCAGTTGAGTGGAATAAACATGAGTAAGAAGTCTTAGGAATTGGAAGCAGGCGGGATGTAGTCGTCGCAATACTGAGGATCAAGTGCCGCACTCTCGCGACGGGCAATCCTGACGAAGGACCACACCACACCGGTGGCCAAGGGAATAATGACCATCAACATAACGGCAATCGACCAACCGGCCGCATTTTCTCCGCCGTGTTTGAAAGCATTGGCGCAGGTCGAGCAAGCGAGGATGGAGAAGAGGGTATTCATTGGTATTTCGGGGGTTAAACGATGATATTCTTGGATTTGCGTCGAAAGTAAATTCCGTAAATCACCAGAACGATAGACGCGATCAGCGTGATCACTCCGGCAATCGTGGTAGCCATGCTCGAATCCTGGTCATCAATCAAGAGCGCCCACACCGAAAAACCGGCACAGAACAAGGCTGCAATTGCAATGAAGATGAGGTGGAATCCTTTGATGGACATAGCTTGAAGGGGTTATTGGGGTGCTTTGGTAGCTGGCTTGTCGAGATTGTAGAATCCATTGGCTTTCTCCCAGTCGCCATCCTGGATGGGATCCGACTTGGTCCAACCAATGAGAGCCATACAGAAGAAGGCCATGAGGATTGCAAGACCATAGAAGAAGTAGATCAACCCCTTCTCATGGTTCAAGTGCATGAAGATCAGCATGACCAAACTCGCCTTGAACGTGGCGATCGCAAGTCCGATCACCGCATCGGCGGCATCAAAGCCGTGCGCCCCGAAGTCGAGCCATTCAATTGTCGCCACCATGACGGTGACCACTGTGAAGACGAATAAGACCGCTCCGATTTTCGTGTAAAGCCTTGTGGCTTTTTTGATTTCTTCAACAGATCCAGCCATGGGAAAAATTCAGGTTTAAGAACGAATAAAAAGGGTGATTACATCAAGTAGAGGATCGGGAAGAGGAAGATCCAGACGAGGTCCACGAAGTGCCAGAAAAGGCCTCCGACTTCCACCCGGTTGGCAAGCCACTCGGGATTGGATTCATACATCTTGCGTCCAAAGAAAAGGTAGTAGCCGAGGACAATGGCACCGCCAATCACGTGGAGGCCGTGCAAACCGGTGATGGTGAAATAGATGGCGTAGTAGGTATTCCACTTCGGCGTGAAAGCTGACTCAAAGCCAACTTTGTCACGGGGAATCTCGACCTCCGGGAATTGGTGCTTTTTGTGGTTGGCACCAGCGAAGCCACCAAGATCGAACAAATGGGTCTCGTAGAGGGACCCATCCTCGGTTGCCGCGGATACTTTCTCTGCGTCGAAATCAAGTCGCTCGTAGGCCACCATCTGATCCCAATTTACGCGATACTTGTCATTCTCGGTCGGCTCCTTGCCTTTTTCCTTGAGCCGAGCGGTCTCATGCTTGAGCCAGGCCTGATGACATTCCCAGGCTTTGCGGAGAACGTTCTCTCTGGGATTTCCTTCCTTGTCCGGCTTGGGCTCGTGAGTGAGCACCCAGCTGGTGGCAATCGCCTTTGCCGGATCGACCCCTTCCTTCTCAGCCCGCATCGCGGTGAAGCGGAAGTCAATGGCATCGACCGCCATCACCACCGGACTGTCGAGCATCTTGCCCTTGATCGCAGTGTCATCACGAAGAACAACCTGTGCTTCCGTTCTCTTCAATCCGGGAGGAACATCATCGGTATCGAGAACCAGATTGAATGGCTTGCTGATGGCAAAGGAGGCTTCGCCCGACGCCCTCAGCATCAGAGGAGAATACTTCGTCACATCCTCCTTGCGGCGATCCTTCCAGATCTTCTCTTCCACCACGTAGGTGCCCTGCATGTCTTCAAACCCGGGCTGCTCACGAATCCATTTCCAGGAAGCCTTCTCGAAAGCAGTCCGAACCTTGGAATCCTTGGAAATGGCATCCAGATAGAGACTTTCAAGTTTGTCCATCATCTCGATGGAAAGAGGCTCCCCTTTCGCCATCTTCACTTCCCCACCGACCGTATAGTCGTCAGCAAGGGTGATTTCAGTTCCCTCAGGGGTCTGATCGAGAATCATCTGAAGGTAAGCCTCGTGCGCCGGGCGCTTGAGAGCAAAGGTGAGAGACTCGGCTTTGAAAATCAGCTTGTTGGCGTAAAACGCCTCTTTGTCATCCTTCTCGGCATGCACGAGCTTGTCGCCATCGAGCTTCACCTTGTGCACGTGACCTTCAAGGATCGCAAAATCCTCCACCGGGCTTCCACCGGTCAGGCGGATGCCCTGATGATGAAACTTGGCATTATATTCGATTCCCTTCAGGACCATGAAGAGAGCGGCACAAGCCAGCGTGATCCCCATGTTGATCTGGAATTTTTTCCAGTCGCGCATTTTCAAGGCGGCCCAGGCAAAGACCACGGTGACCGAAGATCCAATCAGCACAAAGGTGTTGATGAGACCGGGGAGAACCGGAAGGGTTCGCTCGGGCCAAGGGTAATCAGCAAAGAGGCGAAGGAAGAGATATCCGGAGAACAAACCTCCGAAGAGGGTCACCTCGGATGCAAGAAAGAGCCAGATTCCGACCTTCGAGTTGAAGAGGCCGGTGTCCTTGCGGGCGTTAACGACAAATGGGATTTCCATGGATCAAGAAAGTGGGTTGTTTGCCAGGGGTGTGCTTATTACTTGTCGCCTTCTTCGGCCTTGGTTTCAGATTCTTCGGAGGACGCGTCTTCCGGGGATGACTCCTTTGTGTCTTCGGCCTCAGCAGCCCGCTTGGGCTCCTCCCACTGAGGGAAGTAATCCTTGTCGTGATCGGGACGGCTGTATTCGTATGGCCCGCGATAGATCGCCGGATCGAAAGTGAAGTTCCCGTGTCCCGGAGGTGTCGGGGTGGCCCACTCGAGAGTGGTGGCATCCCATGGGTTGTCACTGGTGACCTTCTTACCCCAGAAGTAGCTCACGAACATATTGATGAGGAAAGGAAGCTGGAAGATTGCCAGGGAGATCGCGGCAGCGGTCATCACCTCGTTGAGGTGGATATTCTCAGCCACGGTCTGTCCGAAGATGTTGGCGACTTCGGGATCCTTCTCAATGTAACCCTCTCCCCCGTTATACCAGCGGCGGTGGAAACCAGCCATTCCCTGGGTCAACATCGGGAAGAAGAGGAAGTTCATGGCAATCAAGGATGGCCAGAAATGAAGGTGCCCCAACGTGTTATCCATGAAGCGTCCGGTCATCTTGGGATACCAGTGATACACTCCGGCAAAGAGACCAAAGAGGATACCGGGTGCCACCACGTAGTGGAAGTGACCGATCACGTAGTAGGTATCGTGCAAGTGAAGGTCAGCCAGGTTGAAGGCCAGCGGCAGACCGGTCAGTCCACCGATTCCGAACATCGGAAGGAAAGCGGCCGCCCAGATCATCGGCATCGTGAAGCGGATGGATCCCCCCCAGAGCGAGATGATCATTGAGGTCAACAGAATCACCGAGGGCACCGAAATCAACACCGTGGTCGTCTGGAAGAAGGTCGAAATAACAGGCCCCATTCCAGTGAGATACATGTGGTGAGCCCAAACGATGAACGAAAGGAAACCAAGAACGATGACGGCCCAAACCATGGGCTTGTATCCCCAGAGAGGCTTGCGGGTATTGGCGGGAATGATCTCGGCGACACAGGCGATGGCCGGAAGAAGGAGCACATACACCTCGGGGTGCCCCAGGAACCAGAAGAGGTGTTGGAAAAGAAGCGGGCTACCCGATCCCGAGAGATCCATCACACCTTCAGCCTTGGAATAAAGTCCAGTCGGCATGAAGAAGGAGGATCCGGTCATGCGGTCCATCAGCTGCATGATGCCGGCAGCTTCAAGAGGTGGGAACGCGAGAAGAAGAAGGAAACCGGTCACCAGCATGGCCCAGACAAAGAAGGGCAAGCGCATCCAAGTCAGGCCTTTGGCGCGGAGCTGGATGATGGTGGTGATGAAGTTCACCGATCCGAGAAGCGACGAGGTAATGAGGAGGACCAGACCGATCAGCCATTGCGTTTGCCCCGCTAAGAGCTGGTTCACAATTTGTCGGTCCGCGACCCCCGCCAATGGCGAGTAGTTGGTCCAACCGGACTTGGCCGCCCCGGACTCCATGAAGAAGCTCATGCACATGATGAGACCACCGGCGAGGTAGACCCAGAAACTGGCCATATTGAGGCGCGGGAAGGCCATGTCGGGAGCTCCGATCTGAAGCGGAGTGACGTAGTTGCCGAACGCAGCAAATCCAAGCGGCACGACACCCAGGAACACCATGATCGTTCCGTGCATGGCACCAAACATGTTGTAGGTGTCGCCCGTGACCTTGCCATCGTCCAACCAGCGGGCTTTCCAGCCGTCGGTAAACATCCAGCTCAGATATCCGGGAAGCGGCTCATGAGGGTAGGCGATGCTCCAGCGCATCACGATCATCAGAAAGAAGCCGAAAAGCAGGAAGGCACCCGCAGCGAGGCCATACTGAATTCCAATCGTCTTGTGATCCGTTGAGAAGAGATACTTCTTCCACCAGGGAAGAACGTGATGGTGATCGTGGGAGTCTGCACTCATGGGTCGGTGATATTCAGCGTTCGCGATTACTCGGCGGGAGCGTCAACAGGAAGGAGGGTTTTGGGGTCTACAAGGGTGTCAGGAGCCAACTCGGCACCTTCAAGCGGCTTGTCGAAGTTATTCTTAAGCTCCTCGGCGGTGGTTTGACCACTTCTGGCTTTGGCAAGCTCAAGAGCATTCTCGGCCATCTCGATGGAGACAAGGGAACCTTCATTCCCCCACTCGTTGCGGAGATACGTCATCAGGGCGGCGAGATTCTTGGCTCCGCCAACACCAGCTTCCATGCTGGCCATTCCGCCGGTGAAGTTATACTCCTTGCCGGCCACCGTGATGGGTCCGGTGACGCCGTGAAGGATGATCTGGGAGAGCATGGCAGTCCCATCTCCGGTGACCCATTCGGATCCAACCAAAGGAGGAGCAGCCGCACCACCGGCTCCGGTTGGCTGGTGACATCCGGAACAACCGGCTGCAGCATAGACGGTTTTTCCAGACTTCATGTAGAGATCGAGAGCAGGTCCGGGAGGAAGCACTTTCGGGCCATCACCCAGAGGTGAACCGGCGCGCATGTAGCCCTCCTTGACAACCTCGTCGTAGGCAAAGAAGCCTCCGCCCTGCCCAACAACGGCGCCACCCACCAGAACCACGAAGGCCGAGATCAGAATCAGCCAAAGGGAAACCGGCTCCATACCATTCTCAAGCAGGCGCTTTTCACGGCTGGCCGCAGGGGTGTCTCCCTGCAAGGCCTCGTGAGCCTGAGTGACATTGATGTTCTCGTCGAGATCCGGACGCAAATCGCTGGATGAAGATTGATCGGACATGGAATTTATTCTGCTTTGGGAGCCTCCGGGTTGAAGTTCCACTTCTTGGGAACAGGCTGGCCGAGAGTGTCTTTCTTAAGAGAGAGCAAATAGCTGGCAAGCCGGCGGGCACGATCAGTGGGCACCACGACAATCTCTTCGGGCGTGTTGAGGGGCAACGCATCGTTGCCAGCTTGATAGGCAGGAACTTCCTTGAAGAGTCCGGCCTTGGACGGACAAGTCGATTTTGCCGGAACAATCTGGTCATCCTTGTAGTTGGGAATTCCTCTTGGATTGTAGAGGTGAAGATAGATCCAGTCTTCCGCCGAAAGCTTCTTGCCCTTTTGGTAGAATTCAACACGGCGTCCGAAGTTGGAAAGATCCGGACCAATCCGACTTTCGCCGACATGGGCCACCGCCTCATCCGCGTAATCCCAAGGAAGGGTTCCACGGCGGGTGTCGTCGAGATTCTTGGGAGAAGAAAGAAGGCCGGCCCACTCCCCGCGGTAAACGTCCCAACCGGCGTAGGTCGGGCGAATGACCTGACTGTGACAGACGGCGCAACCTTCCTGACCGTAGATCTTGGACCCTTCGGTAATCCGCTCGGCACGTCCCGGTTCGTAGACCCCGGATTCCCCATCCACGGGTGCTTCAAGGGCCCGCATTTCAGCGAAGGGCAGAACAATCGCAAAGAGCCACGGCAGCCCGAAGCTGGCAAGCATGCCGATGATAAATGCTTTAAAAGTCATGTCGTTGGAAACTAGATCGGGTTAGGCTTTGACGGGCCCAATGTTGTCGATTTCGCCTTCGGGTCCGTGAGGACTTTCGGCGTGATGTTTGTGAAGGAGCGTGGGGTGCGAGGAACGGCGTCCCAGACGGGCCCACATCAAAAGGAGGTGAAGACAGAAGAAAAAGTTGGCGACAAGGAGGAAGCCCCAGGCGATGGTGATACCCCATCCATAACTGTTGGAACGCTCAGCCATCGTTCCGAAGGGCTGTGAGAGATCTTCGATCCCCTGCCCCTGAATTGCCCCTCCGACAATGGCACAGCATACGATGGCCGCAACCCCATAAATGGAGAGAAAAAAGTGCCAGGTGATGAATCGACGGGAGAGCCACTCGCGACGAGTAATTCTCGGGACGATGAAGTAAATGGCTCCAAAGGCGCAGAGAGAGAAGACGCCGTAGACCGCGAGAACATCCATGCCATACCCGGTGTAGCTGAACTGGGTCATTCTCATGGCCGGAACGTTATGAAGGGCAAAGGAGAGAACTCCGTAGGTGAGAAAGAGAACCACTCCGGAAGTCGTGAATCGGAGAGAAGGACTTTGAGCTGCAACCTCACCGTGTCCCTGGATGGTCTTGAGAATATTGACTCCAACCGCGAGAGCTGGAATGAGAATGAGAACCATGGCCGCCGCTCCGGCATATGGCAGAAACTGTGGAATGGGAGCTCCCATGAGGCGCTGGAACCCAGCCCAAGGACCGAGGAAGGCAAGTGACCAGAATCCAAAGAGAGCAACATTGTAGCTATAGACCGGACGGCCGGTGACCTTGGGTGCCAGATAGTAAGCACTGGCGAGCGCGGTCGGGAGAAGGAAGAGAAGGAAGATGCCACTCTTGAACCAGGCGGCAATGGCAGCCGCCATGAGCGGATGTCCTTCAAAGGTGAAGACGAAGAAGATCGCCGTGATGAGGATCCATGGGAACCAGAGGAGACCGGCGAGCAAATACCATTGGCTCACATAGACGTGGCCGGCATCGCGCACCTGAAATTGAACCAGCGACCAAAGAGTGATCATCAGGTAGATGAAGAAAAGGGAGATCCAGATGTAGCTGGGGAAGGCCATCAAGGTAACTCCGGAACCATGCCCGGCCATGATGCTGATCACCCCAAGCAAAACGACGAGGTTCCAGAGGTGACCGGCCACCAAAATGGTTCCGGCGGCGGTGCACTCCTTACGGGAGAGCCGGGCCATGAGCCAGATGATCATCCCAAAAGCCGCTTGGCAGCCCCATCCGTAGACGAGAGCACTCATGTGCGCCGCATCGATCCGGCCGGCATCAAGCCAAGGACAACAATCGAGGAATTGCGGAGCGTGCTTCTTGGCGGAAGCAATGAGCCCAAAAATAATCCCCACGGCGAGCCAGACGGCTCCGCTGGTGAAGAAAAACATCACCGGATGACGTAGGGAGCGATCGATGGACGAACGCAACTCGACGTCGTGAATGTCTGTAGTGGATGTGGTCTCGGACATGAGAAAAAATTAGTTGGTGGGCTCGGTCTTCTCCGCTTCTTCGCCTTCGCCGGCGGCTTCTTCTCCGGCTTCCTCTTCTGGAGCTTCAGTGGGCACTGCCATCGATCCGGGGGTCGGCTCACCCTTGGGAGCCTTTGCGGCCGCCTCCATGGCCTTGGCAAGCGCATCGGTGTTCAAGGCACCGTCCTGCGCCTTGCCGATCTCCTCTTTCAGGGCGAGGCGCTCCCCGGCCTTGAGATCCATGGCGGTTTCCACATCTCCATTGGAGAGAGGCCAGAGAATCAAGGTGCCGATTCCGAAGGTGGTCACCAGAAGAGCAGCGAACCAAAAGGCGTTGAAACGTTTGAGAGGATTGTCGCGGGTGTGATCCATGACGAATTAGTTGTGAAGGTTGGCGGACTCGAGGATGCGGGGATCGCGGTGTGGGTAGAGGGCCGCCGAAGTGAGATTACGAAGGTAGAAGAACAGGAATCCGGCAACTGCGGTGACGAAGGCGAGGATGTCACCGATCCAGGAATGCTGGACCCAGAGCTGCGGATGGTGTTCCACCACGTTCCCCACCGAAGGTCCCCTTTCGGGAATGACCATGTGGTAGACGTCGACCGCGTGAATGAAGAGGATGTAGCAGCAAAGCCCCATCATGAACTTGGGGTTTTTCTTCACGTCGGAACGAAGGAGAAGAAGGAAAGGAACAGCAAAGTGGAAGAAGACCAGGAAGAGGCTGACCAGATTCCAGTTTTCGGTATTGCGGAGGATGAAGTAGATCGTCTCTTCGGGAATGTTGGCATACCAGATCAGGAAGAACTGGGAGAAGGAGACGTAAGCCCAGAAGACCGTAAAGGCGAAGCAGAGTTTACCCATGATGTGGTAGTGCTCTTTGGTCACCACTTTGTCGAGGTAGCCGGCCTTCTGAAGGAGGAGTCCGGTCAGGATGAGCACCGCCATCGAGGAGAGCGCCGATCCGGCGAAGACGTAGACCCCCCACATCGTGGAGAACCATGCGTAGTTGAGAGCCATCACCCAGTCGAGCGCGAGGAAGGTCATGCAGACTCCGAAGATGATCATGGACCATGAGGAATGCTTGCGGGCCGCGAAGAGATTCTTGGTTCCGGGCTTGGGATCCGTGTCCTGGTCGATCGAGAACTTACGGACGAGGTAGATGAAACCACCAAGGAAAATGAAGAACCCAAAGAAACGGAAGTGCCAGAAACCAGGATTCAAATACCAGGTTTTCTTGGCCAGCAGGTGGTCATGGGTATTCGGACTGTGCATGAGGGCGTCATGCGCATCCATCTTGCCCTCTTGGGCTTCCATGGCTCCCTTGTAATCAGTCATCCACTCCCAGAGATGCTGCTGCACCTGGGGGAAAAGGAAGGGTATGGCGAACACGAAGAGGAAGGGGAAGACAAAGCCCAAGTTCTCCATGAGACGACGGACCGAAGTTCCCCATCCCGAGTTCGAGAGGTTGTGGAGGAAGGTCCAGAAGCAACCACCGAAGGTGATGGTCAACACGAAGAAAACCGCAAAGAGCCAAGAGAAGGAATAGGAACCGTGAGCGTATTTCGCGTCATAGCTTCCTTCCTTGTTCCAGCCAAACCAGAGGTAGAGGATACTCCCCAGCAATCCCACCGCCGCAATGATGCCTGAGATGTTTTGGAGGCGAGCAACCTTGCTCTTGTCCAGATGCTCTCCCTGGCTCGGGATGTCTTTTGATGTCACTTGATGTGCCATGTCTTGATCAGTCGATGAAAATTATTTGGCGGATGCCTGGAGTGCGCGGAGGTAAGCCACGATGGCCCAACGATCCCGCACGGGAAGATTGTGTTTGTAACCGCCCATCAAGCCCTTGCCGTTGGCGATGACTTCGTAGATGTAGCCGTCAGGATGGGTTTCCCGCGGGAAACCGTGGATATTGGCGACAAGCACGCCGGCTTCCTGGAAGTATGCTCCCACCACCCCTTTTCCGTCACCGGAATCACCGTGGCAGATAGCGCAGTGAACCCCATACATGTCCTCACCACGGGCGAGGAGTGCGGTGGAATCCGCATCGGTTTCCAAATTCAACTCCTTGGGAAGACCGTTGCCGAACTTGTCTCCCAACTTGCCGTCGTAGTAGTAACCACTCCGGCCCACCCCGAATTCAACGGGAAGAACGCCATTGTCTCCCCCCTTGGGGACCGTTCCGAACACCGGACGACGGGAACCCAAGCCATCGGCGAAGAACGTAGAGGGCTTCTGCCCCTTCACCTTGTCCTGGGTGTCCATGTCGTTGAAGATCTCGATGGGCGTCTCGCTGAACTTGTCACCACGAAAGCCACCGTTCGCGACCACGAGGACTGCGACGATAAAATAGATGAGAAAGAAATACTTCATGGTTTACTCGGAATCGTCTTCCACCAGTTCGATGTTTTCGCCCCCGATCTCATCGAGCAGCACTTTGGTGCCCTCGGCTGAGAACTTGGCGTCCCGGGCTTCGATGGCGATGAAGAACTTGTCATCGGTGACCCGGCTGAATTGCTTGCTGGAAAAGATGGGATGGTTCCAGCGAGGCAGCCCCATCAGACCGAGGAGTCCGAAGAGAACGGTGAAGCCGGAAAAGAGAATGGTGAGTTCGAACATCACCGGAAAAAAGGCCGCGGTCGTGAAGATGTTGGCGGGCTTCCCCTGAACCACCGTCGGGTAAAGACCCACCTGAGTGGTGTAAGCCAGGGCGATGGCGGTGCAGAAACCGGTCAGACCTCCGATGAACACGAAGTAAGGAAGAATCGAGCGCTTCACTCCCATTGCGTCGTCGAGACCGTGGATGGGATAAGGCGAATAGCAGTCCCACTTCTTGAATCCGGCATCGCGGACTTTCTCGGCAGCCTTGTAGAGCTGCGAAGCATTCTTAAATTCGGCCAGATAGCCGTAAACTCTGCGGACTTTCGTGCTCATTCGTCTTCGCCCTTTTTGGTTTCGGTTTCAGCATCTTCGGATTGGGACTCGATTTCGATTCCAGCCTCCTTGGCGGCACCTTCAGGATTTTCGTGAATTTCGTATTGGTAGGCTTCGATAATTTCGACGCCGTCGTCAGGATGAGCCTCCTTGTCCTCGTCGTGAGGATCGGACTCCTTGAGGGTCCACTTCACTTCGGCAATGTTGATACAAGGCAGGAAGCGGAGGAAGAGAAGGAAGAGCGCGAGGAACATTCCGATAGTTCCCACAAAGGTCAGAACATCGACGTCGCTCGGGCTGTAGGTCTTCCAGTCACCTGGCAACCACATCCGGGCCAGCGTGGTGACAATAATCACAAATCGTTCGAACCACATTCCGATGTTCACACACATCGCGACGGCCATCACGACCCAGAGGTTCTCGCGCATCTTCTTGAACCAGAAGATCTGCGGGGAGAGGACGTTGCAGCCCATCATGGCGTAGTAGGCCCACCAGTAGGGACCATCGATCCGGTAGAGGAAGGCGGCGCCCTCATACTTGGCTCCGGAGTAGAAGGCGATGAATAGCTCCATCAGGTAGGCATAGCCCACGATCGTTCCGGTCAGGAGGATGATCTTGGCCATGTTGTCGATGTGCTTCATCGTGATCATGTCGTGCAGGCCATAAAGAGCCCGCGCTGGAATCATGATCGTCAGCACCATCGCGAATCCTCCGAAGATCGCACCAGCCACAAAGTAAGGCGGGAATATGGTGGTGTGCCATCCAGGTACCACCGAGGTAGCGAAGTCGAAGGACACCACCGAGTGCACGGAGAGCACCAGAGGAGTCGAAAGAGCAGCGAGGAGCAGGTAAGCCATCTCGTAGTGGCTCCACTGGCGGTTGCCGCCGCGCCATCCGAGAGAGAAAATGCCATACATGAACTTCCGGATGCCGGGCTTGCAGCGGTCACGGATCGTCGCGAGGTCAGGCACCATGCCGAGGAACCAGAAGATCAGGGAAACGGTGAAGTAGGTCGAAACCGCGAACACGTCCCAAAGGAGAGGCGACTTGAAGTTCTGCCAGATCGCGTTGGAGTTCGGGATGGGTGCAAGGAACCAAGCCATCCAGACCCTTCCCACGTGGAAGGCAGGGAAAATACCGGCACACATCACCGCGAAAATCGTCATGGCCTCGGCCGCCCGGTTAATGGACGTCCGCCAGTTCTGACGGGTCAGGAAGAGAATCGCGGAAATCAGCGTTCCAGCGTGACCAATACCAATCCAGAACACGAAGTTCACGATTGGCCACCCCCACATCACGCGGTTGGTGTTTCCCCAGACTCCGACACCAGTCGAAACGAGGTAGGTCAGTCCGCCCACCACCCCGATGAGGGCAATAAGGGCGGAAGGAATGAAGAGGATCCACCAGAGGAAGGGCTGCCGTCCTTCGACAACGCCGCAGATCCGCTCGGTGATCCAATGATAGGAACGATTGTTGAGAATCAACTTCTCGCGCTCGAGCACGGGAATTTTCACCTCGGGGGCGTTGTTCTCAGACTGTGTGGTCGCTTCGGCCATGGTTTCAGTCGCAGGAAAGGATTCTCGGTTGATTAGTGAAGGTTGATGGTGGCCTGTCCGAGGAACTTGGCATCGGGCATCTTGTCATTCGGGTTTTTGACGCGAGCCAGGTAACTCGTCCGCGGACGGGTGTTGACGTAATTGAGGAGGTCGTAATTGCGCTTGCTCCCCTCTTTGGCCACGTAGTCGTCGCCCATGATGATGCGGATGGAATCGAGATCGTTTCCTTTTGCTGCCACCACCTTCGATTTGAGATCGAGGAGGTTGCCAAAGGTCACCGCGCTGGTCGGGCAGGCGTCCTGACAAGCGGTCTTGACGCTGTCGGTCTTGATGGCGAGATCCTTGGAAGGATCGACGGCGACCTCATGCGACTTCTTGCCGGAAGCAAGGGTGTTCTGCTTCTGCTGCTGCTTCTGCTTGATCTTGGCGGACTCTAGACGCTGCACACAGTAGGTGCACTTCTCCATGACTCCACGCATGCGGACGGAAACGTTCGGGTTGCGCTGAAGGTGTGGAGCGGTGCCCACTTGCTTCTCGCCGAAGGGTCCCTTGTAGAGGTTGCCCTTGATGAGCGGGTTGCGCTTGTTGTAGTCGAAGTAGTTGAAGCGACGTGCCTTGTATGGGCAGTTATTGGCGCAGTAACGGGTTCCGATACAACGGTTGTAAGCCATCGAGTTGAGACCTTCCTCGGTGTGAACGGTGGCATTCACCGGGCAAACCGTTTCGCAGGGAGCCATCTCGCACTGAACGCAGCCAACAGGCTGGGGAATGGACTCAGGGTTTTGAGTGACCCAGGCTGGGTTCTCTTTCTTGTTCCCTTCGTCATCCTTCTGCTTGTGACCGCCTTTGATTTCGTAGGTCTGAGCCGCAAAGTAGCGATCCATGCGGATCCAGTGCATTTCACGTCCCATTGCGACCTGATCCTTACCAACAACCGGAATGTTGTTCTCGGCCTGACAGGCGACGAGACAGGCATTACAGCCGGTGCAGGTGTTGAGATCGATGGCCATCCCCCACTGGTGGATTTCATCGGAAAGGTGGGTCTTCTTGACGAGCTCGGTCTTGGACCAGATACCGCCTTCAGGCTTGTAGAGGGAAATGTTCTTGGGAACGTGGGAATCCATCCCCTGCTTCTTGACCTTCTTAAGCTGGGCCTGGTAGTCACCCTTGCCATCGATTTCATGGGTGGAAATCTCCCGGGCAAGGGCACGTCCATACATCGAGTTGTGTTCCTGAGTGAGGGCGATCTTGTAGTATTCGCCGGTCACTTTGACTTCGGCCCCACCGACGGTGTAAGGCGTCTCGGCCGAACGAAGAGCGTAGCCATTGAAACCAGTGTTGATTCCAACCAGTCCCACGGAGGGCTTCTTCTTGTCGAACTCAACAGCACCCGAACGACCATCGTCGGCCGCCTGTCCGTAACCCAAAGGAATAACGATAGTATTGTCGGCCTGTCCAAAAGCGATGAGGACCGGAATTTCGAGTTCACGCTCGCCAACTTTCACTCGAATGAATGGAGCACGGGCATTTTCACCCTCTCCCTTTCCGCCGTTTTCACCGGTATGGGCTTCTTCGGCGGTTTTGGTCTCAAGCTTAACGATGGTGTCGTAAATTCCGAGATCCTTGGCAGTTTGCGGCGAAACCTGGGCCGAGTTGTCCCAAGTCTGCTTGGTGATGGGATCGGGAGCCTCTTGCAGCCAGGCGTTGTCGATGAAACGACCGTCGTAGACCGACGCGTCGGCTGCGAAAATCACTTCGAGATTCTTGGCATTCGGAGCGTTCGGGAGCTTGACCTCGGAGAGCTCAAACGCAGGCACCTCAGTAGGAGTATAGGAAGTCCCCTCTGCAAACCCATTCTGAAGGGCTTCCATCCAGGATTTGTCATCCGACTTCTTGGTAATCGACTCAAAAGTAGTTCTCACTTCTCCCATGGCCGGAGAAAGCTCACCTTGGGCAAATTCCCCGCCTCCAAGAACATGCAGAAGGTCCAACTCGGAGACTCCTCCATAAAGAGGCAAAATCATGGGCTGAATCAAGGAAAGCACTCCAGTCTCAGTGCGGGCATCGGACCAGCTCTCGAGATAATGAGCAGCAGGAATGTGCCAGTCGCAGGCCCACGCCGTAGCATCATTGCGAAGTCCCCAGTGAACCGTCACTTCAGCCTTCTTCAGAGCATCAGCAAAGCCATCGGCATCGTAAACCGGGTTCGCCGGAGTCAAGAGAATAACGTTTTTGACCGAGCCATCGTCGAGCTTGGAGATCAACATCTCCATAAAGCCATACTGGCCCATTCCAGAGGACGATCCGTAACTCAACGCCTCGGAACCAAGCTTGGCATTGATGGCGTTAGCAAGGGCTTTGACTTCCCTGCTCTGGCGCGAACCGGCCAGAACGAGTGCACCCTTTCCTCCTCTGGCTTCTTTTCCTTTTAAATCAGCAGCGCACTGGGTGATCCACTGGTCGAAGAGTTCCACAGCATTATCTGCTTCAGGGAATAGAGCCTTCTTTTCATCATCAGCGATCTCCGCAGGCTTTGCCCCCGAAACGGCTTGCAAAATCGCGTTGGCGATCATCGCCACGCGGCTTGGAGCCACCCGAAGACGGTGATCAGCCATCCCGCCGGTCAGACTGAACTGACTTTCCACCTGATAAAGGCGATTCATCTTGCCCGGATCGACATCACCGTCCTGATCGTAGTTGGCATTGCCACCCTGACGGGCCTCTGCAAATTTGCGGCTGTTTCCGACGGGATCCATCCCGAGGAAATCACAGTCGAGGGAGAGAATCCGGGTCGCCTTGGAGAAATCGACCACTTTGGCGACTCTTGAGTCGAACTCCCCTTCCAGTGGTTCGTATGAAATGATGGTCGCGCCTTTCCCAGCCAAGTCTTTGGCAAGACGATTGCGGGTTGGGGAAACATCAGCACCGACCACGATGGCGGTCTTGGAAAGATCCAAGTCTTGAAGAGCGGTCTTGGCCTCGCTGAGCGTCGAAGGCTTTCCTCCCTTGAGAACCTTTTGGGAGCGCGAAGGAGAATAGAGATCGAGAATGGAAGCCTGAGTCAGGGCATCCGTTCCGCAACTATCGGGGTGGTCGTTGTTGGGCTCCAGCTTGGTGGGCCGACCTTCAAAGGTCGTCACAACGAGAGGAACTGCTCCGCCAACCCGGGGACGGGTGCTGGCGTAGAAAAGAGGCTTACCGGGGATGACCCACTCGGGTGCCTTCTTATAGGGGACAATGTAGCTTTCAGCCCGGCGGCAGGACACCAGTCCGATGCCGGCCAGCGCCGAAGAAGCCCCCATGAGCTTAGTGAAATTACGACGGGAAACCTTCTGTTCCTCCTCGGTGAGGGTGTCTCCATTGGGAAACTCCTTATCAAGGAGGTTGCGGAAAGTGGTCGATCCCTCTTTTTCGCCGACACTACGCCAAGCGGTGACGGTATCCCCCTCCTGGGGCTCGATCGGTGGATTCCAGATGCGTTTGCTCATCTCAGGCGGGTAAAATTAACGGTGACAAGTCGCGCACGACTCTTTGGGTTGAACTCCCCAGTGGGCTTTGAGGAAGAGTCCAAAATCTTCGGGTTTCTCGATGCGCTCTCCTTTGGCGACGATCAGGCCTTCAGTGTCGATCACTTCGTTCTCCTGAAGATAGACTTCGGGGTCGTAATCAAGATTGAAGACTTCTTCGAGCGGACGAAGATGCTTCTCCGGGGCGCGGTGGCAGTCAAGACACCATCCCATGGAGTGATCCTCGGCGTGGTAAACCTTCTCCATCTTGTGGACATCGCCGTGACAGCTCTGACAGGAGATTCCGCGATTCAAGTGGGCCGAGTGGTTGAAGAAGACATAGTCAGGCGCCTTGTGAACACGAACCCACTCAATCGGCTTGCCTTCGACGGGATTTCCATCGGCATCCTTGAGCTCGGTGACCCCATCGGTATCCAGCCCCAACGCCGCATAAAGTCCCGCCAACTTGGGCGATCCCTTTTTGACGTGCTGGTGGCAGTTCCAGCAGGTGTTTGCAGTGGGCACGTTGGCATGCCCTGAGTGTTCAACGAAGCTGTGACAATACCGACAATCCATGCCCAACTGATCCACGTGAAGCGCGTGATCATAATGGATAGGCTGAGACGGCTGGTAACCGACTCGCTGAGCCTTGGGTGTCGCATAATAAGTGATCCCGGCTACTACACCGGCACCGATTGCTCCTAGACAAACCGCAATTTTCAGCGGCAACAAATTTGTCCAACGGGGAAAGAAGTTGGCCATCGCTGGGGCGGGTTGTAGGAGCTTGTGAAATTTTTCACAAGCCGATTTTGTGAAATTTTTCACAAGCCCTTCGAGCCCCCTAAAAATCAAGGATTCTGAGGAATGGACCGAACGAACCGCCTGCCTAGAAAACGAATTTCAAACTCCTCAACTTACAAAAAACACGATCCGGCACTTGCGATCCGCCAAAGTTGAGTTTGGGCAGCGACCCACCCCATCGACCCATGAGAAGCTTTAGATCCATGAATCAAAAAAAATCCCGGCATGAGGCATTTTCGCCTTGCCGGGATTGCCGCTCCACTTAGTTTGTTAGCGATCTCTTCGTTCGTTCGCGGGGATCATCAAGCAGATAATCCAGATGGGGGTAAAGGTCCGATTCCTTTACCCTCATTTATTTGGTGGTCATCAGGCCAGATCCATCACGAGAACCTTGGCCCACCAATCCTTGAAGGATGCGATGAATTGGTCGTGAACCTCGTCATCCCCTTGATATCGATCGTGATCCTCCATGGAGTCGAACTTGAGAGAAATGGCATAGCTCCAGGAATGATCGGTCACCGGTCGTTCGGCGGTCGCTGCCGGTTTGGACCAATAAGAGCTCGCGATATTGGGCGACGTGCAGAGCGACTTCAGACCCGCTTCGAAAGTGGCCACATCTTCAGAGCCCTGCCGCTCTTCCTTCAACCAGAAATAAACATGGTGTTCCATGCCGCTTGCATAGTGTGAGGAACCTCGACAGGCAAGACTTCCCCCTTGTCAATCAAGCGGTGATCGAACGCCCTAGTTCGGCAAGTATTGATCTTTGATCCTGCACGTGCCACGTTTCCCCCAAGGAAACACACCCCCTTCTGAACGACCAATCCATGCAATTGCTCCCGAATCTCAAGCGCCTTTTCATTTCGGCGCTCTTTGCTCTTCTGACAGCCCAGGGATTTGGTCAAACCGAAGCCGAAAGAAGGCAGTTTCTTGAAGCCGAGCGCTACTATCAGGCAGGCAAGGCTCACACCGATCCCTACGAGAAAGGGCGCTACATGTCCTATGTCATCGGTCTCTACAACAAGTATCTCAACACCTACTCGTCCTCTCCAAACGCACCAGCAGCCTGGTTTCATCTCGGCCACGCCCAGCAAACCCTCGGAAAAATCGAAGAATGTAAGGCCACCTATGATGCCTTGATCGCCCGGTTCCGCCAAGGTGCGTATGTGGGCAGCGCAGCCTGGCAAATGGCCTACCTTCATTACGTCCGGGAGGAATGGGAACCAGCAGCCCGATACTTTGGGATCAGCGCAGCTCATCTCTCCCAGGCAAGCCTCAGGCACAATGCGCTCACCAAACAGGTCCAATGCCTGATCAAACTGAATCGCTCTCACGAAGTGAGGGATGTGCTCAAGAAAATCATCGGTGAACCCAATCACCCCTACAAAGACTGGGGAAGGTTCATGTTGGGATACCAATACTATGAATCCGACGCCTTCCAGACTGCCATCAATGTTCTGGAACCCTTGCTCGGGGAAGAGACTGCCAGCAACTACCGCTCACAAGCTCTCTTCTACACCGGGCTCGCTTCCGCGGAACTGGGACGCGAAGACCTCGCCGAAACCCACCTCCTTCCGGTTCTCAACATGCCGGTCAACCATCCTTCCCTGACACGGGAACAGCGGACTCATCTGGCCACCAACAAAGGGAAAGCCCAGACCGCTCTGATGGGGATTTATGCGAAAAGGAAAGACTACCGCAAAGTCATTGAATACTACCAAAAGGGAGACTTCGGTGTTACCGGGAGAACCGAAGCCCGGCGGTCGATGCGCGCCGGCAATGCCTTTTTCAATCTCGGGAACTTCCAGGAGGCCCGGGCCGCGTATCGACGGGTCGATCGGGCCATGCCCAATACGAAAACCGCCTTCCTGGCAGCCTTCCAATGTCTCATTTGCGACTACCAGATCGGACACCCCGGACTGGCCCAACGAGTTGATATCTTCTTCGAAATCTACGGCCAGACCCAAGGCGTGGAGAAAGAAATGGACATGGCCCTCTTCCTCAAGGCTGAAATCCTCTACACCAAGGAGGCCTACGATCAGGCCGCGGTGATATTCGAGAACATCGACCCCGCCAATCTTGATCCCCGCTACCGAGGCGAGATGCTCTTCAAGCGGGGCTGGTGTCTTGGGGAATCAGGCAACTTCGATCGGGCCACCGCAAGCTTTGGACGTTTTCTCGCCGAATTCCCCACCGATCCGCGACGCGCCGAAGCTCTCTGCAAACGAGGTGCCGCCTATTCCGCTCTCGGGGACCAAACTTCCGCCCTTCGCGACTACGAAGAAGTGATCAAGGTGGAGGGAGACCCAAAGATCACGGCTTTTGCTCTCCAAGGCGCCGCCAATTGCCTGCGTGAGGAGAAGAAGTATGAGAGCATGATCGCCCGATTCCAGAGGCTGATTTCCGACTTCCCCTCCCTCCCGGCTCATTCCATCGCGCACGCCAATTACTGGATTGGCTGGGGATACTACAAGCTCGAGGAACACGACAAGGTCGATCCTTACATCAGGAAAGCCCGCAAAATCTCTCCCGAGTATTACAGCCAACCAGCAGGCAATATCCTGATCCTCTCCTCGTTTGCCCGGCGGGACAAAGTCGCTCTCCACAAGGCCTTGCAAGAGGTTCTGGCTGTTGCTCCTGAAAAATTCGTTCCTCCCCTCATGCTTTCCTGGATCGGGGTGCAAATGTTTCACGATGGAGACTCTGAGACCGCCACCACTTACCTGGAGCGTGCCACTGATCTTGAGCGACCCAATCGGACCGAAGCAGGAGTCTGGCGAACCTTGGCCAAAGCCCAAAACAAAACAGGGCGCTTTCAGAAAGCCCTCGCAACAGTCGAACTTCTTCTGACACTCGATCAGAAACCGGTCTGGATCGCAGACGCTCATTTGGACCTGGCGGAAGCACAACTGGGCCTGGGCAAATATGACGACGCCTTGAAGTCGGCCAACAAAGGGCTCGAGATGGATGTTCCCGGCCCTCACCTTGCCGGATTGAAGCTGGTGCAAGCCGAAGTCGCCTTGCACCAGAAACGATCCGAAGAGGCTCTCGCCAAATTCAAAACAACCATCGGGATGGTTCCCGACGACCCCTTCCTGCAACCTAGGGCTCTCGCCGGAGCTGCTGCTGCCGCCAAAGACCTTGGCCAAACGTCTGTCGCAGCAGGTTACGAGACCAAGCTCAAAGCAGCTTATCCCAATTGGACGCCGGTCACCTTGAGAGCCGAGGAGCCAGACGATGAATCAGGGAACTAACGAAGCCCCTAATGGTTTCGTACCAAGTCCCTCGCTTCAACCGGCACCCACTCCTCCCAATCGCCATCACGACGGGCCTCCGTCATGATCTCGCGCCCCGTCTTCTCAAGCAAACGCAAGTTGCCACAGCCGATATCCTTGATCATCCCGTTGTCGAGGAAGTGTTGATAGAGATGAGTGAGCTTTTCCTCAGTCTTAAAATTATCGGCGTTCACTAACTCGGCATTCCTCCTGTTTTTCCAAGGGTAAACCAAGAGATGCACTCCGCTCTTAAACAACCGTCCGAAGGATTCGAGAATTCCGCCCGCGAGATTCCGCGACCACTTCTCCTTGAAGAGCTCGTTGAGCAGGCCGATCGACAAAATCAATCCAATGGGTTCCGAGGTATAATTCCGGAGCGTCGCTGCCACCCGGTGGAACTCGGGACAATTGGAAACCATGACCACTTTGCCCAGAGCCTGAAGGGCATCCGCCCGATCCAGAAACGAAAGCATATCCACCTCGCCATCACGAAGAAGATTGCTCAATGACACTTCGCAGACTTCCCGTTGAGGCCTCGCACTCTCGGAAATCCCTTCAGCCGGAGGAAAAATCTTGGCGGCCTGCTCGAGCATGTCGAGATGCAGATTGGTCACCGGAAGGAAGCTCCCTCTCAACACAAGCAGCGGGGTTTTGTAGAAGGCTTCGGCAGCCTGCACCACTTCACCATCCGGCATGAATACCGTGGCGGGTGTCACTCCCTGTCTCACGAGTTCCAGTGCACAGATCCGGTTGTCCACCATCTGGAAGGGCTCACCGAGAAACTTGAGCATATCAATCTCGACTCTCCCCGAAGAGAGAAACTCGGTCAGCGACTTCACGAAAGCCGTCAAATCCCTCGCGTGAAAATAAGCGGCATGAATCAGGTTCACTCCGAGAATCCCCAGAGCTTCCATCTGATCGACATTTTCTTCATCCAGAAGACGGACGTGCATGACGATCGTGCCCGACGGGCGACCGGGTTGAGCCTGATATCGAATGGCCATCCAGCCGTGGCACTCCGCAGTGTCCCGATACCCCCGGGCCCGCACGGTATTGGCAAAAGCAAAGAAACGCGACTCGTCGCCACGGCTTTCCTGAAGCCGCTCTTCGAGAAGGTCATACTCATAATTGACCATGTCGACCACGCGCTCTTGAGAGACGTAGCGCTTGGTCTTCCCATACAAAGCATCGCTGATCTGCATGTCGTAGGCGGAGATCGTCTTGGCCACCGTCCCGGCCGTTGCTGAAGCCCTGAAGAAACAATTGGCAACCTCCTGGCCGGCTCCAATCTCGGCGAAGGTCCCGTAGACCGTCCGATCAAGATTGATTTCGAGCGCCTTATCGTCCGGGGAATCGAATCGATCACTCATCAAACGCTTCTACTTCTCATCGAGATTGGTAATCCAACCATGAGCCACCACCTCGACGATCTCAACCTGATCCCTGGCCCGGGCACCGGGAGGAAACCTGACTTTGACCACAAAGCTCGACTCAACAACACCTCTGGGGCCGAGGACTTTTTTGAGGGCCAGATCAGCCTCCGAATCAATCTGGGAATAGGCCAGATAAACTTCCTCATAGTTTCTGAAGGTCATCCGGAAGCCCCGCCACTTGGTATCGTCACTGAATCCAAAGTTGTAATAGTTGTTAGGCCTTAGGTTCACCCTCATCAGGAAAGGCTCCGTCGGCTTGCTCTCAGAAGCTTCCTCCGGGGTCTTCTCGCAGTATCCCACCCAGGCTTCCCAATCGATGAGATAGTCCGCCTCCTCTCCTTCCCCTACCCTGAAAACGTCAATGAGTCCCGAAAGGAAATCACCGGTTTGGGCCGGCAGGGTGAGCATTTCCCCACCGTCTGCGACGTTGATCCGTTGACGATTCAAGCTGCGAAACCCTTCCGCCTCGATGCTCTCCCCTTCATAGAAGTCAAGCATGAGAGGTTTCACTCGTTCGGGATCTCGCACAAACTTGAGGCGCTCCTCTACCGTCTCAGACGTCAGAAAACCTTCCACCCGTTTCTCAATGGCCTGGAGATCAAACTTGTCGTAAGCACTCACACTTTCGATGACATCTTCATCGATTTCCTGTTTGGCTTCCGTGCTTTTAAGAGCCTCTTCGAGCACCCGACTGGAGGCCGCATCACCAACCACCAGCGATCCTTCCTCAACCTTGTCCTTGGGGGCATTCTGGATGTAATAAACTCCTCCCACTCCGGCCAGAACAACAATCATGGCCGCCACTCCGATGAAATAGCCCCCTCCTTTGGATCGACTGCTCTTCCCATCCCCTTCTTCCCAATCCAGCGAATCTCGATTACTTCCCGAATAAACCCGGCGACGTTCGCGATTGGCCGCTTCCTTCGCCGCTACTTCCGCCAGCTCTTCTTCGGTCATTGGCGTGGCAACGGCAACTTTCTTCAACTCAAACGACTGGGTTCCCTTGCGCACCACCGTGCCGGCATCACCTCCGGCCTGCTCCGGAAGAGCCACAATTGTCTGGCAGACCGGACACTTCCCTTGTCGACCGAGATTGGCACGCTGGGTCCGAAAGAGACCGAAACATGATGGACATTGAAAGGCGGTCCATCTCTTGGACACATTGGGCGCAGTGTTAGACATGATGCTAATTCTTAGGAATTTCCAGATTCGCCTCCAACAACGGCAACTTGAACTTACCCGGCCGCGGAAGCCTCAGCTTTGCCGCCCCCTCTCCTCTCACCCGGTCACTCACCGACAGGGTGTCTTCTTCAAACAAATACGCATCCGCATCATCGTCCTCGGGAACCAACGTCGGTCGTTCACTTTGATATGGATCAAATCCCAGCAACAACGGAGCCTGTGATTTGATGGGTACGACATTCAACGAGACCTCCGGTTGTGCCTGATTGGCCAGTGCCTCCACATCCACACCGCCTCCATGCTTGGAGCAAATTCCCACTTCCGTACCCCGCCGCAAAAATTCGTCATAACTGGTAGAACGGAAGCTCACTTCGCCAGTCTCCGGATCGACGACGGTATCATTGCAATACCGAGTCGGCCTCATTCCCGAAACCGAACAAAGGGGCACCTTCACAATGGAATCCGGTTGCCCGATCTCACTTCCCAGAAATGTCGGAACCGCCGCATTCATCATCTCCTGCCAAATAGGATAAGCCACTTCCTTGGCAAAGGCCCTTTCGTGAATGGACTTGCGATCTCCTTCGTAAAACCCGACCCACACCGCACAAGTAATCCGGCTGTTGTATCCAGCCATCCAGGCATCCGAAAATCCGTAAGGCGTTCCGGTCTTCCCTCCACCGGTGATCGGCGTACCCTCCAAGCCCTCGGCAGCCTCCCGCAAGTTCCCTTGAGTCATCACATCATTGAGGATGCTGTGCACCTGGAAGGCCGTAGCGTCCGAACACACCGGCTTGCTTTCAGGTTTCACTCCCTGCCCATCCATTGGATAGACTAGGTTCCCTTCAATATCGCGGATCTCGCGGATGAAATAGGTCTTCGTGATCCGATCACCTCCCCGGGGAAAGGTGCTGTAGGCCGACACCACTTCCTGAAGACTCACCTTGTCGAATCCCACCAGCATCCGGCTCAATAATTTTTCACTCTCAACATTGAATCCAAACGCCCGGACAGCTTGGTCGACCGCCTCCAGTCCCACCTTCAGGCCCAAACCGGCGGTCGCTGCGACTTTGGATTGTCTCAGCGCATGCCGCGCCGTGATTTCCCCTTCGTAGAGTGGCTTCAGAACTTCCATCCCCCATTCAGGTACCACCCCTTCCTGTAGCCCCCCGAGGGGAAGCGCCCGGGCGTTCATCTGCTCATCCAGAACAAGAGTCGCCGGAGTAAAGCCCTCCTCAAAGGCCTTGGCATAGATGAAGGGGAAAAAGGCTGTTCCAAGAGGCCGCTTGCCATCCTGAATGAAATCGTACTGGGAATCGGCGTAATCCCTTCCCCCGACGTAAGCCAGAACCTCTCCGGTGTAATGATCGATCATCATCGCGGCTCCTTGCAAATACTCGGGAGGCCCGTCTTCCTTGTTGTAATCAGCATGCTTGGGATGAGCGTAATCCGGAAAGGACTCCACCTTGGCCAAATGGTCCACCATCATGCGCTCAGCACCACGCTGCACCCCTGCATCAATGGTGGTTCTGATGGTATACCCCCCTCTGGAAAGAGCCTCCTCTCCCAATAATTCGCGAGCTTGTTCCGCCACCAACTCATAAAGGTAGGACTTCCCCCGTTGAATCGGTTTGGGATTCACCACCACCGGCAACTTGATCAGCCGATCTCTTTCCTCGTCAGTGATCATGTTTTCCTCGGCCATGCGGTTCAGGACATGATCGCGGTTGATCTTGTTCTCTTCCGGACTTCGAATCGGCGAGATTCTCTGCGGATTTTTGAGACAGGCCACAATAGAAGCACACTCCCCAATCGTCAGGTCCTTGGGTTCCTTCCCGAAATAACCCAAGGCCGCCGATCGCACTCCGTAGTAACCGGATCCGAAGGGAACCAGATTCAAATAGATCTCGAGAATCTGCTTTTTCACCGCCAACTTTCTAGCCTTGTCGTCATCACCAAATTGTCCTCTGAGCTTGTCGTGAAAGTGCTTTTCAATTCGAAGAGCCACAAAGGCCTCCACGATTTTCCGTTCATACTTCGTCCAGTCATTCCGCCGAGCCTCACCAAGCAGGTCGAATGACTTTCGGGCCAACTGCATCGTGATCGTTCCGGCACCCTGGTTAACCTCCCCAACCTTGGCATTCAAATAAGCCGCCCGGGCCACACCAACCCAATCGACACCCTCGTGATCATAAAAGCGCTGGTCCTCCTGGGCCAGAACGGCGTCGACGAAGACCTTGGGCACCCGGTCAAGAGGCATGGAAAACCGGTTCTCCACGAACATCGTGCCAATTTCCACGCCGGCCCGGTCATGGATGAAGCTCATCTCCTCCTTCTCGCCAACCCGCTCCATGTCATATTTGGCAGCATACTCCCGGTAGGGATCGAGTTCCTTGTTGGCGTAATCTGCTCCAAACCAGACCACCCCAAGGCAGATCAGGCAGAAGATCCAAAAGCCCTTCCGCTTGAAAAACCAACGCCTTTGCTTCTTCCTGTTCTTCCGTCCAAACATGACAATCCGCAAACCGAACGATTTAGACGGCCTGCTTCAGGCATTTCCTTACCCTCGATCGGCGGCCGGGGCAACCTCGGACTTGGCTTTGGAGCTGATCAAGGGGATTAAAAAATCAGGACCGATGCCCTTCTCGACCTATATGGGACAGTGTCTCTATCATCCGGTCCACGGCTACTACTCCCGCCCCCAGGTTCCCACGGCCTCCAAAGAAGGCGATTTCATCACCAGTGTCTCCGTCGGCCAGGTATTCGGATGGATTCTGGCAGACCGCATTTTCCGCTTCTGGCAGGCCAACGGCAGCCCCGCCGACTTTGCCATCCTCGAACCGGGGGGACACGATGGGCAATTGGCCCAAGACATCCTCGATCGGGCCCGACATCTCGCTCCTGAATTCGAAAAGGCTCTCAATTACCATCTCTACGAGCCCCATCCGGACCGGCGCTCCCTGGCCGCCCGGAATCTAGAAGGCCGGGCAACCGTCATCGCCTCTCCCGGAGAACTTGCTTCCCCCCTCGGAGTGGTGCTTGCCAATGAAATACTCGACGCCCTGCCCGTCCCGCTCTTCCTTCATCACAACACCGAGTGGTCCGAAGTGGCCGTCACCGTCGAGAATGAAGAACTTACTTGGACGCTTCTTCCTTCAGAATTTTCGCTCGAGGGTACCTACCCGGAAGGATACGTGACGGAAGGAAGCCCGGATTTCCAGAGCTTCCTTGCTCCTCTCGTCGACTCCTTTGACCGCTCGCTGATGATCTTCATCGACTATGGGATGGATCAGGAATCGCTCGATCATCCGGATCGCCATGTCGGCACCCTGCGCTGCTATCGCAATCACCGCTCCAACGTCCACCCGCTCGATTCGCCCGGTCTTTGTGACCTGACCGCCGACGTAAACTTCACGGCTCTTGAGAATTGCGCTCGGGAACTGAGCCTCGATCCCCATCCCATGATGGAGCAAAGTCGTTACCTCACTTATTGCGGACGCGATTGGCTGCTCTCGTCTCCGTCCCCTGATGAAGTCAGGCAGTTTCAAACCCTCATTCACCCCAGCCAGTTTGGAACTCGTTTCCATGTCGCCGAGTTTACCAAGGGCGAAGTCTCACGGAGCTTCCCCCAATAAAAAACCCTCTCCGCGAAGTCGCAGAGAGGGTTTGGAAAGCCGTCTTTTTACTAGTTGGCCCCAAAAACAGCCGACAAGCCCGGGAGATCTTTGGAGAGGGCCTCAGCCCCTTCCGGAGTGGCCTGGGAATTCCAAAGGTAGATTTTTTTGAGTTTGCCCAACCCCTTCAGCTTCATCAACCCCTCGTCGGTGACCTTCGTTCCGTAAAGGTTCAACCACTCGAGATGCTCGAGTTGGGCCACCGCATCAAGCACGGGGTCCCCAATCTCATTATCGCTGAGATCTAACGTTCTGAGATTCTTCATTTTCGGAAGCTGCTCCACCAGAACTCCTTCGGTCAACGATGTGGAACCGACCTTGACGGAGGTGAGAGCCTCAGCGACCGGATCGAGTTTCTTGAAGGTTTCATCGTTCAGATTCTTGCGCTGGCTGACCGCGGTGAATTCAAGATCGGTGGACTCCTGAGAGGCGTAGTTGAGCGAGGTTTTGAAGGCATCCTCTTTCTTGAGGTTGTCCAAGGCCGTCTGCAAAGCTTCGCGTTTGGCCGACTTCTCAGCCTCAATCCGTGCTTCCTCGGCAGCTTTGGCATCAGCGGCCGCTTTCAACTCTTCCGGAGTCACTAACTTGGCGGCAGCAGCAATAATGTTCTCGGGAGCTCCCATCTCGGCAAGCGTCTTGTCCTCCAAGGTGTCGCTGGCTGGAATGCTGTTGACCCACCAGGTGAGAAGCTCGATCTCATGGGCCTCCATCTGGGTCTTTTTCTCCGGCGGCATGTGCATGTCGTCGTCGAGAGGAAGATTCAGCACCTCGATCAGATAACTCTTTTCGGCATCACCAGGAACGAGAGTCCGGTAATCCTCACCATCCTGGCTCGAACCTCCTTCGAGAAGATCGGCATAAGTGTCCATGAGAAGACCACCCTTCTTCTTGTGATCCACCGAGTGACAAGCCAGACACTTGCTGTCAAAAATCGGCATGACCACGTGCGCAAAGGCGAGACGATCCTTGGGTTCAGATGCTGCGGGTGGAGCAGCATCTCCTTCCCCGGCGTCCACCTGCTGGGCCTTGGGATCCTTAACCAGCTTCAAGCCAATCAGGGTGTCGGTGATCGGATCTTTCCCGTGTTTTTCCTTACCTCCGATGTGGGCCGACCAGCCCATCGTCCCAGCCGCTCCTAAAATCAAAATTCCATAAACAGGCCCCTTGGATCCGCTGCGCCCCCCCCAAAGCTTGGCGAGGAAGGCCAAGCCGAGAACGCCCACAAAGATGATTCCGCCCCACATGTGATCCTGCCAGGCCTCACTCTTGTAACCGCTCAGCTGCATGTCGACGTATCCCGAAACACAGGCGAGAGCCCCGGTGATCAGGGCCAGAAACAAGGCCACGCCGGTCATTGGACGGTATTTCCCGAAGGACAACCAACTGCAAACTTCCATCGCCACGGTCAGGAAAATGATCCCGATGGGCACTTTGAGAATCAAAGTGTGGTAGGCCCCGATGTTTTCAAGCCACCACTGGGGTTCGGCAAAAGCTTTCTGAACTTCCGGGTTCTTACCGATGTATTCGGGAATCGCAGCAAGTGCTCCGATCAGGGCAAGAACGAGGAGCGACAAAAACACCAGACCAACGGCACTCCCTTTCTCGGGGGCTACTTCTTCGGTCTCTTCAGGATTGGTTGGAACTTCGGCCATAATTTGTTGTGGGGGAGGTTACGAGTGCTTGAGAATCAGTCTTTCGATTCCGGGATCTTTAGCAATCCCTAATAACGGTCGACCCGGAACCTTAAATGACAAGGCTGCTTCTCGCAAAAGAATCGCGGACCTTCCACTGCAAAAAACGTTGGAATTGTAATCCCTGCGGGTAATTCTCAGACATGAGCAAAATCCCCGACATTTTCCATTCTTTGGAACACGAAAAGCCTTTCCGCAAGTGCCTCACTTGTGACGCTGACTTCCATGAAATCTCCGATCCCTACACTGTGACGAAAGTCTTCCGGGGCCCCGAATGCGTCTTCGAGTACGCAATGTGCCTGCCCTGCCGCCAAAAGATGGCCGACGAATTTTCGGAGGAATCGCGCTCCCGAATCAACAATTTCTTCGACCGAAACAAACACATTCATGCCCGCAGCGAGCGACTGGCGGATAGCGACAGGACGGAAGACTGGATTCAGGAATGCGCCACCTGCGGGAAACCTCTCGAGGAGTTGACCAACTACTCAATCGCCTGCATGGGATTCGGCGACACCATGGTCTTCGACCCCTTTCCGATGATGGTCTGTTCGGAATGTGAAGAGGACATTCAGGAAAAACTTTCCAAGACCACCCGGGACCAATGGGACAAGTTCATCCTCGACAACTTTGAGGGGCCACCCGCCGATGCCCTCAAGCCGGACGGCGTTCCCATTCTCGTCTGATCACAGGGACATCCGGCTCTTTTCCAGTCCCCCGTCTTGCCCTTTTCAGAAACCCTGCCTAAGGACCCCTTCCAGAGCCATGCCCATCAGTCCATTCCAGATTGCCATCGTCGGACGCCCCAATGTCGGGAAGTCCGCCCTTTTCAATCGTCTGGCCGGACGACGCATCGCCATCGTCCACGATCAACCAGGTGTCACCCGCGACCGCATCGCGGCCCCCTGTTCCCTGACCGAAACTCCCTGCGAGTTGGTCGACACCGGAGGAATTTGTGCCGTGAATGAGGACGGTTTTTCCAATGCGGTGACCTTCGAGGCCCGAATTGCAATGGATTCCGCCGATCTCATCGTCTTCGTCGTCGACGCCCGGGCCGGCATCAATCCCATCGACGAGGAAGTCGCACAACTCCTTCGCAAATCCAATCCCAACGTCGTCCTCGTGATGAACAAGGCCGACAGCGCGGATCATGATGACACCGCCAGCGACTTCGCTCGCCTCGGCTTTGGCAACGGCATCCCCACTTCCGCCGAACATGGACGCGGCATGGATCATCTGGTGGACCGGATGGAATCCGAACTTTCCAAACTGGAAACCCGGGAACTCGAGGAAGTGGACGAAGCCGAACTCAAGGATGGCCTCAAAATTGCCGTCGTCGGAAAGCCCAATGCCGGGAAGTCTTCCCTCATCAATGCCATTCTCAAAGATGAGCGCACCATCGTTTCCGATGTCGCCGGAACGACTCGCGATGCCGTCGACGTCCCTTACATCTGGGGGAACGAACGACACAACCTCATCGACACCGCCGGGCTGAGAAAGCGGTCCAGCATGGAGGATTCGGTCGAGGTCTTTTCCGCCATGCGCAGCGAACGCTCCATTCGCCGGGCCGACATCTGCCTTCTTGTCATCGATCTTGCTGCCGGAGTCGCCGCCCAGGACCGCAAGATCGCCCGCATGATTCAGGAAGAAAAGAAACCGTGCCTGATCATCGCCAATAAATTCGACCTCTACCACCCTCAGGGGCAAAAAAGCGCCAGAGTCGAAGAGGCCCGCGAACACCTTCGCCGGGAACTCTTCTTCCTAGACTATGCCCCCTTCGTCTGCGTCTCAGCCATGAAGGGACAGGCCATCCAGCACATCTTCAAAACCATTACCCGGATCCGCGACAACGCGCAGGAGGTGATTGGCACCGGCCAACTCAACCGACTCCTGCAGGATGCCTTCATCAAGGTTCCGCCTCCCGAGCACAAACGACATCGCAAACGTCTGAAGCTCTTTTACGCCACCACGGCAGTCAACGACCGCTACCAGGCCATCCCCGTCCCTGAATACGTCCTTTTCGTGAATGACAAACACCTCATCGTGGAATCCTACCAAGGCTATCTTGTCAACACGATCAAGGACAAGCACCCCACCGACGGCCTTCCCATCCCGCTCTCTTTCCGTTCCCGCAGCAAAAAGGATCGATTGGACCGCTAGTACACCCTTTCGTCCTTTCCAGATCGATCACAAGGAGGCACAGTCAAAGGAGTAAGCCATGCCTCTGCTCGACGTTCAGAATCTCACCACCCGGTTCCACACTCGCAACGGAATCGTCCATGCAGTCGAAGACGTTTCCTTCTCGGTCGAAAAAGGCCAGACTCTTGGGATTGTCGGAGAATCCGGATCAGGAAAATCGGTGACGTGCTATTCCCTGCTTGGTCTCATCCCACAACCTCCTGGGAAGATTCATTCCGGGAGCGCGATCTTTGAAGGAATCGACCTGTTGAAGTCCAGTGAAACCGAGCTGCGCAAGATCCGGGGCAAACGAATCTCGATGATCTTCCAGGACCCGATGACATCGCTGAATCCCTACCTCAAGATCTCCACCCAGCTCATGGAGCCCCTTGAGCTTCATGAAGGATTGAAAGGCAAGGCCGCACTCAACCGGGCTATTGAAGCCCTGGAAGAAGTCGGCATCCCTGATCCCGAAAAACGGATTCAGGCCTACCCGCACCAGTTCTCCGGGGGAATGCGCCAACGGGTCATGATCGCAATGGCCCTGATCACCCGCCCCGAGCTCCTCATTGCCGATGAGCCGACCACTGCTCTCGACGTCACCGTTCAGAAACAAGTTCTGGACCTCATCAAAGATCGCCAGAAGGAATTGGGGACGGCGGTCATCCTGGTGACCCACGATCTCGGTGTCGTTTCACAAGTCTGCGACCACGTGAACGTGATGTATGCAGGTCGCGTCATGGAATCCGCCTCGGCTGACGATCTTTTTGCTAATCCTCGTCATTCCTACACCAGGGCCCTCCTTAAAAGTATCCCGGCCACCCACGAGAAGGGCGAGAAGCTTTACACCATTCCCGGTCTTCCTCCGACCCTTTCCAGTCCTCCTTCGTCCTGCTCATTCCTGCCCCGGAACACCATTGGCGACCCTTCGCTCTGCCTGACCGACGCTGTCCCACAACTCACCGAAATTGCCCCAGGGCATATGGTGCAGAATTGCCCCGGATGCCTCACCTGCTGACCAGATGCAAATCCAGATCGACAGCTTTATTCTCTACCTCGCCACCGAACGAGGGCTGTCGACGGCCTACCAACTCTCAGTTCAACAATCACTGGGAAAACTCATAGAGTGGTCCTCAGCCCAAGGACACAAGGAATGGCGCGACCTGGGAACCGACGAATTAACCTCCTTCCTCGCTCACCTGCGAAAAACCGAACTCGACGCTTCTTCACTGCGGATCACCCTTGTCCACCTCAAGGTCTTCTTCCGCTTCCTCCAAAAGCGCCACGTGATCGAAATCGACCCAGCCGAGCCTATTCTCGCCCCCAAAACAGCCGCCAAACTCCCTGAAACCCTCAACGCCGAGTCCGTCGATCAACTTCTCTCCTCCATCGATCCCGCCAAAAAGCTGGGTCGACGTGATCTCGCCATCCTCGAACTTTTCTACTCCTCGGGTCTCCGGCTCTCCGAAATCTGCTCTTCGCGACTGGAACATCTCGACCTCGAGGACCAATTCCTTCGCGTCACCGGAAAAGGCAACAAAACCCGCCTGGTTCCGGTTGGCGGTCGCGCTCTTGAAGCTCTGCAAGGCTACCTGACCAACGAACGCCCGACTCTGGTCACCCGAAAGACCTCCTCCGAAGTCTTCATCTCTGTTCGAGGCGGACCTCTCTCTCCCGATCGAGTCCGCCAGATTGTGAAAGAAAGGGCCAAACAGGCCGGCATCGATCAAAACATCTACCCTCACCTGCTCCGCCATTCCTTCGCGACTCACCTCCTCGAAAACGGCGCAGATCTGAGGGTCATTCAGGAACTCCTCGGCCATGCCGATATCTCCACGACCCAAATCTACACTCACGTCGACCAGAAACGCCTGAAAGCAGTCCACAAAAACTTCCACCCGCGCGGCTGAACTGCCCCCGTGTCCCCCGGGAAGTCGTTTTTTAAACGAAACAAAATTGTTTCACGTTCGAAGACAACAAACGAAAGGAATCTTTCCAACTCTGGGTAATTGTTCTATTAAGCCATCCATCCCGATTGCTTTCACACCTTGAGCTACCCAATTCCCATGATTCGTGTTCTGAGTTTCCTAGCAACTGCATCCATGGTTTCCGCTTCCGCTCCCGACTTCCGTGAGCAAATCCAGCCCATTCTTGAGACGAATTGCGTTCGCTGCCACAACAAGGACAAAGTGAAAGGTGGCCTCCGGATGGACACCTACGAAAAGATCATGGAGGGCGGCGATACCGCTGATGCCATTGTTCCCGGAAAGCCCGAGGAAAGTGAGCTTCTGATCCGCGTCCACCTTCGCCCGATTGACGAGGGTGTCATGCCTGATGAAGGGCAGATGCTGAAACACGAAGATCTCAAATTGCTCGATGCCTGGGTGGAAACCGGTGCCCATTGGCCCGAAGGGCTCACTCTTGTAGAACGCAAACCCGACAAGCCCAAGCGTGTGGCCATGCCCACAAAAGCTCCGGATTCAGTCTACGAAGCCGCTGAAATGCTCGATGACCTCATGAAGCGCGAGAATGCCGATTCGGGAGTCATCACCACCTCAACCATCGACGACACCACCTTCCTGCGACGTGCCACCATCGACCTCATCGGCCGGATTCCCACCATGAAAGAAGTGCGGGAATATGAAAAGTGGGGCACCGACCGTCGTGTCAAACTCATTGACAAGCTTTCCAACCACCCTCGCTTCACCGATCGCTGGACGATCTTCATGGCTGACATGCTTCGCATTCGCTCGAATGTGACAGGTGGCAACCAGCTCCTCGCCTACATTCACGGATCGATCGATCAGGAAAAGCCCTACGATGAAGTCGTCCGCGAGCTCATCAGTGCTTCTGGCCGCGCCAATTCCAATCCCGCCGTGGGATACATTCTTGGCGACGATGCCGCCCCAATGGAGCTCGCAGCCGCCACCTCCCAGATTTTCATGGGCGTTCGCATCGGATGCGCCCAGTGTCACGATCATCCCTTTGACGACTGGGCCCAGGAAGACTTTTACGATCTGGCCGCCTTTTTTGGAAAAACAAAACGAGTGCAAAGTCGTCGTCAGAACGGGTCGATCTACACCACCGAAGGCGACGAAATGACCGTCCTCTGGCCACCCGAAGACAAGGCCGCCGCCAAGGATCGCAAACCCGTCGAACCCAAGTTCCCCTTCCAAGCCAACCACTTTGACAAAAAGCCCGACTACATCAAGCGCTATGAAGCCGCCATGATTGCTCGGGAGCAAAAGAATTCCACAGACGACGGCACCGCTTCCCTCGACGCTCTTCTGGACTCCGTCGAACCCAACGTCGGACGCCCTAGCGATCCCGTTCTCAAGGAGGCCAAGGAAGAGAGCCGCAAACTCGACGTTCACGGCGAACTCTACCGGGCCAGTGAACTTCGCAAACAACTTGCCGACCTGATCACCGATCCGCGCAACGACTACTTCGCCCGCGCCTTCGTGAACCGGGTATGGGCTGAGCTGATCGGGCGCGGCTTCGTCGAGCCTCTCGATAACTTCTCCGATTACAACGGCATGCATCACGCCTCGACGCTCGATTTCCTCGCCCAGGAATTCATCGCGAGCGGCTACAACTTCCGGACCTTGGTGCGCATGATCACCCTTTCCGATGTTTACCGCCGCTCGGCGCTTCCCGCGGACACCCCGCTTGAGCTTCGCGAGAAAAGTGAAGCTAACTTTGCCGCAGCTCCGACCCGCCGCATGCTTGGCGAGGTAATCTACGATAGCGTCGTAATCGCCGGACACCTTCAAGACTACAAGTGGCCCAAAGGTGCCAACAACAAGGAAGTCACCCGTGAAATCCGCGTTCCGACCGGTGAATACACCATGGTCGAAAACGACGCACCGGCCCCGGCAATGATGAAGGAAGAAAAAATGGCCATGCGCGACGATGGTTACGACCTCGAATCGTCTCTCAAGATCGACTTCAATTCCATCCTCAGCAGCAAGGAGCAAACCGAGCTTGTTGCAATGCGGATGAAATCCGACGAGCAAATCAAGGCCGAGGAAATGGCCGCCATGCAGCGGGAGCAAAATCGCCGCGTGATGAAATACAAAACCGAAACCATCACGGAAACCATTGATGACAATCCCCGCTTCGACAGTGCCATGCGGATGGCCACCCCCGCTCCGCCTGCTCACTTCCTGCGTGTCTTCGGACAACCTTCTCGCGTTGGACTTGGCGAGTTCCGCGACGAAGCGTCTTCGCTCCGGCAGCAACTCATGATGCTCAACGGCCGCATGACCCATGAAGCCTCCCGCGTTGGGCCCATGGAACCCATCTCCAAGCTCCTCAAGAAAGACCAGGATCTCGCCATCGACTGGGCCTATCAGGAAATCCTCACCCGCCTTCCTAGCAAGGAAGAAAAAGCCGACGCCCGCATCATCGTGAACAACTCGGCCGAAGGCATGGCTGATCTGCGTTGGGCTCTTCTCAACAGCAACGAATTCCGCTTTATCCCATAACTCTCTCCAACCCATCCACCCAACTCCAACATCCTCACGACCCATGGCCTGCAAAGACTATCTCTACACCCGCCGCAACATGCTGAAGACCTTCAGCGCAAGCATGCTCGGCATGCCCGTTAGCCAGCTCCTAGCAAAAGCCGATGCCAAAAAAGCCCAAGCCGAGCACGTCATCCTCTTTTGGAACAGCGGTGGCATGAGTCACCTCGACACCTGGGATCCCAAGCCCGGCCGCAAGACTCAAGGTGAGTTTAATCCCATCAAGACCTCGGTCGACGGCATGGAAATCTCGGAGATCTTCCCGCAGCTTGCGAAGCAAATGCACAACGCCGCTCTCATTCGCTCCATCGCCGGAACCAATGGGGATCACGGTCGCGCGCAATACGAACTTCAGACCGGATTCAACCAGAACCCGGCCATTGTCCATCCAGGACTCGGATCCATCGTCGCTCACGAACGCGAACCTCTCGGTGACCTCCCCTCCCTCGTCAGCATCAGCGGTCAGGGAGCACGCGCCGGATATCTTGGACAACAGTGCGAAGCCTATTTCGTTGGTCGCCCCGGCCAAAAAGATCCTTACCTTACCTTCCCCGAAGGCATCAGCCATGCCCGTGGCATGCAGCGCCTTCAGATCCTCGAAAAGATGAACCGCCGCACCACCGCTGCGAAAGGCGCCGAGGAATTAAAAGCCTCTCAAACCGCCCTCAAGGATGCAGTCGCTCTCATGGAAAGCCCGGCTCTCAAGGCCTTCGACCTGAAGGAGGAGAAAGCGGCTACCGTGGAAAAATACGGCGACACCGAATTCGGCCGCGGCGCTCTCCTTGCCCGTCGTCTCGTCGAAAAGGGTGTTCGTTTCGTGCAGGTCAACCGCGGTGGTTTCGACAACCACGGCAACATTTTCGAAGCCATGCGCAACCACGGTGGCGTCATGGACCCCGCCATCGCCTCACTTCTTTCCGATCTCAAAGCCAACGGTCTTCTCAGTAAGACTCTCGTGGTTGTTCTCAGTGAATTCGGCCGCACGCCCCGCATCAACGACGGCGGCGGACGTGACCACTGGGCGCGCGTCTTCAGCTGCATGATGGCTGGCGGCGGCATCAAGGGTGGAACGATCGTCGGTGCTTCTGACGAAGACGGCATGGACCCAGCCGAGCGCCCCGTGAAAGTCCCCGACCTCCACGCCACCCTCTGCCACGCCCTCGGCATCGACCTTCAAAAGGAACTCACCACACCTCTCGGTCGACCCATGCGCCTCGTCCGCGAGGAAGCCTCCCCAATCCACGAGTTGTTTTCATAAAGTCACGGCGGATTCCAATCCGCCAAGACGCCCCCCAACAATCCCCCTGGGCTTTCTCGCGACTCGAGAAAGCTCACGTGATTGTTTCATTGATCCGCCCGTATAGCTCGCCCAATGCTGACAGTTCTCCAACTGGCTCAATACTTGATCACTTTTGGAATCCCGCTCCTCTTTCTGGCCAATCCCAAATTCCCGAAATTCCCCCGAACATCGTGGGGAAAGTTCGTTTCTGTCGTTCTCTTAGTCTGGCTTCTCGCCATCATCGAACGAGTGCTTTCCACTCCCTACCGCTTTCAGGCAGCGGCAGAACGAGGTGATGAAATGTACGATGGCGTGGGAGGGAACGTTGCCGTCCTCTTCATGGGCTGGATGATTGGCCTCATCGGGTCCATTCCCGCCTTTCTCGTCCGTGCTTTCGTCTCAAAATTGCAAGCCCGGCAAAACTCCTCACCGGACTTCATCCCACCCTCGTCAGTCGATCCCGAGAATCCCTATTCCCCACCCACAACTCCTCCAAAAGAAGCTGGAGAAAACTAGACAGTCCTTCATCTTCCTTGGCGTAGAATTAAAGATGCCGCGCCTGCTCAGCTTCCTTCTTCCAATTTTAATGACCCTGCCCCTTCTCGCGCAGTCCGAGAAGACCATCGAACGGGGTTCCATCATCGAAGACCGAGCTGCCCGCAAGCTTCTCCAAGCCGGGGATGCCCGACTGGAATTGGGCGAAAATGAGAAGGCTCTTGAGATCTGGGAATCGGTCGTGGAGCGATATCCCCGCAGTCAGGTTCGCTTCGAAGCCCACCTCCGCCTCGCCGATCATCTCCTCAAGGAAATCAAGGACTTCGACAAAGCCCGCCTCCACTTCGAAGCTGCCGCTGCCGAATCGAATCAAGACGACGAAAAACGGGCTTACGCCTTCCTCAACACCGGTGCCTGCTTTTATGAAGCCGGCAACTACGGCAAGTGCTTCACCATCATGCGGGATGTCATCGAGCTCTTCCCCACCTCACCCGAAGTCAACGAAGCCTACTACTACATCGGCCTCGGCCACTTCAAGCTGGGCCACTACAGCCGGGCCATCGAAGCTCTCGAAAAAGTGGGCACTGCTCTTTCCGGAAAAGACTCCACCGTTGAAAAAGTCGAAGCCGGGAAACGCCTCTACGTCAAAATCGACGATCAGGATTTCGCCATTCTCGAGCCTGGCAGTCAGATCAAAATCCACTGTCGCTCCAAAAGTGGTGACGAGGAAACAATCCTTTGCGACCCGGTTGGACGCAACGCCCGCATCGCCCTCGGACGAATTCCCACTTCTCTTGCTGAAGCCGTTCCCAACAACGGCACTCTTGAAATCCGCGGGGGCGACCGGATCTCCGTGACCTACACCGATGCCCACACCGCTGAAAAGGGTTTTGATGAAAAACGACTCAAGGAAGTCGTGGTCGTCGGCAATGGTATCGCCCGCATTACCGATGGATCTTACGAACGGGATCTTCCCGCCGCCGTCCTTGGAAAACACCTTCACCTCCAGGTCACCGATGCAGATCACGACACCACCGAAGGCGCCGACAAGGTCGAAGCCAACATCCAGATTTTTCGTCGGAAGACTCCTGACGAAATTGACGACGAATTGGCGAAGGGCGTGGCCAGCGGGGAGCTCGTCGAAGGCCCCGATGGCGAAGACTTGAAATCACAAATTGACCCCCTGCTCATGGTGCGCTCGGTTCCTGTCACGTTGAGGGAGCAGGAACAACGCGGCGTCTTCCGCCTTGCCATTCCCCTTCGACTGGGAACGGCCGAAGGTTCGCTCACCGGCGAACCGGGACAGACCGTCCGCCTTGTTTATCGCGACGCCCAAAATCTCGGCGAGGGCACCCAAATTCGGACTTCGGAAACCAAGATCATCGAAGGCAACCTCGGAGAAGTTCGCGTCACTCGTACCGACATTTCCGACGAAGAACTCCGCCTCAAAACCAAACTCCAAACGGCCTCGGCCCTCACCGAAGTCGGTAACCACTACAAGGAATTCGGCCTGAACGAGAAAGCCAACCTGAAGTACAGCGAGGCCCTCGACGTCTGCGAGGAAATCCTCGAACAAGCCCGACAGTCCGGCGGCAAGCTCCTCGAAGAAACTTACGTCCAGCTCTGGCGAATCTACTTCGCGATGGATAAACTGGATCTCGCTCTCGGCATGAGCCGCCGCCTCCTCAATGAGTTTCCTTCCAGCTCGTTCGTCGACGAAGCCATGCTTCAACAGGCTCACGTCGAACGGAAGCGGGAAAACTTCGCCCGCGCCATCAGCCTTTATTCGAGTATCGCCAAACTTCCCTCGAGTCCCCTTCGGGGCGAAGGGCAGTTCTATACCGGCGAGTGCTACGAAGCCATGGCCCTGAAAGCCCAGGCTGGCTCGGAACAATTGTTTGAAAAGGCCTTCCTCGCCTACCAGAAAGTTTACGAACAGTTCCCCGATTCCGGTCGCGTCGGTGATGCCGTCGCCAAGATGGCCGCCTTTTACTATCAGAAAGAGGATTTCACCCGGGCCATCGATGTCTTCGAAAACGTGCTCTCCGATCATCCGGACGCCAACTTTCTTGATGTCATTCTCTTCAATTACGGTCGCTGCCTCTACAAGCTCGAACGCAAACCGGAAGCCCGCCGGAAGTTCGAACAACTGATTAGTGATTACCCCGAAAGTGAAATTGCTTCCGAAGCCAACAAGATTGTCGGAGCGCTCAAAAAAGCAGGATTTTGAAAACATCGATTCCCCATCTCGCCCTCGTTCTCGCCCTCGTCCTTCCGGCAAAAGCCGATCAGGCCGCGGATCTGGAAGCCAAGCTGAAGGAGACCACCGAGGCCTCGGTCACCGGAGGCAAACTGATGACCCAGCTCGTCGACCTCTACTGGAAGAACGAACAAATCTTCGGTCTCATTCGGAACGCCGGCAAGTTTTCCCGCGCCCAAACTGAAAACCCGCAACGGGCGGCCATGATGCTCAAGCTCATGGAAGGTTATGCCGCTGCTGCACGACACGAAGATGTCATCATTACCGGCCGACAGTTCTTCGAAATCTTTCCGAAACACGCTCTCGAAAACCAGGTCCGCGACCGCATGGCCGCCGCCTTGGAATATACCGGGCGCAAGAATCTCGCCGCCGTTGAACGCGACCAAATCTGGCGCAATGGTGGCAAGACCGACCAAGGAGTGCGCGCCATTCGACTGGCCATCGCGGCCAACAACGGCACTTCCTTCAAACAAGCCTCGGCCCTCGGTCTCGCCATGGTGGCCAAGCTCCCTGCCTCCCCCACCTTGACCGAAGTCGGCATCCAGAGCATGCATGCCGCCGAACGCGCGGAACAGTGGGCCGAAGGACTTCAGATTGGCAAGACCCTGGTTCGTCGCAATGCACCAATGAACGAAAGCACCAAGCGTGACCTCTGGGCTCGCACCGGACACTTCGAGTCACGACTGGGACAATTCGAGAATGCCATTCAATCATTTAAGAAAGCCCTCGCGCCGAATCGCGAAGACATTCACCGCAGCCTTATTGATGCCATGGTCAGCGCCAATAAGGCTCCCGGTGACATCGAAGCTGAAGCCAAACGCTACCTCGCTGCCTATCCCAATCATCAGTACCGCTATACTCCCTTGGTTCGCGCCGCCGAAGCAGCGGCTGCAGCCAAAGACACCGGCAAGGCCCTGGCCATCGCCGAAGAAATTCTCCGCAACGACACCAGCATCCACGACCTCCCCCGCTCTTATGTCAAATGGTGTGGTGAAAACCACCAAAGGGCAGAGCAGGGCCTGCTGAAACTCATCGGTCAAAACCCGGACGGAGCGGGTGTCCTTCGCGCCGTGCTAGCCATTGATCTCTATCGCGATGCCATGAAGGACAATGCCAAGACTCGTCGCATGGCTTACGAGTATCTTTCCAAATCACCCACTGCCGATGCCTGGACCGAGGAAATCACCGGGTTCCTCTACGAATCAGCCTCCGGTGACGAGTCCTTCAAAAAGGACCTGGCCGCGGTCAGCACCAGCGCCAAAGCCTTTCCCCACCTCGCCGGTTTCCAGGAGCAGGTTTGGAAACGCTCCCCCAAAGATAAGAACCACAGTCGCGCATGGCAGGCGGCCCGGAAAGCCCACCTTGGAAATCAGAATACCAAACTCTGGAAGACCATCCGTGAAAACGGCGGCAAGTCCGGCCAGGCCTGCCAACAACTCCTTCAGCAAAAGCTCAGCAAGGAACAACGAAAGATTGTTCTCTCCCGCCTTGCTTACGTCTACCGCCATCACCTCGGGGGCAAATCCCGGGCCACCTCGGCCAAACATTACCAGACACTCTGCAAGGAATTCCCCAAGGATCTTCAGGCTGCCGAACAGTGGCTCGAAGCCAGTGCCTACACCGACGAAAAGGAACGCGCGGCCATGCGTTTCGCCGCGGCCAACCATCTTCTCTCCATTCCTCCCGGACCGGCTCACTACGACACTTGGTTCCGTCTGGTGGAAACCAAAGACGAGGGCTTGATCCGCAAGGCCGCTCCCTGGATTTCCAAGTCAGCCAAGCTCAGCCAGAACCGTTCCGCCCACTGCACTCGCATTGGCGATGTCATGAACGAAATCGGAATGAAGGATGAAGCGGCAAATTGGTGGAAGTCCCACATGGATCTCGAACCCAACAACCGGGAATACGTCTCATGTGCCCTCCGCTATGCCTCGACTCTGGACGATGGCGCCGCACAAAGTTTCCTCCAGCAGCGGATGAATGCCGATACCGATCACCACGGCACCTACGCCGGAGAATTGGCCAATCGGCTTTTCCTCGAAGGCAAGCTCGATGCCATGGAAGCCCTTTTGAAAAAATCACGGACTCGCGCCGATCAACACCCCTTCCGCTCGTGGGGGCTCGGCGAGTGGCCTACCCGGACATGGTTGGAAACCGCTCGCAACGAAAAAGAATGGAGCGAAGACAAGAAAGCGCGGGTCTACCGCATCGTTCGCGACCTTCGTCTCGGTCGAGTCAGCACCGAAGCTGGACTCGAGCTCGTTGCCACCCAACCCGAGTCCATCGACCGACTTTTGGCAACTCAGGCCCTCATCGAACAGGCCGATCGCCACTATGAATCATGGCGTCGTATCTATCCCTATGCCCAGGCCGCCCTCGCGCGCGAAGACTTCACTCTCGGCACCGGAATTCTCAACGGCCTCCTCAACACCATTCGCTCGGTCGGCAATGCCGAAATCACAGCTGCGCGCAATTCATTGAGAACTGCCTACGGGAAGATGGGCACCCTGAGTGCCGACATTCCGGCTGATAGCCCCATCGCTCCGCTGCTTCAGATTATTCTTCACCGCCGTCTCGGAGATGACCACCTTGCCGAACAGGCCTACTACGCCAACCAGGAACTCTTCGACAAACATCGGAACGAACTCCCGGTTGAGCTTCTTCTCTTCGGCGCTGAAACACACATCGCTCAAGGCACCCAGGAAGATCACGAGCGTGCCGAAGACATCCTCCGCGGATGGATGATCAAATTTGGAGAATCCGACAAGGCCGACATTCGGGACAAGTCGCGGATCCAGCTTCTCCTCGCCCGCAATTACCAGCGGGCCAAACAATACGACATCGCCCGTGCCGAATTCACGACGGTCCTCAATCTCTACAAGGAGCAACCCGAAGCCATCGATGCCCGCTTCGGCATCGGGGAAACCTACATGGCTCAACGCGTCTACGACTCCGCCGGCGAAATCTTCGATGAACTCTCGGAAAGCCCGAACCCCGCCATTTCCATCCGGGCCAATTTCCTTCGCGGGGTCCTTGCCATCCGTCAAGAGGACAACCAGACCGCCCGAAAGATCTTCCTTTCCGTTCTTGAACAAGCTCCCGATACCGAGTTGGCCAACGAAACCCTCTACAATCTGGCCGAAGTCTACGGGATCGAACAACGCTTCCTGACCCAGCTTGAAACCCTCCGCACCGTTGGGCGCCTCGGTCAGGAATCAAAACTCTGGCACACCCCAGGCAAGGCTCTTTCGGTTGTCGTCCAGGATCTCGATCTCGGAATCAGCCGGGGCGACACCCGCATTCCCGTCATCGTCAGCACCGAACCTGGAAATGATCGCGAAGAATCCTTCCTCACCAGCGGCGGTGCCGGCAAGGGCATCTTCCTCACCGAATTCCCCACAACACTCGGTGAAGCAAACTCCGGCGACGGCATCCTGCAAGTCACCGGCGGCGATATCATTTCGGTCGACTATCCCGAGGACTTTAAAAAGCAATTCCAGTTCGAGTTTCTCAGCAACACCCGCCTGCGCATTGCTTCCGATGGTTCCCTCGAAGTGGCCAGCAGCGAAATCATCGACGAAGACGATGAGTCGTTCACTGATACTCTTCAGAAAGAAGTCGAAGGAGAAGAGGAAGAACTATCGCGGTCCGCCTCGCGCCCCAAAGATCAGGTCAAACCCGGCAACCTCGTTTACATTCAGGTCAAGGATGGCGACCGCGATCTCACCACTGATCAGGACAAGGTCAGCGTGAAGCTCACGGCCTCGAGCGGAGACGAAGTTCAGTTGATGATCGATGAAACCAGCCAACACGGAGGAGTCTTCCAGGGCATGGCTCGGACCGGTGAACTTCCGGCAGGAGCCCAGGCCTCTGACTCAGCTCTCGATCACAGTCCGCTCATGGCGATTGATCATTCAACCGATACCATGTGGCGCAGTGAACCCGATGGTGCCGCTCCAAAAACCCTTTCGGTCGACATGAAGGAACTTCGACCCACCGAAACCATCGTTCTCACGTCGCCGGACCCAGAACAGGAAGCCCCCGTTCGAATGAAGGTTCGTGGAAGTCATGACGGACGCTTCTGGTTCAACCTCGCCAGCTTCCCCACTCCTGAAAAGGCCCCTCTCCTCAAATTCCCCCAACCCCACATGAATCTGCGGGTCTTCAAAACCCAGGCAAAGAATCTTCGCGAGAATTACAAGTGGTCCGACATCGTGGGTTTGGTCCAGAAGGTCGAGCCCACCGAGGTGACCAAGGTGGAAACCCTCTCATGGGAGGCCCCGGAAGAAACCAAGGATGCCTTTTTCCTCCTCTGGTCCGGCCCCTTTGTCCAGGAACGCGATGGTGCCATTCGCATTGAAGTGACCGGACGGAACACAGCCGTAATGTTCAACAATCGCCTCGAGCTTCCCGTTGGGTCCCAGAATGAGGGCGTCGACATCTACGCTCCCCGTGGGGTTCATGAACTCACCATTCTCACCATCGCCAACGCGGAGAATCCAGCGGTGGAAGCCAAACTTGCCCGCGAGAATCCGCAATCATCCACCCTCAAACTTCGTCCCTTCGTGGCAGCCGACTTTGATCCCAGCTCGGTCGCCGACATCCAAAAGTTCACTCCTGAATCCGAAGCGGAGATCAAGCAGGAAGAAAATCGTTGGACTCTCAACATGCCTTCCCGCGAACTCCGCTATCTTGAGTTCGAATTCCTCGAATACCGGGGCGAAGCGATTGCCATCAGCAATGTCGAAGTCTCAGGTGGCGATGCCAAACACATCCCACCCGCTGCCGATGTCATGCAGCTGGCCAGCAATGAGATTCTCGAACTGGCCCCTGGTGACACTGTGGAAGTTTCCTACCTCGATGAATTGACCGCCGAAGCCGAACAAAGGAACCGCCTTCTCACCCGCTCACTCACCGCCACCTACTACAACGGCCAGATCACTCCGATCAGCTTTGATTTCAATCGCGATGGATCAGGCTCTCTCAGTGGTTCCCGCAAGGAACTTCTGCGCATCGAACCCGGTGAACGGATCGTCGCCGAAGTGGTGGACTTCGATCTCGATATCGGACTCGATCGCGACACCGTAGAGGTGGAAGTCCAAGTCAACTCGGATCCCCCGCTCAAGCTCACTGCCACTGAAACCGATTCCTCAACCGGAGTTTTTCTGGCCGAAATCGATACCGCTGCTGAACCCGCCGAAGGCAAACTCGTCGTCAAACAAGGCGATAAGGTCTACCTGCGATACAAGGACGTCCAAAACACCTTCCCCGGACACGCCTTCTTCCGTGAGTCGGTCGTCTTGCTCAATGAGCCGACCGAAGCCCGCATCCAAATCGTCGACAGCGAAACTCCGATCGAAGGAGCACCTCAGCTCATCCCCGTCCCAAGCGATCGCCCGGCCGATTACGTCGGCAAAGTCGAATACCGCCTTCCCCTCACCGTCGAAGTCATCGATCCCGATCAGGCCAAGGATTCGAAAAGCACCGTTCTCGTCGATGTTGTCACCAGTCAGGGCGCCAAGATTCAAGTCGAGTGCGTCCTCTCCCGCGCCTTTGCCACCGAAAATGAAGCGCTCTCCGAAGTCCGCAACCCCGCTCTTCTCGAAGGACGCTTCGTCGGGCAGATCCCCCTGCTCCTTGGTGGACTCGAAAGCGCCACCGTTGTGCCCGAAGATGGCACTCTCCCCAGAGGAGGACTGGGCAAGGTCATTCTACCAGTCGATGACGATCCCGAAGCCGAACTCGACGACGGCTCCGATCAAGCAACGGCCCCTTTGGCAGTTCTCAGCGTCATCGGCACCGACACTTTCACCGCAAGTTATCAGGACAACTCACGACCCGATGGCCGGGAAACCTCTCCCAAGGCTTCCGCGAAAATGGCCTCGGCCGCTACACTTGAGATCACCGACGAAGAGTATCTAGAGGCCGCGGAAATTGCCCACGTGGGAAAGAAGATCTTCCTCGTTCTCGAAGATCCCGATCGTGACATCTCGGGCGATCGTGATAAGGCCCTCGTCCGCATTGTCACCGCGAGTGGCGAAGACGAAACGGTTGAACTCGAGGAAACTCTGTCCCATAGCGGAGTCTTCAGTGCCTCCTTCCCCCTGCTCGCCCGAACCAAGCCAACGTCCGGCAATTTCAACGGCGATGGGATCGAGTGCTTTTTCGGAGACGAAATCACGGTGGGCTATCTCGACAACGTCATTCAGACTCCCGATGGTCAACCGATTATCGAAAAAATGATTCCGGTGGCGGTGGGAACCGATGGTGTCATGGCAGCCTTCAGCAAAATTTACAAAGACGAAGACCTCGCCATTCAGACTCAGTTCCACATTGCCGAAAGCTACTTCGAGCTCTTCAAAAGCCACCGCAAGCTTGAACACGAAGAAGAGGCCGCAGCGGCCCTCGCCTCCGGACGACGAGTCCTGAGAGACCTCCGCGACGACTACCCCAACCCGAAGTATGCGCCCCGCATCTCCTATCTCCTCGGACAATTTGCTCAGGAAATGGAAGCATGGGACGAAGCAATCGCCGCCTACCGCTCGATCGTGCGCAACCATCCGGAACACAATCTCGCTCCCGATTCACAATACAAATTGGGACAGTGTCACGAAGAAGCCGGTGAGCTCGACGAAGCACTCGAAGCCTACGTAACTCTCGCGGGCACTTACCCGAAAAGCCCTCTCATCGCAAACGTCATGCTCCGCATCAACGAGCATTTCTATGTGAAGGAGGAATACGAAGTGGCTGCTTCAGTCGGAGCCAAATTCCTCGAGCGTTTCCCCAATCACGAATGGACGCCCAAGATGGCTTTCCGTATCGGACAGTGTTACTACAAGCTCGAGGAATTCACCAAAGGCGGTCAATCATTCGACACCTTCGTCAAAAAATTCCCCGAACAGGAACTGACTGCCCAGGCCCTCTTCTGGGCCGGAGAAAGCTATCGCATGGCCAAGGACATTCCGAACGCCTTCCGCCGCTACAATCGTTGTCGCTGGGATTTCCCCGAAAGCGACGCCGCCAAATATTCCCGTGGCCGACTCGCTCTTCCCGAGCTGCTGGCCCAGTTTGAAAGAGAAGCCAATATTACCGAATAAACAACATGTCCATCGACCTTCCCGGTTCCCCGCTTGCCGCCGGATTCTTTGAAACCGGAGCCCTCAAATACCTCATCGAAGGCGGCGCCTTCATGTGGCCCCTTCTCGCCCTTCTCGTAATGGCCATTGCGGTGATTATCGAACGCTACCGCAGCCTGAAGCTTCTCGAAACCGACGCCTCCGAACTGCGTGAACAGGTGGTCACCTTGCTTTCCGAAGACAAGGTCGAAGAATCTCTCGAGCTCTGCGATTCCGCCCGCGGCCCGGTTCCCGCAATTCTCTCCAACGGCCTTCGAAAATATCTCGTCCTCCGCCGCCTCAATTATGACCAGGCACAATTGGAGCAACAGGTGGTCAAGAGCATGGAAAATTATGGCGTCAACATCGTCGCCACTCTCGAACGACACCTGCCCATCCTTGCCACGATTGCCTCGGTGGCTCCCATGCTCGGTTTCCTCGGCACAGTGCAGGGAATGATCGTGGCCTTCGGAGATATCGAGGCCAACATCGGCCAACAAAACATCGTGCAGGCTGCGGCCTCTGGAATCCGGGTGGCTCTCCTGACCACCGCGTTTGGTCTCATCGTCGGCATCCCGGCCTACATGGCCTTCAACTACTTTACCGGCCTCATCAATGACTTCGTGCTTCAAGTGGAATCGTCCGCCGCCGAGCTCATCGAAGTGGTCACTCTCCGTCTTACTCTCGATAAAGGAAGCTCATGAAACTGCAACGGGGCAAAGTGTTGGTCGACCCTCCGGCAAGCGCCAGTTCGGACATCGCCTTCATTCTCATCATCTTCTTCCTGGTCTGCGCCGCCGTGCAGCCGGAAACAGGTGTTGCCCAGGTCCTTCCCAAAACCGAAGAGAAAACCGAGAAGAAAGACCAAAGCCAGAATCTCGAAGTCTCGATCACGCCGACCAGTATCGTACTCAACGGAAGTCCCCTCAAACTTCCTGAATTCGCTCAGCGAATCGCCGCGGCCCTGAAGGAAAAGACCCGCGACGCCGATCGCATTGTCACCGTCAAGAGCGCCCCCGATACCCCCTACCCGGTGTGGATCGAAGTGTCCCAGGTCATTGAAAAAGCCGGAGGCATCCTCACCCTCGAACTCGAATCCGAACGCGTCATCAACGTCGAATGAAACTTCAGCGCAAAAAAATGACGGCCTCCGTCCCCTCCTTCGCGATGGGTGACATCGGCTTTTTGCTCCTGATCTTCTTCGTCATTCTTGCCCGGGCCCAGGACGACAGCCACGTTCAATGGCAACCAGCCAATCTCGAAGACGTCGAAATGATGGGCGCGCCCCTGGCCAGCGTCACCATCGACACCGGATTCAAAACCTACCTCGACGGCAAGGAAATCTCCAATGATGAACTGGCAGGCGCTCTTGCCCAACTCCTTGGCGACGCTCCAGCTGGACAACGCAACGTTTTCCTCAAAGTGCACAAGGAGGCCAAGGCCAGTCACTTTGAACCTGTCATTGCCGCCATCAGCGAAGCAGGCGGAGACCTCATCCATATTCTCGAGCCCGAAGAACAATAACGCAGATCATGAAAGCTCCATCCGAAAACCCGGACGCCACCCGCAGTTCCATGGCCAGCACCAAGGCCGACTTCCGGGAATTAAAAGCGAACTCCAGTGCCACCGTGCGCGAGATTCAGGAATTCCTGAGCCAACTCAAAGGCAAGAGTCCGCAGGAAATGCTGGGGGTCGTTGCCTCGAGCCAACTCTTCCGAGCCACCATTCTCTCGCTCATTCTGGTCACCGGAGGAATCTTCGCTCTTACCGCCGTGCCCTATTTCCTGCAGGAAGAATCATCCGCCGAGGCCGAATCCGCAGCTACCGAACCGGCGAAAGCTTCAGAATCCGCCCCAGCCAAGGCTCCGGAACCCGCCCCGGCGCCGGGACCAATCCCAGCCAAGCCGACACCCGGGACCACACCTCCCGACACCCCACCCGAAATCTCACCACTCGGGGTGAACGAAAAACTTCCGGCGCCACCCAACAAGAATCCCCTCGAAGACAAGAAGGAGGATTTCCTCAAGGACCTGGAGTAAGCCCGACCATTCATGCCCGCGGACCGTCCAGCCAATCACCTTCGTGACCTGATTCTTCGCCAGGCCCGGCGGCCGGTAGTGCTGACCGGCATCTATGCCTTTCTCTGGTGCCTCCTTTGGCTCGATGCCAACGTCTTCTTCCGCCTCAGTCTCAAAACCCTGGCCGTCGGATTCCTCACCGCCATCCCGGTTTGCTATTACTGGATCCGCCGACACCGGCATTCGTCCCTCGTGGTCCGCCGGGCCATCCTCACCGCTTGCTACATCCCACTCTGGCAACTGGCGGTGCAACTTCCCCTCGCCAATTATTCCTACTCGCTCTCGTCAAAAATTTCCGCTGCCGGAACGGGCGGCCTGTTTTTCATCGGCCTCGCCTGGACGGTCTGGTGGATCGACCGTGAGTCCAAACGAGTTCCCGAACCCGACGGGAAAACGCGCATCTGGGATCCCCGACAGCTGGTCGCCTGGTATTTCGGACGAAAAAACCACAAGCTCCGCCAATCCCTTCTCACTCTCGTGAGCTACTCGATGGTCTTCATGTTCGTCGCCTTTCTCCTGACCCGCCTGCCGGGCTGTAGCTTTTATGAATCGCCTCTTGGCGGCGGCGAAGAAACCCAGCTCAAGCAAATCGTCAAGATCCAGAAGGTCATCAACAAGAAGTTCGTCATCAATCCATACAGCAGCGTGTTGTTTAATCCCCCGCCCATCGATGACGTCAAGCTTCAGGTTCTCGAAGTCACCGAACACCTATACAAGATCGGACAAGGTAAGGGCGAAGGAGCCGGGTTCTCCGCCGGCACCACCCGGGGCAAAGTTCGCTTCATTCGTCTCAAATACGATGGTGGTGATTGGGAACAAGATATGGACCGGGGATCCGATCTCAACCTCCTCACCGAATACGGCGTGAGAACCGGCCACCCCGTCAGCGATCGACCGGAGCCGATGGAAATCGGGCGCCTCAGGAGCTTTCCACCTCGAAAGAGCCCTCCGATGGTCTACATGACCGGACAGCAACAAATCAATACCAGTGATAAGGAGGAGAAAATCCTGCGCACTTATCTCCTCGAGCACCACGGAATGCTCTTCGGCGATAATGGAGGAAGTTCCGGTTGGGAGGGTCAGTTTACCTCCATGATGAAAAGAATCCTCCCTCGCGTTGAACCGATCACGGTTTACCTCGATCACACCATCCACCGCATTCCCTACCCGCTCCCCAAACTCCCCATTGTTGCACCCCACGGCCGACGCGATGCCCTCGGATGGGTGGTGGACGGACGACTGGTCGCCTATTATCATCCCGGTGATATTGGCGATGCTTGGGCCGACGGCCATTCCGGAGTTCCCCGCGAAGTCTGGGAATCCAGCTACCAACTTGGAGTCAACATCATCTACTACGCCCACGCCGAATACAACAAGTGGCTGGAGCGCACCAAAAAGTAACCGGAAACAACGCCATGACTTCCCGCCAATTCATACTCCCCCTCCTTGTGGCCCTCGCCACCTGGTCCCATGCCAAGCTCTCCACTCTCCAGCAAATCGACGTGAAGACCTTCGAGAAGATGCGCGAGGTCGAACGCTATCAAATCAAGATCGCCGAGAAGCACTTCCTCAAGGGCGACTTCAAGGTCGCTCTTTCCGAATACGAAAAGTTCCTCACTCTCTACGAAAAAAGCCCCGGTGCTCCCTACGCCCAGTTGATGTGGAGCCACACCATGATGAATCTCAAGAAGCCCAAGACCGCGCTTCGAGATGGCTTCCAATCCGTTATCGATTACTGGCCCGAATCCCACGAAGCCACCATCGCCGCCTATTGCATGGGCGACGCCTACCGGAAAATGGGCGAAGTCGCCGATGCCCAGAAGTCCTTCCGCTTTCTCATCAAGGAATACCCCAAACACGAGATCGCCATCCGGGCCCGTCAAGACCTCCTCCACTATGCCCGGCTCCATCAGGACATGGAGGAACGCATGGCCCTCCTCAATGAACTCACCTTCAAGGTGGAACGAATCGACCACGCCAAGGATGCCTGCATCAAGGCAGCTCACGAACTTGCCGAACTCCATTGCTTTGCCCAGAAGCTCGACGAAGGAAAGAAAGCCCTCGCCACCACATACAAGGGACCCAAGCTTTTTGACGAAGTCTACAAGCTCTCGGTCAAAACCGTGAATCACCTTCTCAAGGACGCCAAAACCAAACCTGCTGCGATCAAACTCGGAGACCAGCTCATCGCCACCCTCCGGACTGAAATGACCGTCCGTCCCGACCTCGCCTCCAACTTCCTTTATCAAATTGCCGATCTGAATGGCACCCTTGGCCGCCCATCTGAAACGATGAAAATCTACCAGGAAATCGGCAAGCAGTTCGGGATCAACGACGGCCTGCGAGGCCGTATGGCAGAATGGTACAAGGCCCGCGAGAAGCGCGACGACGCCCGCCGCCTCTACAACGAATTCGACGACAAGGTCGCCGGTCTCAAGAACATCGCGACGATGTTTATGGAAGAAGGCAAGGTCGACAAGGCCATCGAGACTTATCGCCAACTCATCGAGATCGATGGTGACAACTCAGGGGAATACCTTTGGACCATCGCTGGCTGTTACGAAAAACTCTCCGACTGGAAGAAAGCCATCGCATGTTACCGTCAAGTCGATCGCTTCCCCGCCAACTACTTCGCCATCGCCAAGTGCCATCGCAAACTTGGTGAACAGAAAGAAGCCATCGTCCTCTACAACCAGTGCAAGGTTGACGAAAAGGCGGCTCCCGAAGCCACCCTCCAGATCGGCTACACCTACGAAGAAGCCAAAGAGAAGGAAAAAGCCATCCGCACTTTCCAGCTCACCTGCAAGCGCTACCCAAAAACCGGCCAGGCCAGCCGGGCTCACTCGCACCTGCAGAACAAATACAATATCAACGTAACTCTGGGAGGCACAGAGGAAGAGTAACCAAAAATGGTCTTCTGGCACACACACGAAAACGAAGTTTTGCGATTGCTCGTCGCTTTCTGCCTCATTGGATTTCTAATTCCGTCCTGCCGCAATGATGTTTCCTCGGAAGAAGTCCAGTTTCCTGAGCACATAGAAGCAATACCTTACGATACCGAGCTTTCGAACGATCCAGAAATAAGCGTTAAGCAAGTAGTTCACAAGCCAACCGAAATCTGGGGAGTCTCATCGGACGGGCCTGACGGAAAAACCGCGAAAGGTGAGCAAGCTCTCTTGGGAGATATGATCCTTAGTTGGATTGATTTCTCGGGAATTATCGTTATCGATGCTGACTTACCACAAGATCGTCGCTACGACGTTAAAGTTGAGGCAAAGGGAGAGAGGACAATCTCTGAAATCGTTCAATTTTCTTTTGAAACGATCTTTAGTCTTCGATTCCAAGAACAGATTGAATCTCACCAAATCTGGATCATCGAAAAATCCAGTTCTAATCCGGCCAACCTGGAGCCTGTAGAATCGGATTTCTCTAGTTGGGGAACAGCCCAGACTTCAGGTGGATTTGGCTATGAATTTCGGGCAGGTTCGATGGAAGACTTAGCGGACATTCTCAGCAAATACCTCGATGGAGGTCTCGTTTTTGACGAGACCGGGCTTGAAGGTTTTTTTCGCTTTGAACTGGCAATGGATCACTGGAAGCCTGAAACCGCCATCCCAGCACTCAATCCACTTGGCTTAAAAGTCAGACAGGTTGGTCGTGATTTCCCTACTCTTCGAGTAGCCTACGAGGAAGAGAAACCTAATCTGGAAACTGCTGAGTGATTTTTCCTGTCTTGGTATATTAGCAAGTTGCCCGGCCGACATGAAGACAGCGGTCTGGTTCTCCAGACACATTCGCGGATACTTCCCGACTTTTTCCCGAAATGAAAAATCACCCCAGCTTCTTTAGCGTCTTCTCGATCAACTTCTTCGTTCCCATCACTCCGGCGACCGAGTTCTTCCCGCCTTCGAATTCGATTCCGATGTATCCCTTGAAGCCACCGTCCTTGACGATCTTAAGCATGCGATGGAAATCGGTATGGGCAGCTTCTCCGTCCTCCTCGATCTCGTGCACCTTGGCGCAGATCGCCTTGGCCCAGGGCAACATGTCTTTGACGCCCTGATACTTGTCGTAGCCTTTGAAATTGCCAAAGTCCGGAAGAGTTCCACAGTTGTCCCGCTTGACGGATTCCATCACCTCCTTCACCCAGTCCCCTTTGCTCGACCAATTGCCGTGATTCTCGACGATGGTGTTCACCTTCATCGGCTTTAACAGGTCGCACAGTTGATGGAGACCATCGACAGCCTGTTTCTTGACCTCCTCACGATCTCCCTTTGACCGGCAATCAACCCGAATCGAGTGACATCCCAGCTCCTTGGCAAACTCCCCCCACCGAGCCAACACCGCCGCAGCTTTCTTGCGCTCGTCGGCATCCGCAGCATCCAGTGCCAGATCCGAGCGACAGAGGATCAATTGATTTTTCACACCCAAGTCCTGCCCCCGCTTTTTGAGTTCCGTGAGGAACGAAGCCGAATCGATCTTATCCTCGAAGAATCCATTGAAATATTCGAGAGCCTTGATTCCGGTCTGATCCACCGCAAACTTCGGGTAATCCAGAGGATCAAGCTCCTTCGAACGAAACATGCTCGCAAAGGAATACTGCTGCAGTGAGATTTTCAGCCATGGTCCTTTCTTTTCCTCAGCTCCAATCAGAGAGCCAGCGAAGGTGGCGGGAATGGCTGTGGCCAGAAACGAGCGACGGGAAGAAGAAGTAGCAGTCATGGGAAGAATCAATGCGGGTTACCGCGAAGAGTAGGAAGTGCCGGTTCCTGCGCCAAGGTCCTTTTCAAGGAGAGCCGGCCACGGCGCTTGAACGCAGTTTTATGTTGTCGTCCAACGGCAGGTCCATCGAGAATACCCCATGAAAAAGTCCATCACTCGTCACGGAATTGCGGCCATGATCATGCTGTGTCTTACCGTGCTCAAAGGACACTCCGCCGAACGACCAAACATTCTAGTCGTTCTCACCGACGACATGGGATTCTCCGATCTCGGCTGCTTTGGTGGCGAGATCGACACGCCCCACCTCGATTCCCTGGCCGCCGGTGGTATGCGCTTCACCGAATTCTACAACACTGCCCGCTGCTGGCCCACCCGAGCCACCCTCATGAGCGGTCGCTACAGCAACAAGCTCGGCCCAGATCAAGTCACAATCCCTCAGGTCCTCAAGACAGCAGGCTATGCCACCGGAATGGTGGGCAAGTGGCATCTGGGCATGGATCCCAAGAAAGACGGCCCCATTCAACGGGGCTTCGACACCTTCTACGGCACCATGACCGGAGCCGGCTCGTTCTGGGATCCTTACACGCTCACGCGAGATACCGAAGCCACTGAACCGGATGGCGAGGGTTACTACTATACTGACAAAATCGGCAGCGAAGCTGTTCGTCAAATCGAAGACTTTGCGAAATCAGATAAACCATTTTTTCAATACGTTGCCTTCACGGCGGCTCACTGGCCTTTGCATGCGCCCGAAAAATCGATCCAAAAATACCTCACGCGATACGAAAGTGGCTGGGATCAACTCCGCAAGAATCGCTATGCCCGTATGCTCAAGATGGGGATCATCGACAAAGAACGCTGGCCGCTACCCGAGAGTGAGCGACGGGTTGACACTTGGGAATCGGTCGATCACAAGGAATGGCACATTCGTAATCAGGCGATTTATGCCGCAATGGTCGATCATATGGACCAAGCGATGGGCCGGATCATCGCGGCCTTGAAACGAACAGGAGAATTCGAAAACACGCTGATCATCTACGCCCATGACAATGGAGCCTGCCCCGAACACCTCAGCGGGAACGGCTGGAACACTGCCAACAATATTCTCGCGAAGGCCAAGCGAGAGGGAAGAACGGTAGCGGTTGGTGACATATATAACGTCCCGATGGGAGGACCACTGACCTATGGAAGCGTGGGACACAACTGGGCCCACGCCCAGAATACGCCGATGCGGCGCTACAAAGCGAACGTTCACAACGGAGGAGCTTGCACCCCGGCCATCGTGCATTGGCCCGCCGGATTAAAGACCAAGCCCGGCTCAATTACCAAGGAACGTGGACACGTTGTCGACCTGATGGCTACCTGCCTCGAACTCGCAGATGCAAGCTATCCCGAAAAGTTCAAAGACAAGAAGATCGCTCCTCACGAAAGCAAGTCGCTGGTCCCCGTTTTGAAAGGCAATTCGAACGACCGCAGTCATGCCTACCTCTTCAATCATTCAGGAACTCACGCGGTTGTCCGCGGAGATTACAAAATTGTGCGCGAAGGCAAACGCCCGTGGGCCCTCTACAATCTCGCCAAAAACCGCACCGAAACGATCGACCTCGCCAAGGAGATGCCACAGGTTGTCGAAGAGCTGGCCTCGATCTGGGAGACTCGATGGGGAGAAAACAAGTAGCCTTGCCCCCACTAAACAACAGAAGTCAGTTCACTTCCCGATGCAATAAACCGTCGACGCCGAACGAGCGAACATCTGGCCTTGGATGGGAGCGAGAGTAGCTCGGAACATTTCCGAGACCTCGGCACCCAGTGAGTTTTGCGAAACGATGTTCAACTTCTTGCCGGGTTTGATCACAAGAGTTCCTCCGCCGTAGACGTTCTGAAGAAGAACGTGGCCGTTTACCACCAAAGGCGAGGAAGCAAACTCCCCTTTCACTCCGAGCTTTTCCTCCCAGTGAATTTCTCCGGTTTTGGTGTCGTAGCAGGTGGCCCGACCCGACATGGAAACGACGATGAGGTATCCGTCCACCACGGCGGGCGAAGGAAGATCACGGCCGGCCTTCCGCTTGGTGTGCCAAACCATGTGAGATTTCGTCACATCACCCTTTCCTCCCGGCTTGACGGCGTAGGTATCACCCGGCTTTCCGCTCACGACATGAAGAACACCATCGGCAAAATCCGGCACCGGCGAACCGCGCCCATTGAACGCTTTGCAAAACCACAGTTCTTCACCCGTCTTGGGATCATATCCGCGCACTCCCAATTCACCATTGATTACCAACTCCTTGGTTCCTTTGTTTTCGATCACGATCGGCGTGCACCAACCGCCCCGGGGTTTCGATTCCCGTTCGGTCTTCCAAACCGGATCGCCGGTCAAGAGGTCGAGAGCGACCAAAGAAGAAGCGCCTTCGGCATCACAGTTCTGAATGACGAGCCCATCAAGAATGATGGGTGAAGCAGCCACTCCCCATGGTCCGGGAAAGGCACCGAGATCTCGCGACCACTTCTTCTCACCTTCCATGTCAAAGCAATGCAGACCACCGGGACCAAAGAACGCCACGACCCTCTCACCATTGGTAGCGCAGGTGGGCGTCGCATAGCTGTTCATCTTGTGTGGATGCTCCGGGGAACCACAAGTCACGGTCTTCTCCCAGAGAATCTTGCCGTCTTTACGGCTGAGACAGTGGACATGGCGCTCCTTGCCATCTTCCGAAGCACTGGTGACGAAGAGCCTGTCGCCCCAATTCACCGGAGACGACTGCCCCGTTCCCTTGAGATTCGTTTTCCAAACGACTGAATCAGCATTCCACTTCAAGGGAACATCTTCGGCAGTCGAATGCCCCCGGCCGGTCGGTCCACGAAATTGAGGCCAGTTGTCTTCGGCCTGCAAGGTGGAAAATCCCGCAACTATGGCAGAGCCCAATGCAAGAAAGCGAACAAGAGTGGAGTGAGTGACTTGGTTCTTCATCTTTTGATCAATCAATTACGTAAACGATCCTCTTGGGATGTCACGGATCATGAAGCCTCCCTCAATCCTTGGCAATCTCGCTACTTTCCTTTCTTCGCCAGCATATGCTTAGAAGTCATCTCATAAATGTTGGAGCAGGATTTTTACGCAGGCAAGGTGGATGAAACCCGCGTAGTTGAGGTGGTGGTATTCGTAACGCACAACGGTTCGGCGTGAGTTGAATAACCAAGCGAAAAATCGCTACACTTTCCAGCGC
>JBMHCW010000101.1:0-19568 GCA_049889715.1 Akkermansiaceae bacterium | reverse complement strand
TCGGGCTCGAACATTCCATCGATGTGGTTCTGGTGGACCGGCAGGAGCCTTTCGGGATCGAATATATTTTACCCCGAGGCACCTTGCGAGAGCCGCCGGGGAATCTGAAGCGGGCCGACTACATCTTTCTCACCAAGAGTGACGGGAGGGGAACCGATGAACTCATCAAGAGGATCAGGAAGTATAACAAAGAGGCAGAGATTATGGAGTGTACCCATGGTCCGAAACACTTGAAGGGGGTCTTCCACGATGAAGAGTTGCCGTTGGAAGCTCTCGAGGGGAAGTATATCGGGGCGATTTCCGGGATCGCCCAGCCCAAAAGCTTCGATCGCCTGCTCAAGAAGTTGGGTGGAAAGGTTTTGTTTCACACCACCTTTGCGGATCACCACGCTTTCACGGCCAAGGAGATCGAGCCCTTCATGTATCGCTGCATCACCCGGGGGGTTGATATGATCGTGACCACGGAAAAGGATGCCGTGCGTTTTCCCAAACCCTATGAGATGGATGTGCCCATTTACTTCTTGAGAATCGAGGTCAAGATTCTCAATGGTGAGGAGGTCTGGGAGCACTGTCTGGAGCGGATCTGCCAGCGGATCAAAAGGGATCCCGAGGATTGGGCAGAAGAGCGGATCCTGAAGTCAGAGTCGGCGTAATTGGTCTGGCAATTTCCTCGAAGGACGTGAGATTGACAGCGTGCAAGACAAGTTGGGAAGACCGGTCAGGGATTTGCGTCTGTCGTTGACGGATCGATGCAACTTCCGTTGTCGCTATTGCATGCCGGTCGAGGTTTTTGGTCCCGGTTATCAGTTTCTCCCCAAGAAGGAGATTTTGACCTTTGGTGAGTTGGTAAGAGTGGTGCGGGCCGCAGTGGATCTGGGAGTGAGGAAGGTCAGGCTGACGGGAGGAGAACCGTTGATGCGACGGGGAGTGGAAGATCTGGTCGCGATGATTGCTTCAGTTCCCGGCGTGGAGGATCTGGCGATGACGACAAACGGGGTTCTGCTCAATCATCATGCCTCGGGATTGGCTGCGGCCGGTTTGAACCGGGTGACGGTGAGTCTGGATGCTCTCGATGAAGAGATCTTTGCGCGGATGAACGGAGTGGGAGCCAAGATTGAGAGAGTCATGTTGGGGATTAATTCAGCGATGGCAATCGGTCTTCCGGTCAAGGTGAACATGGTCGTGCAGAGGGGCGTCAATGAGGGCGAGATTCTGCCCATGGCCCGCTGGGCCCGACAGCGTGGAGTAGTCTTGCGTTTCATCGAATACATGGATGTCGGTGAGAGCAACGGCTGGAAAATGGATCAAGTGATTACGGCGGAAGAGATTCACCGGACGGTGACCGGGGAATTCCCAGCCGAACCTGTCGAAGCGGGATATGTGGGCGAGGTGGCTCGCAAGTGGCGATACTTGGATGGAATGGGAGAGTTTGGAGTGATCTCATCGGTGACCAAACCGTTTTGTGGGGATTGTTCCAGAATGAGGGTGTCGGCCGAGGGCAAAGTCTATACTTGTTTGTTTGCTGGAGACGGGGCGGATCTTCGTCCGGTCCTGCGCAACTCTGACGATGGCGATCCGGGGCCATTTTTGCAGAACATTTGGGGGAAGCGGACGGATCGGTATTCTGAGGAGAGGGGCGATACCGGAGGTCGTTCCAAGGCAGAAATGAGTTATCTGGGAGGCTAGAGCATGAGGCCTGGACACAAAAAAGGCCACCGGGGGAGGTGGCCCTTTTTGTTTGGCGGGGAATTGGGGGAGTTCTTGTTGGGTTGTGTGTGTGAATCAGAGCTTTGCTTTTGCTTTGTCGTAGGCTTTCTGGAGTTTGGCCAGATGAGCCTCGGTACTCTGGATCTCGGCGACGATGGCGGCGAGGTCCTGAATTGCACGAAGTTCCTTGGATCCTCCTCCCCGGGAGGACGGGATGGCTCCACCGGCATCCTTCTTCCTCCACGAGGCGATGGTGGCGGCAGTCACCTTGAACTTCTTCACTGCTTTGGTCTGTCCTCCACGCCCTTGGGCATCAATGAAGTCCAGAATTTCTCTTTTTTTCTCGGCGGTATACCGCTTCGCTTTTGCTTTTGCCATTTGTAGATTATGACTTTGAAGTCATTCTGGGTCAATGATAATTCCGTGAAATTGATGGATCAAAAGTGCCTCATTTATCACTTCGAATTTTGTCGAAAATCGTAGCAGATTAATCGTGGTGACGAGCCATCAAATCCTTTACTGTTCTGAACAATATAGAGAAGTCCCTTGTGTAAAACGGGAGGGGTCCACGATTCGGTCGCGGTGAAAAGGCGGGTGCGCTGGACGATTTCCGGTCCCTTCGGGGTCAGCTTGAGTTCCGCGAATGCGCCGTCCTCGCCGAGGGAGAACAAGCGACCCGGAGTCTTGAGGAATGACCCCCTGAAGAGGCCGCAGATCCGCTGTCCTTCTTTCCAACGGGCATCATCCTCCCAGACGATCTCGCCAGTTTTGAGGTTGGCGCACTTCAGCTGGGTGTCCGGCACATTGCGACCGGCAAAGCCATACAAATGATCGTCCAGCAGGATCGGGGTCATCATGTGCATTCCGAAGTAGCGCTTGGTCCAAACCGGGCTGGGTTTGAGATTGTTATCGAATTGTAGTAATACTCCGCCTTTTTGGTAACAATCCGAGATGAAGATCTGGTTGTTTGGCAGGGCGAGAGGAGTCGAGGCCAGAACTGATTCATAAATATCAGCCCGCCACGGAAAGCGGGAATAGAGTTCTCCGGTCGCTGGGTTGAGAACCAATAGCCCTCCGTGTGCGGGTTTGGATTCACCTCCTCCCAAGACGAGCAAAGCATCTTTGTTGCTTAATTTTGCAATGATCGGAGAGGCGTATGAGGCGCCCCATTGATCCTCGTGGGTCCAAGCGGGGCTTCCGTCCTTTGCCCGGAGGGCCGCCACACAGGTTCCAGATGTTTTGTTCTCTTTTCCTCCTGTATTAATGATAACTAAATTTTTATATAAAATGCAGTTTGGTCCATATCCAAAAAAGTAGTCTGGTATTTTGTATTTTTCTTTCAGGTTTTTCTTCCAGATGACCTTGCCGTCCTTGAGGTCGAGGCAGTGCATCATGGCGGTGACTCCGATCAGGTAGACGCGATTCCCGGCCACCACGGGGCTGGTTCTGGGGCCGTTGGAGAATCCGTAACGATCACGGTATTTGATGGGGTAGGAGAAGGTCCAGAGACGTTTTCCGGTTTCAGGATCATGACAGTCCAGGGTCTCCCGGGAGTCGACGGCGTGATAGTGGAGAAGTTTGCCTCCGGAGAGGATCGGCGAAGCGTAGGATTCTCCTCGCGAAAGTTCAAAGACGGGCTGAAGGCCTTCCTTCGGGAAGGTTTTCAACAAGTGTGTTTCGGGAGAGATGTTGTTGTCGGTCGGGCCGAAGAAGCGCGGCCATTCCGCGGTTACGGCTTCTGAAGAAAGGGGTTTCGGGGCCTTGTGGAAGACTTTCGGATACTCGTCGGCATTCAGCGAGAGTGAAAGAATGAGAAGGAGGCGAGCGACAGACATGGAGGCAGGATATCCCACCTGTCGGGGGATGCGAGTCTTTGGATAAGGAAAGGTTCTTTCGTTCTTTTCTCAATCAGGCATTCAATTTTAAGTGGTGGTGATGAAACAAATTCTTGGATTGTTGATCGCGGGAGCCATGAGTCTAGTGGCTTCGGCTCAGGACAAATGGTTGAGTTTTGAAGGAAAGGAGGGTCCGGGCAAGGGGAAGAAGATCGTCCTGATTTCCGGGGACGAGGAATATCGCTCCGAGGAGTCGATGCCGATGCTGGCCAAGATTTTATCCACCCATCACGGATTTGATACCACCGTCCTTTTCTCCTGGAGCAAGGACGGCGCTTACATTGACCCCAATCATCAACATGGGGTAAGAGGTTGGGAAGCTCTTGATTCCGCGAATTTGATCATCGTAGGAACCCGCATGAGGCAGGTGGACGAAGCGGCATCAAAGCACATGACAGCCTATCTCAATGCTGGAAAACCGGTGGTCGGATTTCGCACGTCGACCCATGCTTTTCTAGGCGCGGGAAAGTTCGGGGGGATCGCTGCCGGCGACTGGGGACTTAAGATCGTGGGGGAAACCTGGGTCAGTCACCATGGAGTTCATAAAAAGCAGGGGGCAAGAGGAGTGATTGAAAAGGGACAGGAGAAGCATCCGATTCTTAAGGGGGTCGAGGACGTCTTCGGCCCGAGCGACGTTTACGGAGTCAAGCATCTGACCTCGAAAGATACGGTCTTGATGCGGGGGGCGGTGACCGAGACGCTGGATCCAGCGTCCAAGATCGTCGATGGTCCCCAGAATGATCCCATGATGGCCTTGTCTTGGCTGCATCCGTATATCGGACCGGATGGGAAGGCGAAAGGAACCACTTTTTGCACAACGATGGGAGCGTCGGTGGACTTTGTTTCGGAAGACCTGAGGAGGATGCTGGTGAACGCTTGCTTCCATCTTTTGTCCCTTGAGGTGCCGAAAAAGGCCGATGTTTCCTATGTCGATCCATTTTACCCGAGTTTTTACGGATTCTGGAATGGCAAGCACGCCAAGGTTTGGTCCGAGCGAAAGCTGCAGCCGGCTGATTTCGGGATGGGCAAGACACCGGTGGCACCCGAGCCTCCGGGTTCGCCGGATTGGTCATTTCGCCCGATGAAAAAGTAATGGACTGGCATCAATTCTCGAAGGACTGGCTCGAAGAGGCCGGGAGGCAGGGTTTTAAAACTGGCTCTCTGGTGGAGGTGGACGGCATGTCCGTGCCCTTTGGAATCAAGGGGGGACAGGAATCCCCGTGCCTTTACCTTTCTTCGGGTGTTCACGGTGACGAGCCCTCGGGACCACAGGCATTGATGGGGCTCTTGAAGGAAGGGTTTTTCGGTGAAGGGATTCAATGGTTGATCTGTCCGCTGCTGAATCCGACCGGATTGGTGGCGGGAACCCGTGAAAACAGCCGGGGAGCGGATTTGAACCGGGACTATCGGCAATGCCAGACTGAAGAGGTTTGTGCTCATATCCGCTGGTTGAAGGAGCAGTGTGTTCCTGAGATGTTTTTGTCGCTCCATGAAGATTGGGAGAGCTCGGGCTTCTATTTCTACGAAATCAATCTCGGGGGGAAAGGGCCGACGCACGAGGAAATCCTGGAGGCCGCGAGCGTGAGTTTTCCTCCGGAACCGGAGTTGGTGATCGATGACCATGAGGTGGATGCCCCCGGATGGATCTACCATGCCGAGAATCCCGATATTCCCGAGGGATGGCCGGAAGCGATCTATCTGGCCAAGAGCGGATGTCCGCTCTCGCTGACCTTTGAGACTCCGAGCAGCGCTCTCCTGGCGGATCGGATCAGGTGTCACCAGACGGTGGTCAAGGAAGCGGTGAAGAGATTCCTGGACCGGCGGGATTGATTCCTGATGGCTGCTACAATTTCGAGTCTCTTCTGCACTTGTCCGCAGGCTTCCGAATGGTCAGATTCCGGATATGTCATCCGAGGAAAATGTCGTCTGGAAGGGGCGATCCAATCAAATTGTTAATTTCTGGCAGCTCCTTGCTTCCATTCTGGTGATCATTCTCTTGATCGTGGCGTCGGTGAAATGGTCGCCGTGGTTCGCCGCGCTGATCCTGGTGCCCTTGGGATACGGAGGTTGGTTGTGGCTGGGAACTCATTTGAAAATCTACGAGTTTACCAGCGAGCGGATGAGGATCTATGAAGGGATTCTGAATCAGACCATCAACGAGGTTGAGCTGTATCGGGTCAAGGACACCAAGCTGCTGAAGCCGTTCTGGCTCCGCATTTTTAAATTATCGACCATCGTCTTGGATACTTCGGATCGCTCGTGTCCGGTCGTGGAAATCAAAGCCGTTGCCGACGGGACTCAGATTCGTGAAAAGCTTCGTAAGCAAGTGGAGTTGCTTCGGGACAAGAAGCGGGTCCGTGAGGTCGACTTCGAAGGTGGGGGAGAAGGAGAGGACTTCGAAGATCTCGACGGAGATCTCCATTAATCTCGGCTGAAAGCAATTCAGACACAAAAAAACGGGACAGCGAGGAACGCTGTCCCGTTTTTGTTTCTGGAAAACTAGTTATGGTCGGATTTCCCAAACCTCACAGATCTGGTTCGGGATGGGCTCGGTCTTACTGAATCGGTCTGTGGCACCGAGATAAACGGCCTGCACCTGCTGAGTCTGTTGTTTGAGCCGGTGCACGACCGTGGCGACTTCGGTGGCGCGCTCGGAAGACAGCTCTTCGTTTGTCTGGGGGTTCCCGGTCTTGGAAGCATATCCGACCACGAGGAAGAAGGAGTTTTCGGGGTAAGCCTGGGCTTTTTGCCGGAGGTAGTCCTCATGTTCGATGTGAAGTTCCGACTTGCCGGTTTCAAACTGGATTGCCCGTACGACCTCAGCGCGAAAGTCCTTCTTGATGCGCACGTAGGATTGTTCGAGTTCTCCGCGGTTGCTGCCTTCGAGACGTTCGAGCTCACGGTAGAGCTTTTGGGCTCTGGGGGAGAGTTCGTCGGCAGTCACGAAAAGCTTTTCGGTAATCATGGCTGCCTTGATTTGCTTCAGTTCGGCGCGGAGAATTTCGCAGTTGGCGCGGAGCAGTTCGTGATCGGACTTGAGGATGTTGTATTGGTCGCTGACCTGGGCCAGGTCGATAATGAGCTTTTCCTTCTCAGCCTTCACCCGGGCCAGTTCGTCCCTCATGGCATCGGCAGTCTGTTTGTCGACGACAGTGGCGAGGCGATTCTGGAGTTCGGTAATCTGAGCGGTGAGGCCGGGGACGCGCGCGGCATCGGTCTGGTATTGCGCGAGCTTCGTCTGAAGGGCGCGGTTGGTTTCTTGTGAGCTGATGAGGGCCTGGTTGGCAGCGCGGAGCTCGGCGGCGTTGGTGGAATTGGCGGCGGCCAGACCGGCAAGGGCCTTGGTGTCTCGATTGATGGAATCGAGGAGAACCTCGGCATTTTTGACATTCTGAGCTCCGGAAGCGTAGCGCAATTCAGCAGCGGCGCGCTTTTTCTCGTCCAATTCCTTCTGAAGAGCCTCAAGATCCTTGTCGTCTCCGGAATCACCGCCCTTGCTGAACTGTTGATTGATGACGAGGAGGAGCAGGAGAAGAACGACCGCACCAAGAACAATTCCGATGATCAGATTCTGGTTTGAATTCGGAGTGGCTGCCTGAGTGGGCTCGGCGGACGCCGGAGGGCTTGGATTCGGGGTGTTCTGAGGTTCTTGTTGGTCGGACATGGGATTGGAGTGGTGTGTTGTGAGCGCGAAGTTTGGAGGAAAAGGTGAAAATTGAAATTCAAAAGTCGCCCATCCGTATCAATGATCCAAAGCGTCGGATATGGGGAAAATTCTTTTACTATTTGGGTTGATTCCCGTTCTGGTGTCCTTTTTGACCCGCAAGTTCCTCTACGAACGAATCGTTAAGCAACAAGGACAAGAGAAGGGGACGGTCACCGGCGAGGAGCTGGCGAAGTTGATTTTGAAGAAAGGGAAGGCCGGTTCCGTTGATTTGACGGTCAAAAAGCGGTCTTTCGTCAAGCTGGGGCCGGATCACTTGATTCTCACCCCGGATCAGGCGTCGTCGGAGCAAGGGCGGCAAGTCGCCGAGGCCGGTTTGCTCGCCGGAATGGTCTTGATGGCCAGGCAGCAGGAAAAGGTGGTGGCTTGGCGGACTTGGGCGCTGAAATTCAGTTGGGCCATGCCCTCGTTCACAACAGTGGTGATGGTTTTTGCGATCGTGATCGGAAAAGTGAGTGCCAGTTTGTGCCTTGGAATCGTCGCGGCTGTTCTCGGTCTCAGTACGGTTTTACTCTGGTTGACTCTTCCAGTTGAACGGGCTGCCGCGCGTCTGGTGGCCGAGATGTTGGAAGAAACCGCTTTGATTCCGCGCCGGAGTGAAGGTGAGCGTCTTGCGGAATTGACGAGGGCCATGCCCTGGCGCCGGATTATTCCCGGAGCCATCGCGTGGATCGGTGGAAAGTAGCAGCTAAGGCTGATCGTGGAATCGATGCCACTCGCGGTAAACCACGGGTGAGATTTCAGAGGGCTTGATCTCCGACTGGCCACCCCAAAAGACGTTGGAGTAGAGAAGGGGGATTCCCGCTTCAGCAAGATGCTCGTCGATGGCAGCCTTGTGGGCCAGGACCGCCTCCTTGTCGGTTCCGTGGACGACTCCCATGATGTTGACCTCGCCGAATTCACTCCCTCCTTCGCGCCAGTAGCAATGAGTCATGCAATAGTGCCGGCCGACTTCGGCTCCGGCGATCTTTTCCATGCCTTTGGGAACTCTCCAGTGGAAAAGCCCGTTGTAGCGGGTGACTTTTTTACCTGAGGCGGATGGTTTGACATGTTCCAGAAAGGTTGAGAACCGACCGATGACTTTCTTTTGGTCGAGCTGCCGGGCGATGTCGCAAAAGGTCCGATAATCCACGCCGGCGGCATGGGCTCGCCCGATCCACGGAGACGAGACGATTTCCTCCGGTTTTAGATCCGCCTTCAAGGCGAGGAGCACGTGCCATTCTTCATCGGGTAGAGTGACGTTCCGGGTTGTCATCATTCGGGCCGGGTCATCAGTTCGAGCGCCCGGTTCCAGTCCACGGCGTTGCATGTGGCCGACCCCGAGCGCGAAGACCCCCTTGGCGGGCATGAGGCGAAAGTCCCGCGCTCCGGTGAGGTCTTTCAGGACCCCGGCATGTTCTTCCAGAGATTGTCCCTGTGGGACCTTCAAAGTGGTCCAAAGATTGAATCGGGAGCCCGGGAGCCCGGGAGCTCGCGGTCGGTGGAGCGGATCACGATATGTCCCGAGAAAGGATCCTCATCCGCCATGAAACGAAAGGCGGTATTCAATTTCTCTCTCGGAATCTCCCAGGCGACCAGGGCGCCCTCGGCCAGCTTGGTGGCTAGGAGTGTCTACCGAACTCTTCTAATGGTTCCGGCTTCCAACATGAGCCGAATGCGACGGAGAACAAGATCCAGATCAAGTCTGGTCCTTTCGGCGATGGCGTCAAAGGGATTCTTGTGGAAGCCCTCTAACAGATCTCCTGAGACCGAGAGAATCAAGCGATTGGTTTCCTCGGTGGGTTCGGCGAGGTCGTTTGTGACTGGAATCATGATGATTTCGTTTGAGTTCTTTTTACCAATGGGTGCCAAGGTCATAGGTGCGGGCGATATCGAGGAGGTCCGGTCGCATGGGCCATTCGTCGCACCGCTCGCTGATTTCGTGTCGTCCGCTCGCGCCTTTTAGAAGCATACAGTCGGTATTGTCACCCCACTCGCGCACTTGCTGCACTTCCTTCTCGCCAAGCTCAATGATGGGAAGTTGAGCCATCTCGGTAATTTTGCTTTCGATCGGGCGGGCGTTGTCACCGGGTTTCTGAACGAAGGTCGGAATGACACACTTGACGGCCGAGTGGGAAAGATTCCAGTTGGCGGCATACTGCAGGGGAGTCAGTCCATGCGATTCGGCCAAGGGGCGAATTTTGTTCACGAAATCGTAGCCTCGCTTGACCCAGCCTTCGGGGCGGTAGGCCCGGTGGTCGCCTGGGCGGAATTCGTGATCGGGTTTGAGTTCGTCGTAGAAGACTCCTCCATGATCGAGAACGCGGGTCATGACCTTGATTCCGAATTGATCGGCGCAATCGAGAACGGAACTCATTGGCCAAGGTTCGAGCGGGTTGAGGATCACCATGGCCCAATCGATCAAGTGTCCGAAATTCTCGAAGGTCTGGACGAGATCCAGAACGGATCCATTGGCAGGCCCGGGTGCGATTCCGATCTCTTTGGTGAGTCCTTCCTGGCGCAAGCGGTCCATTCCGTCCCAGACATTGATGCTGGTGTAGCCATGTTCATCCGGGTTGTGGAGGAGAAGGCAGTCGAAGTAGTCGGTTCGGCATCGCTTCAGGGAATTGGTGGCCGCCATGTGCAGAAAGTCATAGTATCCATCCGCTGACCGTAGGGTCGGGTCGGTGAATCTTGGGTAGCCTGTGTTGCCTTTGCGGGTTCCCTCATAGAAATCGTGCCCGATGGCCCCGATCAGCTTGTAGCTGTCCCGAGGGTAGGGCGCGAGGGCTTCGCCGAGGAGGGCGTCAGCTTTGCCGCATCCGTAGACATAGGACGTGATGAAGGTGCGGATCCCTTGCTCGTAGGCTTCGGCCACACAACGACAGTAGTCCTCAACCGGAAGAACTTCTCCGAAGAGCATGTAACGGCCGCCACTCCAGGTTCCGTAGGCGACGGGGCCGATTTTCTGCGCAGTGGCGATTTCCTGGCGAGGCAATGTGAGAGTTTCCATGACACTAGGAATACCGGGAGAGGCGAGGGGATTCTCCGCACGATTGCCGAAAGACTGCGCATGGGTTGATTTTGTTTCAGAGGAGGATTGGCCTGGGCTCGAGTCCTTTGTTAAGCTCAAACGACGTCTTCTAAATATATCCCTCTTTGGTTGGCTCCCTTGATGTGGGTGTCATGTGTCGATAATCAGGATATTGCCACTCCCGAACCTTCCCCAATGATGGCTGAAGTCAGTGGCAAGCCCCTGGATCAGTTGAAGGAAGGGCACGAGATTTTCCGCACCCATTGTGTCCAGTGCCATGAGAATCGGATTCCTTCGACAGTGACGCTTCCGGAATATCACCAGAAAATTTCCGTGATGGCGGGGCGGGCCCAATTGACTCCTTCACAGGAGAAAGCCCTGCAATTGTATCTAGATGAGTTTTCGGACCGCTGAAGGTTTCAAGGTTTCTTGGCGACCTGCGAGGCAACCTTGAGGTATTGCTGAAGGGCCTGCTCTTCTTCGGCGGTAAGCCCCGCATTCCACGACATCCCTGGAACAACAACGTGCCAGTTTTCTTTCTCCATTTGATCGGGAAGAACGTGCAAATGGCATTCCCCGCATTTGCGAAGATAGACGGCATGTCCCAGTCCGATTTGTTCGAGAGAGACTCCGTAATCCTTGGCCATTTTGGCATCGGGTACTGGAGCGTCCATGCTTGTTCGTTCGTCGACTGGCTCGGGCATTTTGCCGGTCGGTTTGTAAGTCGTCTGTGCTTTCTCCTCCGGAGTTGTGCCGTTTTCCTGGTTGGGGGAACAGGAGAATAGGAAAACTGGCAGAACGAGGAGAACGATGAACTTCATTCGTCGACGCTAGTCGGTATGACCGAAATTGTCAGGTCGGAAAACAGCTATTGCGACGTTTGTCGTGTGATCTTGCTTTGGAGAAATCCTTTCGCCTGGCCTAACAGAAAAAGGGAGCCGGTGAGGAGGGTGAGTGAATCCTTTGTGGCATCAAGGGCCTGAGGCAGGGAATGATGAACAGTGCTCGGCAGCTCGGTGTGGTGGGATTCGGGGGGGAGTCCGCGGGGGGAATCGACCGGGACGAAATGAAAATGGCAAGCGATCGATTCGAGAATATTGATGAGCTTGTCGGCATGCTTGTCTTCGACAGCGCCGAAGATGATCTGTGCCTTCTTTCCGGGGAATTCCTGGCTGAAGGTCGCCACCAGTGCGTCGGCCGCCTGTGGGTTGTGGGCGGCATCGAGGATCAGATTTTGAGTGGCTCTTTCGAAGCGGCCGGGCCAGTCGGTATTGGCCAACGCGTATTGGACGACATCAAAATTGAGATAGTATCCGGCCGCGGTCATTGCTTCGCAGGCCAACGCAGCATTCTCACGCTGATGCTCGCCCGAGAGCGACAACGAGTATCCCATCAAGGGACCTTCGATGAAGTCCAGAGGTGCCCGCTTTTGATTGGCGGTTCGTTTGATCGCGAGTTCGGCTTCGGAATCCTGTGGTGCGGAAATCAGGGGTTTCCCTTCGACGGCGATTCCGGTTTTTTCTTCAGCGATCTTGGTAAGAGTATCACCGAGCCACTTCGAGTGATCCATGGCGATGGACGTCAGGACGCAAACGTCGGCCGGAACGGCGGTGGTGGCATCGAGTCGCCCTCCCATGCCGGTTTCCAGAACAAGAAGCTCACATCCGGAGTCTCTGAAATGACGCATGGCGATGGCCAGGGTGATTTCGAAGAAGGTCGGATGGGGATCCCAATCGGCGACCAAGGCTCTGATTTCAGTAAGAAGTCTTGCCGTTTTCTCTTCGCTGATTTCACCGCCACTGACGCGGATACGTTCACGGAAATCGACCAGATGAGGGGAAGTGAAAAGACCGGTCCGCAGGCCTAGGTTGCGGCCAAGGGAGTCGATCATGGCACAGGTCGACCCCTTGCCGTTGGTTCCGGCGACATGGATGACCTTGGTCCGGTGGGAAGGGAAGGCGAGAAAATCACGCAGCAACTGGGTGGGGCCCTCGAGCCCCAGCTTGATGCCGAACAATTGCGTGGAGTACAACCATTCGGTGGCTTCCCGATAGTTCACGGCAAGCGATGATCAGGATTTAGTCGCGATCTCCCCAAGGACCGGTGATTGCGATCGTGAGGCCGAGTCCCTGCATGTTCACGAACAGAATAGATCCGTCGGGAGAGAAGCAGGAGCCGGCGAACTCAGAGGCGTTGCGGGCGTTTTTGGCGAGCGAATAGATCTTGCCTTCCGGAGTGACGCCACGCAGGTGTGGAGTCTTGCTCTTGTGCTGGGCGACGAGATCTTCACAGACGATGAGGTCTCCCCATGGAGCGGCGCAAAGGTTGTCGCCGTTGGTGAGGAGCTCGTCGGATCGCGGCTGGAGGAAGAGTTCGATCTGATCCTGCTCCCCAACGACCAGACGATAGATCTGTCCCTGGCTGTTGGGCCCTCCGTCCGTGCAGCAAATGAAGAACGAGCCATCAAGATACTGGATTCCTTCGCCACGGGCGAATCTGGCGGCACCATCCTTGAAGCCGCGGTAACGGAGGTCGCCGTCAGGTGCCTCGACATCTTCGAGGTCGATCCATTCGACATCCATCAGAATATTTTCCTTAATGTTGCCGGTGCTTCCACGATAATTGCGCAGGTCGGCTGAAGGATTGTCCTTGATGACGAGAGCTTGAAGTTTTCCTTCCGTCAGATCGCCCTTCTTATCAGGGATAAAACGGTAGAGAAGACCGTCGTTGATGTCCTCAGTGAGATAGACAATTCCAGTCTCGGGATCCGCGGCCACGGCCTCGTGGCGGAATCGGCCCAGTTTCTTGAGGGCAACGCCTCGCTGCAATTTTCCGTCGTCGGTGGCCCGAACTTCGAAGCAATAACCATGAAGTTTTCCGCGTTCGCTGCTCAAGTCGCCGGGCTCTTCACAGGTGACCCACGACCCCCAGGGCATCGGGCCGCCGGCGCAATTACGGTCGGTTCCGGTCAGGGAAAGAAACTCGCGGAGAACCTCACCCTTTTGAGGGTCGTAAACGAGGTTGGTCGTTCCCCCGATGTGCGGGGCCTCGCCGGTTTCGCCAATGTCGTAGGAATAATCGCGTGGAAAGTCGTCGGGAATCTTTTGATCCGGGAAGGGGCCCTGTCGCTGCGACCCCAGACCCAACTCGTGATTGCGAACGAGGATGACAGTGCCATCGCGACCGGGGAAGCAAGCCATGCCGTCGGGCATTCCCGGGACCTTGAGACCATCGCTCATGGTATCTCCAGCGCGGGAAATGATTTGGTATTTGAAGCCTTTTGGAAGATCAAGAAGACGATCGGGATCGGGAACAAGCGGCCCATAAGGCTCGATGAGCCGAGGGGAGTCGCCGGCATAAAGATATTTCTGAAGGCCGAGGAAGCCGATGGCGGCACCCGATGAAGCGAGGAATGTTCGTCTCTGCATGTCTGAATGTTTGCTTAAAATACGCTCTTGGCAAGTGACCTCTATCCCCGGACGAGACTTAATACGGCAACCTGTCTGGCTCCGCCCTTCTTGAGAAGGGTGGCCGAGCACGACTGGGCGGTGGCTCCGGTGGTGAAGACGTCATCGATCAGGAGAACGTTTGAGTTCTTGATCTCGTTCGCCTTGGACGCGCGGATCTCGAAGGATTTTCTCAGATTCTTCAGCCGTTGATTTCGATTGAGCTTGGTCTGGGTTGTCGTGGGGCGAATTCGTTTGAGTCCGTTGCAGAGCGGGAGACCGGTTTTCAGGCAAAATTCGCGGGCAAGTTCATAAGCTTGATTGCCGTGACGCCATTGCTGACGCCTCCAATGCAGGGGCACTGGAATCACGAGGCAATCATCATCGAAGTTCCTGAACCGCTCGTCGGCTTCCCAGACTTCCTCCATGGTCCGCGCAAGATCACCAGCGAGGTAAAAGCGGCGAAGGTATTTCAGGGAGTGAACCAACTCGAAGGCCGGTTGAAGCCCTCTCAGGGCCGCTCGTGCGAACTGAAAATCAAAGTTCAGATTGTGGCAGTTCGGGCACTGAAAATCATCGGGAAGATTCCCATCGAAGGGTTCCCCGCAAGCATTGCAGAAAGGGGCTTCCGTTCGAGGGAGGGAACTCAGGCAGTCGGGGCAGATTGATTGTCCTTGATCGAGCCCTTTCTTGCAGATGTCGCAAAGGGAAGGAAAGAGGAGGTCGAGGAACCGGAGTTTCACCTTCAGGTTCTTTTTCGGGGTTCGAGGAAGCGGAGGATGGCCAGCAAGATCAGGCCGGTGACAATGATTCCGGCTGAAGGAATGAGACCATTGGTGAGTTTCTTCCCCACGTAGATGTTTAAAGAGGGATCAAAATCCTCGATGCGTCTGGTCATGCGTCCCACCACCTTCGCCGCAAAGATCCAGCCGATGTGGAGACCGATGGGAAGCCAGAGGGAGCGGGTGCGGTATCTGGCGATGCCCACGACAATGCCGATCAGGAAAAGGGGAAGGAATCCCCGCATGATTGTAGAAGGTTGAATGAACCTGAGACCGGTCTGGTAGAGAAGTTCCATGCCGGCCAGTGGAGCCGCCGGGTCTTCGATGACAATATCATCCGGAGGTGACAGAAAATGTGAGGAAGCGAAGAGAAATGAAAGGAAAACGATGGCGACCGCCGGTTTGAAAGCGCGAAGAAAAATGCTGAGAAGGGCGCCTCGGAAAAGGAGTTCTTCCACAATGGAGACGAAGATCGCGATACGAAGCGCTCGCCCCGCGACTGAAACCAGTTTGTCGGTGGTGGGCTCACCCTTCCACTCGAACCATTGAAAGTGGAGAAGCCCCCAGGCCAAGAGGAAGACGATCGTAGTTGAAAGAAGAAAACCGGGAACAATCTGGAAGATGCAAGAACGGGCGCTCCGAAGGTCGTGCCGGTTGTGGGCGAAAGTCGTTGGGTCGAGGTGTTCCTCCCATTCGGTGCCTCTCAGTCTCCCCGGATTGAATCGTGAGCGAAGCGAACGGGAAAGAGGATAAAGTCCAAGGACGGCGACCAGAAGGAGGGCGCGCTTGTAGTAGGTATCGAACTGGGCTTTTTCGGCCTTGGTGGCCAGCCACTTGAGGGCTTCGTGAGAATCCTGGCTCAGTGTCTGGTTGGCGAATCCCTTGCCCATCTCGTAGAAGGGCGGGGTGATGATCGCGGCGAGCACGAAGCAGGACACAAGGTAGAACAATACCTTGAGGACATCGCGGAAGGCTGCGGCGCGCACGGCGGAACTAGATCAGAACAGGAGGAAGGGTAAAATCCTAAAGGAGAAATTGAATATTGGATTTTCAAGGCCTAGCGCAAAGAATCCGGCATGACGCGGCACGAATGGCGGGAGCAAAACGGAGAGGAGGTCCGATTTTGGCGGGCCAATCACCACGGCGGAAAGTTCGAGCTTTATACCAAGACCAAGGATGGTGGTCGCTGGGAGAAGCTGGATCCGCCGGGGGAAAAGGACTGGGAAGCCCTGCGGGAAGTTCTGTGGAGAAAGTACCAACGCGGACGCTGTTCATGGAACCTCGTAGCCAAGGTCGACAAGATTCTCGGGAAGTCCGATGAAGGAAGTCAGTAAGAGCTGGGCCGAGGTCGATCAACGACACGCCTGGCATCCCTTCACCGATCAGGAGGAATGGGAGAAATCCGAGCCTCTGGTGATTTGCCGCGGGAAGGGATCGTGGTTGTTTGATGCCGAAGATCGGGCCTTTCTCGACGCCAACTCCAGCATCTGGACCAATATCCATGGGCATAGTCATCCTGTGATTGTCGAGGCCATCCAGAAGCAAGCGGCCACTCTGAGCCATAGTTCCTTTCTTGGCTTCACCAACGACCGTGCCAGTGAATTGGCGGAAAAACTGTGTGCCTTGTTTCCCTGCGGGCAACTGTCCCGTTGTTTTTTTTCCGACGACGGTTCCACCGCGCTTGAGGTCGCTTTCAAAATGTCGCTGCAGTGGCGGCAGCAGCGGGGCGAGACCGAAAAGACCCGGATCATTGCCTTTGAAAATGCTTATCATGGCGACACTTTGGGCGCCGCTTCGGTGGGAGGAGTGAGTCGGTTTTTGAAGGGGTATGGTGAAGCCGGTCTCGTCGTGACCCGGGTTTCCGGACTCGAGCAATTGGCAAGTCTCTCCGATGAGCTCGTCGCTTCAACCTCGGCTGTGGTGATCGAACCGCTGATCCAAGGGGTCAATCAAATGAATCCCTGGCCGGCTGGCATGCTTGCCGGGCTGCGTCAATGGACCGAAGAACGGGGGATTCATCTTATCCTCGATGAAGTGATGACCGGTTTCGGGAGAACCGGCAAAATGTTTGCCTGCCAGCACGAAGAGGTGGTGCCCGACTTTCTTTGTCTCGCCAAAGGATTGACCGGAGGGACGATGCCCTTGGCGGCGACTCTCACAACCAGTGGGATTTATGAAGGATTCAAGGGGCCGGGAAATACTTTTTATTACGGTCACAGCTATACCGGCAATCCGCTCGGGTGTGCTGCCGCCCTGGCGAGTCTGTCACTTTTCGAAAAGGAACAGACGCTCGGAGGAGTGGAGAGAAAAGGAGCTTTTCTCGAGGAAGGGTTGAAGAAAATACCGGGTGTTAGGGACGTGCGGAGGCTGGGGTTGATTCTGGGGTTTGATATTGAAGGCGACGGACCTGAGTTCTGTCTGGAATTGCGGAAAGAGAGCGTCCTTACTCGGCCAATTTTGAATACGATCGTGCTGATGCCACCTCTGAGTGTGACTGATCGCGAGTTGGTGCATTTGGTCGAAGCCGTGGGAAAGACCGCGAAAACCGTTCTCCGCTAAATCTCAATCGGGGTGTTGACAGGGGGGCGGTCTCCCCTTACCAAGTCGCCCACCGAAGGCGGAGTAGCCAAGTGGTAAGGCGCGGGTTTGCAAAACCTGTATTCGCGAGTTCGATTCTCGCCTCCGCCTCCAAGCTTTCGGGCCGGATCTCCTTGTTGGAGGTCCGGTCTTTTCTTTTCTAAGGGCCCAAAAAAATCCTGAAATCAGGCAGATTTTTCTTGCTGATCGCTTCATCTCCCGGCAGATTCCCGCCGCACCGAAAGGAGCATCCGGCGTAGCTCAGCGGCAGAGCGGGTGGCTGTTAACCACTAGGTCGTTGGTTCGATCCCAACCGCCGGAGCCATATAAGGCCCTAATCCTCAATGGATTAGGGTCTTACCTTTTCCTGAGGGGAGGGTAGTGTGAACAGTTAGTGTGAACACAATTTCGGCCTTTTTTACCCTTAAAAAGCGGCATGTGTGATCCGCATATCAGGCAGTTCGTTGGGCCGATTTCTGCAAAACCTGCAAAAAAGTGCCAATTTGAGGACCACGCCACGGGTGGTAGGCCGTTTTTTTTTCAGCCGATTTGGCTAAATAAATGGGGTCTTGAGAAAAAAATTGAGGGCGTTTGCGAGGTAAAGCCCATCCTGATCCCCGCACCCCGTTCCCTGATTCCTCGACACCTCTCCTTTGGCTCCTGTCTCCCGATTCAGGGTAAGGGGTTCGGGATGCGGCTTTAAGTAGAGTATGAGTAGTGCCTTCGGTGGATCTCTGAAACGGGAGTAGTTGAAAGGGAAGACACGCCACCGGTAGGGTTGCGGTTTTTTAAGACGGTTGGCCTGTATATAATGAGGTGCTGAGAAAAAAATTGATCGGCGGCCTTCGGAGGAGGGGGAACTGCGGGTCCTGCTTAGCTGCGGGTTGAGTCTTCAGAGAGAGAGACTGCGTGGTGTGTGTAGGCGGTAGTAGTAGTAGTTTTTAGAGTAGAATATTTTTCTCTTTTTAGGGTTATAACCCTCAACTCGGAGAAAAACGCCTCCTCTAGAAGACTACTACTACCGCCTTCGTCCCCGACCGCACCCCGTATCCTGAACCCCGAATCGGTGTATCTCCGATTGTGGATCGCTGAATCCTCTCGCAGTGCTTTCGGGAGACATCTGCGGGGGTGATCTGTGGGCGTTAGCGGAGCAGGGGAGGACTGCTGGTCTGCAAGTGCGGGGGCTGCCGGGGCTGTTTTCTTACATATTTTGAAATTTTTTTTAAGAACACACACGACGACAGCGGCAGAACTACCGAAACAGCCCCCGCAGTCCCCGCACCTTGCGAGCAAGAGGGATAACCGAACCAACTCTCCTGAAACCCGAACCCCGTATCCCGTTCCCTGATTCCTCGATACCTCTCCTTTGATTCCTGTTTCCTGATTCAGGGTAAGGGGTTCGGGGATCAGTATGGAGGACTGGCAAAGGCGTCGGTGAACTTCTATGACTCTTTGCCGTAGAATGCCTTTTGAAGAGTTTATTTGCCACGACACCAAACTCAACAAGACTGTCAGCGGAGTGGTATTCGGCGGAAATCAGGAAAAAAACTTTTCTCCTAGCTCCCTAGTATTTTAGTTATTTCACTAAAATACTAGGTGTCTAGGTAAAAAGTTTTTTAGGCGAGTAGGCTAGAATCTGGGTTGTTTAAGGCCCGACCGAGACTCTTAATCGTAACCTGTTTCCTGAACCCCGTTTCAATTACCCTGAATCAGGATATGGGAATCAAAAAGCCCGCCAGCTGAGAAAGCAAAGCGGGTTTTGATTACATCTGGATCAGCCTGCAAGGTCAGTCCTACAAGCCAAGACCCACAAGTTTAGCCACCGCCCGATCGATCTTCTCTCGGCTATCGAAGTCTGATACCCCAAGAATCTTGGCGAGTGGTCTCCTCATGATGCCAAGGGCCTTTTGCCATGTCTGTTTTTCGAACTCTAGCGAATCTCCCCCTGAAGTTGTTTCTGCTAAGGAAGTTCCGGATGCTACCCAACAAAGATCTAAACAGTAGGAAGTGATGGCAGCCATCTTCGAGTAGTTGAGCCGGTCTGGCGTGTCGGTCGGGCGGTGGTAATGCTCCCAACGCCCACAAGACAGGAAGACATAAGGCACTTTGTTTTTGCGAAAGATTCCGTGATCTGAGATATCTCAGACGTATTCATTCAGAGTGGCTATCATCTTCAGGCGTTTTGGCGTTTTGATCCCACTGAGCAGGTCAGGGAGAGCGGGGTGGCTTTCTGCGCCCGTCATAAAGGTGAGGGGGGCCAATGGTGCTGTGAGGAGGTTCGCGGCGGGAATACCCTTCGTGAGATCGCTCGGGAAGGTGACGTCATGACCCACCAGGTCTGAAATGATTGCAAAATGGATACCCCGCTCATCGATTTGGTCTTCGTAGAAGCGATTACTCCCCATGAGTTGGGTTTGGAAATAA
>JBMHCW010000100.1:0-59336 GCA_049889715.1 Akkermansiaceae bacterium | reverse complement strand
GCGCAAGATCCCGTCGGTGCGCCGCGCTTAGAGCTTTTTTTCGATGGTCTCCTGCAAGATCTTCATCCCGAGCATGGCATCGGCATACATCTTCTTGAGCTCGGCGTTTTCCTTCTCAAGGGCTTTGAGCCGTTTGGCATCAGCCACCTCCATCATTCCAAACTTCTTGCGCCATCGATTGAGGGTGGCCACTGAGATCTGCTTCTGCTGACAGAAGCTCTCTTGGATTAGACTTCCGCTGTCAAACTCGCGCAGCAACAGGATGATTTCTTCGGGTTTGTGTCCCTTTTGTTTGTTCATTTCTTAGGATTTGGATTTCACCAAATCCTCTCACTCAACATGGACCATTTTCTCTGGCGGCGGCGATGATCACTCCTTCCAGGAATCCGCTGGTGCGGCACCAAGCTGAGACGGTCAGGGTTTCGCTTTTGCCGTCGTTATCAGGGCTGTTCGGGATGGTGATATAGTTGGTTCCATCCAGAGAGACGCTGTCACCAAGAAGCCCTGGAGCGTAACTCTCGGAGCCGACAAAGGAGCCGTTGTCTGTGACCGAGCCAGCAGTCGCCACATCATTGGCATTTTGGTCGAGGGGCCAATAGAAGGCCAAATGATCAGTGGCCCAAGTGCTCTGGACTCCGAGGAGAAGAGACCAATATTTCAATAATCTGCCCATGGATGAGTTCAAGATTTCTAAACCATTCCCGTTGGAGGGGCAAGAACTAGCCCGGGATGGTGACGATGATGCCGAGTTAGCAGCTCAGGTGTCAGTGGCTTCAATGGCGCCCTTTTTCATTTGTGCGGCCATGAGTGTCAGGGCGTTGGCCCGGGTGGGGGCGAGGTGTTCTTTCAAGCCGGTCCGGTCAATGAAGGAAAGATCGGCGGTCAGGACTTCATCCGGGGATTGTCCGTCGAGAATACGGACGAAAAGGGCGATCATGCCCTTGGTGATGACCGAATCGGAATCCGCAAGATATTTCATTTTCCCATTCTCGAGCGAAGCGTCGAGCCAGACTTGTGACTGGCATCCTTTGATCAAGCGGTCTTCGGTTTGGAGAGCTTCGTCCATTGGGGGAAGCTTCTTACCCAGTCCGATGACGTATTCGTATCGCTCCGTCCAATCCTGGAACAGATTGAGTTCTTCAAGGAGTTCCTCTTGCTTCTCGCTGATGGTCACGGGCTTTCCATAACGGAGGTTTGCCTGAAAGGCAAAGGAATCAACGGAGCATCCCCAGGGCTTTCTCCAAGGCTTCTCCAAGGGCGCTGATTTCCTCGGAGGTATTGTATGCGGCGAAGGAGGCGCGGAGAGTTCCGGTCACCCCGAATCGACTCATCAAGGGCTGGCAACAATGGTGCCCCGTCCGGAGGGCGATTCCCATTTGATCGAGCAAGGTTCCCAGGTCGTAATGGTGGATGCCATCGATGTTGAACGACAGCGCTCCTGCCCGGTCATTCGGACCGTAGATGGTGATCCCGTCGATCTGTGAGAGCATGGCGGCGGCTTGCTGAATCAAGGCGGTTTCGTGGGCGTGAATGTTGTCTATTCCCAAGTTGTTCACATAGTCCAGGGCGGCCGCGAGCGCGATTCCGCCTTCAATATTCGGGGTCCCGGCTTCAAATTTGAAGGGCGGATCGTTGTAGGTGGTCTTGTCAAATGTGACCTCCTTGATCATCTCGCCACCACCTCTCCAGGGAGGGAGTTCCTCCCAAAGTTCGTGACGACCCCAAAGGATTCCAATTCCAGTGGGACCATATACCTTGTGTCCTGAAAATGCGTAAAAATCGACATTAAAAGATTGGAGGTCAATTTTTAAGTGTGGAATTGATTGCGCTCCATCGATGAGAGTGAAAGCCCCGGTCTCTTTGGCAAGTCGGCAGATTGTGTGGACGTCGTTCACTGTGCCAAAGGCATTAGAGACATGGTTGACGGCGACCAAACCCGTGTTTTCTGAGAGGAGATTTGCATAAGCCTCGAGGTCCAAGGTGCCGTCATCGAGAACAGGAATGACCTTGAGGGTTATTCCCAGTCGTTCACAGAGCATTTGCCAAGGGACGGTGTTGGAGTGGTGCTCGAGGCCGGAAATGATGATTTCATTACCTCGTCCGAGAAGTTGGCATCTTCCCAAGGCCGATGCGACAAGGTTGATGGAATCGGTCGTGCCTGAAGTAAAAACGATTTCTTCAGGGCGATGAGCATTCAAATGCCTCGCAACCGTTTCACGGGCCGCTTCATGTGCTGCGGTTGCGGCTTGGGCGAGGTGGTGGACGCCCCGGTGGATATTCGAATTGAGAGACTCGTAATAGTTTCTTGAGGCATCGAGAACTTGTCGTGGCTTTTGCGAGGTGGCCGCATTGTCCAGATAGACCAGTGGCTTGCCGTGAATCGTTTGCGAAAGGATGGGGAAATCCTCGCGGACGATGAATGGGTCGAATGCGCTCACGCCTTGTCTGTAATGCCGGCTTGCCTTGCCCGCAAGCCTCACTGCTCTTTCAAATGGAGGCGGAGGATGCGGTTGATTTCAGCAATGGTCTCCGGGTGGCTGGTCAGGGAGTGTCCTTCGGGCACGATTTTTTCGCTTTCGGCTCCCTTGAGATGGGAGGACCAGTAGGGGACGATGCCGTCGGAGCTGTTCGGACTGTTGTTTTTTCCGCGGTCTCCGATGATGGTGTGGTAGGTCAGCCCGTCACGGAAAGGGGAATTTTTGAGAGCCTCGTATGATTTGTATTTTGGGGAGAGAGTACCAATGGACGTCATGGGAGGGCGGGGGCGTCCCCCTTGCTCCATCGCTGCGGTGACTTCGGCCACCGTGGCAGTCGCAAGGTCGATGGTTAGGGTTTTTGGAAGTCGGATGAGTTTGCTGATGGCCTGCGCGAAGAATCGGTCGGCCATGGGAGAACCTTGAAGAGGAGCGGCCATAAAGACAGCCCGGGTGGGTGCCTGGAGCGGTTCGTAGAAGCGCACACTACGGATGGCCTTCTTGGCGGAATCGGAGAGGCGATAGGCGTCAAGCGGGCGAGAATAGACGGCCTTGTAGAAGCGATCTTCGGGTTCGACCAGAGATGCGCAGGAGATGACGCCTCCCATGGAGTGTCCGATGAGGACCATGCGATTCCATTTGGTGAGAGGGCCCTTGCTTTTGACGTGGTCTTGAACATCGCGAAGATGCTTTCGGAATTCGGCGGCGTTGTAGGGCCAGGCCGTTCCCGTGGGATAGCTGAAGAGGAAAATCTGATACTGGTCGCGGAACCACTTCTGGCTAATGAGATGGTTGTAGAGGGTTTTGTAAGTGCCCGGGCTGGAGTACAGGCCGTGGGCGAGAATTACCGGAATCTTTTCGGGGTCGTACGGGGTGGTGAAGAAGAGACCGGCTTGATCGACATGACGGGTCGGCATCAGGACCTTGGTGAGATCCAGATCATCGAGATTGCTCATGTGCCAATAGAGGGCCGAGGAGGCCGACCAATCGACGGCAACGGCTTCCTTTCGCTGGTTGATCTCGATTTCGGGAACACGTCCGCGGAAGAGAAAGCGCCAAGTGGGTGGGGATTTGGAAAAATCGAGGATGGCGGTGAGGTTGAGGGGGATTCCGGAGGGAGGCGCGAACTTGAAGCGACGTTCGTCGATGTTTTTGGCGGACTTCCAGCCGACGAGAGGGAGGCCGATTCCTTCATCGGTAAACCGGGGACCCATGTCTTTGATTTTGACGTTGGAGGCAGGGACGAGGGCGTCCAGGTCTTCAAGAGTCAGTCGGGTTCCCAGAGTGTGACTTCGGTCGATGACAGTTCCGATGCGGGAGGCATTCTCGTTCCAGCCGCCTCGTCCGCAGTCGAGTTTGTCGAAGAGCTGGGCGATCACGAGATTGTAGCAATCCCGGGCTTCCTGGGAGGGTTGCCGGCCAAGGGTGCGCCATGAATCGGCTGCGTCGGTGAGGAGCTCCGTGGTTGTAACCTCTGGCTTTGGGGCAGAGGTCCGGCAACGCGGTGCCTTGGGAGCACCACATTGACAGAGGATGAGAAGGATGGGGAGCAGGGCCAGTCGTTTCACGCCGCGAGAGCTGTAGTCGAGGAGGCAAGGGGGAGCCAAGACGAAACGCGACTTGTCTCGATCGGCATTCTGGCAAAGAACCTTTGCGTGATCGATTCTCCCTTCGAGTGGTTTCTGGTGATTCTGGCGGCGCTGAGCGTCGGCTTGGGAAAGGCCGGATTCTCGGGGCTGGGATTGATCGCGGTGTTCATCATGGCCGAGTTGTTCAACAAGGCCTCGGTCGGGGTCTTGTTGCCGATGTTGGTGGTCGCTGACCTGAGCGTGTATCCCATGTTTCGGAAGTATGCCTCGTGGGCCCCGGTCTGGAAGCTTCTACCACCGGCCCTGGTCGGGTTGGTAATCGGCTACTTCGTTTTGAAGGCTTTGCCTGAAGAGTGGGCCAAGCCGGTCATCGGTGGGTTGATTCTTCTGATGGTGGCCCTGCAGTTGGTTCGACGGTATTCTGCCGATGCTTTTGATCGTCTGGCGCATTCGCAAGCCTTCGGGATGGCCGCGGGAACCTTTGCCGGAATCGCGACGATGGTGGCAAACGCGGCGGGCCCGGTTTTCCAGCTTTATTTCCTGACCAAGAGGATGCCCAAGATGGAATTGATCGGGATCGGAGCGCGCTTCTTCTTGCTCATCAACATCATCAAACTCCCCTTTATGGGAGGGCTGAGTTATACCACCCCGGAAAGCCTCCTGCTGAATCTCAAGCTGGTTCCTGTGATTTTGATCGGGGTCTTCTTCGGGAAGTATCTTCTCGCCCTCATTTCCCAGCGCCTCTTCGAGTGGATGATCGTGGGGTTCTCGATTTTTGCGGGGATTCGTCTCTTGTTTTCCGCCTAACGACGCCAGTCAGTGATCATCTTGTATCGCTGAAAATTGACGTAGGCCAGATAGCCGAACAAGAGGGGGCCCAAGGTGAGGTAGTTGATGGATAGAACCGCCAGAACTATGGCGCTGATCATGCTGACTTGGTGGAGCAGGGCTTCCTTTCTTGGTCCGAGAATGGCTCCCAACATTTGTCCTCCATCGAGTGGCCAGACCGGCACGCAATTGAGAAGGGCCCAGAAGATGCTCACGAACATGAGAGCGAACAAAAACTGGCCAAGGCCCTGAATAGCGCCCAATTCGGTGTAGCCAATCAGGGCATAGGCCACCAGTCCGAGAAGGATCTGGATGCCCGGACCGGCGAGAGTGACGAGGAAACTTTGAATTCTGGAAAAGCGGGCTTGAGGAAAGATGGCCACTCCACCCATGCCGTGGAGAACGATCTCGGTTCCCTGGGCCCCGAATTTACGTCCGGTGGTCGCGTGTCCAAGTTCGTGAATGAGAATGGAAAAGAATCCCGCAATCATGAAAATCAAAATGGCCATGATTCCGGCTCTGGTCTCAAAGCTACCAAAGCTCGAGCCGAGGAGGCCGAGGATGAGCCAGTGCCACGGTTCCACTCGGACCGGGATGCGGAAAATGGTGAACTCAAACACGGGCTGAAGCTAATTCACTGGTCGAAGGAGGCAATAGAAATACCTCCTTCGAATCCCGCCCGGTTATTTCGCGTTTTTCTTGGCCGCCTTCTTGGCTGATTTTTTGGCGGGACGGGGCGCAAATTCAAAGCCGATCTTGGCGGTCTCGGGATCGAGGGTGAGATGGGCTGCGAAAGCCCGCTTGGTCTTTTTGGAGACGAAGCCCGGAAGGAGATCGGTTTTGCCTTTCTCCAACATTTTTTCCACATCGGCTGCGGTGAGCTCTTTTTGCAGAATCGTTTTTCCAAGCCGGAATCCGTCGGGGCTGTCCTTGGACGTCAGATCGGGAACAAGGAAGGCCTTTTCGGTTTCGTAAAGCTTGGCCGTCTTGCCATTGGTAAGGGTGACTTCACGGACCAGTTGGTCCTCGGTGAGGTCGTCGGCGGTTTCGAGGTCAGCATCAAAGACAAAGTTGGTCTTCCACTTGCCCTTCTTTCCGGTTTTGGAAACGGTCTGGGTGAGTTCGAGGGCTGCATCGAAGGGGCGATTGAACCGCGAGACAAATCCCCTGCGTTCCTCGAGGAACTTGGTGGTGAAGAGGGTGATTGCTTCCTCTTCCTGCAGGTGGCGGCCGGCGATGTATTTGGAAATTTTGAAGGTGCAGTCCGGTTCGCGACATTCGTAAGTAGCGTCGGTCTGCTTGAGTTCGGGAGCTCCGCAATTCGGACAGACGCATTTGAGATCCGGGAAGGGGCGGCTGATGATTTCCTCGTAGTGCCCCCGGGCCTTTTTGACGACTTTCTCGGTGAAGGCCTTGATTTCGGCCATGAAGGTATCGCGCTCCAGACTGCCGTGTTCCATCTGGCGGAGCTTCGCTTCCCAGTCGCCGGTCATGGATGGGGAGGTCAGGGCCTTGATGTCCATTTCCTGGAGGAGGTCGATGAGGCGGACTCCCTTACCGGTGGCGATGAGTTCGCGGCCGTCACGGGTGATGTATTTCTGCCGAATGAGACCTTCGATGGTGGCGGCGCGGGTGGCCGGGGTGCCCAGTCCCCGTTCGGCCATGGCTTCGCGGAGGGCATCGTCCTCGACCAACTTCCCGGCTCCTTCCATGGCGGAGAGGAGGGTTGACTCGGTGAAGCGAGCGGGAGGGTTGGTTTCCTTCTCAAGCATTTCCACCTCGAGAGCATTGGCGTTTTCGCCTTCTTCGACCATGCAGAGCTCGTCCTTGCCGGCTCCCACCCCGGGTTTGCGGCCGTAGACGCCGAGCCATCCGGGAGTGATGAGAATTTTACCGTCGGTCCGGAAATGATCCTTTTCAGATCCGTGGTCGATGGTGGTGATGCGCTTTGTGACTTCGAATTCAGCGTGAGGGAAGAAGACCGCGAGGAAGCGCTTGACGATCATGTCGTAAAGTTTGGCCGCGGCGTCATCGAGTTTGACAACACGTCCGGTGGGAATGATCGCGAAGTGATCCGAGACTTTGGCGTTGTTGAAGATGCGTTTGTGGAACTTCAAGCGGTCGTTGGTGAGGGCATCCTTTGCCCAGTCGGCGAGATCGGAATTGGAATTGGCAAGATCACTGACGATGGACTTCACGTTGGCGAGGTAGTCCTCGGGCAGATAGCGCGAGTCCGTCCGGGGGTAGGTGATCATCTTATGCCGCTCATAAAGGGTCTGGGCGAGAGCGAGCGTGTTTTTCGCGGTGAAGGGGGCTTCGCGCTGGAGGGTGGTGAGATCGTAAAGTTGAGGAGCGATTTGTTTGGTGGGTTTCTTCTCCTCGGTGACGACGCCGGTCTTGTTCTGGCATCGATCCGAAATGAGCCGGGCCCGTTCCTTGTCCCAAATCCGTTCGGCGCGTCCGTGGGGGGTCGTTTCGTCCTTCTTGAAATCGAGGTCCACCCATTTGGAGGGATATTCGCCGGCGGCAACCCCGAAGGTGGCGTGAACCTCGGCATAGGGAGTGGGCTTGAAGGCTTGGATTTCTTTTTCGCGCTTGACCAGAATGGCCAGAGTGGGCGTCTGGACACGCCCGGCGGCGGTGATATTGAATCCTCCGTGACGGGAGCGGAAGCAGGTGAGGGCCCGGGTGGAATTGAGACCCACCAACCAGTCGGATTCGGACCGGCACTTGGCGGCATCGGCGAGATCCGACATTTCCTCGCCCTCCCGGAGTTCATGCCAGGCTTGTTGGATGGCAGAGGTGGTCATGGACTGCATCCAGAGGCGCTTGACCGGCTTCTGGATCTTTCCGTAGTCCATGATATACTGGAAGATGAGTTCTCCCTCGCGACCGGCATCACAGGCGTTCACGATTTCCGTGACGTCTTTCTTACGGGCCAACGAGAGGACATGGCGGAGGCGGCCCTCCGATTGTTCGATGGGTTGGAGGGCGAAATTGGAGGGGATGGCAGGGAGAACCTTGAAGTTCCACGGGAGGTTTTTGCCGTTGGGGCCGGTCGGCATTTTGAGCTCAATCAGGTGGCCGACCGCGGAGGTGATGAGGGCCTGATCGTTCTCGAAATATTGGGAATCACGCGATTTACCCTTCTTCTCGAACTTGCCGAGGGTTTTGGCGAGGGCTTTGGAGAGATCTGTGGCGACAGAGGGTTTCTCAGCAATAATCAACGTCTTGGACACGGGGCGGACTTAGACGTTGAGAGGGGGGGATGGGAAGGAATTTCTCTACGAAGGTCCAATCTTGAGGGGTTCCCGTAGGGACTTTTTCGAAAAAATGATGGGTCGAACCACGGGAAACCCGGGGATGGGATGATTGCGACGAGTTGAGAATCAGTGGAGTGAATAGTGGAAGCCCTCCGGTTTGACGGCCAGCGTCGAGCAAGGAGTGGTATTGATCAGTCCTTCGGCGGTTGTTCCAAGTAAAAGGGTTTTGAACCCAGTCCGGCCACGTGTTCCCAGAACCACCAGATCGGCTTCGAGTTCTTTGAGGACATCATAAATGCCCCGGTGAATGCTGAGGGCACGGATGACATCGGTCGAGATATCCTGGAGGTCGAATTCCTTGCCGATTTCGTATCCGAGATTGGCGAGTTTGCTCTCACAGTTGTCCTGGAATATCCGGTTCCTGAACCATGGGGAAGGCGGGGCCGAGCCATCCGATTTCGGAGTCAGCGTAGACCGGAGGGCGGTAGACGTGGACCAGTCGCAAAGTGGCGTTGTTCTGTCGGGCCAGCTCGGCAGCCCGATAAGCAGCCTTGGTGGAGGTTTCCGAAAAGTCCACGCAGGCGACGATGTTGCGAAAGACCGAATCCTGAAAGTTGCGGACGAGGAGGACCTCGACGGGAGCTTTGCGAATGCAACGCGAGGCCAGCGCTCCCACGTTGTGGTGCTCGCCGGTGCTGTAACCCCGCGACCCGAGAACGAGGGTTTCAGGCTGATGGGATTCGATCAGCTTGAGGGTCTCCTCGAAGGGGTGACCAATGAGAACAGCGAGGTGGATGTCATGTCCTGTCCCGATGATCTCCCGGATGAAGTCGGAGAGTTTCTCGTTGGCGAAATTGAGAACTCCTTCTTCGGTGAAGGAATCCATGTGTTTCAGTTCCCTCATGATATCGCGATCCAAAATGTGGAAGCAGACCAAGGGAAGATCCCGGGAGTTGGCCATTCGGGCTGCTTCTTTGAGGGCGTTTTTGCTGTGGTCGGAGTAATCGATTCCGACAAGGATGGATTTTTTGGCGCTCATGATCTTGGTGGTTGGAGTGGATTATTTGCTGGTTGGGATGACGAGGACGGGGCACTTGGCATGTCGGATAATGGTCTCAGCCGTTCCACCCATGATGTCGGTAATCAGTCCTTTGAACCCTTTTCCATTGCGGCCGATGATGACGAGTTTGGAGTCCGATTTGGACAGGTGGTCGAGGAGCGCCCCGATCGGTTCTTCGTGCTCGATCCGTTCCGCGGTGACTTCGCCCGGGAACTCATCTCCCGCACTTTGCTGGATGGCGTTTAATTGGCCGTCCAAGATTTCGCGGAATTGCTGCTTCTGCTCCTTGTTTTCGAAGACCTGAGTTTGGTAGCGAAGTCTGGCGGGGCGGAGCCAAGGTGGGCGGCAGGAATGAACAATTTCGAGCTTATCCCCTTCGCCGGATATTTTGGCAGCATGCTCGAGAATGGAATCAGTGGATTTTGAAAAGTCGATGCAGGCTGAAATGGTTCCATCGGGAGATTCTTCCGGTTCATTCACCAGAAGAACCGGCATGGTGGAGAAACGCAGGCATTTGATGGCGAACTGACCGGCCTTGCGCGAATCGTTCGCGTAATCGTCGTCACCAAGAACGAGAAGGTCGAATTTGCCTTCGTTGGCGAATGAGACGACTTCGTGATGGGGGACGCCTTCACCAATTTTGCAGGTGACGCGATGATCGTCACCCAAGGCGGTTTCGACGAATTCCTCGAGGCTTGTTCGAGCAGCACGCATCATCAATTTGTGCTCGATCATGTAGAACGAGACGAACTCATTGAGTTCGGCTGGCGGAACGGCATGGAAGGCGGTGAGTTTCGCTCCGGACTTCAAAGCAATTCGATTTGCTTTCCAGAGAGCGTGTCGTGATGCCTAGGTGTAGTTGATGCCGACGAGAATATTTTGATAGGCGTTCATCGATTGAGCGGATTGGTCGTTTGTTTTGATCTCGGGGACCAGGAAAGACCCTTTCGATCGTCGACAGAATACGATGAACGCTACTCTGAAGCAACGCACTGATTGCGGGAGATTCCGCGTGGGTTGTCATCAGGGATCCCACTGAATCCAATCGAGAAACATCAGCCTCGCTTTCTTGGGAGCAGTAAAGACGAGATGGATGTCGCTGGCCTCATCGGGCGATGAGAAGGCTGCGCTGAACTCCCGATACTTGGTCTTCCCGCCGGTATGTTCGACCTTGATCGTCGACAATAGGGTGCCGGTCTTGCTTCCGGCGCGAATTTCAATAGTGCCGCCCTCTTTGTTTTCAGAAGACGCCCGCACGGTGACTTTGGTCATGCCGTTTGTACGGAGATTGGAAAAGACCAGACTACGCCCGGGTTCAATACGGTTGACGGCTTGTTGGTTGGAAGCTTCCCGCTGTGCGGCGAGCGTCGGCCCATGGAGGGTGGCCGATTCGGCTTCGAGACGATGATGGAGGAGGGTGATGCTGGTCGCGCCTGTCAATGGCCCGGCTTCGTGATTTCCAAGATCCGAGAAGGTGGCGTCCAGTTGGCAGGATCCAATTTCTGGGTTTAATGGTGCGAAGATTTCTCCACGGAGGCCCCGCTTCATGGCAGTGATCGGGTTTTCCGGATCAAGCGAATAGATCCATGAGACCATGAGGTTGGCTTCGTCCATGCTGTGCTGGGGATGGGGAAGCATGGGGACTTCACTCCAGACTCCCGCCGAGCCCTTGATGACGCGCTCGGTGGAGGTGAGCTTGGCTCCCTTCTGTCCGCGATAACGTTTGACGATGTCGACAAACGAGGGGCCGACCAGCTTTTCTTCGATGGCGTGGCAATTGAAGCAGTCCGATTGTTTCATCAGCCGGAGTCCGGGATCGGCTTCAATGTTCTCTCCGTTCCGGTTGATCCAGCGGGCGGTGACAAGGGTGCGAGAATCAAAAAGTTCGTGATTGGAATCGGGCGATCCTTCCTCGGTGTCATGGACCCGGAACGAGTATGGGATTTTTTGGCCGGGCACGAAGAGTGACCGTTCCTTGGGGTGATCGGCGGTGATCACCGGTCTTGAGTTGCCGACCGTGAGAGGGAGTTCGAGGCTGGACGAGAGCCCGTCTTGATCACGGACAGTCAATCGGATTTCGTAATTGCCGGGCTTCTTGATGACGGCCGATAAATTCTTTTCTTTGCCGAGGAGTTTCTTTTCAGGAAGGAGATGCCACTCGAAGGAGAGCGCTTTCTTTTCGGGTGACTTGCTTCCTTCGGCCGAAAGATTGGTTTCGAGGGGAGAGGGACCGGCGTTGTTGGATATCGATGCCTGGGCAATTGGAGGGAGGTCGCCCCACCGATATGAGATACGCAAGAGTTTGGCGTCCTTGTTGACTCCCCACGTTTCTCCGTAGTCGAGAAGATAGAGGGCACCATCGGGACCGAAAATCATGTCGACCGGTCGTCTGATTTTCATCGGTTCACCGGGTTTGTCCGTTCCCTGGGCGATTCGAACGGCATCGGTGAAGGGTTCCAGTTTGGAAAAATTCCCCTGATCGTCGAGTCTCACCCAAACTAGAAATGGCCGTTGCCAATCGAAGTGAAGAACGGCCCGGTCGAAGTGTTCCGGAAACCCTCCGCTTTCCTTGAACTCTGGTTTGAAGTGAAAGACAGGTCCTCCGCAAGAGGTTCGACCTCCACTTCCGAGGAGTGCGAACTTTTCGACTTTGGCGGAGGGATAGTAGACGAGAGGATCAATAACTGGAGGGAGTTTTTCGAGGCCGGTGTTGTTCGGGCTTTTGTTCAGTGGTCCGGCCGGGTCGAAGGATCGACCTGATTGGCTCTTGTCGAAGTCGAAATGGCGATAGGACTGCTTGGCCCGCACAAAAGGCCAACCGAAGTTTCCAGCCTCCCGGATCTGATAAAGAATGTCATGACCCCGCGGTCCTCGGTCATCCTTGTCTCGTCCTGAATCAGGGCCGACGTCGCCCACGTAAAGCCAGTTGGTGACGGGGTCGATCGAGAAGCGCCAAGGATTCCGAAATCCCATGGCGAAGATTTCCGGGCGGGTTTTGTTGTTTCCTTTGGGGAAGAGATTGCCCTCGGGGATGTCGTAGGTTCCGTCTGGATTGATTTTGATGCGGAGAATCTTGCCGCGAAGGTCATTGGTGTTCCCCGAGGATTTTTGAGCGTCGAAAGGGGCCCGTCCTTCGCGTTCGTCAATGGGAGTGAAGCCATCCGACGCGAAGGGACTCGTGTTATCTCCGGTGGAGATATAGAGGAAGCCATCGGGGCCGAACCGGAGCGTGCCGGCATGATGGCAGCACTGATTCCGCTGTTCGGGTACTTTCAGAATGATTTTTTCAGAGGCTGGATCCAGTTGATTGCCCTTGAGTGTGAATCGACTGAGGTGCTGTCCGGAATAATCGACGGGAGAGTGGAAGAGGTAGATGAATTGATTTTCCGAGAAGTCGGGATCAAGAGCCATTCCCAGCAGGCCGTTTTCTTGTTCGTTGGTGACAACAAGGTCACGGAGTGTGGTCGCTTTTTCAGTTTCCGGGTCATAGCGCCTGACCTTTCCGGCGATTTCGATGAAGTAGATTTTTCCATCCGGCCCGAATTCCAAATGCATCGGCTGGGGGAGTCCGGTCAACAGGGTGTCGATCTGGAATCGATGAGCCGGCGGGGCCTGAGCGTGGGTGAAAGTCGCAAGAACGAGGAAAAGGAGAAGCTTCGCGGATGCCGAGGATATCATAGGGTTGGTGAGATGGTTTCCAGTCTAGGCTTTTCGTTCAGAGCGGTGTAGGCGCCGCTTCCGGCGTTTCCAGATCAGCCAGATGACGAAGAAGAGAATCAGGGCGAGAAGGGTGAGAATCCACCATGGGAGCGGGAACGCAGTTTTGACCTTCATGACCATCGGGCCTTCGGCGTATTCCTTGAGGAGAAATGTCCAGCTGACGGTTCGTTTGTCGTCGCTGATTTCGTGGGCATTGGTTTCCTTGACTTCGACCGGGAGATGGATGGTGTATTTGAAATTCGATTTCCCAAGCATCTTGGGTGATTTTCTGACCATGGTGGGGAACAGGCCTCCCAAGGCAACCTGCCGGGAAAAAAATGGGTTGAGCGTTTCCATGCCGACATCGATTTCCCCGCTCAGGGCGTCAAGGTGATTGGGGTTGGCATTGGCCTCGTCGACAAAGACCTGTTCGCTTCTCTTCGCTATTTCGAGGAGGTCGAGGGCATTGTCGAAGGTGGCCTGGAGTTCAAAGACCACTCGCCCTTTGATTGTTTCGAAGGACACGTGTTGCACGGCGATTCCATCTTCCCGCTCGTCGACGAGTTTGATCGCTCTGACGTAGTCCTCGGGGACTCCGATTTGCTTCATCGCAAGGGGAGGAATGCTGTAGCGGGCTTTGACGCGGCCCGAGGCGTCCTGATTGATCCAGACTTCTTCTTCTCCTTCGATACAGGACGAAAGAAGGAGCAAAGGGAGGGCCAGGAGAAAGAGGGGGAGCTTTCGAAACATGAATCATGAAGTGAAGGTCAGGAGTCCGAATCCGTCAACTTTCCCGAGTGACGACTTTTTTATTTGCATCCCGTCTCATTTCAGGTGACTTTCCCGCAGCAAAATCCTGATAAAGTTAATCAACTTAGTAATATTTTAGATCCATGTCCGACATCAAGCTCTCCAAAAACGAGTATATCAAGACCGACAGTAATTATCTTCGTGGCACGATTGCCGAAGGCCTGGCCGATGAATCCACCGGAGCTGTTTCCGCCAATGACGAGCAGTTGCTGAAGTTTCACGGCACCTACCAGCAGGATGATCGTGATGTCCGGATTGAACGGAAGCGGGCCGGTTTGGAGAAGGCCTTCAGTTTCATGATCCGCGTTCGTGTCCCAGGTGGGGTTTCAACGACCGAGCAGTGGCTTGAAGTGGATCGGATGGCGAGCGCCTATGGAAACGAAAATTTCAAGCTGACGACCCGGCAGGCCTATCAGCTCCACGGAATCATCAAGTCGAATCTCAAGCAGACCATCAAGGAGATCAACGATTGCGCGATGGACACCATTGCGGCTTGCGGTGATGTGAACCGCAATGTGATGTGTAATCCCAACCCGGCTCTTTCGTCGGTTCATCGGGAGGCTCTTGAAGTGGCCCAGGGGATCAGTGATCACCTGACTCCTCAGACCGGAGCCTATCATGAGATCTGGCTCGATGGTGAGAAGCTTGAGAGTTCGGAAGAAGAGGTGGAGCCGATTTACGGGAAGACCTATTTGCCGCGGAAATTCAAAATCGGAATGGCGATTCCGCCGAGTAATGATGTCGATATCTTTTCGCAGTGTCTTGGTTTCATTGCCATTCAAGAAGAGGGCAAGTTGGTGGGATTCAATGTCACCGTGGGTGGGGGCATGGGAATGCATCACAATCAGGAGATGACCTTTCCGCGCATTGCCGATGTTCTGGGCTACATCCCCAAGGAGAAGGCTGTCGAGGTTGCCGAGGAAGTGGTCAAGATCCAGCGTGACTTTGGCGACCGCACCGAGCGCAAGCATGCCCGGATGAAATACACCATTGATGACCGTGGAATCGACTGGTTCAAGGAGGAGATCGAAGGGCGGCTTGGTTACGGGATTGATTCGGCTCGTGAGGTTTCCTTCGATTCCAATGCTGATTCCTATGGATGGACTGAGACCGAGGACGGTAAGAGCCAGTTGACCATCTATGTCGAGAATGGTCGAGTGGTCGACAAGGATGGCTACAACCTGCGGACTGGTTTGCGTGAAATCGCTAAGGTGCACAAGGGCGACATGCGCCTGACCAGCAATCAGAATATCATTGTGGCCGGTGTGGCACCTGAAGACAAAGCGACGATCGATGCGCTCATGGAAGAGCATGGTATTGCCGCCAAGCAGAATCGTTCGGCGATGCGTTTGAACTCGATGGCCTGCGTGGCCCTCCCGACTTGTGGTCTTTCTTTGGCCGAAAGTGAGAGATATCTGCCGGACCTCATCACCGAGATTGAAGAGATTCTCGATGAAGTCGGCTTGAGCCAGGATGCCATTACAGTCCGGATGACCGGATGCCCGAATGGTTGTGCCCGTCCATATATCGCGGAGATTGCCTTTGTGGGGCGTGCCCCCGGAAAATACAACATTCACCTCGGCGGAGGATTCATCGGTGATCGCATCGGAGGAATCTGGCAGCGCAGCGTGAAGGCCGATGAAATCGCAGGTCTTCTGCGACCCGTGCTCGAGCGATATGCCAAGGAACGAAATGAAGGAGAGAAGTTTGGCGACTTCGTCATTCGTGCCGGAATCATTCATGAAGTGACTCATGGCAGCGAGGTCCACAAGGAACACGAGGAGGCATGAAGAGGAAGAGATCGATATCGTCAGCCAAGGCGTCGGAAGATCCGACGGCCGAGGAATTGTCGCGTGAGCTCGAGGGCTTGAAAGCACCTGAGAGGATCCTGCGATTGCGTCAGATCTACGGCGACCGGCTGGTGGCTAGTACGAGCTTCGGACTGCAGGCTGCCGCGATGTTGCACTTGATCCGTGAGAATGCGCCGGAGATTCCGGTGATTTTTGTCGATACCGGATACTGCTTCCCGGAGACCTATGAATTCGCTCAAAGTTTCATCGATGATTGGGGACTCGATATCCGGATCTTTAATCCCACGATGTCGGCCGCCCGCCAGGAAGCTCTCTATGGAAAGCTCTGGGAGCAGGGTGAGGAAGGACTCAAAAAATATAGTTTGCTCAACAAGGTTGAGCCAATGAATCGGGCGCTTGCGGAAGTCGGTGGTGATGTCTGGTTGAGTGGACTCCGCCGAAGTCAGTCAACGACCCGGGTCGACCGGGATTTTGTCGAACAGCAGCGGTCGACGATGAAGGTGTATCCCATTCTTGATTGGGCCGATGCCCAACTGGCTTCTTATTTCTATGACCACAAGCTTCCAAAGCATCCGCTAGAGGCGAAAGGATATGTCACCATGGGTGACTGGCATTCCACTCGCCTGCCCGAAGTTGGTGAAAGCGCCGAAGCCACTCGGTTCGGAGGCAACAAATACGAGTGCGGACTTCACGAGGAGTCTGGACAAAATGATTTTCAGATATAATAAACCCAACCAGTCTTATGAGTATTGCTAACAACATTGTCGACACCATCGGAAACACTCCCTTGATCAAATTGAACGCAGTGACCGAGGGGCTCGATTGCGAGGTCTATGTCAAAGCTGAGTTTTTCAATCCACTCTTCAGCGTGAAGGACCGGATCGGGAAGTCGATGATCGAAGCCGCTGAAAAAGACGGAAGTCTCAAGCCGGGAGGGAAGATTGTTGAGGCGACCTCCGGTAATACCGGAATTGCGCTGGCCTTCGTGGCCCGGGCCAAGGGCTACCAGTGTGTCCTGACCATGCCCGAAACCATGTCGGTGGAGCGACGCATTCTCCTCAAGTCCCTTGGGGCGGATATCGTGTTGACTCCGGGGCCAAAGGGGATGGGAGGCGCGATTGCCAAGGCCAAGCAGATTCTTGCTGAAGATCCGACCGCTTTTGGCCCAAGCCAGTTTGATAATCCTGCCAACCCGCAGATTCACCGCGAAACGACAGCCGAAGAAATTTGGCGTGATACGGACGGAAATATCGATGCGATTGTCACCGGAGTTGGAACCGGTGGCACCATTACGGGTGTGGGTGAAGTGATCAAATCGAGGAACCCTGACTTCAAGGTCATCGCGGTTGAACCGGAAAATAGCCCTGTCATCGGTGGTGGCTCTCCCGGACCTCACAAGATTCAGGGAATCGGAGCAGGCTTCATTCCTCCCAATTTGAATACCGATATCGTGGATGAATCGATAACGGTGACGAACGAAGAGGCTTTCGAGATGGCTCAGAAGCTGGCGGTGGTCGAGGGGCTTCCAGCCGGTATTTCGACTGGAGCCAACGTCGCAAGTGCACTGAAAGTGGCCGCCCGTCCCGAGTTCAAAGGAAAGCGAATCGTCACGGTTGGGTGTTCCTCGACCGAGCGCTACCTCAGCACTCCGCTTGCCGAAAGTTACCGCGAAGAAGTCACCAATCTTCCGGTGGCTGAATTGCCCGAGTAGCGCCGCATTAGGATTGATCCAAAGCTCCGGTTTCAAGACCGGGGCTTTTATTTTGTCTGCCGCCCGGCCAGTTGTTCGAGAATCCAGCCGGCCATCAAATTTCCAAAAGTGGCGGTCAGATGGGTGGCGGCACCATAGCCTGAATCACATTTGATTCCCCCATGCATGTTTTCCGGTCGCTCGATGGACGTCCCGCCATCGCAGGTGGGAAACCTGGGTTGTTCGGGAGAAAAGACGGCGGGGATTTTGAATTTGCGGGCCTTTTTCTGCTCGGGCTTGGGGAAGCGATAGTTGCTGCGAAGTTTTTTTCGAACCGACAGCAAAAGTGCGTCCCCGAAGGTTCGGGACAAGTCATCGATTTGAATTTGAGTGGCATCTGTTCTTCCCCCGGCGCCGCCGCTGGTGATTACCGGGATGTCCAGCTCGCGGCAGGTTGCCAACAGGTGGCACTTGGGGCCGACAGAGTCGATGGCATCGACGAGTCCGTCGGGTCTGCTTGTCAAAAGGGCTGCCGAGTTGGACTCGGTGTAGAAAGATTGCTTCACTTGAACATCCGCCTCTGGGTTGATGATCGAGATCCTTTCGGCGAGGGCCTGTCCTTTGGATTGGCCGATTGTTTTGGAAGTGGCGTGAATTTGCCGGTTGGTGTTCGTGATGCAGAGGTCGTCGAGATCGACAAGAGTGAGTTTGCCGACGCCGGAGCGGGCCAGGGCCTCGGCAGTCCACGAGCCTACACCACCGAGCCCGATGATCATGACGTGGCTCTTGGAAAAGGCGTCGAGTGCCAGCATCCCATAAAGGCGGCCAATGCCCCCGAAGCGATTGAGAAAGTCGTCGGTCACGCTGCATCCTATGATCGACATCTGGATTGAACAAGAGGCTCTATTCTTTTAGTATGGAGGTCCTTTCGAATGAGTGCTGCCGGGGAAGTCAGAAAAAACCGTGAGTTTGTGCGTCAGTTTTCGGTCATGCTTCCCAATCGGGTGGGGGCATTTTCGTCTCTTCTCCAGCTTTTGAGTCGACGGGGGATCGATGTCATCGGCCTCAGTGTCCAGGATTCCCGCGATGCCACCGTTGCCCGCTTGGTCTTAAACGACCCGGATTCCGGGGAGGAGCTCTTCATGGAGCAGGGAATCGCCTATACCCTTTCGGAGTTGGTAGTCGTCAAGATGCGGGAATCCGGGCCCGATCTGAAGAAATGCCTCGGTGTGCTTTTTGAGGCGGAAACCAATCTCGATTATGCTTTTTCTTTGTTGGTCCAGCATCAGGGACAGTCACTTTTGGCCATGTATCTCGAGGATTCTGAGTTCGGAGCGACGGTTTTAAACCGTGCTGGAATCAAGGTCGTCTACGAAGACGAGCTTCTGCGCTAGATTTGTCGGGCTGACTGCGTATGATGGAGGGATGTCAGATATTCAACTTTCAAACCGAAGAGCGATTCTCAAGACCGGGGCTGCTGCAGCCGCTGCGATGCCACTGGCGGGTTATGCCCAGGCCGGAGGTAGCGATGAGATCAAGATTGCCACGATTGGATGTGGTGGACGTGGCCGTGGGGCAACCAGCCAGAGCCTGAATGTTCCCGGAACCAAGTTGGTTGCGGTGGCCGATGCTTTCCGTGATTCCGCGGAGAAGGCGGTGGCCGGCTTCAAGAAGCAGTTCGGGGATCGCGTCGATGTTCCTGCCGATCGGATCTTTGACGGATTTGATGGCTATCGCGCCGCAATCGATGCCGCTGATGTTGTTCTTCTGACCAGCACTCCGGGGTTCCGTCCGGAACATTTTGCGTATGCTGTCGAGCAAGGGAAGCATGTCTTCATGGAGAAGCCTGTCGCGACTGACGCTCCGGGGATTCGTCAAGTCCTTGAGGCCGCCAAGAAAGCCGACGAGAAGAACCTGAAAGTGGTTTGCGGTCTTCAGCGCCATTACCAGAACAGCTACATCGAGACTCTCGAGCAGATCAAGAAGGGCGTGATTGGCGAAATCACCCATGGTCAGGTTTATTGGAACAATGCCGGAGTTTGGACCCGCAAGCGGGCTGAGGGGATGACCGAGATGGAATACCAAATGCGCAACTGGTATTACTTCAACTGGCTCTGCGGCGATCACATTGTTGAGCAGCACGTCCACAATATCGACGTGATGAACTGGTTCAAAGGAGGTCCTCCGGTGAAAGCGCAGGGCATGGGCGGGCGTCAGGTCCGCATCAGCCCGGAGCATGGTGAAATCTTCGACCACCACTATGTTGAGTTCACTTACGAGGATGGAACCATTCTGAACTCCCAGTGTCGTCACCAGCCCTCGACAATGAACCGGGTGTCCGAAACCATCGGTTGCCAGAACGGAAAGGCTTATCCCGGACGGATTGTCGATAAGACTGGGAAGACCATCTGGCGCTTCCGTGGGAAGAATAATGATCCGTATCAGACCGAGCACGATGTTCTCTACCAGCACATTCGTGAGGACAAGCCGATCAACAACGCCTATTACACGGCTGCCAGCACCATGTCGGCGATTCTCGGCCGGATGGCCACCTATTCCGGTAAGGAGATCAAGTATGATGACGCCCTTGCGAAAGGACTTTCGATCATGCCCAAGTCTTACGGATGGGAAGCGGATCCCGGGCCGAAGCCCGGTAAGGACGGAATCTATCCCTGCCCAATTCCGGGCCAGACCAAGGTGATGTGAATAACTTGTGAATTTGACGCCCTTTTTGGGATCGGATCCTCTCAAGTTTGATTAAAGATCAAGCAAAAGCCCCGCAGGATATGCTGTGGGGCTTTTTTGTGAATAAGTTGTGGATGAAGCGGGATTAACGCATGATCAAGCCATTTGAGAATCCCAGATAGGCTGCTAAGCTGCCGAGGGTGATGGCGATGAGGTAAAGGAAGAGCGAGGGGATTTTTTCGCGTTTGATGAGGGCGACGATCGCTCCCAGGGCCAGGAGGATGACGAACTTGCCGATGATCCAGACCGGGAATCCTCCGTGCATCTTGTGCCACATTCCGATTCCTGAAACGAGAAGGAGGAGCCACCCAATCCCGTGGAGGGCGGAGGGGAGAATCCGGGCGGCCGGTTTTTTGTGGTCAACCGTGATCAGAGCGCCGATGCCAGTGAAGAGGGCGAAGAGGCCCACGAAGTGAATGATTTTATAAATGCCGGGGTCCATGATGAAAAATTGCTAGGCGGTCGCTTTGAGGTAAGGAATCGCGGAGAGGAGTTTCTTGGTATACTCGTGCTTGGGATTGTGGAAAATCTCATCGGCTTCGCCGTATTCCTGAATTTTTCCGGCGTACATGACCGCGATATTGTCGGAGATGTATCTCACCACGGAAAGGTCATGAGAAATGAAGATCATGGTGAGGTCCAGCTTTTCGCGAAGCTCGAGGAGAAGATTGAGAATCTGGGACTGGATTGAGACATCGAGGGCGGAAACGGGTTCGTCGGCGATAACCAGTTTGGGTTCCGGTGCGAGAGCGCGGGCGATGGCAATCCGTTGCCGTTGTCCTCCGGAGAATTCGTGCGGGTATTTCCGCATGTGACGGGAGTCAAGTCCAACGGTCGCCATGAGCTCCACGACTTTTTCAGTCAGATTCGGAGATTTTTTCAGGTTCGGGTGACGTTGACAGAGTGCTTCCGCCAAGGTCGAAAAAATGGTCATGCGGGGATTCAAGGAGGCGTAGGGATCCTGGAAGATCATCTGGAAATCGAGTCGCTTCATTCGGATTTGATCCTTGGGAAGGGCAGAGAGATCCTGTCCGTCGAGAATGACCTTACCGTTGGTGGCGGGCTGCAACTGCATGACGGTGCGGGACAAGGTGGACTTGCCGCAGCCGGATTCTCCCACCAGCCCGAGAATTTCGCCTTTCTCAATGGAGAGGTTGACTCCATCGACGGCTCGGATGACTTCAGATGTTTTTGAGATCAGCGCGCCGCTTTTTGAATAAAAGTGAGTCTGGAGATCTTGGAGTTCTAGGAAGGCCACGCGGGACGATGGAATACCCGCCAGAGGAATTCAAGCTCTCAGGTCCGGCCTTGGTTTTTTGGGAGCTGTCGATATCCCATCATGTAGTAGCTGTATGCCGACCAAATCGTGAAAACTGTGGCCAGAAGAGTCGGGTAAAGCGGGCTGATGGCGGTGACCTTGAGCATGATCCACCCCATGGCGATCATTTGGGTCACGGTGCAGACCTTGCCTGTCCAGTGGGGCTTGATGGGGACTTTTCCATTGAGATAATAGAGAACGCCGATACCGAGGATGATCTCGAGGTCTCTGGCGATGACGAGAATGATGAACCAGACGGGTAGGTGCCAGTCGACACCCCAATTGACAAAGGTTGCCATGACGAGTCCGGTCATAAGGAGGGACTTGTCGACCAATGGATCCATGATGGCTCCCATGAGAGATCTCTGGTTGAAATGCCGAGCGATCCAGCCGTCGAGGCCGTCGAGAATGGAAGCCGCGGTGTAAACGGCGACGGCAGACCAGCGAAGGGCTTCGTCCAGGGATCCGGCATCGACTGATCGTCCGTAGCTGATGGCCAAGCACGCAAAAACCGGTATGAGGAGGAACCGGAAGAGGGTGATGAGGTTTGGCAGAGTCACAGCGTTGTGGTTTTTAGTGGACAATCGGGGGGCAGGCAATTGAAAGAACAGTTGTGACGGCGACCGAATTGAAAGAAGTCCTAGCGGAAGCGGGGGTGACCCCGTCCAGAAAACTGGGGCAAAATTTTCTCGTCGATCAGAATACTGCTGAATGGATTGTCAACCAGTTGGAGCCAGAGCCAGGAGACACCGTGGTCGAGGTGGGGCCGGGAACCGGAGCTCTGACCGAACATCTCGTTTGTAAGGTTTCCAGGATCATTCTGGTGGAGTTCGACCGTCGTCTGGCGGAATATCTTCGGAATCGGTTTGCCGACTATCCGGAAGTGACCGTGATCAACGCCGACGCGGTGAGGGTCGATGTCCGTCCCTTTTTTGCCCACAAGAACGTGAAGCTTCTCGGGAATCTTCCGTATTCCGCAGGAGGGGCCATTCTTCGCAACTTTCTGAAAGGGCCCTCGCCGTTTTCGAGGGCTGTCCTCATGTTGCAGAAAGAGATGATCGATCGTATTCTCGCGGATTCCCGTTGCAAAGATTACGGGGTCCTGACGCTTCGGATGCAGTGCGAGTGGCAGGGGGAGCCGGTCAAAGTCGTGCCGCCCAGCTGTTTTTACCCTCGGCCCATGATCGATTCGACCGTCATGACCCTGGAGCCGAGGCAGGCGGAATTGCCGGTTCACGATCGCCGGCTCTTCGATGAGTTGATCCGGCGTGGGTTTGCCCAGCGGCGGAAGCAACTCAGGAAGAATCTCCCCGACGGCATCGATTGGGAGGTCGTCAGTGACAAGCTTGGCTTGTCTCCAACCGCGAGGGCCGAGGAACTCAGTCTTGAGGATTGGGTGGCCCTGACACGGGAGGTCGACCCCTTCTTTGAAAAGGAGGAGGGGCAGGGTGATGATGAAATGCTCGCGGTTGTGGATGAAGACGACCGGGTCGTTGGAGAGGAGCGGAGAGATGTCATTCATCGGGACAATCTCAAGCACCGCGCGGTTCATATTTTTGCGCTCAACCGCAATGGAGACCTGTTTCTTCAAAAAAGGTCGCGACTGAAGGATAAGTGTCCGGGGCTTTGGGATTCCAGCGCGGCCGGCCATGTCGACGCTGGAGAGGAGTATCACGACTGTGCGGTCAGGGAACTTGAGGAAGAATTGGGCTTGTCAGGACACCAGGTTCTCGAGGTCGGAAAACTCGGTGCCCACGCCAATACCGGATGGGAGCATGTTCGGCTCTACGCCACCTTGGCTGAGGGCACGATCCGCTTTCCTTGTGTCGAGATCGAATACGGTCAGTGGTTCACCATGGAGCAGGTCGATGAATGGGTATCCGCGGTGCCCGGGGACTTTGCTCCCGGCTTTTTGGCCTGTTGGAAGCTCTGGAAGGAGAAGAATCCGGATCGGTTTGCCTCGAAGGGGGCGGAGAGTCCGGAAACAGAGGCGTAAAAAATCGCGCTCTGCGCTCGACAAAAGGGGCTTGAGGTGACTATGTCGCGCCCTTCTCGAGACAAGTTAACCATGACAGACCTCAGCAAATACCGGAATATCGGCATCTTCGCGCACGTGGATGCTGGAAAAACAACGACCACGGAGCGGATTCTCAAGCTCACTGGAAAGATTCACAAGACAGGTGAGGTTCACGACGGTGAGTCTACAACTGACTTCATGGAACAGGAAGCAGAGCGGGGAATTACCATTCAGTCGGCTGCCACCACTTGTTTCTGGAATGACCACCGGATGAACATCATTGATACTCCGGGACACGTTGACTTTACCGTGGAGGTGTATCGTTCGCTTAAGGTTCTCGACGGCGGCGTCGGAGTGTTCTGTGGTTCGGGAGGGGTGGAGCCCCAGTCCGAGACCAACTGGCGTTACGCCAACGATTCCGAGGTGGCACGGATCATTTTCGTGAACAAGCTCGACCGGATTGGCGCTGATTTCTACCGCGTGATCCAGCAGACCAAGGACGTGCTTGGAGCCAAGCCTCTCGTGATGACCATCCCGATTGGTTTCGAAGACACCTTTGTTGGTGTGGTCGACGTTCTCGAAATGAAGGCCTGGGTCTGGGATGATTCCGGTCTTCCTGAAAATTACGAAATCACCGAGATCCCCGACGATCTCAAGGAGAAGGCTGAGAAGTATCACGAAGAACTCATCGAGACTGCCGTTGAGCAGGACGACGAGCTCATGGAAGCTTACCTTGAAGGTGAAGTGCCATCCATCGAGCAAATCAAGAAATGCATTCGCAAGGGAACGATCGCCCTCGATTTCTTCCCGGCCTTCTGTGGTTCCGCTTTCAAGAACAAGGGAGTCCAGAACGTGCTCAACGCGGTGGTTGATTACCTTCCATCACCTCTTGAAGTCGATCCTGAGCCTGAGTTTGACGACGAAGGTGAGTTGACCGGAAACCACGCCACTGTGGATCCGAATGGTCCTCTTCGCGCTCTTGCTTTCAAGATCATGGACGATCAGTTCGGGGCCTTGACCTTCACCCGGATCTATTCCGGCAAAATGAATAAGGGCGACACCATCCTCAACACTTTCACCGGTAAGACCGAGCGGGTGGGACGTCTCGTGGAAATGCACGCTGACGACCGTACCGAGCTCGATAGTGCCCAGGCTGGTGACATTATTGCCCTCGTCGGTCTTAAGAACGTCCAGACCGGACACACTCTCTGCGACAAGGACAATCCTGCCACGCTCGAGCCCATGATCTTCCCGGATCCGGTGATCTCGCTTGCGGTCGCTCCCAAGGACAAGGCCAACGCTGAGAAGCTTGGTGTCGCTCTTGGTAAGATGGTTCAGGAGGATCCTTCCTTTGTCGTGGAGACTGACCACGATTCCGGTGAGACCATCCTCAAGGGAATGGGTGAACTTCACCTCGACATTAAGGTGGATATTCTCAAGCGGACTCACAAGGTCGAGGTTGAGGTTGGAGCCCCACAGGTGGCCTACCGTGAAACGATCACCAAGGAGGTTTCCGACAGCTACACTCACAAGAAACAGTCCGGTGGTTCCGGTCAGTTTGCTAAGATCGATTACACCCTCACTCCTCTCGAACCCGGTGAAGGATTCCAATTCGAATCCACCGTGGTCGGCGGTAATGTGCCCAAGGAATACTGGGGTGCGGTCGAAAAAGGATTCCAGACCTCCCTCGAGAAGGGTGTGCTCGCTGGTTATCCCTGTTTGGACTTCAAGGTCACTCTTTCCGATGGTGGTTTCCACGCCGTGGACTCCTCGGCTGTCGCGTTCGAGATTGCCGCCAAGGCCGCTTACCGTCAGACCGTGCCAAGGGCCGGCGCCCAGATTCTCGAGCCGATCATGAAGCTCGACGTCTTCACTCCTGAGGATCACGTTGGTGATGTCATTGGTGACCTTAACCGTCGTCGCGGCATGATTCAGTCCCAGGACACGGCTTCCGGGGGAATCCGGATCAAGGCTCAGGCTCCACTTTCCGAAATGTTCGGATACATTGGTGACCTTCGGACCATGACTTCAGGTCGTGGACAGTTCTCCATGGAGTTCGAGCACTACGCTCCATGCCCGGCCAACATCTCTGAGAAGGTGGTTGCCGAAGCCAAGGAGCGGGAAGAGGCGAAGAAGAAGTAATTCTTCACTGCATCTCTTTGAATTTCAAAGGCACTCCGGAAACGGAGTGCCTTTTTTGTGCAGAGAATCAGGCTTCTTTCTCTTCGAGGATTCTCTTCAAGTTTTCCAGTTCATTCTGGGCGGCCCGGCATCCTCCATTCTTCATCATCCAGCCGATCAGGAAGAAGACCACTTTGAGAAATCCTTTGGGTTGAACGTCGGCCTCCTGACTGACCCGGGTTTTGCCATTCACTCCTTCGAAAAGGTAAGTCACGTCCATATCAAAGTATTCGCCTTTCATGATCGAGCGATGCTTCGAAGGGGGATCGTTGACGAGAACCTCGCCGTCGAATTCCATGCGCTTGCCCTTGTCCTCGGTCACCACCTTGAAGGTCGTCCCGGGGCTATTGTTGTTCACGTCATTCACGAGTTCATCGGAGACCACGACCGAGCTCCACTCGGGAACATGTTCGATGGCAAATTTGAAAACAGTTTCCGGGTCTCGGGCGATATCGACACTGGCATTGCTTTTCATGATGGAGAGTAAGTTTGCCCAGTCTTCGGTAACTGACAAGGAGGGATCGGTTCAGAAAACCGGAAAGGTGGAAAAAAGAAAAAAGGCAATGGCCGGAGAGCCATTGCCTTTGAAAGGTAAGCAGAATTTCTTCTGTTAGCCGGTATAGGATCCTTCGACCCGGGCGGCGACATCGCGATAGCCGTAGTCAATTTCGTAGATCTGCTTGAAGCAGGCCAAAGCTTCTTCCTGCTTGTCGGCCTTGGCGTAGATGTCTCCCAGCTCGTAGAGGATTTCCTTCTTGGTATTGTCCATCTGGGTCAGTTCATCGTTGGCATCCTTGAGCTGCTTGATGGCGAGATCGCTCATGCCCTTGGCATCGAAGGTCCGGCCGAGAAGCAAGAGAACCTTGGTGCGGATGTGAGGGTTGCGTGTGGCTTGCTGCAGGTGCGGAATGGCATCGCTGTAATCTCCGTTGTCGTAAAGAGCCTGACCAAGTTCGTAGCGCATCTTGGGGTCGGTGGGGTTCTTTTCGACGCGGTCCTGGCATTCCACCAAACGTTCGGCGATCCGGGCCTTTTGAATCTCCTTGAGCTGCTCTTGAAGCTCGGCGTTGTCGGGATCGGCTGCAGCGGCCGCTTCAACGTCACGGATGTAGTTTTCGGCGGCGCGGTCCTTCATGTCACCCGCCTTGTTTTTAAGGGCGACGTCTCCATTGGAGAGCTGGTAAGCCCAATCGTAAAACTGGTGGGAGGTGGAAAAGTCCTCCAATTGTTCGTAGGTGTCGGCGAGTTGCTTGACGAGAACGAGATTATTGGGGTCGGCTTCGTATTGGGCGCCCAGTTCCGCAGCCCGTTCTTCGAGCTGCTCTTTGGTGAGAGCGGTTCTGGAAGCTTTCTCGAGTTCGGCGGCCTCGTCGCTCTTGACGAGGTCCTTGAAGCTGGTGTTTTCGGACATCCGGTTCTGCTTCATGGAAGCCTTGGCGGAGGAATCCTTTTCACCTTTGACTGCTTCGCCATCGGAAGGGTCGCGCTTGACGATGTCGCGGTAAACGTTGGAAGCCTCGAAGTGCATGTCGCGGGCCACGTAGAAACGAGCCAGCTTGTGAGCCATCTTGCTGTTGTCAGGGTGACCGGTGCGAACGGTCTCCAGGGCAAAGGCTGCGGTGCCCATCAGCCCCATGAGAAGAGCGGTTTCGTGAAGGGCGTCGTTGACTCCGAGATTGAAAGGATCCTTTTCCAGCTCCTTTTCGGCTGCGAGGAGAGCGGCGGCTGGATCCTTTTTGGCTTGGCGGACGATGCCACCTCCACCACCTCCGCCACTTGTGCCGAAGAGTCCCTTTTTGCCTTCTCCGGGAGCGGCCCCGGTGACGGCGATTTCAGCCTGGCGGAGAAGTTTGCGGGCATTGAGGAATCCGGGACATTCCTTGAGAATGGCCTGCAGGAATTTCACGGCGTAGCCCGGGTTGTTGCGTTCAACGCTGGCCTTGGCACTTTTCCAGTGTTCCCGGAGAGATTCCGGGAGTTCTTCCTCGGTTATTTCGCGAATTTCGTTCACTTCTGTCATTGGTATGTGTGTTGTGTCAGTGGATTTCTGCTACTCAAGCGAGTTCAGGGGGGCTTGGCAAGCATCCAAGACCGGAGAGCTATAATCCGGAACAGCGAAGGCTCTGATCCATGGCCTGAGCGGGATTTTCAGCCGAGCTTTCACCCACCACGATGGCGGGGACGCCAGCCACGGTCTTGTGTGGAGGAACGTCGTCGAGAACCACGCTACCAGCTCCAATCTTCGACCCTTGGCCGATTTCCACTCGTCCAAGGATTTTGGATCCGGCCCCGATGAGGACTCCGGACCTGACAATGGGATGGCGATCGCCGGTGGTCTTGCCTGTTCCGCCCAGAGTGACTTCGTGAAGGATGGAGACATTGTCTTCGACGATGGCGGTTTCTCCAATCACCACGCTGGTGGCATGGTCGAGCAGGATTCCGCAGCCAATTCGGGCGGCCGGATGAATATCGACGCCGAAGATTTCCGCCGAGAGGCTCTGGAAATACAGGGCGAGGTCGCAACGTTTGTTTTTCCAGAGCTGATGGCTGAGGCGGTAGGTGGCGATGGCCTTGAAACCTTTGTAGTAGAGCAGTGGTTGCAGGAGGGACGTGCAGGCCGGATCACGCTCATTGATGGCGATAAGATCGGACGCCATGCTTGAGACCAACTGGGGATGCTCGACCAAGAGTTCCTCCAATAGCGGGAAAATCTCCTGCCGATTCATATCTTCACGGGCCAGTTTCCGGGAAAGTCGTGCGGCTACTGAATGGGCGAGAGTGGGTCGTGATACGAAAATGTCCTCGAGGAGAGGCGAAAGTCTGGGTTCGGTATCGATGATCTTGCTGGCCTCCTGTTTGATGGACGACCAGACTTGATCCAGGTCGGGATTTCCTTCAGAGCACAAGAGATTGCTCTCAGCGCTCGCATTCGAGGTGGTGATATGATCTCCTTTCATGAGTGAGGATTTCGCAGAAACTGGATTACGCAAGTCGGGCCATGGTTCATTTGGCGCGCAAGCACGATGCCCGCTCGGTGGTGCGTGCGGACGATATTGCAGAGAATGAGGCAATACCACCCAGTTTTTTGGCGCAAATCCTCCACGAGTTAAAGAGAAGTGGTTTGGTAACGAGTCGACGTGGTAAGACGGGAGGCTGGCGCCTGACGAGTTCCCCAACGGATATCACCCTTTTGACGGTGGTGGAAGCCCTGGAGCCTGAGATTTTGAGTGCCCAAGGTGAAAGTGCCGGGGTGTCTGGCAGTGCGGTCACTAAAGTCTGGGTGGAAATCCAGGAAGGCACGCGCGAAGTTCTCTCACGCCAAACGCTGGAGGCCATGGCGGCCGGGGCAGAGCCGATGTTTTATATTTGATCCTCGGCCAATCCGTCTCCCGAGAAATCGGCAAAGAGGTCGGGGTAGGCTTTTTGAGCGGTCTTGAGGCTCAAATCGTGAATCTCTCGACTTGTCGAAAGGGTGAGGGCTTTCTCGGCAAGCTGACGGCACTGTTCGAAGTCGAGAGAAAGGAGGGCTTTTCGGACGGTGGGGACCTCGCGTGGTCCGACGGAAAGTTCATCGATACCCAATCCAAGCAGAAGAGGTGTGAGGCGGATGTCCGTGGCCATTTCTCCGCAAACGCCGGTCCAGATCTTTGATTCGCCGGCCGCTTCGGCGGTCATCTTGATCAATCGAATGACCGAGGGGTGTGAAGAGCGATAGAGATCGGCGACACGATGATTGATCCGGTCGACAGCCACGGTGTACTGGATGAGATCGTTGGTGCCGATTGACAGGAAATCAACTTCCCGGGCGATTTCCCGGGCGACCAGAGCTGCCGAAGGGATCTCGATCATCGCCCCGATCTGAATGTCGGGGTCAAAGGGAATGTCCGCCGACGAAAGTTCGTCCATGCATTCGTAGACCAGATCCCGGCATCGCCGGACTTCCGAAAGTCCTGAGATAAACGGGAACATCATGCCGAGTTTTCCATCGGCGCTGGCCCTCAGGATAGCCCTGAGTTGTTGTTTGAACATTTCGGGGCGGTCGAGCGAAACCCGGATGCCCCTCCAACCGAGGAAGGGATTTGGCTCTGGTTCGGCAATCGGCTCGGCGGAGAGTTTGTCGCCTCCGGAATCAAGAGTGCGGATAATGCCAAGGTGCGGACGGGTTCCAATGGCAAGTTCGCGATAAACCTTCAACTGCGCCTCCTCGTCAGGGATGGAATCAGATTCCAGGAGAAAAAATTCAGTCCGGAAGAGTCCGACACCCTCGGCATTGTTCTCGTTGACGATCTCAAGTTCATGAGTGAACTCGATGTTGGCCGAAAGAGTGATGTGGTGGCCGTCAATCGTGTTGCTGTCCTGATCGCGAAGAGCTTCGAGCGCCTCACGAGCCTTCCTTCGGCGGGTAGCAAGATCCTGATAATAACGGGTTGTTTCCTCGGTTGGGTAAACGATGAATTTTCCCGAATAGCCATCGATAATGGAAGGAGCCAGAGTGGTGGTATCGAGGACCGCGCCGTCGAGACCCACGATGGCCGGAATGCCGAGAGCTCTCGCCAAAATGGCCGTGTGAGAATTGGCGCTGCCGGATTCCGTGACAAATCCTAACAGCTTTGTCCGGTCCATGGCTGCCGTGTCGGAAGGGGTGAGATCGAAGGTCACCAGCAGGTGTTGGTGATCAGGGCCAAGGTGGTCGGGATCTATCTCGAAGTTTCGAAGGACCCTTTGACAAACATCCTCGATGTCGATGGTGCGTTCTCTTAAATAAGGGTCAGCAACACGTCGCATGGCCTCCAGAAAGGTCTGCATGACGGCGTAGAAACAGAATTCGGCATTTTGTAGTCTCGATTCAATGGCCTTGTTGACTTTCTTGATCAACGAGGGGTCTTCGAGAACCATGCCATGGGCTTCAAAGACGAGGCCTTCATCTCCGCTGGAGACGGAATCGATTCGCTTTTTCAGGTTGGCGAGTTGCTCTCTGGTACGCGCGACGGCAGCTTCGAAACGGGTGATTTCCTGAGGGAGTTCCTCCTCCGAAATTTCGTAAACCTCCGGAGCGGAAAACCCCCGGGCTGAAACGTGGGCAGGACCGAAGGCGATGCCACGGGACACCGGGGTGCCGTGATATACCTGTTCGGATTGGGTGGGATCTGCCATTGGACCGTAGTGATCTTGACGGGAGAGGCTCCCGCGGTCAATGACGGGACTTTTCTCCGGATTTAGGAGGCTGAGGCGACTTCTTCGAAGTCGCGGGCGATCAGTTCGCCGAGGGCCTTCAGGGCTTCGTCTGCTTGCTCTCCTTCTGTGGAGACCCGGATCACCGAACCGTGGCCGGCAGCCAGCATCATGAGGCCCAGAATGCTTTTTCCATCGACCTCGTCGTCATCCTTTTCAACCGTGATTTCACAGGGGAAGGTGTTCGCGATCTTCACGAACTGGGCGGCTGGACGGGCATGAATTCCAAGGGAATTGGTGATAGTAAAGTCTTGTTGGGGCATGAACTGTATCTTGTGCGACGTGAGTGTGAAGACTCCGGAGGGAGTCGAAAAGACAAATATTTGTAGCGACTTCGAGGCCCATAAAATCAACGAAACTATGTGATCAAATGATCGAAATTGACGAAAGTTTCTCGTTTTATCGTTCTTGATCGCTCATCTGTTCGAGGAGGCGCCGATTGAACTCATCGGCCATGTCATAGCCGATTCTTTTGAGCTGGAGGTTCAAGGCGGCTACTCCGATCAACCGGGCGGTGTCTCGACCTGCAGCGACTGGAATTTCCACCAGTGGGACTTCCACATCGAGGACTTTGAATTTCTTTTGCTGGATGCCCAGGCGATCGACTTTGTTGAGGTCGGTGGCAGGGCGCAGATCAACGACGAGGTCGAGTCGCTTCTCGGGACGGATCGCCGAGAGGCCGTAGAGGTTGGCGACATTGATGATGCCGATTCCCCGCATTTCGAGATACCCGCGTGCGAAGTCTTTGGCGGTTGCTGTCAGTTCGCCGCCGACCTGATGAATGATGATGGAATCGTCAGCGACCAAGGCTGCTCCTTTCTCGAGGAGACCGATGGCTGTTTCGCTTTTCCCCGAGCCACTCTTACCCATGATGAGAACCCCGATGCCCCGATAGTCGACCATACAGCCGTGGAGAGTGGTCCTCGGGGCGAAGTCTCGTTCCAGCCGAATCGTTGCCTCGTTAAGGAATGACATGGTGTGTCTTGGAGAGGAAATCACGGTGATCTTCCGTTTCCTCGCGACAGCCATGAGGTCGTCTCCAATTTTGTGGCACCGGGCCACGACGATGCATGGGATATCGTGTTCACAGAGCTTGGTGAAACGATCGAGGCGGTTGGCATCGTCGAGTTTCTTGAGGTAGGAAATTTCCGAATTTCCCAGCACTTGGATTCGTTTTTTGGCGAAGTAGGTGAAAAAGCCCGAGAGAGCCAACCCAGGGCGGTTGACGGCGGGTTCCTCGATTTTTCGATCAAGGCCTACCACCGGATGCTCTGTGACAAGTTCCAGGTCTTTCCCGTGGCGCTCAAGAAATTCCTGGACGGTGATGCTGGTGATATTGCGACGCTTTCCTCCGACAGTCATGGTGGGATCCTAGCGTGGATGAAGGAACGGGGCGACTCCGAAGCGTCACTAACCTCCGGCTGCAATCGTGATGATCTCGAGCGAATCGCCATTCTGAAGGGGACGCCCTTGAAATTCCGAGGGCGAAAGGGCCTCTTGATTGTGTTCAATGACGACGGGCTTGTCTTTCAGGCCCAGAGATTCCAGCAGTTCAGGAAGCGTGGGAGCGGAAGCAAAGTCCCGGGGGTGGCCGTTGATGGTGAGAGTCATGAATGGGCGAGGATAGCGGGATCCCAGTCCTTCCAGACCGGATCGAACCCGAGATTTTTAAGATGAAGAGCAATTTCGTTGGCTGGGCGGTTGTCGTCGATTTCGAATTGCCCGGTGGCGCGGTCGCAGGAGGCGTCGGAATCGACTTCTACCCTTCGTCCCTTGACGGTCAGATGGAGGTCGTCGGTGCCGGCTCCGGTGTAGCCACCGGGATCGGTCTTGGATTCGGCCGAGATATGGGTGACTCCCAAGGGAAAGAGGGAATCACGGAGAGTGGACGGTTCCCGGGTGGACAGGACAATTCCAACCTGAGGGAAACAGATTCGAAAGGCGGCGATCAGTTGGACCAGGTGGCGGTCACTCAGTGAGAGTTTGGAGTCAGGTGTGTATTGATAGTTTCCGGCGTGCGGGCGCATGCGGGGGAAGGCGATGGTGAAACCGGCTTTCCAGCAGTGGCGCATGAGATAGTCAAGGTGTGTGGCGAGGGCAATGGCTTCGTATTTCCAGTCAGCCAGACCAAAGAGGGCACCAATTCCAATCCGACGGAATCCGCCGGCATAGGCTCGCTCCGGGCAATCGAGTCGCCAGAGGAAATTCTTTTTGGGGCCGGCGGTGTGAAGTTGTTCGTAAGTGTCCTGATGATAGGTTTCCTGATAGACGATCAGGCCCTCCGCTCCGTGTTCAACCAGTTCACCGTATTGGTCGTCTTCCATGGGACCGACTTCAATCCCAATGGTCGGAATCAGGGCCTTGAGGGCATCGATGCATTCCTGTAAGTAGCCGTCCGAGACAAACTTCGGGTGTTCGCCGGCGACGAGAAGGATGTTTCGGAAACCCAGATTGTAAAGGTGCTGCGCCTCGGCGACGACCTGGGGAACCGTCAGGGTGGTTCTCAGGATGGGGTTGTCTCGTGAGAATCCACAGTATTGGCAGTTGTTGACACACTCGTTGGACAGGTAGAGGGGGGCAAATAGGCGCATGGTCTTGCCAAAATGTCGCCGGGTGAGAGTTTGGCTTTGCCGGGCCATTTTCTCGAGTTGCTCATCTGGGTAGGGCTCGAGGAGTTGGCGGAAGCGTCGAATCAGGGGCGTGGGCTCCTTGATCAACGATTCAAACTGGAGGGAAAAACTCACGCGGGTGTGGTCGTCGAGTGGGCAGGATTTGTCAAAAGCTTTCCCAAAAATGGCATTGCCACCTCTTCAGAAAGCTGCTGGGATCCGTGAACGATTATGGCGAACGCAACGAATGTCCTGACTCAAGGGATCGAGATCAATGGATCGATCAAATTTTCGAATGACATGATCATCGACGGTAAGATCGATGGGGAAATTATTTCCGATAAAGGAAAGGTCACCATTGCTGAAAATGCCGCCATCAAGGGAGATGTGAAAGCCGGCGAAGTGAAGCTTTACGGCAAGGTTGAAGGAACGATTACTTCGGACCGTTGTGAACTCAAGGAGAAGTCCCATCTTAAAGGAGACATCAAAACCAATACCCTCAGCATGGAAGAGGGAGCTACTCTTCAAGGAAGCACCCAGATCGGTAGCTAGCGAAACTTTTTGAATTTTATTTCGGCACCTCTTCGCAGAGAAGAGGTGCCTTTTTTGTGGTCCGGTCTCAGTTGGAGCTCAGTTTTAAGCGGAGGAAGTGTCGATCAGCAATGAGGGGAGCTGAAATCTGATAGGAGACCAAGGCAAATCCAGTTGGGAGATGTTCGATGGAGGAAGGTTGGATCGACGAGTCGACCCAATTTGAGAGGTCGGTCGACTCCTCAAGGAGAATGGAGAGATTCTCGGAACGCTGGTTGATATGGAAGGAATAGCTCAGCGAGCCGTCGGGAAGGCGGGTGCTTGTTGGAGGGAGATCGCCGGTTGCATAGCTCAGGAGGTCTGCTGCTGTTCCACCAGGGAAGAGAGTTCCATCTGTTGAGCCCGGAGTGCCGCCGGTCGAGAGACTCGGGCGCCAATTGTATGCTTCATTGTGATCGGGGGCATTGTTCGGATTGACGAGGACCAAGCTCGGACCAGAGCCATCGGAGGTTTCAGGCCAAGGTGATTTGTCATTATAGCTTATTGAATTGCCACTCTTCCAGTTTATGGCCCACTCAGAGTGAGAAGATCGGTGCCTTTGGGGGAACGATCAAGGAGCTTGGGATTCGGATCATCAAAGTGGGTGGAGGAGCCAGCACCTATGTTGATCTCGATAGTGTCGTGCTGACGGAACTGGATACCTCTTCGGAGTATATCACTTGGATGGATTCGTTCGGCCTTGTCGCGGATCCCAATTTCGACAGCGATGGAGACGGGCTCCGTGATTTGGTCGAGTTTGCCCTCGGGACTTCACCTTTGGAGCGGAATTACGAAACTGTGCTGGGCGAAATGGTGGGAGGAGCCTTCCGCCTGACCCGCCTAAAGGAATCACCTACACCATGGAAAGTTCCTCAGATCTCGAGCAATGGAGTCCGGTTCCCGGTGTGATCACCAATGTGGTGAGCACCAATGGAGATTTTGAAACGATGGACCTGAGCAAGCCCGGTGGGTGGTCTCCCACTAATGAAACGGTCCTTTACCGCCTGGGAATCGCCATCAACGACTAGATCGATCGGGGAATCATTGGGGGAGAGAGGAGGCCTCAGGGGCTTTCATCTCCCTCTTGCTTGTCCAGCCGCTCGAAGCGGGCTCCTTTGGAGACATCCGAAAGAAAGTATGCCGAGCCGCCGAAGACCACGAGGATCAGAAGGGCGAAAAGCAACAGCAGAAAATTCTTCATCCCGGGAAAGCTAACGAAGCTTCAGCGAATGAAAAACAAAAAAGCCCGCCGGGTTGGCGGGCTCTTGCAAAGGAAAAGTCCGGAAGGCTATTCCTGGATGCGGATCTGGAAGAATCTCTTCGGTCCCAAGCCGGAAATATCGAAGTCTTCTTTCGTGACCGTGCCCTGTGAGTCGATCTCGTCATGAAGTTCGTTCCAGCTGCCTTCGGATAGGTCCGGTGACTCCCAGAGGCTGTATTTCAAGTCAGGACGGGAGGTCCATTCGAGAGTCAGATTGGTGACATCCGGGCTGAAGGTGTGCGAGATGATTGTCGGCGGTCCGAGCGGGCCTTTTCCGAAGCCTGAAAAGACCGGCACTGTCGAAAGGAAGGTGCCGGCCGGAGAGACGTAAAAATCATCAAGAGCAATGGCCTCCGTGGCTTGGCCTGCGGTGACGGTTGAGACCGCGAAGACGTGATCGATGGGCTCACGAGGCACGCCGAGAAGGAAGAGGTCATCGGGCTTCCGGTCGGAATCAAAGTCATCGAAGACCAGCGTCCGGGTGCTTCCGGTGGGAGCGACGTAAACGCTGAACTTGTCGGTGGAGCCGAGAGGATTGTTGGTGACGTCGATCCACACGTCGTAGGAGGTATCGGGCTCGAAGGTCAGTCCGGAATCGATCACCGGGCCGTCGATTCCGTTAATCGCCCGAAGTTGGAGCGGGCCGGCGGCGTCGCGGTAAAAATTGACGTAAGTTCCAATGTTTTCGGTCCAGTCTTCCGGGAAGCGGAAGGCCTTCTCGGTCAGTCCGACTTTCAGATCGATGGGGAAGTCGGGCTCGAGACTGCTCAGGCAGAACCGGAAGAACAAGGTCCCCGTGCTTTCGCTGGCAATGCCATGGGTTCCGAGGAAGCGGCCTGCCAGATCGCGGTCACCGGTTTGTTGCAAGGCCTGGGTGTCCCCGACGGTGACGACATTGAAGACTCCGCTGGGAGCCAGCCACCCGCCTTGGGATCCCAAGGCTCCGGCGGGGAGGTCATTGAAGTCCTCGATCCAGATCCAGTCGGACGCCACGCCCGAAATTGGACTCACGGTAACCGATGAGGTCACGTCGGGTTCTCCATCGCGGCTCGCGGTGAGGGTGAAGGTGGTCGGCTCGGTGATGGTGGCGGTGGTGGTCCCGACTCCAAAGTCACTCAATCCGGTGACATCTCCGATTCCCTGATCAATGGTCAGAGTGGCGTCCTTGGTGGCATCCCACGAGAGTTTGACCTCGCTGCCCGAAATGACTTTGCGAAATTCCTCCTGGAACAGCCGGATTTCGAGATCCTCGACCTGTTCCTCGAGGTCCGGCATGCCATTGAGAATGAGATCATCGATTTCAGCCTGCGTCAGGGCCCGCTTCCAGATGGCTACTTCATCAACCTCTCCGTCAATATGAGCGACATCGCCCGACCGGACCACGGCCCCGATAGAGGTGATATTCACATCAAAAACCTGGGTGGCCGGCTTGTTGGGGATGACCAGAGGATCGAGGACTCCGTCGATATAGATCTGACGGGTCGATGAACCATCGGGCTGGAGGTCCTGTACGAAAGTGATGTGATGCCAATCGATGCCATCGAGGGGCAGGGCCGTGGTCTTGAGGTGACTGACTTCGGGGGTGGGGCTGCGGCGGATATAGAGATCCAGCGAGTTGGAGCCGGCGGGGGTGTTGTCGGTTCCGAGAGTAAAGAGTGGATGTCCATCGATGTCCGACCCTTCGGAAAACAGGCGGAGGTCACGCTGTCCGATCCCGGGGGCTTTGGCCCAGAAGGCGACGGTGAAGGAGGTGTGCTTGTTGGCGGGAAGATCGTCGGCGGCATCGTGGGTCCTCGACAAGTGGGCCTTGTCCACCTTGCTGAAGCTCAAGGCTGTCCCGAATTGGCCGGGGATCTGGTCTCCGGCATCCATGTTGAAAAGAATGAAGTCATAACCGTTGGCGAGGTCCGGAGTTTTGTTTCCTTCGATGGTGTCGAGGGGCCAATAGGAGACGAGGTCGGTTTTCAAGGAATCACCTTGGGCAAACATCAGGCCCGTGGTCAGGCTGAGGAAACCGGCGCAGAGATGTCCGGCAAAGGCGTGTGTGCGGATTTTCATGGTAAATCAGTTTGTCGGACATCCGCCCGTTCCCTGTCAAGGTCCCTTCGCTGAATCCGGTGATTCGAGGTGGCCATGGATCTGATTTTTGGTCAGGGTGCTGCCCCGCCGATCGAATCCATGTTCCCGAAAACCATTCTCGTCCTGCTGACTCTGGTTTGGCCTTCCCTGATGGCCAAATCTCCCAACGTTCTCATTCTCTATGCCGATGATCTCGGCTTTGGCGATCTGGGGTGCTATCACCCGGAAAGCAAGATCCCCACGCCCAATCTTGATCGCCTTGCCAAGGAGGGCATGCGTTTTACCGACGGGCATTCCTCGTCAGGGATCTGCACGCCTTCCCGTTACGCTCTGCTCACCGGTCGCCATCACTGGAGGGACTTTCATGGCATCGTCAATGCCTTTGGCTCTTCGGTCATTCAGCCCGAACGATTGACTCTTCCCGAGATGCTTCAGGGCAAGGGGTATCACACCGCGGTCATCGGCAAGTGGCACCTTGGCTGGGATTGGAATGCCATCAAGAAGCCCAATGCGAAAGCGACCGAAGTGGGGGAGGGTCGTCGCAAGAAAAAGCAGCTGGGGCCCGAAGCCTTTGACTGGAGTAAGTCGATTCCGGACGGACCTCTGGCCCATGGGTTCCACTACTACTTCGGCGACACCGTGATCAATTTCCCTCCCTATTGTTGGATTGAGAATGACAAGGTGGTGAAGGCTCCGGACACGATCATGGACACCAAAAAGTGGCCGGCGATCAAGGAGGGGAACTGGGAATGCCGCCCGGGTCCCATGGCCTCCGATTGGAATCCCTATGAGAACATCCCCACCACCACTCAGAAGGGAGTCGACTACATCAAGGAGCAGGCCAAGACGGACAAGCCATTCTTCCTCTACTTTGCGTATCCGTCGCCCCACGCCCCGATCATTCCCAACGATGAATTCGACGGGAAATCGAAGGCCGGCCCGTATGGAGACTTCGTCTTCGAGACCGACCATTCGGTGGGGCGTCTTCTCAAGGCCCTCGAGGAGTCCGGGCAGGCGGACAACACCCTGGTCATCTTCACCGCTGACAACGGTCCCGAGCACTACGCCTACGCCCGCGACCAGAAGTTCGACCATTGGTCGGCTCATCCCTTCCGTGGTTTGAAGCGGGACATTTATGAAGGCGGGCACCATGTGCCGTTCATCATCAAGTATCCCGGCGTGACCAAGGCCGGGAGCACCAACGATGCTCTTGTTTCCCAGATCGACATCATGGCAACCCTCGCTGCGATCCTGAAGGTTGATCTTCCCGACAAGAATGCCGCTGAGGATTCCCACAACCTCCTTCCCTTGCTCGAAGGCAAGGTCGACTCGGTTCGCACGACCCACATCCACAATACCTTCAAGGATGCTTACGCAATGAGACATGGTGACTGGATTCTCGTCGAAGGGAAAACCGGCTATCACTCCCGGCGGGACAAGAACTGGGAGAAGAAGCACGATTATCCCGAAGTCGAACGAAAGGAACCCAAGCTTTTCAACTTCAAGGAGGATCCCGGCCAGCGAAAGGATCTCGCGACCGAGAACCCGGAGAAGGTCAAGGAGCTGCGTGCCTTGTTGAAGAAGATCCGTGAACAGGGGTATTCCGCTCCTCGTCTTGCCAAATAGATTTGTCGGTCGTCATGGATATTGATTTTGAGAGTGATCTCCCGGTCGAGTTCCAGAGCGATCTCTATTTCATGAGTCAGGCCCTGCGGGAAGCTGGGCGGGCCTATGAGGCGGGAGAGGTTCCGGTGGGTGCGGTCATTGTGAGGGAAGGGCAGATCATTGCCCGGGCTTGGAACCAGGTGGAAACTCTCAAGGATGCCACCGCCCACGCCGAAATGTTGGCGCTGACCTCGGCGCAAGCGACGTATGGAGACTGGCGCCTGGAGGGATGCACGCTCTACGTGACCAAGGAACCTTGTCCGATGTGTGCCGGTGCCATTGTCCATTGCCGGCCCGACCGAGTGGTCTATGGAGCACTCGATCCGAAGGGAGGCGCAGCCGGCGGATGGATCAACCTCTTGCAAAGCAACCCTCCCTTGAATCACCGCTGTGACATTACCATGGGTGTGATGGAGGAAGAGTGCGTGGGGATCCTCAAATCCTTCTTCCGCGAAGCCCGCGAGAAGAAGAAAAATCAGATTCCGGGTCCGAATGGGAGTGATCTGTTAGAGTGATCGTTCGGCGATCGCGAGACCGGCAAGCCGACCGGTGGTCCAGGCGGCCTGGAAGTTGAATCCTCCGGTGATTCCATCGACATTCAAAACCTCTCCCGCAAAGAACAAACCGGGAACCAGTTTGCTTTCCATGGTTTTGAGGTGGAGGTCATCGAGGGGAACGCCTCCGCAGGTGACGAACTCGTCTTTGTTCAGGCTCTTGCCGCGGACCTCATACTTGGCGGCAACCAATTCCTCGGTGAGCGCTTTGGCCTGAACCTTGGTCATTCTGGCCCAAGTCGTCTCGTCATCGATTCCGGAAGCTTCACACATTCGCTGCCAGAGTCGGCGGGTGATTCCTTCGACAACAGACCGTCGAAGAACCTTGCGGGCTCCATGTTGAGTTCTCTGTGTCTCGAAGAGTGTTGAAACTGATTCCCGGCTCTCTGAACCGGTCCAGTTGACCACGAGTGAAAACTGATAATTGCTTTTGGCGAGCTCGCGTGCGCCCCAGGCCGAGGCCTTGAGGACGGCCGGTCCGCTGAGTCCCCAATGGGTGATCAGGAGAGGTCCGGAGCTCTCCAGCCTGCCGATGGTCACCTTGGCATCGGGAACAGAAACTCCCATCAGGTCTTCGAGGCGGGGGTCGTCGATCTTGAAGGTGAAGAGGGAGGGGACGGCAGAGATCATGGTGTGCCCGGTTGACTCCACCGGGGTCCGGGCCTCCTTACTGCGGATGCCTCCGGTGGCGATGAGGAGATTCCGGCATCGGTAAGTTTCCTTCGTGGTCGTGTCGACTTCGAAACCTTCCGACAGACACCGGACGTTGGAAACTCCGCAATGAGTCCGCCAACGGACCCCGGCGGTGCGGGCCGAATCGGTGAGGCAATCAATGACCGTTTGGGAGCGATCGGTGACGGGAAACATTCGCCCGTCTTCCTCGACTTTCAGAGCCACTCCTCTCTCTTCGAACCATTCCATGGTATCGGTGGCCTGCCAGCGATGGAAGGGCCCCCGAAGATTCTTTTCGCCTCTCGGGTAGGAACGGACCAAGTCCCGAGGGTCGTCGCAGTCGTGAGTGACATTGCATCGGCCTCCTCCGGAGATGCGAACCTTCGTCAGGACTTCCGACCCGCGTTCGAGAATGAGAACGTTCGGAGTTCCTGCCTCTGCCGCAGTGATGGCGGAGAAGAAACCGGCGGCGCCACCTCCGATGACGATCAGGTCGTAAATCCCCTCCGGCTTGCTCATGCGCTTGCGAGCAAATCGTAAAATTCGCGGAGTGCAAATCTTGATTCATCCCGTCAGGATGGGCCCGTGAAAGGAGAAGTCTTCCTGGAATTGCGCGGGATCCGGAAAAGTTTCGGATCTCACGAAGTGCTGCGTGGTGTGGATCTCGACGTTTATCGAGGTGAGACGCTGGCGATTCTCGGGGGATCAGGGGGAGGGAAGTCGGTCTTGATGAAGCACATGGTCGGACTTCTTCAACCGGATGAGGGGACGGTAACTCTGGAAGGAAAACTCCTTTCCGGTTGCGACGAACGGGAATTGGCGTGGGCTCGTCGCAAGATCAGCATGATGTTCCAGAGTGGAGCGTTGTTCGACTCGATGTCGGTCAGGGAGAATATCGCCTTTCCGCTTCGCGAGAGTGGGCTCAAAGATGAAAAGGAGATCGGATGCCTGGTCGAGGAAGCTCTCGAGATCGTCAAGCTTCCCGGTCAGGAAGAGAAGATGCCCTCGGATCTATCGGGAGGAATGCGGAAGCGGGTGGCCTTGGCTCGGGCGGTAGTCGAAAAGCCCTGCTGCGTTTTGTACGACGAACCCCATGCCGGCCTCGATCCCGTCACCGGCGATGCCATCGACCAACTCATCAAGGGCTTGGAAAAGGACCATGGGATTACCAATATCGTGGTCACTCATGAAATGCGGAGCGTCTTCCGGATAGCCACCCGCATCATCTTCATGAAGGAAGGTGTGATCTATTGGGAGGGGACGGCCGACGAGCTGGAGAACACCATGGATCCCGTTCTCCGCAATTTCATCGAGGGGCGGGCCGAAGATTCGGATTTGTGAATCGCGTCCGGAAAGGCCATATTGCCCGCATGGCGACACATTCCAAAAAGACCGAAACACTCGTCGGGGTGTTTCTCTTCACGGGCTTCGCCATTCTGGGTGGCCTGATTCTGTTCTTCGGCAACCTGAGTGATTGGTTCAAGGGGCGGTATGAAATCGCGGTGGAATTCTCGGAAGTCTCGGGAATCATCAAAGGAAGCACGGTGAGGTTGCGAGGAGCCCCCATCGGGCAGGTGGCGGCCAAGCCGGTCTTCACCGGCGAGTCGAAAATTCGGGTGGAACTGGCCATCGAAGATCGTTTTCAGATTGCCGAAGGATCCATGATCCAGATCGGTCAGGCCAGTTTGCTGGGGGACAAGGAAATCATTATCACCCCTCCCGACGAGCCGACCGGGAAATACATCGAACCCGGGGCATTACTCGTGGGAGGAGGTCCCAGCGGACTTGAGTTTTTACAGAATCAGGCAGAGGGGATTGCCTCGGATACCCGGGCCCTCATGCAGGATGCCCGGGTGGCTTTGCAGAAGGTGGATTCTTCGCTCGACGATTTTCGAGAGTTGACGATCGCGCTGAAGAACGGCGTGGATTCCATCAACCGGGGAATTCTCAATGACCAGAACATGATCAATCTATCCAAGTCGCTTGAGAACTTCGAGCAGGCCACCGCGGCTTTGGCCAAGGTGGCGGATGCGGTCGATCCGACGGTCGAGGAAATCGAAGCCACTCTGGCCGAATTCCGCGAAGCGGCCCGCATGGCCAAGTCGGCGATCGCCAAAGCCGAGCCGGCGATTGACAAAGTCCCAGATGTGTTGACGTCGCTTGAGAAAACGGCGGACACTGCCACTGAGGCGTTGGAGGACGTGAAGAATGGTGACGGAGCCCTTGCGGCGTTGACCTCCGATCAGGAGCTGAAGAAGGACATGAAGGATTTTGTCCGGAATCTCAAAAAGAATGGCGTGCTGGGGTATAAGGACGAAGAGGAAGAGGAAAAGGATCCGCGGGATCGTTTTCAGGGGCGGAGGCGATAGGAGGATTCCGGTCTTTGCCCGCCTGATTCTCCCGCTAGGATCCCGGCATGAGGTTTTTGAAATTCCTGTTGGCGGGAGTATTTGTCGCCGGTTCGTCGCTTCTTGCCGAGAGGCCCAACGTCGTGATCATTTTGACCGACGACATGGGATACGGGGACCCGGGCTGTTTCAATCCGGATTCAAAAATCCCCACTCCGCATATCGATCAACTGGCCAAAGAGGGACTGAAATTTACCGACGCCCACGCCCCCGGCCCGTTGTGTCATCTCTCGCGCTACGGCCTGATGACCGGACGTTATCCCTTCAGGAAGCCGATCCGCTGGCGAAACAATGCCACTATTGATGAAGGCCGGTTGACTCTTCCAGCCATGCTCCGCAAGAGCGGTTATCGGACGGCCATGGTGGGCAAGTGGCATTTGGGATTTTTTGAAGATGAGAAGTTTGAAGGCACTCTGAGCGGAGGCCCCGTTGACCGTGGGTTCGATTCGTATTTCGGGATCCGGGCTTCGACGGATATCCCTCCCTACTTCTATATTCGGGGAGACAAGGCCGTGATGCTGCCGTCGGAGAAGATCGAAGCCAACGACACCGAAGGTTGGTCGCCCATTCAGGGCAAGTTCTGGCGGGCAGGAGGAATTTCTCCGGATCTCAAGCTCGAGGAAGTCACCCCGCGATTCACGACCGAGGCCATCTCGGTGATCGAGAAACATGCCAGTGGCAAACACAGTCAACCGCTGATGCTTTACCTGGCGTATCCAGGACCGCATACGCCCTGGCTTCCCACCGGAAAGTTTGTGGGATCGACCAAGACCGGTCTCTACGGTGACTTCACTCATCAGATCGATGCTGAAATCGGCAAGGTTCTGGCTGCTCTCGAGAAGGCCGGAATGACTGAAAATACCATGGTGGTGTTCACCTCGGACAATGGTCCGGTTTGGTACGATGTGGATGTGAAAAAATTCTCCCACGACAGTTCCGGCGGTTTGCGGGGGATGAAGGCCGATGCCTGGGAAGCCGGTCATCGCATGCCCTTTGTGATGCGCTGGCCGGCCGGGATCAAGAAAGGCACCACCACTGACCATACCATTTGCTTCACCGATCTCTTCGCGACGCTGGCAGAGATGAACGGAGTCACGCTTGCCGAAGGAGAAGCTCCGGACAGTGTTTCATTCCTCAAGGTTTTGAAGGGAGAGAAGGTCAAGCCTCGCAAAGCCATCGTGATGGGGGCTGGACGCAAGCACTTCGCAGTACGTCATGGTGACTGGAAGCTCATTACCGGTCCCGAGTCGGGCGGCTTTTCCAGGGTGGATCAGAAGACGCTCAAGGATCTTCCCAAGGTTCAGCTCTACAACCTTCGTGAGGACCGGGGGGAAACCCGTAATCTGGCCGAAGAGATGCCGGACAAAGTTGCCGAGCTCCAAGCTCTGCTGGAAGAGATTCGGAACGAAATGTAGCGGCCTCAAGGCAGGATTTTTCTAACATTAGTACTCATTTTTGCGAAAAAGGCTAATTTGTAGGACACTAGCCTTTTTTAGTAGCCACGGTCACAGGCCGGTGCTACCTGAGGCCTCATGAAAACGACAACCTTGCCCGTAAGGGCAGCTCTTTTCTCGTTGGCCATTCAATTCGCTCCGCTTGGCGCAGCGGAGTTGAGAACGTGGACCTCATCCAAGGGGACCACGATTGAGGCCAAGTATCAAAAGATGGATGAGAAAGAAGTCCATCTCATCACTCCGGAATCCAAAGTCATCAAGGTCCGGATTGGAGATCTTTCCCTTGCTGACCGGGCCCACCTGGTGGAATACGCGGAAGCTGATGAAAAGATCCTCACAGAGGTCGAGCTGACCATTCCCGAGGAGGATATCCGTTTTGATACCAAGACTCTCAAGTCTCTCGACAAGAAGATGGGCTTCGGGGATCGGACCGAACTCCAATTCGATGTCCTCGAGTCCGAGCACTTCCTGATTGCTTCCACCGGTCGTTTTCGCGCCAAACCACTCGCCGAAATGGCTGAGCGGCTCTGGCACGGCATGGCGTTCCAGCACATGAACTTTCGTGAGGACTGGGGCGACAAGCGCAAGGTGATCATCGTGACCACCGACGAAGAGGTCTATGAATCCCTCGGCAAGTGGTATGGCAAGTGGTTGGGTGAAAACATCACTGACCCCGAGCGTGCCCAGGCTGCGGTCAACCGCATCGGGATTCTCTGGATGAAGGTGGCCGGAACTTCGATCCGTCTGCCCGAAGCACAGCAGCAGGAATACAATGCTTTCGAAACTGCCAAGGTCTTTCGCATTCGCGACGGTCGCGACACCAGTTACAAGAAGGTCTTCGGACCCTTCCCGACCCACGGCTTGGCCGACATGCTTCTCACCCATCAGATGGGGGGAGTGAGTGAGATTTCGCCGACCGGGTATTTCGCCATCACGACCGGACACGCTTACTTCAAGGAAATCCAGCTTGCCGGCAAGTCGGAGACCCAGCTTCTCGATGCCAACAACTACGAAGGTGACGAATTCACCAAAGCCAGCGGATGGGAGGACGGCCGTTCCTGGGCCAAGACTCTTCGCAAGATGGTCCGCCAGGGAGATGTGAAGCCAGACCTCGAAAAGCTTCTGGCCTACCAGTCGGCTGACCTCAAACCCGAGCAGTTGGTGTTGATTTACTCCTTCGCCTACTACTTGGAAAGCGATTCGGCCCGCCTGACGGCTTTCGCCAAGATGGTTCAGCGAATTGAATCAAATAATCAGGTTCCAGCACCGATCGAGCTCGCTAAGATCTTTGGATTCGAGTCGGTCGAAGACTTCGAGAAAGACTGGATCGAGTTCATCAAGAGCACCAAATTCAAGTAAAGCGAGTCATGAAATTCTACACCACTCCGATTGCGATCCTTCTTTCCTGCTGCGCTCAGTTTGCAGGAGCCCAACAAGAAGGGATTGAAAATGAATACCGGACATTCACCGGGAGTAACGGCGTCAAGCTGGAGGCCGTCCTGCTGAATCGGGACGACGAAAAGGAGACGGCCCAGCTCCTGCTCAAGAATGGCAAGCGGGCCAACGTTCCATTTGACAAGCTCAGCGATGAGGACCGGGAATATGTGAAAGCCTGGTCGAAGGAGAAGGCCATTTTCCTGCGGTCGTGCAAAGGGCTGACCATTCGTCAGCTTCTCGAGCTTCGCGGCTATGAGCCCATCAAGTTCCAGCTTGAAGGCAATGCCATCATGCTCAAGGGCAAGCTGAACGGCAAGGAAGCCAAGATCCAGGTTGATACCGGAGCCGGAACGACCTTGATGCATTCTCCCTTTGTAGAGGCTGCCGGTTGCAAGATGGGTCCTCTGGAGCACAAGGTCTGGGGAGTCGCCGGATTCCAGCCTGCCGGATATGCCGAAGTTCCAACTCTTGAGATTGGTTCCAGCGTCTTCAAGGACGAAAGCATCATGGCCGCCGATCGAACCTTCAACATGCCGAAGGGATACAAGCAGAACGAGGACATTCTCCTCGGCGCCGAATACCTGATTAAGCTGGAGACCGTGATCTCCTACAAGGAGCGGACCATCTTCTTCCGCCCCGATAATTCCGACAAGGTGGAGATCACCAAGAAGGGTGAAGGCGACGATGACTTCAGCTTCCGTATCTTCAAGACCAAGAGTGGAAAGACCATTCGCGGCAAGATGGTGGGCAAGACGGAGAGCGCGGCCAAGATCGAGCTTCAAAATGGCAAAACCCAACTGGTTTCCTTCTTTACCATGAGCGACGCCGACAAGGAGTATGCCTACAGCTGGTCCGAGCAAAAGGCGATGTTCATGCAACACTGTCGTTCGCTGACCGTGGAGGAGCTTCTTGACCTGCGGGCTTATCAGTCCTTCCAGTATGAACGGAAGGGGAACCACATCTTTGTTGATGGAACCGTCAACGACAACGAGGTCGTCTGGATGATCGATACCGGGGCGGACAACAGCCTCCTGCACCTGAACTCGGCCGAGAAGCTTGGTTGCGAAGTCGGTCCCATGGACAAAAAAGTCTATGGAATCGGTGGATGGGCTCCGGCTGCGGCCACCGACGTCAAGAAGATCACCTTGGGTGATGCGGTCCTGACCAACCGGACGCTTCTCGCAACCGACATGAAGCGCCACTCCGAAAACAAGGAGCAGGATTACATCGGCCTCTTTGGAGCGGACTACATGCGTGAACTCGAAGCGGTCATTACTTACCGCGAGAGCCGCATCTTCTTGAAGCAGTAGCGCGACAGATTACAGAATCCCCAGCTCCTTGAGCTGTTTGGTGGCGGTGCCGGCGAAGTCCCGGTTCGCCGCCGGGGAAGCCGGAGACGGGTGCAGGATTTTTCCCAGCACCCGTTTTTCGTGGTCAGCAGTCGCCAGTTGTTTTTCGGCAAAGGCTCCCACTCCGATGAGTTTCTCAGGAGACAAATGATCAATGACCCGCTCCAAATGTTTCAGGCAGGCCTCGTCTACGGGTGCCATGCAATCGCGAGGCAGCTTGTCAGGGGTGATGTTGGCTCCGGTATCCTTCATCCAGACCAGCGGACAGAAGTTGGCCACGAAATGATCCTTGAAAAAGGTTTCCGCCGAGCCAAAGAGTTCCGCGAAAAGTCCCCAGAGTCTGCGGCCGGAGACTTCGGAACGTTCACATGCAAATCCCGTGACCGGACGTTTCTTGTGTTCGGGATCCGGCTTGTCCACCGGTCCTGAAATTCCCATCCAGTCACGAACGTGTGGGATTTCCCCGAAGGGGACTCCGGTCTGGGCCATGCCGTAGGGCCCGGGATTCATGCCGAGGAAGAGCACCTTCTTTTTTCCCGAACCGAACTTCGTCAGATAGTCGCAATGCCGCTCCCAGGCATACTCCAGCGGGTTGTAGGTGGCCGCCACTGGATCTGGAAACTTCAGCCCGCGGAGCTCCTTGCGGAGATCATCGGCCGCTTGGATGAGATCGGACATTCGGGTGACTATTCCTTGGGTTGAAGGGCGGGATCGACGTGACCTTTGATGGTGAAGATATTGCGTTTTCCTTTGGCCAGCTCGGCTTCGCGCCGCTTGAGGTAAGCCGAAGAAATGAGGCGGGCTTTCTCACGGTCGTTCTCATCGTAATCCCAGAATTCCTGGAGCACTTTTTCGGCGGCAGGGTAGTGCGAACCATCATCGCCCACGCGTTTGCGGGTTTCGGCGAGCTGGCGCTTGAGGTCCTTCACAAGATCGGCGTGCTTGGGATCATCGTAAAGATTCTTGGTTTCGAAGGGATCATTGATGAGATCGTAAAGTTCCCAACCCGGAGGAGTCTGGTAACCGCCGTCGTAGTTGCAGCCGTAGAAGTAGATGAGCTTGTGGGTTTTGGTACGAATGCCGACGTGGGCCGGGTTGTCGTGGTGTGCCATGTGCATCCAGTAGCGGTAGTAGGCGGTCTGCTTCCAGCCAGCGGGTTCCTTCCCGGTTTCGAGATGTTCCTTGAAGGATTTGCCCTGCATGGAGGAAGGAATCTTGATGCCTGCCATGTCGAGCATGGTAGGGCCGAAGTCGACGTTTTCGACACAGCTGTCGATGACAGTTCCTTCCTTGATCGACTTGGGGTAGCGGACGAGAAGAGGCATGCGCATGGATTCCTCATACATCCACCGCTTGTCCTGGTAGTCGTGCTCACCAAGCATGAAACCTTGGTCCCCGGTATAGATGATGATGGTGTTGTCCATCTGGCCGGTTTCCTCGAGGTGGGCAAAAAGGCGGGCGAGATTGTCGTCGATTCCTTTCACGCAGCGGAGGAATTTCTTGAGGTAGGCGTTGTAAGCGAAGCGGGTGTTTTGTTCGTCGCTGAAATTCTTGGAATCAAAATTCGTGGGGAATTCCGCCGGGAACCGTTTGGGGAGATCGAGCAGATAGCTCCGACGCGGGTTGCGCGCCCCATTTGAAGTGCCGATGTGGGGGATGAGTTCGTCGCGGTAGCCACGGGTGGCAATGGAGCCCCACTGGGGATCTCTTTTCCAAAGTGATTCCGGTTCTGGGACGTCGATGTCCTTGAGGTAGGGCTCATATCGCAGAGCATTCTCAAAGTAGTCGTGTGGGGCCTTGTAGTGATGCATCAGGAAGAAAGGCTTCTCCTGATCCCAGCCTTCTTGAAGCCACTTGAGGGTGATGTCGGTGATGACATCGGTGGAATGTTTGTCGGGATACTTGATGGTGTTTTGCTTCCAGGGCTTTTCGCCTCGGACGCGGAATTCAGGGCTAAAGTAGTGTCCCTGCCCGGCGAGAACCGAGTAGTAGTTGAAGTCGGCTGGCTCTTCCTTGAGGTGCCACTTGCCGATCATGGCCGTGTCGTAACCGGCTTTGCCGAATTCAATGGCGAGAGTTTGTTTGCCGGGAGGAACTTTGCCTCCGAGATCGAAGGCTCCGTTGGTGTGAGGGTATTGACCAGTGAGAACACAGGCTCGTGAAGGCGCACAGATTGAATTGGTGCAGAAAGCATTCTTAAAGAGTGCGCCTTCCTTGGCGAGACGGTCGATGGTGGGCGTCGGGGCGACTTTGGCCAGGCGGCTTCCATAGGCCGAAATGCCATGAGCGGCATGATCGTCCGACATGATGAAGAGAACGTTTGGTCGGGCGTCGTGTCCGTCATCGGCCTGCGCCAGAGCAAGTGACGGCATCAGGGCCACCAGGAGGAGGGATTTGTCATACATCATGAAGTCAGCTTGGTAGAAATTGTTGAGACGGCAATCAGAAAAGCGGTGGTTGGGAGAGAAACTATTTTGGGAAGTGGAGGAGTCGATGATTGAAGGAGTCGGCGATCCAGAGGCCGCCCTTGGAGTCGTACCGGGCTCCGTGGGGGCGATTGATCAAGGTATTCATGGGAAGGGGGGCGAGGGACTTCCCGCCCTGCCCGGGCTTGCCGGCGAGAAGGTGAACGGTCTTCTCCTTCACCTTGTAGAGCCGGAGAGTGTGGTTGTTGTCATCACTGATGACGATGTTTCCGTCGGGATCAAGGGCGAGGTGTTTGGGGCCGTTGAGGCGTGCGGCCGGACCAGGGCCGTTGTCTCCCGAGCGTCCCTTTTTGCCGGAGGTGTTGACGAGGGTGTGAATGCATCCCTTCATGTCGATGTGGCGCAGGGCATGTCCCTCGCGCGAGGCAATGTAGACCGTGCCGTCCGCACCGTAGATTGCGGCGCGAGGGGCGAAGAGGGGGGCGTCGGTCGCCTTTGCTCCGTCGGCAGGAAGCCCGCGTTTTCCGTTTCCAGCGACGGATTTCATCTTGAGGGTTTTGAGATCGATTTCGAAGACTTGGTATTGAGGGAGGTCCGCTACGAGGAGTCGGGAGCCATCGGGATGAATGGAAACGGTGTAGGGATTCTTGAATGTCAGTTTTCCGTCTCCCAGCGTTGAGAGGTTTCCGGTATTGAGATCGACGACTCGGATGCGTGAGTTGAAGGTATCGGCGATGAAGAGTCGGTTGTCAGAGTGCAGGGCAAGGTCGTGCATGCCATTAAAGCGACCTTTGGTGGCGGGTCCGCCATCGCCTTCGGCAACGTCGCCCAGTTTTTTGCCCCCGGGGGACTTTCGTCCGGCGATGAATTCAAGTTTGCCCTCGCGGAGGCGGAAGACGCGGTTGCCCTTCTCGTATTCCACGCCATACAAGGTGCCGTCTTCAGCAAAAACCACCGAGAAAGGCTCCGTCATCCCGATAAATTCGTGAGGAGCGGCTTGAAGAACGGGGAGGGTGAGAATTAACAGGGTTGTTAGAATCTTCATGGAAGGCAAGCCTAGGTGGGAAGCGATGAAAAGGTGAGAACAAAAGCGGGATTCTTGGCTGACGGGAGATGGTAAATGGTGCAGCCTCGGGAACGTAGAAATTGAATATGAAGTCCGCTCGCCTCAACCGTCTTTTTCATTCCCGCTCAGGCCGATGTTTCGATGTCGCTGTTGATCATGGCTTTTTCAATCAACCGGGGTTTCTCCAGGGGATTGAAGACATGCCGTCGGTGATCCGGACTCTGGTTGAAGCGGCTCCGGACGCCATCCAGTTGACCGTGGGGCAGGCCCGCCACCTCCAGGAGGTTCCCGGTCGGGAAAAGCCGAGCCTCGTTTTAAGAACGGATGTGGCCAACATCTACGGCAAGGAGCTGCCCTCGACCTCTTATAGCCTGATGATCGAGGATGCGATGCTCCAGGCCGTTCGCTTGGATGCGGCCTGTGTTTGTGTAAATCTTTTCCAGATTCCGGGAGCGCCGGAAGTGAATGCCCAATGCGTCGAGAACATCCTGAAGCTGAAACCGCAGGCGGACTACTATGGGATGCCCATGATGATCGAGCCTCTGGTCTTCCAGCCCAACGAAGTGGCAGGGGGCTACATGGTGGATGGTGATCTGGTGAAGATCAGCCACCTTGTTCGTCAGGCCGTCGAGTTGGGGGCGGATATCATCAAGGCGGATCCGACCGATGACGTCAGCCTTTACCACAAGGTAATCGAAACTGCGGGGGGAATTCCGGTTCTGGTGAGAGGCGGAGGCAAGGTCAGCGACCGGGAGATTCTCGAACGGACCAAAGGGTTGATCGAGCAGGGGGCCTCGGGAATCGTTTATGGACGGAATGTCATTCAGCACGAGTCACCTGCCAGAATCGTCGCGGCCTTGATGGCGATGGTTCACGATGGAGCCGATGTTGAGAGCGCCCTCGCTTTGGTTGAATCGAAATGAGCGATGCCCGTCAGTTGGTGGCTGAGTGGCGGAATCTCGTCGGGGAGGACCATGTTCTCACCGAGCCTGCCGATTTGATTCCTTATGGATTCGATGGCACCGCTGCGTTGAAGGCCAGACCCGGGGTGGTGGTTCTTCCGGGATCGACCGAAGAAGTTGCGGCCTGTGTCAAGTTGGCTGACGAACATGATCTGACGATCACGACACGGGGATCGGGAACGGGCTTGAGTGGTGGAAGTGTCCCGGCTCCGGATGGTCTGGTTCTCTGCTTGGTTCGGATGAATCAAGTCCTCGATGTGGATGCCAGAAACCTGACTTTGAAAGCCCAATGCGGAGCTATTACCAGCAAGATTGATGATGCCGCCAGAAAAGAAGGGTTGTTTTATCCCCCGGATCCCGGGTCGATGAAGATCAGCACCATTGGAGGGAATGTGGCCAACAACTCGGGCGGGTTGCGAGGGCTTAAGTATGGTGTGACGCGTGACTATGTCATGGGGATGGAGGTGGTCTTGCCGGATGGTAAAGTGGCTCGCCTTGGAAATGCCTGCGTCAAGGACGTGGCAGGATATTCGATGAAGGATCTGTTCGTGGGTTCCGAAGGGACGCTCGGGATCATTACCGAAGTCTTGCTGAAACTCCTGCCGGTGCCAGAAAAACGCGCGACCTTGCTGGCGGCCTTTCCCACTCTCGAGCAAGGGGCGGAGGCGGTTTCGGCCATCATCGCGGCCAAAATCATTCCCTGCACGCTGGAGTTTCTCGACCAGATGACGATCCGTTGCGTTGAGGATTTTGCGGGCATCGGACTGCCTACCGACTGTGCCGCTCTGCTTTTGATGGAGACAGACGGGCATCCGGTGGCCGTGGAAGACGAAGCCGCGAAGATGGCCGAGATCGCAAAAAAGAATGGAGCCTTTGAAGTGACGACGGCGAAGGATGAAGAAGAGTCTCTTCGCTTGGCCAGTGCGCGAAGAACGGCCTTTTCTGCTTTGGCGAGGGTGCGACCGACGACCATTTTGGAAGACGTCACCGTGCCGAGATCTCACCTTGCCGAGATGGTATCCTTCGTTGCTGAATTGGCGAAGGAGCATGACCTGACGGTGGGAACATTCGGACATATGGGCGATGGAAATCTTCATCCGACTTTCCTGACTGATGAGCGTGATGACGATGAAATGCAGAGGGTGCACCTGGCTCTCGATGCCATCGTGGATAAGACCCTGGAACTGGGAGGAACGATCACCGGAGAACATGGAATCGGCTCGGCCAAGAAGGGTTGGTTGCGCCAGCAGTTGGGCGAGGCCAGCTATGACCTGATGAAGTTGGTCAAGCAATCGCTTGATCCGAACGGGCGCCTGAATCCCGGAAAAATTTTTGACGTTTGAGCCGTGGAACGGACCTTGAAATCTCTCGACTTCTCGGTGCTGCAACAATGCATGCACTGTGGGATGTGTTTGCCGACCTGTCCGACTTACGATGCGACCCTCAAGGAACGACACAGCCCGCGTGGCCGCATCTCGTTGATGCGGGCGATTGCCGAGGATGACTATGAGTTGGACCGGGCTTTCGCCGAAGAAATAGATTACTGTCTCGGTTGCCTGGCGTGCCAGAGTGCTTGTCCGGCCGGGGTCGATTACGCGGAGTTGTTCGAGGTGTCGCGGGCCGCAATAGAGCGATCCGGAATGCGTGACGGGACGATGCGCAAGTTCTGGCGTTGGCTGACTCTGGAGCAGTTGTTCATGAATCCCCGTCTCCTACGTTTGGCGGGAAGAGGGATGCGCTTTTATCAACGAAGCGGGTTGGAGACTGCGGTGAGGAAATTGGGTCTGGTGAAGCTCTTGCCCTCCAATTTGCGGAGACTCGAACCGCAGGCTCCCAGAATCGCGGAGCGGTTTTCTCATGAATTGATTGATGAGATCGAAGAGCCGGTTGGCGAAGCGAAACACCGCGTCGTGGTTCTCACCGGGTGCGTTCAGGATTTGGCGTTCTCACAGATCAATCGGGACACGGTTGATGTTCTCCTGGCCAACGGATGCGAAGTGATCACTCCTCCTTGGCAACCTTGTTGTGGCTCGATTCACAGCCACAACGGCGAGCCGGCCCTGGCGCGGGAGAATGCCTTGGCTTTGATCGAATTAATCGATCCGAGCTCGGTCGATGCCATTATCTCCAATGCTGGCGGATGTGGGTCCCATCTGAGGCACTTTCACAAGCTCTTGCCGGAGGATTCGCGGGCAGAATTATGGGACGAGAAGTTGAAGGACGTGCATGAATTTCTCGCTGGGATTTCTTTGAAGGCTCCGAAGGCACGGCCCTTCGACGACAAGGTGAAGGTGACTTATCACGACTCCTGTCATTTGGTGCATGGCCAGAAGATCAGGGTTCAGCCGAGGGAGATCATTGATTTGATCCCCGGGGTGGAGCGGGTCGACCTTCCGGAATCGGATTGGTGCTGTGGGTCGGCCGGGGTCTATTCCATTACGCAGCCGGAGCAGTCCTCGAGCTTGCTGGAGCGTAAGGTGGCACACATCAAGGGGACAGGAGCCGGGATTCTACTGACTGCCAATCCCGGATGTCATCTACAGATTGCCAATGCCCTGCCGGAGCTCAAGTTGATGCATCCGGTCTCACTTCTTGCCCAAGCGTATCGATTATGAATGTCAATATTGCCATTATTGGAGGCGGCCTGATGGGTCGCGAAATCACCAGTGCCTTCGCCCGTTGGTGTGCGCTCGCCGACCTACCGGTGGTGCCCGTTTTGAAGGCGGTAGCCGATTTGAATCTCGACGTCTTGTCCTGGTTTGATCGCATTCCCACCGTGACTCAAAAGGTGGCCGACTATCGCGAGATTCTAGCCAATCCCGAGATTGATGTCGTGTATGTCGCGGTGCCTCATCATCTTCACGAAGAGATCTACATCGATGTCATGAAGGCCGGGAAAGATCTGCTGGCTGAGAAGCCATTTGGGATCGACCTGGCAGCCGCTCGAAACATCGCCGCGGTTGTGGAAGAAACGGGGCTTTTCGTTCGGTGTTCCTCAGAGCTTCCCTTTCTTCCTGGGGGGCAGCGGGCATTTGAAGTCGCTCGTTCACGTGAAATCGGACGTGTTCTCGAAGTGGTGTCTGCTTTTCACCATGCCAGTGATCTTGATCCACAGAAGCCGGCCAACTGGAAGCGGATGAGCGCCACGTGTGGTGAGGGAGGAGTTCTCAATGATCTGGGAATGCATGCCTGTCACATCCCGCTTCGATTGGGCTGGAAGCCGCAACGCCTCTTTGCGCAACTTCAGAAGGGATACCCGGTCAGGCCTGATGGCCGGGGAGGAACGGCTGAGTGCGATACTTGGGACAATGCCTTGCTCCACGGATGGACTGAAGTCGGTGGAGAGGAAGTGCCGATTCGGTTTGAGATGAAGCGCCTTCAACCCGGAGCAACGAATACCTGGTTCATTGAGATTCTGGGAACAGAAGGTGGTGTCCGTTACTCCACCGCCGATTATAAGGGTTTGCACTTGTTTGAAGGAGGGAAGGAGCAGTTTTGGAAACGCACTGAGCTTGGGTTTGGAACCGCTTTCAGAACCGTGACCGGTGGGATCTTCGAGCCCGGATTTCCGGATGTCATTCAGCAGATGTGGGCCTCGTTTTTCCTCGAGCGTGAAGGTTTGTTGGAAGGAAGATTCGGCTGCGCGACACCCGAGGAAGCGGTCGCGACGCACGAGATCTTCGCGGCGGCTCTTGAGTCGCACGCCCAGCAGGCAGTGGTTAGCTTATGAATCGAGACGAGCGACAGGGGATTCTGACGGCGGGAAATTTCATCGTCGACCGGATCAAGCGGATCGATGCCTACCCGGCAGAAAACATGCTGGCAAACATCGAGTCTGAGTCGAGGTCCAATGGGGGTGGTCCCTACAATGTCTTGAAGGATCTCTCCGCGATGGGAGCGGAGTATCCCTTGATGGCCGCCGGCCGGATCGGAGCGGACGATGATGGCGATTGGATTCTGGCTGACTGTCGGGAACACGGGATTGATCCGGGCTTATTGCTTCAGGACGAAGCTGAGATGACGTCCTATACCGATGTCATGACGGCCAAGGGAACAGGACGCCGGACTTTCTTTCATCATCGTGGCGCCAATGCCCGCTTTCTGGGGGAGAGGGTTGATTTCGAAGCCAACCCGGCACGAATGTTCCACTTGGCTTATCTCTTGTTGTTAGATGGCTTGGATGAGTTTGATGATGAAGGTCGGACCAAAGCCTCCCGCTTGCTGGAGAGGGCTACGAGTGCCGGGTTGGTCACGAGCATCGATATTGTGAGTGCCAGCCATCCGGAGTTTCGGGAGGTCGCTCTGAGCTCCTTGCCCTTTGTGGACCACTTGTTGATCAACGAGGTGGAGGCGGGTCGAACCTTGGAGAGAGACATTCATCCTCAAGACAAGGAGGCTGTCTCGAAAGCTGCGGAAGACTTGTTGGGAAATGGTGTTCGAGAAGCGGTCGTCTTGCATACGGAATTCGGAGCAGTGAGGGCTGGAGCTGACGGAAGTCTTTTCTGGCAGGGTTCGGTCAAGGTCTCGGACGAAATGATCGTCGGAGCGAATGGAGCAGGTGATGCCTTTGCTGCCGGATACCTCCACGGAGTTCATGAAGGTTGGAGTCCGCCCCTTTCTTTGGAGTTGGCGGCTTGTGCTGCAGCGATGTGCCTGAGCGATGCTTCGCCGTCAGGTGGGGTCGGAACTACTGACGAGTGTCTCGAAAGAGGGCGGCGGTTGGGATTTACTTCAGGCTCTTGATCCAGTCGACCAAGGCTTTCTGCTCAGCGTTCGAGAGATTCAAGGCCGGCATGGCGGGCGGATATCCGACCGGGGCTTCGGCGAGTGGGTTACTGATGGAACGCAAGAGGTAAGCATCGTCGATGGTGACTTCGACCGTTTCGCCATTTCGAATGACCTTCTGCTTTTTGCCGTAAAGGCCTTTGAGTGACGGGCCGGCGATGCGGGATCCATCGATGGAATGGCAGGCGGCACAGATCGCGGCATACTGGGCCTTGGCGTAAGCGACGGGATCCTTGGCGACATCGACTTGATCCACGATGGCCTTTTGGGCACCGCCTCCCTGATGGCGCAGCATGGTATACCATGCGGTGTCTTTGTAGAGCCCCAGCTTGTTGAGCTTCAGCTCCACGACCCAACCGGCATTCTCGTTGCTGTATTTCCCCTGGGTGACGAAGGGAGGAGAGTTGTCGCGAATCCCCGGAATGGTAAGGCGGAGGCGTTTGCCGTTGGCGATGAGGTCTGTGTTGACGACCGAAAGGGATTCCGTGCCAAAGTCACGCCCGCCGTATCCGTTCGTGGGAATGTAAGTCCACTGCTTGATGGCGAAGCTGGCTTGCTTGAGTTGTTCTTCGGTGATGGGTTTGAAGAACTCGATTTCGAGTCCATCCGGCATGTCACGAACGGCCACCATTTCGTTGAAGTCGGCCGGGATTTGATCCGGAGATACCATCGAAAGTCGCTGGAGGCCCCAGTGGGGTTTGGGGTCTTCATTTGCCTTGGGAAGAAATTGCCAGAGGCCTCCGTGCCCGATGTGACCGATGTAAATGTGTTGGTCCGGTCCTTCGACAATCCGGTTGGGGCCCGCGGTGAAGCCAGTCTTCCCTTCGGGATCGTGGCCTCCGGAATGAAGAAAGGCCGCGCCCTGCCAGACTCCTTCCACTTCCTCGAGAAACACGCGGTTGATGCGGCCGAGGGTCAGTTCACCGACGAGCCATTGTCCATTGTAAACTGCAAGGGGGCCTTTGAGGTCCTTGAGGATGACCGGCTGGGTGGGGGAGCGGTTGACCTTGCCTTGGGGGAGATGAACGGTAGTGGGAGTTTGATAGCGGGACCCTCCGAGGTTGGAATCGACGTCCTCGGGTTGGAAGGCTGCGATGTTGGTGTTCTCCTTCTTGAGAAGATAGTGGCCGTAGAAGCCTCCGCGGGTGAGACGGATGAATTCGTTGGAGGGATTGAAGACGCCCTGATTGTCGATCACAATGAGTTCCTGGTCGGGTCCTACCGCGAAGCCATTGGGCGTGCGGTATCCGCCTGCGTAGTAGGAGATGTCCACGTCTCCAGGCTTCTCAGATCCGTTGATCGGCCCGAGGAGAAAGGTGGAGCCCCGCTTCGTTTTGGGATTGATGGTGACGTTCAGGTCTCGTGATCCACCGAGCCGAATGGAGGTGGTGAGGTTGCCTGCGAGGTAGGTTTTGCCTTCCTCCTCGTAGAGGCCGAATCCGACGGTGTAAGTGTGGAAGTTGGGCTGTGAGAGGCCATCGATGAGGACCACCTTTTCGTCGGCTGTGTAGAGGCCGTCCCCGTTTTTGTCTTCGAGTCGGGAGATCTTGTCCTTCTCCCCCACGTAGATCTTTCCAGTATGCACGGCGATGGCAGTCGGCTCGTAGAGGTCTCCCATCAAACGATGAGCTTTCACCTTCGAGCGGTCGGAATTTCCGATGAGTCCGGTGACCTTGAAGACCTCACCTTGCTTGAAAGGAGCCTTGTTCTGCCGGTCGGGCGTGAAGACAGTGACGTAGAGATCATTCCCGCCGAAGGCCATGGCCGAGACCTTCAACTCGACGTCATCGAGGGGGTAGAGGTTCTCCAGTTGATAGAGCGGGTGGAGTTGATCAGCAACTACTGAGGGGTCGAGTTTCGGGGCGAACTTCTTCTTTTTCTTCTTCTTGGCGGGTTCTGCCGCGAAAGCGAGAACTGGGAGGAGCAAAAGAGAGAGGAGGAGTTTCATTGTGATGATTTCAAGGTTGGCTTCTGAAAGTCCGAAGGCAGAATTTTAGGAATGAATAAGCTTTTGATTTCGATGACGCTGGGGGTGCTACCCGGGATTCTGACTGCGGCACCCATGAAGGTCTATATTCTTTCGGGGCAATCGAACATGGAGGGACACGCCAAGATTTCATCCTTCGATCACATCGGGATGGATCCCAAGACGGCTCCGATTCTCAAGGAGATGCGAAACCAGGATGGCTCGTCGAAGGTCTTTGAGAATATCCGGATTTCCTACCGGACCGGGAAGGAAGACCAGCCTGCCGGAATGGGGCCGTTGACTTCGGGTTTCGGAGCCCGCAAGGATCCAACCCAGGACGGTGGGAAGATTGGACCCGAGTTGACCTTTGGAATTTATACCGAGAAGCTGGTCAAGGAGCCGATCCTGATCATCAAGACGGCGTGGGGTGGAAAGTCCATTCACACTGATTTCCGTCCTCCCAGTGCCGGGCCTTATGTGTTTCGCGACGACCAGATCGAGCAATTCAAGAAGCAGGGCAAGGATGTGGAACAGGTCAAAGCTGATCGTGCAGCGGCCACCGGAAAGTATTACCGCTTGATGATGAATCATGTGAAGGCGGTCTTGAAGGATCCGAAGAATGTTCACCCGGCCTATGATCCGAAGGAGGGCTATGAGTTGGCTGGTTTCGTTTGGTTCCAGGGATGGAACGATATGGTGGCCCGCGATGTTTACCCGCAGCGTGACAAGCCCGGGGGCTATGATGACTATTCAAAAGTTCTGGCTCACTTTATCCGTGATGTCCGCAAGGATCTCGATGCTCCCGAGATGCCTTTCGTCATCGGCGTGATGGGTGCCGGCGGTCCGACCAGCAAGTATGAAGGCGGACAGAAGCGGTATGCCGGGATTCACGAAAATTTCCGTCAGGCCATGGCAGCCCCGGCGAAGATGCCTGAATTCAAAGGGAATGTGACGGCGGTTCTGACCGAGAAGTATTGGGACCCCGAGCTCGATGAAGTCGCGGAGAAAAGGAATCTGGTCAATGCCAAGAGCAAGGAGTTGAAATCAAAAGGGCTTTCGAAAGAGGAGTTGGCGAAAGAGATCGCCGCTTTCACCGAGAAGACTCTGACTCCGAGGGACCATGAACTCCTCAAGGGGATCACCAATGCCGACTACCACTACAAGGGATCGGGGAAGATCATGGCCCAGATTGGCAAGGCCTTTGCGGAAGCTGTCTACGAGCTGAACCAGAAGTAGGGTGCGTTATTTCAGCTCCTTGATGCGAAGGTTGCGGAACTTGTAGGTTTGTCCCTTTTCTCCGTGGTGTTGGATGGCAATGACGCCTGAGGCGTCCTTGTCGTCGCGCACCTCGGTGGT
>JBMHCW010000099.1:0-110527 GCA_049889715.1 Akkermansiaceae bacterium | reverse complement strand
AAAGCGTATGACAGTGACCACTTCCGCTACTTGCTCAAGGCCGTCGATGGAGAACTCATCTGTCCCCATCGCCGCAATCGCAAACGCCCTCCAATGCAGGATGGACGCAAACTGAGGCGCTACAAGAAGCGCTGGAAAGTGGAGCGATTTTTCGCTTGGTTATTCAACTCACGCCGAACCGTTGTGCGTTACGAATACCACCACCTCAACTACGCGGGTTTCATCCACCTTGCCTGCGTAAAAATCCTGCTCCAACATTTATGAGATGACTTCTAGGGTACTGTCACATTCTTCGCCCAGAGATAATAGGTGATGGCATCGTAAGGGTAACCCAAGCATGCGGCACACACGCGTGGGCCATTCACGAACGATCCTATGACAAAGTGCTGAGAATACTCCGCCAAATGAGCCGACAATCCTTGAGAGGAGATAGCCTCGATGATTCTTTGGCCCAAATCCACAGAGAGATCCCAAGCTATGCCTGCTTTCCCAATCTCGCCTGGCCCACCGTTCTTCCGAAGGACCCAGTTAGAAGCAAGGAAATCGCATACGGAAAAACAGGAGTTCAACGGACAAATCTCAAGTCGATCGAGTCCTTACTCACGGAACAGGTTGCTTCCGAGGTCGTGACGTCTCCACCCAAACTTGCTCTTCTTATTCTCACTAGGGGAAACGTCCGATCACCTGATATCTGGAAAGAATGGGTGGCACCAGAATCGGACCGCATTTCTATCTTCTCTCATCCCAAGGAACCCGACAAACTGAAAGGGGGATTCCTCGAAGGGACTGACATCGCTGAGACATTTGACACCCAGTGGGGAGAAGTCTCTCTCGTTAAGGCTTCACTAGCACTACTCCGGGCAGCACTTCGGGATCCTGAATTGACTCACTTCGCCCTTCTCTCGGAATCCTGCGTTCCAATCCAACCCTTGTCGCGTATTTTACTTCGGCTTCAGCACGACGGACGACCCCGCTTCAATTCTAGTGATCAGGAAAGAGCCAACCCGGAGTTTCAATCCCGCATGCAGCAGGCTCCTGAAATCCCGAATGGATGCTGGCGCTTCCATCAGCAATGGTGGCTCCTTGATCGCTCGGCGGCAGTCATGGCCACACGTCGAGACTACACTTCCAAATTCGAACAAGTCTTCGCCAGCGACGAAGGATACTTCGGGACTACTCTGATGCTTGAGGGATACCCCGTCGATGATTTGGTCGACGACCGCTCCATCACATGGACCCATTGGGAAAAGCATGCCGCCAGCCCCAACGAATTTCGTATTCTACCCCCTGAGCGTCTGCGCGAAATGCTGAACAGCGATTGCTTTTTCGCCCGGAAGTTCCCGGAGGAGGCCCATATCAGGAGCTACGGCCTGCACCGATGATTCAAAGCGGCAACTTCTCCATCTTGCCAAGAAACTTGGGCTCGGTTCCGAGGAGGTTGACGTCGAGCCACATTTTGACGCGGGCGAGTTTTTCCCTGGCATCAGTCTTGGTCGCAGCGGATCCGGTAACCGCTTCGGCATTCAAGCCGGTGACCTTCAAGCCTATCGACTCCGCAATGTAAGCAGCCCGCTCGTTGTGGAACTTCTGGGAAACAAGGACGATCTCCTCCGCTCCAAAAACCTCCTTGGCCCGAACAATGGAATCCAGCGTGCGGAAGCCGGCATAATCACACACAATCTTTTCTGCCGGCACTCCCGCTTCCACCATCGCGGCCTTCATGTCCTCGGGTTCGTTGTAGCCGTGTTTGTGATTGTCACCGGACACGATGAAACAAGCCACCTTCCCTTCTTCCCACAAGTCGACCGCGGCTTCGATCCGGGCCTTGAAATACAAGTTGGGACGCCCTTGAAAATACTTGGCGCAGCCCAGGACCAACCCGACCTGACTTTGGGGAACCTCGGCCGCCTCGTCATATAAGCGCCCGTCACCCGCCTCCTCGGCGGCACCATCGGCCCACGCGATCATCGCCATCACCGCCAGACTTCCCGCCAATCCCAACGCGAGTACCACCTTGCACCACTTCCAGATTCTCTTTTCCATCAAGACAAGAAGCGGCCACACCCGCTGGATTTGTCAGCGCTATTTTTTCGGAATCGCCAGACTCTTGAAGGGCTCGAAAGGTTCATCCAGCGTCCAGGCCATCGCCCGCAGAATCGCGATCCGGAAAAAAGGCGAATCCTGCACCTGATCGAAATGACCAATCACCGAGCAAAAGACCCGACCCGGCTTGTTGCCATCTTGGGCCGGGTGCTCGACCGTCCAGAAGACCGGCCATCTGGGCTCGGGATCGCCGCCCTCTTTCCTCGGGGCTTCGGTCGTGGCCAGAGTGGTGATCTTGCCCCGACTCCCCTTCTTCAAGTTCCAGTAAAGCTCGTCCTTCATCGTGACCTGCTTCGGAAATCCCTTCAGGATTTCATTCCCGCTCTCAAGATCGACGTCCATCGTCCCCTGACCCCACTTCGATTTGGCGTCTCCCTTGGCCCACGAAAACGAATAACCAATTCGCTCGGCCCATTCGTCGTAACCAGCCCGTTGAACCAGTCCCTGATGAATCACCATCAAAGCACCGCCCTTCGCCAAATGCGCATCAAGCTGTGCCAACTGTTCCTCGCTGAGAGATTTTTGTGTCAGATTGAAGACCACCAGATCTGCGTCCTTCCAGAGATCCTTGGCCGGAAATCCCTCCACCGCCACCGCTTCGACCTTGTTGAGTTCACTCAAACTCGCCGCCAGCGTGGTGGCAAAGCCCTGGTAGGAATGCGTCCCCTTCGGATGATCCGGCTTGGACCAACAGAAGAGAATCTTGCGAGGGCCTGACAACTCACCCGTCTTCTCCGGCGTCTCATTGAGAATCTTTTCGATTTGAGCTTCGGAAAGAAGTCCGTCGGCCCAAGAGGATAATGTCAAAGTCGAAAAAATGGAGATCAGCATTCGGATAGTCATGGCGATTCAAAGAAGAGTATGGTTGAGCGATACCTTCCGACGGGCCTCATTGTTTCACTGGCCGGGAGGTATTTGACGAAGTCCCGGCTTCCTTCCTGAGGCAAGTTCATCGTATGAATCATACTCAACCTGATCGATCCATGACTCCTTCCCGTCGACACTTTCTCGCCACCGGCCTGACCATCAGCAGTCTCCGGGGCGATGACCAGCCCAAGACCAACGCGCCACTGATCGTTTCGACCTGGCCTTTTGGAAAAGCCGGCAATGACAAGGCGCTGGCCACGTTGAACGAGAAGGGATCCATCCTCGATGCAGTAGAGCAAGGAATTCGCCTCGTGGAGTCGGACAAAGACAACCGCTCGGTGGGAATCTCGGGCCTCCCGAATGCCGCCGGAGTGGTCCAACAGGATGCCTGTATCATGAATGGCCCCGACCACAACGCCGGGAGCGTGGCTGCCATCGAAGGAATTCTTCATCCCATTTCAGCGGCGCGACGCGTGATGGAAAAGACGCCGCACGTCATGTTGGTGGGCGAAGGAGCACGCCAATTCTCTCTCAAGAAAAAGCTCGAATCGGTCCACGTCGACTCCGAAAAAAAGCACGCAGAGTGGCATCGCAAAAACAACAAGCCCGCACCCACCGAACGTCCCGACGACAATCACGACACCATCGCCTTGTTGGTTCTCGGTGCCGACGGAAATATCGCCGGCGGATGTTCCACCAGCGGATGGGGCGGCAAGATTCCCGGACGTGTCGGTGACTCCCCCATCATTGGCAGCGGACTCTACGTTGATAACGAAGTGGGCGCCGCGGGAGCCACGGGGCTCGGAGAGAATGTCATGCGCCATTGCGCGTCCTTCATGGTGGTGGAGTTCATGCGACAAGGCCTGCATCCGGAGGAAGCCTGCCTCAAAACGATCGAACGGATCGCCGCCATTGATCCGAAGAAGCCCGAAGACCTTCACATCAACTTCGTCGCTCTCGACAAGAAGGGCCGCTTCGGCGCCGCCGGCACCGGAAAGGGGTTCGAGTATTCCGTCACCACTCCGGAGTCGAGCAAGGTCCTCACCGGGGCCGCCTTCACCACCAAAGACGTGGGCCCCGAAGGCGGCAATACGAAGTGAGAAAGGGAGAACCTGCTTGAGACCTGACTGTTCAGGGGCGAGGGTCTTTTCGGAATGAAGAAACTCCTCCCCCTGATTTCATTCGTCGCAGCCGAGGCAGGCGCCGTCACCCTGACTGAGCTCGACGACTTCAACAGCACGACCGAGGGATGGTTCGAAGGCGGGCGGTCCACTTCCCAGCCGATTCAAATCCCGGTGGGCGGCCCGGATGGCAGTGGATTCCTGCAGGACGTCTCCAATGGATTTCCGCCCGGAAAGAACATGCAGTTCTGGAATGTCACCCAATGGACCGGTGACTATCTCGGTATTGGTCTCAACCGGATCACGCTGGACGCTATCAATTTCAATGGTGTCGCGGGTGACAGCATTCACCTCAGATAGTCTCCTAGTTCGACTAGCTGATCCTCTGTGACCCCTCCTGAGTGATCGTGAGTATCCCACCAGTCTCTCTCATGAAAGCCCTGAGAGCTGAACATAAAGAAAAGTGCTAGAAGCCAAGGGCCAACCCCGATCGCTGGTCGGAGCTGCTGCAGTATTCTGGAGTCTGGTTTTTTCCGGTTGGCTCGATGCCACAGTGAGTATGAGACCAGCGGAACCAAAAAGATCGCCGCAATGCAGAGCCACTTCATTGCTACGTTTCCACTCATTTCTAGCCTAACAATGTGGATCACTCCACGCTCTTAAAAATAGCTCTTCCGCTTAATAACCGTCAATCGTGAAAAAGAACCTAGGTAGAATTTTAGCTGCTAAAATAGCCCGCCTGCATCACCTTGATGAAATTTGCTCTTAAACACTTTTGGTCAATTAGTGAGAGAGAAACGATCGCAGTAGCCCCTATCTTCGCGAATGCCCTTCAACCAAGTGAGCTGACCCTTGGCGACTCATTCACGTTCATGGTTGGGAGAATCCCGCAGTCCATTTGAACGGAGATTCCCACGAAACTCCTCACCATTCCTTCCTTGTAACTCATGCGTTCCTTCTTCCCAAATGATCCCGCTAGATCCCGTTCAAGGTGCCGTTTCCGGTCGAGAAGGTATCGGCTTCAACTCCCAGATGCTGCAGGTAGGACACAAAGAGATTACAGAGCGGTGGAGCCTTTTCCTGATCGAAGGCGAGGTGCTGTCCGTGCTTGAATCGCCCCCCCGCGGCAATCACGGGAAGGTTGCTGTTGTTGTGGCTCGACGCGTTTCCTAGATTGGACCCTGAGAAGATGGCGGTTTGATCGAGAAGACTGTGCCCCCCTTCTTTCACTCCCTCGAGCTTTTCCATGAACTGCGCGAAAAGTTTCATTTCCTCCAGCTCGATCATGGCGAGCTTCTCGATCTTCTTCTCATCCTTGCCATGGTGGCTGAGGTTGTGCCAGTCCTCGTCCACTCCTTCCAAAGTGGGGACATAATTCCCGCCCGCTCCACAGAAGGTCACCAGGCGGGTGGAATCCGTCTGGAAGGCCAAAAAAATCAGGTCATACATCAATCCCATCCGGCCCACGAAATCCCCGCGGTCCTCGATATCACTGGGCGGTTTCTGATCGACCTTGGGCTTGGGAAGCTTGGCCCACTTTTCCTGAATCACGAGACGTTCCTCCAGCTCGCGCACACTGGTGAGATACTGGTCGAGCGTTTCATTGTCTTCACGACCCAGCTTCTTCGAGACTCCACGTGTTTGGTCCATCACCAAATCCATAATGCTTTGCCCGTCCTGAATTCGTCTCATCTGGGCCTGCTTCTCTGACTCATTGCCTTCGAGGAACAACTTGGCAAACAAGCGGGACGGTTTGGTCTCGGAGGGGATCTGAACGCCTGATCGAGCGTAAGACAGTCCGGTGTGATTGGCCGACAAGGTCAACGAAGGCACTCGCGTCAAATGACCGATCCGTTCGGCGGCATATTGATCCACCGAAATGGAATTGCGAAAACTGGGTTGCCCCGGATGGGCCGCGCCAGTGAGAAAACTCTTTTCCGCCGAGTGGCCGCCATCGACATCGGGATGCATCAGTCCCGACATCACGGTGAACTTCTCCCGCAAACCCTGAAGCGGCTTCAAGTAAGGGGTGACCTCGTAATCACGTCCCGTTTTCTCCGGGAAAAGGAAGGGCGTATGAATTCCCAGCGGGGAGCAAATCGAAACCATGCGACGAATGTCGGGCTCCTTTTCTTTGGTCGCAGCCCGCAGGGAGCCCGGCAGCATGCTCTCCAGCATGGGAAGACCCATAGCAATTCCTGATCCTCTCAGAAAAGTTCTCCGGTCCAGTCTCTTGGTGATCATCGTTTCCTTATTCTACCTCAATTATCTCCGGTGGAACATCTCGGATTCCACCACGGCGTGAATCATGGACCTTAGCCCTAGTTTCTTTTTACGGGCTTCGGTCACCACAAAGTCCACCGACTTCTGATCTGCCAGCGTCATGGGACGACCCGTTCCATAAATCAGCAACTTCCTAGCAATTCCCCGCGCGATCTGCTCTTCCCGCTTCATCAGGAGAGCCCGAAATTCCTTGAAGCCGGCAAAGGTTTCTCCGTCCGCCATTTCCCCATTCATCACCACATCAGGTCCAATGGTATAAGGTTCACGTTTTGAAATACGCTTCCCCTCGCCTAACGATCGATACCAGGTCCGCTCTCCTCCGATGGGATCAAAACACTCGAGCGCAAAGCCCGGTGGATCAATATGCTGATGACATCTCGCGCAGGAAGTATCCTCGCTATGTCGCGCCAGCTGATCCCGGATCGAAGTTGCTCCCCGGATGTCCGGCTCCACTGCGGGAATCCCCGGCGGAGGTGGCGGCGAAGGCCGGTCGAGGAGATTATCGAGCAACCACACTCCGCGCAGAACGGGAGATGTCGTGGTGCCATTCGCACTTACCTTGAGCACGCTGGCCTGGCTCATTATGCCACCGCGAACGCTGTCGTCTGACAAAGTCACCACCCGTGAATGTTCATGGCCCTTGACGTCATCCATTCCGTAATGCCGGGCAATCCGCTCGTTCAAGATGGCGAAGTCGGAATCCACGAAGTTAATCACACTGAGATCGTTCTCTAACAGATGACGAAAGAAGCCCTCGGTTTCCCGCACCATCGATTCCTGCAACATGGGATCAAACTCGGGATAAAGTTTCTTCGATGGCGAAGTAAATTCGATCTCGCGAAGATCGAGCCACTGGCCGGTGAAATTCTTCACGAAACGTTCGCGCTTGGGTGACTTCAACATCCTCTCCACTTGAGCCGCACGCACCTTGACGTCTTTCAGCTTTCCTTCGCCCGCCAGTGTCATCAATTCCTCATCCGGAAGCGACGACCAGAGGAAGTAAGACAGTCGCGAGGCGATGGTGTAGTCGTCCACCGCCTCTTCGCGGTTCACCAAGAGAAATTGGGGAGAGCATAACACCGCCGACACTCCGGATCGCACCGCTTGCTCGAACTTCCGCCCACTTGCCAGCAGGTCCAAAGTCAATTTCACATAAGGATCCGCCACCTCCTTTGCCACCGGTCGACGGAATGCCCGCGGAACAAACTCCCGGATGATCCGTTCGGCATCTTGCTCCGGTGAGGATGACACGACTTCATGCAGCCAAACCCCCTTGCGATGTCGCATCCAGTGCGTCTGATACTGCTTCATCGATAAGCTTCCGCTCTCTCCAAAGAGCCGCTGTTGAGCCTCCGAGGGAAAGTCCTGGTTGAGCGGTCCGTGAGTCTCGGCCCACACCACACCAATCCCCGGACGCTTCTCGTGCTTGTCCCGCCAGGTGACGTGGTCGGGATACACCCACGGAACCAGATGTATGGTCTCGCCTTCCTTCATCTCCGCGTCGAACTCAATCACCCGCGGATTCTCCGGGGTTCCGGTGACGTCGAACATTCCCATGAAGCGCCTCTTGCCATCGCCGAACAAAGGACCGACATAGACCGCCATCGCCAGTGTCCGGTCGCCCGGTTGATACGGCCACACCGCCACGCGACAGCGATAGAGACCGTCCTCGATCGGATGCACTTCATCAATCCTCACCGGCGGCCAGCCCGGGGTGAATTTCACGAGTGCCCCTTCCACTTCAATGACCCCGCCTTTCTTCTTGGCCACCGAATCGATGTTGTCCTTGCGCTCCATGACCTGCAAACGACGGGTCTCGGCGGGCAAGGGTGGGAAGCGACGAATGACGTCATCGAAGGCCACATCAGCCGCTTCGAGATAGCGCTCCATCAGGATGGACGAGATCCCCAGTCCGTCCGCCACGTTGTCGAAACCATCGACTTCGCCATCCTCCGGCAAGAGATCCCGGAGTGGAGTCGTGATTCCCAACAAATCCTGAACGGTATGCTCATATTCCACCCGATTCATCCGGCGGAGCCCGATCGGTGGCTCGGTCGATTCCGTCAACACCTTGTCGAGAAGGGCCACCATGGCCTCCAGCTCTTTTTTCTCCGGTTGCTTCTCTTCCTCCGGAGGCATGTCTCCGTTTTTGAGAACGTGCAGGACCTCCAACCACTGATCACCTGTTTCTCCAATGGCTGTCGGAGCATCCAGCGTATCCAGACGAAGCTTCCCCTTTTGCTTCTTCTCGCCGTGGCATTCGAAACAATGATTCTTCATGAAGGCCTCAAAGCCGGGTGATGCCCCCAGCATCCCGGTCAGGCCCAAAGCCAAACCCAGTAAACACCCATGCGCCCTGGTGATCGTCATGCCCTTCATACCGAAGAAGTCCCGCTTCTTTGTCAGCCTCATTTTCAAGATCTGTGTGACTTAATAATCGATCACGATCGCTTTTAGGCATTCATTTTCCTGCATCGCATTCTGCCCGCGTGAAAGCGCTTTTCTCTTCCCTCATCGCCGCCTCGCTTCTGCCGGCGTCCGCTGCAACCGTCTACTCAATTGACATCAACGACGCCAACTCCCCGGTGACGGCGTCCGGATGGACCGGGCTCGATACCGTGAACACCGGAAACGGAGGATCGGTCACCATTGGAAGCATCGATTTCTCAATCGGGAGTTCCGACGGCGCCCGCCTGCGCGGCACCGTGGGCAGTCCCAATCCCAACGCGCTCACCGGTGACTTGGCCTTCTACGACGGAGCCGGACAGGCCATCATTCTCTTCATCGGCGGCGCCGGTGACCTACCCGCCGGAGACTGGCAGGTGGAAGTCTGGATGCACGACGCCACTTCCCCACTCGGCGACTCCATCGTCGGCTACCGGACCGGTGGCGCCGAAACCATCATCAACAACAACGTGGCAGCCAATGCGACGGACGCTGCCATTTCCTTCACCCTCACTTCCGATGGAGCGTCCGCTTACGACATCTTCGTGCGCGAAAACAACGCGGAGAACCGCAGCCGCCTCAACGCGGTCCGCCTGACCTCCGTTCCCGAACCCTCCACGGGTCTCCTCGGACTCCTCGGAGCCCTCGCTCTCCTGCGCCGCAGACGCTAAATCATCAGCCGCAGATCATTTCTTGGAAACCCGGGAGGACGCCCTCCCGGGTTTCTTTTTGATCCGGTCCCCCATTCTACAGAGCTCTTCCCAAGTCTGGCTCACCCTTCGCAATGGCGCCGGCGTATCAGCCGATTCCCACGACGACTCCACAGGCCAGATCGACGAACTTTTCAAGGCCTGGACATGAGAGTTCATCGCTTCCTTTCCAAGATATCAATTTGCCTCCTCTCCCGTTGATATCATGTCTCAAAATGAACGCGACTTCGGTGATGTCACTTTGCCAAATCACTTGAAAAATCGGGATAGTTGCAACACTAAGAATGCACTACCAATTCGACTTGGCATTGGACGTATCCCACCAGTCTGACTAAAATGGGGAATGTCGTTTGTCAAAAAGTGCCTCGCTCTGCTTGTGGCAGGTTTGCACGGAGCCATCGCCGCGCCCGTGGACAACCTTGTCAGCTATTGGGACTTTGAAAACAATTTGACCGACTCCGCAGCGGTGGGAAACACCGCCGACAACGGCACTTGGTCGGGCACTCCCGGCTTCGGGGCCGGACCTCACGGGCAGGCTCTCTTTCTCGTTGGCAACAACTACGTTTCCATCCCGGCCAGTGTCGACGTCGACCGCGCCGGATCCGACATGAGCCTCTCGACCTGGTTCCAGGTCGCGTCCTGGGACAGGAACTGGCAGTGCCTCGTTTCCAAAGGAGAAGGGTCCCATTGGCGGATTGCCCGGCGCAGCAATGATGCCAGTGCCATTTCCTTCGCCGGTGGAACCGGTGATATTTTCGGAGGTTCCGTCAACGACGGCCAATGGCACCATCTGGTCGCTGTTTCCGAAGCGGGGGTCGCCACCCGTCTTTATGTCGATGGAGTTCTCGTCGCCACCGGAGGAGGTCCTTCCATCACCACCTCGGCCAATCCCATGATGATCGGGGAAAACTCCGGGGCCGCAGGGCGCCAGTGGAAGGGCGGTATCGATGACATGGGCATGTTCGACATTCCGCTCAACGCCCACCAGATCAGCGCCATTTACGAACTCTCAAGCAACACCTCGCTCGGATACGGCTACAATCTCCGACAAGCCAACGAACTCATCGCCGCCCACGCCGGAGGGCCCGGATCTTCCGTCACCATCGTGGATACGAACTGGGAATACTTTGCCAGTGATCCCGCCGACGGACGCGACTTCATCCAGCTCGCCACCGACGGCAGCGGCATGGCGGGAAGCACCGGACCCGGCATCCTCGATTTCTCGGTCGACCACCCCCTCATTCCAACCGGAGACCCCGTCACCCTTTCATGGGACATTTCGGGTTCGATCGATAGCCTCTCCATTACTCCCGACATCGGCAACATCCTCCCTCTGACCAGCGGCGGATCCGGCTCGATCACGCTCGATCCGGGACCAAGCGGAAACACCACTTACGTGCTCACTGCTTCCAATCTCGATGGCATCAATACCCGCACCCTCGACGTCGAAGTCACCCCGCTTCCCATCATCGAGTCCTTTACTGCAACCAACACCATCATTCCCCCCGACACCGAAATCACCTTCGATTGGAGTGTTCTCAATGCCACGTCGGTCAGCCTCAATGGAACCGACGTCACCGGCACCTCCCAACTCTCGCTCACTCCTCCGGGCACCACGAACTACGTCCTCTCGCTCACCAATGCCGAGGGAACGATCACGCAGGAAATCATCGTCACGGTCATCATCCCGGGTGAACCCGTGATTTCCGAATTCTCCGCCGATAGTGATGACTCGCTTCCCGACGAGGACGGGGACAATTCCGATTGGATCGAGCTATACAACCCGAGCGCCTCGATCGCCATCCTCACCGGGTACTATTTGACCGACGATCCCGATGAATTAACCAAGTGGCGTCTCCCCGACACCACCCTTGCCCCCCTCAGCTACCTCACCATCTATGCCTCCGGCAAGGACCGGGCCGTCAATGGTTCCGAGCTTCACACCAACTTCAGTCTGCGTGCTTCCGGCGAATATCTCGCCCTCACCAAACAATCAGACGATGGCATCCTCATCCTTTCGGAGTTCGATCCTTATCCCAATCAGATCTCCGGTTATTCCTACGGACTGAATCCTGATGGCACAACCTACGGATATTTCTCGAACCCCACTCCCGATGCCGAAAACCCCGCCGGCTTGAGCGACTATGTTCGCGACACCACCTTCTCGGTCGACCGCGGATTCTATGATGCTCCCTTCGACGTCGAAATCACCTCAATCACCCCGGGTGCCCAAATCCGTTACACCACCAACGGCTCGGATCCCACTCCCTCGAACGGAATGCTTTACTCCGGCCCCATCAACATCACCACCACAACCGTGATCAAGGCCATCGCCTACAAGTCCGGACTCATTCCAACCAATGTCGATGCGCAAACCTACATCTTCCTCGACGATGTTCTCACTCAACCGGACAATCCGGCCGGATATCCTTCGGGCACGGACTACGGAATGGATCCCGATGTCGTGAATAATCCGACCTACAGTTCGACCATCAAGGACGACCTCAAGAGCATCCCCTCCATTTCCATTTCCATGCCCGTGAGCAGCCTCTTCGGGGGCTCCGGGATTTACACCAACTCGACCCAATCCGGCGTCGCCTGGGAGCGGGCCGGTTCGGTCGAGTTCATCTATCCCGACGGCTCCTCCGACATTCAGGAAAACTGCGGCGTCCGCATGCAAGGAGGAGTCGGGCGCAATTCCAGCTTTCCAAAACACAGCTTCCGCCTCCTCTTCAAACGGCAATACGGTGATACCAAACTCCGCTTCCCCCTTTTCCGGGACGCGACCGAGGATGCCGAAGGAGCTGTCGACACTTTCGATTCCATCATCCTTCGGGCCGGCTTCAACAATACCTGGCACCGGGGGGTTTCCAGTGAAGAACAACGCGCTCAATACACCCGCGACCAGTTCATCCACGACTCACAGCTCGCAATGGGTCACGCCTCCTGTCACGGCACCTTCTTCCACCTTTACCTCAACGGGCTGTACTGGGGAGTTTACAATGCCGTCGAACGACCCAATGCCGACTTCGGCTCTTCCTATTATGGTGGTGACAAGGGCGACTGGGACTCCCTGAACTCCTATCCCCGTAACGTCGTCGACGGAACTGCCGCCCACTGGGTCGAAGCCCACGCAATCGCCAACGCCGGAGTGGCCGATCAAGCCGGCTACGATGCCCTCGCCGAACGGGTCGACATCCCCAACCTCATTGATTACATGCTCGTCAATTTTTACGGCGGCAACCGCGACTGGGACGACCACAATTGGTATTCCATCAACCCAAGAGTCGATGGCGGAGGCTACAAGTTCGTCTGCTGGGATGCCGAGCGAAGTCTGGAAAATGTCTCCGGCGACAACCGCACCGGAGTTGGTCAGGCCGACAAGCCTTCGCGCCTTTACTCGCAGCTCCGTTCCAATCCCGAGTTTCGTCTCCAGTTCGCCGACCGGGCACACAAGCACATGTTCTACGGCGGAGCCCTCACTCCCGAGAAAACGGTGCCCCGTTTACTTGCCCTCAGCGAATACATCGACCGCGCCATTGTCGGTGAATCCGCCCGCTGGGGAGATGCCAAGCGAGCCACTCCCTACACCCGCGACGTCGAATGGGTCACCGAGCGTGATCGCCTTCTTGGGAACTATCTTCCACAGCGCACGAACGTCGTTCTCAATCAACTCCGCAGCGCGAGCCTCTACCCCAACACCGACGCCCCGGTCTTCAGCCAACACGGAGGCCACGTCGCCAGCACAAGCGAACTGACGATGTCCAACACTTCGGGCGTCATCTACTACACCACCGATGGCTCAGACCCCCGCCTGCCCGGAGGAGCAATCAATCCAACCGCCTCCATTTACGACGGTTCAGTCATCTCAACCACCCTCGTCGCCGCCGGATCCATCTGGAAGTATCTCGACAACGGATCCGACCAGGGAACCGCCTGGCGGGATCCTTCCTTCAACGACGATTCATGGGAATCAGGCGCAGCCGAACTCGGATATGGAGATGGCAACGAAATCACGACCGTGGCTTCAGGGCCCGGCGGGAGTCACCACATCACGACATACTTCAGGCATGAATTCAATGTCACCGACCCTTCCGAATTCACCACCCTTTCTCTCGAACTCAGACGCGACGACGGAGCCATCGTCTACCTCAACGGCAATCCCGTCATGAGCTCGAACATGCCCGGTGGTACAGTCAACTTCGACACCCCCGCCTCCGGGGTCGTCGGAGGTGACGATGAGAACACCTTCTTCAGTCAATCGGTGGCCGCCTCCGCTCTCGTTCCGGGAATCAATGTTCTCGCCGTCGAAGTCCATCAAATCAGTGGAGGCAGCTCGGATATCAGCTTCGACCTCCGCCTTCGCGGCACCGCTTCCAACACCGCCGATCCTTTCTTCATGGCCGAGACCGGCACCCTCCGGGCCCGCGCTCTCGACGGCCCCGATTGGTCGGCCCTCAACGAAGCCGATTTCATCGTCGATAGTGACATCGCTGATAGCGACAACCTTGTTGTGAGTGAAGTCCACTACCGCCCCTTCGGTCCCAGCCCAACCGAAGAAGCCGCCAGATTCAACGAGTCCAGCGACTTCGAATTCATTGAAATCACCAATATCGGCGCGGTGGATCTCGACCTCACCAATGTTCGCTTTAGCGAAGGAATCACCTTCAACTTCAGCGACTCTCCTCTCGGCATCATCCTGCCCGCCGGAGGACGCTTCATCATCGCCAACAACCTCGCCGCCTTCACCTCCCGCTACCCAAGCGTTCCCGCCTCCTCCATCGCCGGAGAATTCAGTGGCAGCCTGAGCAACGATGGCGAAACCCTCACCCTCCTTGCTGGCGATGGTTCGGTAATCAAGTCGTTTACCTACAACGACAAGGCCCCGTGGCCCGAGAGCTCGGACGGCGATGGCTTCAGCCTCGTTTTGATCGGCCCGGCCTCCAATCCCGATCACTCCAATCCCTTCAACTGGAGACCTAGCGTGGCCTTGGACGGCACCCCAACCGGCACCGATGCCTCCACCTTCAGCGGAGTTGCCTCTGCCGATGAGGACGGCGATGGCACCAACGCCCTCCTCGAATATGCCTTCAACAGTTCGGACACCACGTCCTTCGACAGCACCCTTCCGACATCCAACATCACGGCCCATGACTTCGGTTCGGGAGTCGAGCCCGCCCTGTCCTTCACTTTCATCCGCAACCTCGCTGCAGACGATATCGAATACCGGATCGAACTGTCCTCCGATCTCGAAACCTGGAACGGCAACATCTCGGGAGTCACTCATTTTAGTTCCATCAACAATGGCGATGGCACCTCGTCGGAAACCTATCTCATTGCCGTGCCCGTCTCGGCCGAGACCCGCCAATTCGCCCGTCTCAAGGCCATTCTCAAAGACTAGAATCCAGGCGAGGTCACTCCGCCAATCCAACCGACCTCCGGACCTTCCCGGGGTCGGTTTTTTGATTTCGGGAACTGGAGGATTGTCGCCCTCTCTTCTTCTCGTCACAGTCACCCCTCTACCCATGAAGATTCTCATTCTCCTCTTTGCCCTGGCTGGAATCGTTCTCTCCGCCGAACGACCCAACATCATCCTCTTTGTCACCGACGACCAATCTCCGGTGGCCGGATGCTATGGCAATACCGTCATCAAAACACCCCACCTCGATGCCTTGGCGCGCAAATCAACGATCTTCACCCACGCCTTTGCCACCACCGCCTCTTGTTCAGCCTCGCGCTCCGTTATCCTCACCGGACTCCACAACCATTTCAACGGACAGTACGGGCACACCCATCACTTCCACAAATTCGAAAGCTTTGCTTCGATGAAAGCCTTTGCTCTTCCCCAGCTGATGGCTCAGGCCGGATACCGAACCATCCAGATCGGCAAGCTCCATGTTGCTCCCGAATCCGTCTTCCATTTCGACCAGTATCTCAAAGGCAATACACGCAACGCCAAACAGATGGCCGATGTCTGCAAGCCGGTCTTTGAAGACAATTCCGAGCAACCCTTCTTCCTCTACTTCGCCACCTCGGATCCTCATCGCGGCGGAGGACGCGACCGCACCTTCCCCGGCGAGCACAAGCCAGACCTCTTCGGCAACAAGCCCAACAAAGGCTTTCATCAAGGAATCGAAGAGGTCTTCTATGATCCGGCCGAGGTCATCGTTCCCGGCTTCCTTCCCGACACGCCCGAGTCCCGCGCCGAGATCGCACACTACTATCAATCCTGCTCCCGCATCGACCAAGGCCTCGGCCATCTCATCTCGCTGCTCAAGGAGACCGGCAAGTGGGACAACACCATCCTCATCTTCACCGCTGACCACGGCATGGCCTTTCCCGGAGCCAAGACCACCGTTTACGAGGCCGGGCTGCGCGTCCCCTTCATCGTTCGTGATCCCGCTGCTCCCGCCAAAGGCGTCACCTCGGATGCCATGCTCTCCCACGCTGACATCACTCCGACTATTCTCGACTACGCCGGCGCTCTGGATCACAAAAAGAATGCTCCCAAACAGCCTCTCAAAATCGACCCGGTCGGAGTAGGTGAAAATGCCGGCAAAGTTCCCAAGACCTATCACGGGCGGACGTGGCGAGACCTTGTGGGCCGACCCGATGTCAAAGGCTGGGATCAAATCGGAGCCTCCCACACCTTCCACGAAATCCAGATGTATTATCCCATGCGGGTCATCCGCGACCGTAACTACAAGCTCATCTGGAACATCGCTTATCGGCAACCCTATCCCTTCGCCTCCGACCTGTGGGCCGCCGCCACCTGGCAAGCCCAGTGGACCAAGGGCAAGGACGCCAAATACGGAGCGCGAACGGTCGATTCCTACATCAACCGCCCACAATTCGAACTCTTCGACATCGCCTCCGATCCCAACGAAAGCCGAAATCTGGCCAACGATCCCGCCCACGCCGCGACCCTCGAAAAATACAAGGAACTCCTGAAGGCCGAACAAAGACGGACCGGAGATCCGTGGATCATGAAGTGGAAGTACGAATAGCCTCTCGTTGCTTTCCAACTACCATGTACACCGTTCGAACAGATCCAACGATCCTCGTTTTCGAACACTCCTACGGTGGGTATGTGCACACCATCTCCAATCGGATCAAAATCACCCCGAACTACGGGAACCCCATCGAAGATTTCGCTGACGATCTCCAGCAACTTCTCCCGGACGTCCCCATCATCGAAACGAGGATCTGAGCGTAGCAGACCTTACTCGGCAGGTCCTTCGACCACTCGATAGAATTGCTTGAACTGGGTCTCGTAGTCAGCTCCGATCGTCAGTTGAAATTGTGTTCCTGGCGCAACAAATTCCGCTCCCGCCAGAGGATCCCAATCGTTGAGGTTGTCCGATGATTCCACATAATAAGTCTGGCCGACCACCAGGTCGACAACCCGGATGACAAACTCCCGAGCCGCCACGTTCACCTCAACGTCCTCGATCTGAGGAGGATTACCCGGTCCCACGACCACCGTGAAAAACTGATCACCATCCAAGGTTCCGAAATCAATTCCTCCCGGTGCTCCCAGATTGCCCGTTCCCAACGGAAGCCCTCCCAAAGACTGGTTGGCGAGAAAATCGTGCCCTGAGTTATTCTGCAGAGTCATAATCCGGATCTCTCCTCCCGGACTTCCCAGATCGCTCAAAGCAATCTTGAGTTCCAGTCCGGTCATGACCGCCAGAGCAGCGTCTTGATTGGCGGCATCACCGGCGTTCCCTCCGATCCCGGTAAGATTGCTGTGATCGTATCCCACCTTGATCGGCGTGGCATTGACTTGGCCAACTCCAGTTTCACCAATCCCTTCATCCACGGTCACACCATCGGACTTCAACACCTCGAAATACTCATCGAAGGTTCCCTCGTTTAAATCAGCAATGTTCAGATCAAACTTCCCGCTTCCCCTTCTCGCGATCAAATGAAAGTCCGGTTCAAAACCGGAATCGAACGTCATGCCATTCATCCCTTCGGAACCATCGTTCCCCGTGACCCCCGCGAAGGTCGACTGTCCACCTGCCACTGAATCCACAAAGATTTCCAGCTTGTTGAAGTTGGCTTCCAGATTCCCGGTCAGGAGAAGGTGGAGGAAGCCATCGTTGACATAGGCATAAGCGGCATTCCACTCACTCTGGTTGTCACCAAATCCGGTCTCGATGGTTTGCACCGCAACGACCTCGGGATACAAGGCATCCTTCTGTCCATCCACGATGACCAGCCCACGGGAAGCCGAGGAATCTGCCGCCGAGTTGGGATCGGTTCCTTCACGCACCTCCACTCCATCATCCTCTTCATCACCATCACTATCGGCCTTGTTGGGATCGGTTCCGGTCATGGTCTCATCGGTAAACTCACCGCTGCCATCCTCGTATCCGTCCCGCAACCCGTCGCCATCGGTATCGAAGACCAACGGATCCGTGCCCGTCTTCATGCCGCTTTCAAACACTCCGCCTCCGTCCTCCGAGCCATCGCGGATGCCATCGCCATCCGTATCCGCGACGTTGGCCCTCGTGTTGCGGGTGAATTCCTCAAGGTTGATGGAGCCGTCCATATCGAGGTCTTCCAGGGAGTCGTCGATTCCCACCGTCAACCCGTTGGCCGTTTCATACGAGTCGAGCATCCCGTCATTGTCGGTATCGGCCGGATCCACCACGGTGGTAACATCGGTCCAGGCGGTCCCGAATCTCACCTCGTCAAATTGCAGACTGTCCGCTCCGCCGAAGCGGGCAAAGGAAGCACGATCAATCCTGAGATCAAAGCCCGTCAAGGTGCCATCGATGGTGGACCCTCCCTCATCTTGCAGGTCCTCCGGATTCCGCCAGATCGTGATGGCATCAGAACTGGGATCAGCCGAGAAATCGATTCGGCCCACAAAGAGATTGGCCTCGGTATCGCTCTCGCCTAAATCGACAACCAAAGCTCCGTTGTTGAACATCCTCAGGACGTAAGAGCTGTCCGTCAATCCGACTCCAGGCTCGCCGGTCACGATTTGTAAAACCCGGTTGCTGTTGTCATCGAAACCACCCTGATGAAGTTCAAATCCCCGGTAATCCGGCAGGGAAGAATTCACCTTGATCAGAACACTGAAGTAAACCGCTCCGGTGGTGGCATTGGTGTAGGGCTGGGCCAACAATCGCCCGACCCGGCCATCGGCACTGTAGTCAATCGCCCCGCCACCAACGACCATGTCATTCGTCCCATCCGAATAGGTCAACCCGGTGGAAATGACATCCGGCGATCCCGCTCCTCCAAAGGCCGGCAGCCAGGCTCCGGTGAATCCGGTCGAGGCCACGTTCTGTCCGACCAAGGCACCCAAGACATAATCACCTCCCCCCGTCAGAAATGATTCTTCCGCCGCCGGAGCAGCGTGAGACGGAATAAAAGCGAGAAGGCCGAACGAACCGACCACAGAGGAGATTTTCGGAGGAAAGTGTTTCACCACAGCGATCAGCAAAACTACCCCATGCCTCGCAAGAGGCAACGCAATTTCACCCCTCCAGTTTCTTCAAAACCATCCTCACCGCCTCGGGATAAATCCGATGCTCCTCAATCTGAATCCGGGCATGCAAGGTCTGCGCCGTGTCATCGGGCAGGACCGGAACACGTGCCTGAAGAATGACCTCACCGGTATCCATCCCGGCATCCACATAGTGAACAGTGCAACCGGATTCCGCCGCCCCGTCATCCACCGCCTGCTCCCAAGCAAACAAGCCCGGATAAGCCGGCAACAAGGAAGGATGGATGTTCAAGATCCGCCCGGGAAAGGCTCCCAACAAAGGCTCTTTGATCAAGCGCATGAAGCCGGCCAGACAAATCAAGTCGATCCCCTCCAGATGCTCCAAGATCCGTTCGCAAAGATCTCTCCCCCCTTTTTCAAAAACCGTCCGGATCCCCAACTGACCCGCTTTCTCCAGAATACCCGCTCCCTCTTGGTCGGAAATTACGAGCTCAATCTGTGATCCGAATGCTTCGTGCAGCGCCACAAAATTACTTCCCGTTCCCGATCCAAATACCGCGATTTTCTGCACGCCGGAAAGATGCCGTCATTCACGACCGCTGACCAATGTATTTCATCAAGCCCCGACGATCCTCTTCGGAATCATGAATCGCCTTTGACACAATTTTCATCGAATCGCCTATTTCGCTTGAATCGCTTTTCGAACTCAATAAGCTAGCCCCAGCTTCATCGTCATGAACCTGAAAAACATGATCCCTCTCTCCTACCTCGCTGCAGGGTCCCTGCAGGCTGCCGTGCTGGTCACCCCTACCGGACTTACCAACACCACGGTTACTCCCCCGAACAACAACACCGAATTTTTCTCGTCCACTAATCTGGTCAACAATTCGGGTCTCTCGGGCCCCGCTGACATCGGCAACTACACCACCATTACCCACGGCAGTGCCGGAGGAACCACCGCTTGGACCACCGATGCTCCCAATGGCGGATCTGGTGATTACCACGGGGGTGCCAATCCCGGTGCGGATCCTCGCTTCACCCTCACACTGGACCAGTCCTACTCGCTGACCAACTTCGTCTATTGGGGCTATCACTTCGGGGCAGCCAATGGCAACGAAGCACGTGAGTTCTTCCTCGAGTTTTCAACCGACGGCGGCTCCACCTTCCCCGCGTCGACCACCGTGAGCCAGCCCCTCGACAGCCACGCTTTCAGCAGTGCCGTCACCCTTCCTCTGGGAGGAGCCTTTTCAGCGAACACCGTGAGAGTCACACTGACTGATAACCACTTCGGAGGCGGTGCCGCCGGAGGTGACCGTTCCGGACTTGGTGAGCTGAAGCTCATCGGTGATGCGATTCCCGAACCCGCGGGTGCCCTTCTCGCTGGACTAGGTTCGCTGATGCTTCTTCGCCGGCGTCGTTAATTTCTCCGCTCGCGAAATGAATCTTTTCAGGTCCAACCGGGTCTTTCCCGGTCGGGCCTTTTTTTTGTCTCTCCTCTGGGTTGCCCCTATGCAGGCGTCCGAAATCCTAACCCCTTCAAGTTCCCTGCTTCTTGCCGGAACCGAATTCTATCCGGCCGCCAATATCACCAATGGTTCCGGACTTTCGGCCGCCCCGACTGCCGAAAACTTCTCCACCATCACGCACGCCGCCGCGAGCGGCTCCACCGCTTGGACCACCGATGCACCCGGCGGCGGATCAGCCGATTACTTCGCCCTCGGAGAAGCCTCCGCACCCACTCCGGTCTTCCTCTTCGAGTTCGCAGAAGCCCACGAATTCACCCACTTCATCTACTGGGGGTATCACTTCGGACGGGCCAATGGAAACGAAGCCAAATCGTTCACTCTCGATTTCTCGGAAGACGGTGGGAACACCTTCGTTCGTTCCCTCGATTTGACGTCCCCCGCCATCTCGACTCTCAATGCCACGAGCTTCGACTTCGGGGAAAGCATCCCGGCCGACACCATCCGCCTCACTCTCACCGACAACTGGTTCGATGACTTCGGCGGAGGAGACCGGGTCGGATTGGGCGAGATCCGCTTCCTCGGAGAAACACCACCAAATCCCAACCCGGTCATCGAAACCCAAGGGCTGGTCGACTTTGGATCTTTTCCCACCAACCCGGGTCAAACCACCTTCCAGCTCCCCATCTCCAATCTCGGCGACCTCAACGAGCTCGTCGTCATCCCGTCCCTTTCAGAAAGCAGTCCTTTTGCTGTTCCCAACGACTCTCTCACCATCCCCGCCGGAGAGACCTTTCTTCTCGCTCTGACCTTCGAATCCTCGACCGATGGTTGCTTCAGCGAAACTCTTACTCTCGAAACCAACGAACCCGAAAAGCCCATCGTGGCGATCACTCTCATCGGCGCCATCAACTGCAGCTTCCCTCAGGCAGATCAACCAATCTTCTCACATGAAGAAGGAACCTTCACCGGAGAATTCCTCCTCACTCTCACCTCGCCGACTCCCGGAGCCACCCTGATCTACACTCTCGATGGATCACTCCCGGAAGCCGGGAATGGATGGGTTTACGAAAGTCCCATCCTGATCGATGCTACCACCCAAGTTCGAGCCGCTTCTTATTTTCCAGGACAAGACCCGGCCATCAGGACACGTTCCTTCGTCCGGCTCGCCGATGACCTCGCAGCCTACACTTCGGAGCTCCCCATCATGGTGGTGGAAAACTTCAACCGCGGACTCATTCCAAACAAAAACTGGAGCACCAGCACCCAGACCGGAGGTGGCCTGAGACAGGTCGCTCGCCAACCCGCCTTTCTGGGAATTTTTGATCGCGATCCCGACTCGTCTCTCGCCTCCCTCAATTCTCTTCCCGACCAAACATCCCGCATCGGGATCCGGGTTCGTGGCGCCTTTTCCTCCACCTGGCCGCGCAAACCCTATTCCGTAAAAACCTGGAAGACCTTCGAAGACAGCGGCCGGTCCATCAAGATTCTCGACATGGCCTCCGACGATGACTGGATTCTCTACTACCCAGATCCCGGATACGACCGGTCGTTGCTCTACAACACCTTCATCTGGGAACTCTCCCGACAAACCGGACGCTGGGCACCGGAATTTCGCTTCGTTGACGTCTTCATCAACCAGAACGGAGGTGACCTCACCCTCTCCGACCGCATTGGAGTATACGTCTTTCTCGAGAAGCCCAAACGCGGAGACAAACGTCTCGACTTCAAAAAACTCTCCGAAGACGGATCCACCGGAGGATGGCTCAATTCCATAAACCGCATGGACCCGATTCCGGTCGATGGATTCCCGGCCGAAAACGGCGCGACCACTCCGCAATTCTTCCACACCGCCGGACGCAATCGCATTCAGTCCACCCCGCCCAACGTGTCCGGCAGTGGCGACGACATCCCCCGCCAATACAATGCCTTCATCAATTTCGAAAACCCCAATGGCTATCAAATCACGCCGCCAAAACGAAACGCCATCGAATCCTGGTATCGCGACTTTGAAGACATCTTCTTCGACAACAACCGCTGGCTCGATCCAGACCAAGGATACCGCCAGCATCTGGACACCACCGACTTCATCGACTACCTCCAGTTGCTGACGCTGGCCAAGCAAGGCGACGGCCTCCTTCTCAGCATGTTCCCCTGGGTGTCGTCCGACGATCGCAAGCTCCGCATGGGGCCCATGTGGGACTTCAACAACGGAGCCTATGGAGGATCCGCCACCGGCACCCTCTACTTCCGACCCGACCGGCTTTGGTATGATCGTCTCTTCGAAGACCCCGGCTTTCAACGGGAGTATGAAGACCGATGGTTCGAGCTTCGCCGCGGCCCCCTCTCCAACGAAAACATGGCTGCCATCATCGATGCCCAAGCTGCCACCTTGACGACCGGGCTCGCCGACCAACAGGCCGGTCTCTCAGGCTCAACCTGGAACTCCCGGATCAACGCCATGAAATCATGGCTGCAGACCAGAGCCACTTGGATCGACTCCAACTTCCTGGCCCCTCCCTCCTTCAACCTCTCGGGAGGCATCACCCCTTTCGGGGCGCTGCTTTCGATTCATCCTCCCATTGGAGAAACGGGAACCCTTCACTACACGACCGATGGATCCGATCCCATCGATTCCGGACTCGCCTATTCCTCGCCCCTTTCACTGACCACCTCCACCCGGATTTCAACCCGCCTGCAATCCACCGATGGCAGCTGGTCGGCCCTCATGAGCGAAACCTTTGTCGTAGGCTCGCCTGCCGACTCAAGCAATCTGGTCATCAGCGAGATCAACTACCATCCCGCCGACGAATTCCCCGGCACCGAATTCATCGAACTCCAAAATACCTCGGACACCACCATCGACCTATCCCTCGTCCGCTTCACCAGAGGCCTCTCATTCGAATTTCCTGCCGGCTCTCTCCTCGGACCGGGCGAACGAATCGTCGTGGTCGAAGACCGACCGTCATTCATCGACCGATACGGAACCGCTGCCCGCATCGCCGGCGAATTCGCCGACTTCACTCGTCTCGACAACTCGGGAGAACGACTCGCCCTGGCCGCCGCCGATGGATCTCTCATCGTGGACTTCACTTATAATGACAAAGACCCTTGGTCTGAATTTGCCGATGGCGCAGGACATTCCCTCACCTTGATCCAAGACTCATCCAATCCTGCTCTCCCCGAAAGCTGGCGCCCCAGTGTGTCCCCGGGTGGCTCCCCGGGAGACCTCGATTCCACCCCCTTCCTCAACGGAGATCTAACCCTTCACGCCCTCGGGACAACTCCCCCGTTCCTCTCCAACGGAATCTTCCACGTTCAGACCAATCTTGGAGCCGATGACTTTCAGATCATCCCCCAGTCCTCTCCGGACCTCGTCAACTGGACCGACCTGACCTTGCCCACCCAGCCTGATCAAATCTCGCTCGACGGCTTCGCCTCCTATTCCCTTCCCATTCCTCCGACCGAAGCCCGGCGATTTCTCCGTCTCGAAATCCGGCCTCGTTGAATTTGCTAGTGCGCTTTTGCAGCCCTGCGCTATCGTCCCGCCGTGAGCACAACGGTATCAGCGGTTCCCGACGCCACGGGACACTTCGGACAATTCGGTGGCTGCTTCGCTCCCGAAACCCTCATGAGTCCGCTCGATGAGCTCAGCCAGGCCTACGAAGAGGCCAAAGCTGACCCCTCCTTCCAGGCGGAACTCGACGATCTCCTCCAGAACTACTGCGGTCGCCCGACCCCGCTCTACTTCGCCGAACGTTGGACCGAAAAACTCGGAGGCGCCAAAATCTACCTCAAACGCGAAGACCTCCTCCACACCGGAGCGCACAAGATCAACAACGCCATCGGCCAGATTCTCCTCGCCAAACGCCTCGGCAAAAAACGCATCATCGCCGAAACCGGAGCCGGACAACACGGCGTCGCCACCGCCACCGTCTGCGCCCGCTTCGGCATGGGATGCACCGTCTACATGGGAGCCGTCGACATGGAACGTCAGGCCCTCAATGTCACCCGCATGCGACTGATGGGAGCCAAGGTTGTCCCCGTCGAAGCCGGACAAGCAACGCTCAAGGAGGCCGTCAACGAATCGATGCGCGACTGGGTCGCCACCGTCGATGACACCCACTACATCCTCGGCTCGGCCCTGGGCCCACACCCTTTCCCCATGATGGTGCGCGATTTCCATCGCGTCATCGGACTCGAAGCCCGCGAACAGATTCTCGCCAAGGAAGGTCGCCTGCCCGATCTCCTCGTGGCCTGCGTGGGTGGCGGCTCCAATGCCATGGGTCTCTTCCACCCCTTCGTCGATGACGAAGGCATCCGCATGGTCGGCGTGGAAGCCGGAGGCGACGGAATCATCCCTGAACGCCACGCCGCCCGATTCCAGGGAGGGAAACTCGGCGTCCTTCAAGGATCCAAAACCTGGCTCCTCGCCAACGACGATGGACAAATCGAATTGACCCACTCGGTGAGCGCCGGTCTCGATTACGCCGCCGTCGGCCCCGAACACGCCTACCTTCAGGATATCGGTCGCGCCGAATACACCTACGCCACCGACGACGAAGCGCTGGCCGCCTTCCGCGAACTCGCCTACTGCGAAGGAATCATCCCCGCTCTCGAAAGTTCACACGCCATGGCCTACGTCTCGAAAACCGCAGGCTCCATGGACAAGAACGACGTCATCATCGCCAACCTCTCCGGCCGGGGCGACAAAGACGTCGAGCAGGCCTCCAAATACCTCCTCGGGGAGCAATGAACTCACGGGTTCTTTTCTTTCTCACCGCAATCAGCGGGATGATTGGAATGATCTCGCTCATTGCCCTCAGCCTTTGCCGCTATTGGATCACCCAGAATCCTCCTGTCGACCTCTCCGACGACGGGATCGACCAGCTCCTCCTCATTACCCGCGCCTCCGCAATCGCCATGCTTGCCAGCCAGATTTCCATCGTGGCCTTTGTCGTCTTCTTCACCCTGTATTTCATCGCCCGGAATCGCCAAACACCCCCGACCGCCCCGTCCGAAAGCCCTTGAAATGGCAATCTGGCTGAAAATCAGCGTTTTTGCAAAAAATTCCACGATGGGTTGACAAGTCCGTTCTGGCCGCTAGTCTCCGCCTCCCGCTCCTCTGAGCACGAAAATTCTTTCAAACACCACCTCTTTTTACGGCCATGAAAATGACTTACCAGCCTTCCAAGCGCACTCGCAAGAAACAACATGGTTTCCGCGCCCGCATGGCCACCAAAGCTGGTCGCGGTATCCTCAAGAGCCGTCGCCGCAAGGGTCGCAAGCGCCTCCTTCCAAAAGGAGCCGAGATCCACTTCAAGCGCCACACGGTGCAGAACAACTCCAAGTAAGTGGACCCGCCGTCAGGCGATTCCCTTACAGGACGTTCTCTCATCCTGCCATGGATCTGACTCGTCAGCGGCGCATGCGCCAATGGGGCGAGTTCCAAACCGTCCGCCAAAAAGGCCGATCGACCGGTGGGAGATACCTCGTCGTTGGCACATACGCCGATCCCGCCGCCATGGATCGGCGTTTTGGGTTCATCACCTCCCGCAAGGCCGGCAAAGCCGTCACCCGCAACCTCCTTCGACGTCGCTTCCGCGAAATCGTCCGGAAATGGGGCGATCACCTTCCCAAGAATCAAATGGTGGTCACCATCGCCCGATGGCGTGCCTCCCAGGCCACCTTCCAGCAACTCGAGGAAGATTGGCTCAAAACCATCAAACGCCTCAAAATCTGGCAGGATGAAGCCTCATGAAATTCTTCATCCGTCTCGGCATTCGCGCCTACCAGCTCTTCCTCAGGCCCATCCTCCACGCCTTGGGAGGACCCCACTCAGGCTGCCGCTTCACCCCCTCCTGCTCCCACTATTTTCTCGAAGCCGTCGAACTCCACGGTTCCCTCAAAGGAAGCTATCTCGGTATTCGCCGGATTTTTCGCTGTCATCCTTGGGGGGGCTGCGGCTATGACCCCGTCCCACAACCCAATGGTTCGCAATCCGATGGATCTGAAGAACCCTCACAAGAATCTCCCACTCCCTAATCTATATCATGGATCGTAAAGCCTGGATCGTCATCATCATCTGCGGAGTCCTCCTCGGATACGGCATGCTCCAAAATTCAAGGACAGCCGCGGCCCGCCGCGCCATCGAAGCCCAGCAGCAAAAGGAAGCCGAAGCCAATCAGAAGAAACCTGACGAAGGAGAAAAGCCCGCCGGCCTCACCGTCGAACCCACTCCCATCCCCGAAGATCTCGGAACGGAAGAGGAATTCACCCTCGCCACCGAAGAAAACGACTTTGTCCTCTCCACTCTCGAAGGCGGAATCCGCTTCACCGAATTCCGCAGCGAAAAAGCGGTGAAGGGCGATGGCAACGTTCTCATGAACGATCTGGGGATCAACCGCATCGGCGCCCTCACCACCCTCTCCGGTGGCGTCCTCGACAAGGCCTTCTACCAGAAGTCTGCCGATTCGACCGATGACACCCTCACCTTCGAAGGAGCCACTTCCAATGGCCTCACCGTCAAAAAGACCTGGGAGAAGATCTCCGAAGGCGCCGGCAAGGACTACCGTCTCAAGCTCATCCTTTCCCTCACCAACACCGGCGAGAGTCCGGTCGACCTCGGCAATATGGCCATCGCCACCGGATCTGCGGCACCGGTCTTTGACGAAGAGCGCTCCAATTACGTCAACTTCTTCTACTACACCGAAGGAGACTACGAATCCGAACACGAAAGCTACTTCAAAGGAGGCTGGTTTTCCAAAGACCGTTCGGAGTTCCGCGAATTCTTCGAATCCGATATCGACTTCGCAGGCGTGGAGAATCAGTTCTTCGCCACCATCGTCACGCCCGCCAAGCCCTACCCTGCCACCGTTCGGGTGTATCCCAAAAGCGTCACTCTTCCTCCTGCGCGCTCCGAGGAAGGAAAAGAGAAAAAGGTCTTCAATTCCTACCTCAGCCTTCCCAAGGACTCCCTCGCTCCAGGCAAGGAAATCACCTACACCTACGACATTTTCGTCGGCCCCAAAAACAACGGCCTCATCCGAAGCCTCGATGGCGACAAGGGCGACGTGATGGACTACGGCATGTTCGGTTGGATCAGCCGCCCTCTCAACTGGACGCTCAACAAGCTCGCCATCCTGTTCGGCGGCTCCGGCAATTCCTGGTCCTTCGGATGGGCCATCGTCGTTCTCACCCTGATCATCCGGACCATCATGTGGCCCCTGCACGCCAAGTCCACCCGCACCATGAAGCGGATGTCCAAACTTCAGCCGAAGATCGCCGCGCTGAAGGAGAAGTACCCGGACAACCCCAACAAGATGAATCAGGAGATGATGAAGCTCTATCGCCAATACGGGGTGAACCCGATGGGTGGTTGCGTTCCTATGCTCTTCCAGATTCCCGTCTTCTTCGGCTTCTACAACATGCTCCAATACGCCGTGGAGCTCCGTAACGAATCTTTCCTCGGCTGGGTGACCGACCTTTCGCAACCCGATACCGTCACCTATCTCGCCGGCATTCCCATCAACCCCCTTCCTTTCCTCATGGCCATCACCATGGTCATTCAGATGCAGGTCACACCGCAGACAGGAGACAAACTGCAGCGTCGCATCTTCATGCTGATGCCGATCATTTTCTTCTTCTTCTGCTACAACTTCGCCTCCGCCCTTGCCCTCTACTGGACGACACAGAACATTTTCTCCATCGGTCAGACCTGGCTCATGCAGAAAATGCCCGAGCCCGAGCTCAAAACCAACAAGAAGGCCGGCAAAAAGAGCTGGATGCAAAAGCTCGCCGAACGTGCCGAAGAGGCCCAGAAAGCTCAGCAGCAGGCCCGACAGCGAGGCGGCCGTCCCGGGCAACCGGGTGCCAAAAAAACCAAGAAGTCCCGCGGTCCCAAAACCGGAGGTTAGCAACCGACAACTTGCAGGATGCAGCGCTTCGCTCCATAGTGGAGCCGATGCCCAACCCTGAACCTGCATCCCCCAACCCCTCCCCGGAACGCCCCTCGACCGAAGAGCTGTTTTCCATCGTCTATGACGAGCTCAAGAAAGTCGCCAATTTCAAGGTGAGTTCCGAAGGCCCGGGCCAATCACTCAACGCCACCGCGCTCGTTCACGAAGCCTATCTACGCCTCGAAGGAACGGACCATCGCTTCGAGAACCCCAAGCATCTTTTCGCCACCGCCTCACAGGCCATGTGATGGTGGAGTGCCCCGTTCGTGATCCTTTCCATCCGGGACAGTCTCGATCACGACGAAGGCAAGAGGACCCTCGGTCCACACAATGGCATCACCAGAGAATTGCGGATAAACCTCCATCCGGGGATCGCTAATGGCGGTCCTTTGACGCCAGGTTAAGGTTGGGTGGGTTTCCTTGTCTTCCTTCACTTCTCCGACGACAAGTGAAGGTGGTTTGGAAAGTCGGTCCAAGGGAGAGGAATCACCGTTGAACTCAGCAAGATTGGAAACGTTGTCGCCATCAGGATCAGCCAACAAACCGCTGACAAGAGGGTCTGCGAGTTGGGCTGCACTAAAGTGAGCGGCCCGCCAGCGATCAAAAGCTCCTTCGACGACATCCATCACGTGAAGATCGAGCGACTTGGTCAGAGAGTTTCCAGCGCTGTCGATGGCCGTGATGGTGATGGTATGTAGGTTATAGATTTCAAAATCGATCAGGGAGGTATTGGCCACCACAAGATGGCTCCCCAGAATCTCAAATCGTCCGCCGGCATTCTCTTCGAGGATCAGGGTATGGGTATCGAAAGGAGTGGGATCGACCATATCAATGGAAGCAATGATCTGTCCGTTTGGGGTATCTTCCGCCACTGTGTCCTGGCTGAGACCAAGGTCGACGGGGGCCTCGGGATCTGGAGGTTGTACGGTGAGGAGAAAAGTCGCATACCCCTCGTTGACTCCATCGCTGGCAATCATCGTGACTGGAACAGAGCCCGCATTCAACGGAGGAATGGTCAGTGTGACCACCCCTGGATTGGAAAAGTCAATGGAGCCAGGAGGCAGAAGCGGCGTCACCGGATGCACCGCTCTCAAGGAAATTCCCGCCGCCGGGGTATCGGAATCATTGACGACCAGAGGGATGTCAAAACGTGCACCCGCCGGAACCAGTTGGGCCGGGATCGCACTCAGGACAGGAGGCAATCCCTGGTCGATCGTATGAGTGACCGTCTGCCCTTGGGCATCGACATAAATGGAATTCGAAACACCGGGAGCCAAGGTATGGGTTCGTTCATACCGAGAGAATTCCAATGTCGCCCGATCCCGCAGAAGAGCACCAGGAGGCGAGCCCGGGAGAATGCTCTCAATCGATCTGATCGAAGCATCAAACAAGGTGAGAATATGGAAGGGTTCCGGAGGGTTTCGACGAATGACCAGGGAAGGAGCGGCAAGAATCTGTCGATTCACCAGAGACCTCGCCAATTGCGGACTGGCGACCCCCGATGGCAGGGTCACCTGAAGCTCCTGAACAGAGTTTCCCGGTCGAGCAGGAAACGAAGTATCGATCACTTCCAATGCAGCTGGCCCTACGGCCCCGAACTCAGTCACCTCAAGTGTCATGGTGTCCGCATGCACTGGCAAGGAGAGGGCAAGACAGCCCCCGACTCGCCTTCCGAAGATCTGGAACAAATTGGTCATGAGATCAGATCCATCAAGGATCCCCTCCCAAGGTGGTGGTTTCACCCGTTTTAGGATCGGTAATCTTTTTCTCTGTTGCGGTAATGCACACGGTCTCTTCAAGCTTGGCATCCTCACCTTCTGGAAGCTCGGTATCAATACCGGTAATGGTGACATTGCAGTAGGTGACGATCAGGTAAACCTCGGTCACGCCATCACTGTTTTGCCGGGTAAACTCGAGAGTCACCTCCGGGATGACAGCTCCGGTCGCCATCTTGACGGCAAGCCCCACTGAGGCCTTGTCAGTACACTTGGTGATCTTGACGCTCTCAATTTTCACCCCCGTATCGGTGGCCTTCACCTTATCCTTGTAGGACTTGAGTCCACTCCACCCCTCACGCTCGGGAGTGCCATTACCATCACCTTCGACACCGGCGAACTTCACCCAGCTTTCGGCAAACCCCGGGAGAACCATCCCAGGCAAGAGAAACACCGTCAGGAAGAATTTTCGGAGAGTTTTCATAGCTTGATCAACGGTTGGAATTGGGCACCTCAGGTACGGCAGGATCCTGACGCCAGCCCCACTTGCCCGCTATTGGCAAGGCGATTCCACAATTTCAGGTCACGCTCTCGTAAGAACCCAGGCCCTCCGTCCCAGAAACAGGGCTGCAAAAGTAAGCCCCGCACTCAACCCCCACCACATCCCGGCGGCTCCCATTCCAACCCCAAAACAAAGGACCGCTCCGAGCGGCATACCGACCACCCAGTGGGCTACGAAAGTCATCAAGGCCGGAGTCCTGACGTCATCAAACCCACGCAAAACACCCGAAGAGAGAATCTGCGAGTGATCTCCCAGCTGGAAAACCGCGGCGATCAGAAACAAGCCAGCGGCAATCTGCAGCGGTTCATTCTCGGTAAGAAACCAACCGGCGATGACCTCGTTACAGAGTGAAAACACAAACACAAAGACGGTTGAGAAGAGTAAACCCATCACCCAGGCACTCACCAAAATGGCACGCTCCCGATGCAGATCCTTGGCGCCCCATGCTTCACCGCTCTGAACAGTCGCAGCCATCGAGATTCCCAGTGGTACCATGAAGATCGTGGCCACGCAGGTAATGGCTACCTGATGAGCCGCCAAGGCTGCCGCCCCCAATGAACCAATGACCAAGCTGGCAGCAATGAAAGCACTCATCTCAGCGGAGACTTGCAAACTGGCCGGCCATGCGATGTGCCAGAACCGACCCAACTTGGCTCGATCCGGCCAATGAAACCAATTGTCCGGAATCCAGTTTCTCATCAGCGGACTGCGCCTTAACCACCAAAGCAAACCCAGCACAGAAATCACCCGCGCCAACAAGGTAGCCAACCCGGCCCCTTCCAAACCCATCTTGGGTGCCCCCCAATTGCCTCCAATCAAGAGCCAGTTGAGAAAGACATTGAGCAGAACCCCACTCAAGATGATCCAAAATGCCGGCCAGGGATGAGCCATGGCATCGGCATGACTGCGTGAGGTCATGCTGATCATCGCCGCCACCATCGACGCACTCACCAACAAAAAAAAGTTCGGCATTCTCTCGACCACCAAGGGATCCTGCCCGAGGTAGGGCAACAAGGGAATCAACCCCAGACTCAGGAGAAAAGTCACCAATCCGATGAGGACACCCAGAAAGAACCCATGCTGCCCAGCTTCCTTTGCCTTCTCCGGAGCCTCCGCGCCACGAGCTTGGGACACCTTGATGGATACCGCAATTGATACCCCGATCCCCACCATCAGGGGGATATGAAGAATGGCGTGAGCTAGGGTCGAAGCGGCCAGTTCCACTGTCCCGATCCGCCCAATCATGAAGGTGTCCACCACCCCCATCAACATCTGACTTACCTGCCCGGCCATCAGAGGCAGGGCAAGAATCAGGGTAGCCTTCCCTTCCCGGAAATAACCACTCACAAGCTAGTCTTCCGTCGAAGGCCGTTCGACGGGAACTTCGGTCGCTTCTTCAAGGACCAACTTTTCAGGACCCTTTCCCGACCCCTTGTGGGAGCCATCACAAAACGGAAAGTTGTCGGACTTTCCACAGGTGCACATCCAATGGGTTCCTGCTTCCAGCTTCATGGTTTCGCCTGAATTCTCGCTCATACCTGACGAATACACTTGCTCTCCGGAATCGCAACCCCGGAACCACTCGATCAGCTCACTCGGACTCTTCAAGGTAGTCAGCTTCTGGTGATCCGGTAATCCACAAGCCTCGCTGGCAACCACGGGAATTCCCATCGCCAACGCTTTCAACGCCAACCGCGGTTGATGCTCGACCCAGGCCGGCAACAGTAGGGCCTCCGCGTCCGTCAGATCTTCAATTCCTCCCTGCTCGAAAAAATCAGGCAGCGCGTCTTCACGGGCACTTCCCAAAACTACAAGAGAATCGTCCCGACCTTCGAATGCCTCCAACAGTTCATAGACCCCCTTGCGCCCCAACGGTGAACACGGAAGGAAGAACCTCCCTTGAATGCCCGCTCCTTTTCTCTCCTCGACCTCCGGAATGTCCCAGTCCAACAACCAAGCACGTGACCCGAACTTTTTGGCAATGGCTCGATGGGGCGTCACCAGCTTGCCGGCCTCGGCCAAGGCTTCGCTCTCCCACTTCACCAATTCGGGATCGGGACGGAAGTCTCCCAAGGTGGGGCTGACCGGATGCTTCGAGACCGCTTCATCCAGCAACGAGAGCAAGGACTCCAAAGGCCATCGCGTCACCAGAACATCAAATGTCCTGCCACCCAGAACCCCGAGCTGCCAGAGGTGGGGCAGCAAGTTCTGGGCCACCACCAGATGCCGACACTCCGGCGAAATCCGGCGGGCATACCAGTTCGCCAATTCCCGATCTCTCTCCAACAAGGCCTTCTGCCGCTCCGCTCCTTGAAGCGGAAGATGACGTTGCCTGAAGGAACGCCACAAGGTCCGCCAGGTCGCCTGACGGACCATCGCTCCGGCCGGAACGGACCACGCGTAGTTCCTCTTTTTCCACCTCTTTCCATCCAAAGGCATCAACCAGCGATCCCCATCACGCGAATGCTCTTGGCACCATCGATCAAACTCCGGCCATCGCGCATCTAACAGAAACGCTGAATGCCCCATCGATGGAGCATGATTTCCCACAGCAGAAGGATGTCTGAAACAACTGGTCTGATTACAGGTCAAACAATCTCCGGTGGGTGCTTCGCGGGAAACCTCTTCCACCTCCGGTTTGGTGGGCTTGGCCTTGCCGGTCCTCGCCAAAATCTTCACCCGCAAGTGCGTGGCATCGAGAACCACTTCCAGGCGCCACGGGAAGTCTGCCCGGAATCTCAAGTCCACATAGTTCCAGAATACCGTCGCATCGAGATTCTTCTCCCCCATCGGCCCTTCCACCAAACGAGAATGAGCATGACGCTCCACAATCTCAAGGCCGGCCTGCAACGCTGCTTGATAAAGCAGGCCGGTAATCTGACACAATCCGCCGCCCACATTCGGAACCATACATCCCTCGCGCAATTCCCTCCCCGCCGTGTAACCGCGCGACTTTGTCGTCCGACCCAACTGTCTCCAAAAGCTGAAGACCTCTCCTTCCGGGATCTCCAATCCATGCAACGCTCTCGCTGACACCCTCAAATTTTCAACCTTCCCGGCGGTCAACGGAAACTCGGCCTCACTAACCTGCGACCACAGTAAAGCCTCGGCTTCTCCCAATACCCCCGCCCCACACAACTTGCTTCCCGGCCGATGAACCGGAGGCCTCTCACCCCACTCGATCAAGGATCTTCGAAACCGGAAAACGGCCGCCTTCAAACCAAAGACTACCCCTTCCCATCGGGTCGGGAGTTCGGATTCACGGTGGACGTCGGAAGGCATGGAAGACGGAAATGTTGGAATTCTAGCACACCTATACCTCCGGGTCCGCCAAAATCTTTCCTTTGGAGCCATCCCATCGCTCTCAACTCGCAAAGACAAGATCCCCGCACCAACACGCTTCCTAACAGGAGATGGCGGTTCCGCCCTCCGACACACCAGACGCGAACCCATGAAAAACCAATACGCAGCCGGGGCAGGCCTTCTCCTTTTTGCCGGAGGATTGATGATCGGGCGGGAAGTCGTCCCCAATGTTCCCGACACTCCTTCTGCAACGGAAGAGAAACCCCTTTCCGCCCGCACACCCTCACGGCGTCGGATCGCAGAACCTTCTCCACTTCCCTCCGGGGAAACCAGCGGGGTTCTCGACCTTGTCGACAATCAGGACCTCTTCGGCACCAATCGAAACCTCGGCAAAGCCCTGGAGAAACTTGATGCCGATGCCCTCCTCACTCTTCTGAAGGATCTTGAGAGCAGCTCCAAAAACGATCCCAAATTCCACACCGCACGATCCCAGATTTTCAACCACCTCGCTCTGGCTGACCCCGGGCTGGCCATGGAAACGCTGATGTCGAGCGACGATGCCAGCTTCAAGCATGCGCAGATCGCTACCGTCATTCGATATCTGGCCAAAGAGGATTTTTCGGCCGCCCGGGCAGCCGTTGAATCCATCGAAGACCAACGGCTCCTCGGATCCGCCCGATCCTCATTGGCCACGGCCGCCATTGAATATGCTCCCAATCTCCTTCCCGAGCTTCTCAAGGATTCCAACCAATTGGTCGCCCATCAGACCATACACTACGGATCATGGGGCAGTCACAATCGCTGGAACAATTGGGGGTGGGGAAACCAAGTCTACTACCCTGTCTTCAACCAAAACAGTGTCATTTCCCAGTGGGCCGTCAAAGACCCGGCAGCCGCCGAAGCCTTTGCTCACACCATCGAAGATCCCAATCAGCGGGCCGGAGCTTTGAGTGGAATCGCAGCGGCCCGTGCCCAGACCGATCCCGATGGAGCGCTCGCCTGGGCGGAAGGTTTGACCAACTCGAGTGCACGTGATCAAGCCATGAGGTCGGTTCTCAGTTCCATGGCCAACAAGGATCCTCATCGCGTTGCCGAGATGCTTGATTCCATCCAGAATCCCGGCTTGAAGCAGTCACTGATGACGACCGTGGCCCATCAACTGATCACCACCGATCAAGCGGCCGGGCTGGCCTGGATCAACAAACTTCCAGCCGGCAACATCAGGAATCAGGCGCTTGGATCCGCGATCGGACAGATCGCCCAGAAAGACCCGGCCAGTGCCGCATTGCTCATTGAAGAACTCCCGCCCAACGTTCGAAAGAACAACATGAGCCAGTTGGCCTCAACCTGGGCCCATCAGGATCTCGAAGGTGCCAGAGCCTGGCTGGGCAGCATTGAGAACCCCTTCGAACAGCAGACAGTCCTCGAAGGAATCATCGGACCCTGGGCTCTTAGTGATCCCGAAGGCGCTGCCGCTTATCTCAAGAACTCGGATCTTCCCGCCCAACTCCTGAGCAATCATTTTGGAACCATCGCTTCTCAATGGGCGAACAAGGATCCCGAGGCGGCCATGCAATGGGCTCACGAAATTGAAGATCCACAGGGGCGTCAGCGAGCTCTTTCCTCGGCCTATCACAATTGGGCGGCCAAAGACCCGGCTGCCGCCGCCCAGCAACTCGGAACGGTTCGGGAAGAAGACCGGGCGACCGCCATTTCGTCCATTGTCTCCAACTGGAGCTCTCGCGATCCCGATGCCCTGATGCAATGGATGGAAGGACTGACCACCGAAGAGCGCATCAACAATGCCTCCACCATCATCGGGGGAATTTCCTACAACCGCCCCCAAGAGGCCGCGGCCTGGCTCGAAAGACTCGCCACCGAGGCCGCCGGCGATGAGAACCTTTCTGGTCAGATCAAATCACAAGCGGGCTCTCTGGTCTCAAACTGGAGCAACAGCGATGTCGAAGCGGCCGCCGATTGGGCGCTCAATCTCCCTGACGAAGAGATGCGCAACAATGCCCTCAATCAAGTCGCCCAAAACTGGGCCCGCATGGATCCCATCGGAGCTTCCGACTGGATCGATGACCTCCCGGAAGGAAAGGCGCGGGACCAAGGAGTGCGCGAACTGGCGAACCAGTTCAAACATATCGATCCCGCCACGGCCTACGAATGGTCCCAATCAGTCACCGAAGATTCCAATCGCACTTATTCGATGCGGGAGGTTCTCGGAGAATGGAAGAAGACGGACCCCGAGGCTGCCCGCCAAGCCTATGAGAGTAGCGACCTGACCGAAAAACAGCGCGAGCAGATGGACTATCTTTTCCGCTAGGCGGTTCTTTTGAACCCGTCATTCTGATCCCCAAATCGACATCCCATGTCAGGGACATTTCGCCGACGATTAATTGTATCCCTAAAGAAAAGGCGGCGGGCTATCCTGCTACTCGCCATCTTCGCGATCACCATCGGGGCTCTCGGTTTTCATTTCAGGGTCTACCTCATGACTCCGAAACACTTCGATTCCCCTCGCGAACTGAGTGATCATGTCGGGTTCCCCAACTCGCGATGGCGTGGGACACACTATGTCGGAGATCAGGGATACAGTTCCCTGTTTCTTCACGTGACCTACGAACACTCCCTCCTGGCCATTCCTGCGGATTCATGGGAACCACCCCGTCGGTTTCCCCTGACCCACGAAACGAAGGAATGGATCAAGTGGCACGATTGTCAGGATCACTTTGAACCGCCCCACGAAAAAACGGCGCCCGTTCCCGGACGCCGTTTGGAAAAGTAAAACGGTAGAGCCGCCTACATTTGCTTGCGCTTGAGCTTGAGCATGGCTTCCGACTTGGCGATGACCATCTGGAGGGCTTCGAACTCGTCGTGGTCGACGTTGACGCCTTCCAGTGCTTCCTTGGCCCGCTTCATGGCATCTTCAACCTGAGCTTCATCGATGGCATCTTCGCCAATGGCCAGATCGATGAGCACCGACACCTTGTCACCGGCCACTTCGACGAAACCCTCACCCACGGCCAGCTCTTCAACCGTGCCGTCCTTAAGGTAACGGAGAGAGCCCGGCTGGAGTGGTGCCACGAGAGCGGCGTGCATCGCCAGAATGCCCATCTCACCTTCACTACCGGGAAGATAGACGTCATCGACGGTGTCGGAAAAAATCGTTTTTTCCGGAGTGACGATGTCTAGTTGGAATGACATGGGATTCGTTGGGCTGGGTTGGATGACTTATCCTTTGTCGACGGAGTCGATGCCGGCCTTCATGTAGAAGTTGGACTCGGGAACGCTGTCGTGCTTTCCGTCGAGAATCTCGGCAAATCCTTTCACGGTGTCCTCGATGGAGCAAAGCACTCCGGGAACGTTGGTGAAGACCTCGGCCACGTGGAAGGGCTGGGTCAGGAAACGCTGGATCTTACGCGCGCGGAACACCGAAGTCTTGTCCTCGTCGGAAAGTTCGTCCATTCCGAGAATGGCGATGATGTCCTGAAGGTCTTTGTAGCGCTGAAGCACGAGCTGAACGCCACGGGCGACGCGGTAGTGTTCCTCGCCGACAATTTCCGGAGCAAGAGCCGCGGAGGTCGAAGCAAGAGGATCCACCGCAGGGAAGAGAGCCTGTTCCGCAAGAGAACGCTCAAGCACCACCGTCGCGTCGAGGTGAGCGAAGGTGTTGGCGGGAGCAGGGTCGGTCAAGTCGTCCGCAGGAACGTAAACGGCCTGAATCGAGGTAATCGATCCCTTCTTGGTCGAAGTGATTCGCTCCTGAAGTCCGGCCATTTCCTCGGCGAGAGTGGGCTGGTAACCCACCGCGGAAGGAGTCCGGCCAAGAAGTGCGGACACCTCGGAACCGGCCTGGGAGAATCGGAAGATGTTGTCGACGAAGAGAAGCACGTCCTGGTTGTCTTCGTCACGGAAGTGCTCGGCCATGGTCAGAGCAGAGAGGGCCACCCGGAGACGGGCACCCGGAGGCTCGTTCATCTGACCGTAGCAAAGGGCCACCTTCGAACCGTCTGCAAGAACAGGGTTTCCGTTATCGTCGAGCTTGGGATGTCCGTTGTCGTCCTTCTCGGTGGAGATAACGCCGGACTCAATCATTTCCCAGTAGAGGTCGTTCCCCTCACGGGTCCGCTCACCCACACCGGCGAACACGGAGTAACCACCGTGTGCCTTCGCGATGTTGTTGATGAGCTCCATGATCACCACGGTCTTACCCACACCCGCACCACCGAACATGCCGCCCTTACCACCCTTGAGCAATGGGCAGATGAGGTCGATCACCTTGATACCGGTGGGAAGAATCTCAGCCGCAGCCGACTGCTCTTCGAGCGTCGGAGCCGGACGGTGAATCGGAGAACGCTTGTCTGCGTCAGGAAGGTCGGTGTTTTCGTCCACCAGATCACCGGTCACGTTGAAGATCCGGCCGAGCACCTGGGCACCAACGGGAATGGAAATAGGAGCTCCGGTGTCGGTCACGGTCATGCCGCGGCAAAGACCATCCGAGGTCGACATGGCCACGGTGCGGACCCAGCCGTCTCCAAGGTGCTGCTGCACTTCGAGGATCAGTTTGGTGTCAACACCGAAAAGGTCATAGCTGACCTCGAGGGCGTTGTAGATTTCAGGCAGCTTGTCAGCGGCCGAGAAGTCGATGTCAACGACGGCGCCGATGACCTGGACGATGGTTCCTTGGTTGCTCATGGTGGTGGGAAAGTTTCAGTTAAAAATTCGGGTTCTGGACTGGGCAGAGATTGGGTCTTAGTCGGGTCAGGATCACTCCATGGCCTTCATGGCGGTGGTGATCTCGAGAAGTTCGGCAGTAATGGCAGCCTGACGTGCCTTGTTGTATTCAAGGGTGAGATCCTTGATCATGTTCTTCGCGTTGTCGGTCGCGGCCTTCATCGCCACCATCCGCGCGGAGTGTTCGGAAGCACGCGCTTCGACCAGCATCTGATAAATCTGGAAGTTGACGTAAAGGGGAAGGAGCTTGTCGAGCACACCTTCGGGGCTGGGCTCAAATTCATAATCCACGCTCAAGGCATCTTCCTTGTCGGTCTCGCCGATCTCATCACTGCCCACTCCCTCGTAATCCTGCTTCTCGGCGAGCCCGGAGGACTCGATGGGAAGAAGCTGGGTGACGTGAGGAGTCTGGGTCAGGGTGCTGACAAAGTTGCTGAAGGCGACGGTGATCTTGTCATACTCGCCGCTGAGGAATTGCTCGGTCAGGAACTTGGCAATCGGCTTGGCGTCGTTGAAAGGAACCGGATCTTCGACTTCCCAGTCAGCGATCAGATTCTTACCGGACTTCGCGAGCTGCTGACGCAACTTCTTACCGGAAGTCACGAAGTCAGCCCCTTCGGAAGCCTCGCTGATCACCTTTTTATAGAGGTTGGTATTGAGACCGCCGCAAAGACCGCGACCCGTGGAGATGACGAGCATCAGCTCCTTGTTGCCTTCACGCTTGGCGAGCAACGGGTGGGAATCCTCGTCCGTATTCTCCTTCAGGTTGACGAGGACTTTATTCAACTTGTCCGCGTAGCCACGACCGGCGAGCGCCTGGTCCTGCGCCTTCTTCATCTTCGCAGCAGCCACCAGCTCCATCGCTTTGGTGATCTGCGCGGTGCTCTTGACCGACTTGATGCGGCGGCGGATGTCACGAAGGTTGGCCATTTTCTAAACGAACGAAATTGAAGATTGGAAAGATCGGAAGGTCTTACTTCCAGCTGCCTTTGAAGTCCTCGAGAGCGGTCTTGAGACTCTCGTTGATTTCATCGGAAAGAGCCTTCTCGTCGGCGATCTTCTGAAGAAGGTCGGCCTTGCGGGTGGTCAGGAATTCCTCGAGAGCGCCCTGGCACTCCTTGACACGGTCCACGTCGACGTCATCGAAGTGTCCGTTCTGCATGGCCCAGAGAATGGCAACCTCCATCTCCATTCCGAGAGGAGAGTACTGGTTCTGCTTGAAGAGCTCCACGATACGCTGACCACGGCTGATCTTGGCCTTGGTGGCGTCGTCGAGGTCCGAACCGAACTGAGCGAAAGCCTGAAGTTCGCGGAACTGGGCGAGGTCGAGCTTGGTCGTTCCGGCCACCTTCTTGATGGCCTTGGTCTGAGCGGCCGATCCCACACGGGACACCGAAAGACCCACGGAAATCGCAGGACGAATACCTTGGTAAAAAAGGTCGGTTTCGAGGAAGATCTGACCGTCGGTAATGGAAATCACGTTGGTCGGAATGTAAGCGGACACGTCACCAGCCTGAGTCTCAATGATGGGAAGCGCGGTCAGGGAACCACCACCTTCTTTCTCGGAAAGACGGGCGGAACGCTCAAGAAGGCGTGAGTGAAGATAGAAAACGTCACCAGGATAAGCCTCACGACCGGAAGGACGACGAAGAATGAGGGAGACCTGACGATAGGCAACCGCCTGCTTGGAAAGGTCATCAAAGACAATCAGCACGTCCTTGCCCTGATCCATGAGATACTCGGCAAGAGCACATCCGGAGTATGGAGCGAGGAACTGGTTGGTGGCTGAGTCCGAAGCGGAAGCGGAAACGATGATGGTGTTGTCGAGAGCGCCGGCTTCTTCGAGGGTGGCCACGGTCCGGGCGATGTTGGACTGCTTCTGACCGATGGCGACGTAAACGCAGTAAACAGGCTTGTGACCCTTGAGGCGACCTTCGGCAGCCTGCTTGTTCTGGTTCGCCTGCGAAATGATGGTGTCGATCGCGATGGTAGTCTTACCAGTCGAACGGTCACCAATGATGAGCTCACGCTGACCACGACCAATGGGGATCATCGCGTCGATGGAAGCAATACCGGTCTGGAGAGGCACGGACACCGACTCACGCTTAATGATACCGGGAGCAATCTTCTCCACGGGATACTGGTCGGCAGATTCGATGTCGCCTTTGCCGTCGATGGGCTCGGCGAGGGTGTTGACCACACGACCGAGGAAATTCTCACCAACAGGAACGGAGAGAAGCTTTCCGGTGGCCTTACATTCCATGCCTTCGGTGATGTGCTTACCGTCACCGAGGAACACCACCCCGACTTCGCCTTCCTCAAGGTTGAGGGCGAGACCGGTCAGGCCGCCGGGGAATTCGATCATCTCGTTCAGCTGGGCGTCGCTGAGACCTTCGACTTTGGCGACTCCGTCACCAGTTTCACGGACGATACCGATGTTGGTTTTTTCGACGGACGTGCTGACGTTCGCGATTTGGGATTCCAGTTCCTGGAGGATGCTGCTCATGACAATATGGTGTGAGAGAGTTTTCGATTAAAGGGAGTCGGAGAGACGTTGGAGGCGGGCTTTGACAGATCCGTCGTAGAGGTCGTTCCCAACGCGAACGCGCAGGCCGCCCAACAACTCGGGGTTGGTCTTGAAGTCAAAATTGAGGTCCTTCCCATACTTCTTGCGGAGGGAGGTTTGAAGAGATCCAATGGTGGTTTGGTCGAGAACGGTGGCGCTTTCCACGGTGACCTGTCGCTTGGCCACTTCAGCGCGCACGAGGCGGCGAAGAGCGTGCAGCATGGCCCGATAGTCGCGGGGCTTCTCGGTGGTCAGTTTCTCAATCGCAACACGAAGTTGCGCTTCGTTCATCTGCCCCTTCTGCGAACAAAGGCGGAAGATGCGACGAGCGGTGGTCTGAGCGACTTTGGAAACTTTCATCGGTTCCTTCGGAAAAGAGAGAAATTAGTTTTTGACGCTGGCGACGGCCTCTTTGTTGATGCGCTTCTGATCGGCGTCATCGAGGGTCTTACCAGTGACTTTGGAAGTGGTGGCAACCACGAGGCGGCCGAATTCCTGTTTGAGCTCGGCGGACATCACGGCGCGCTCGGCACGAGCGGCTTCCTGAGCCTTGGCGAGAATGGTTTGAGCCTGGCTGGTGGCTTCAGCAGACTTCTTTTCAGCGAGAGCCACCGCGCTGTCCTTGGCCTCGGAAATGAGACGCTTGGCGTCAGCGTTGGCCTTCTCAAGGAGAGCAGCCTTTTCAGCTTCGCTTTCGGCAAGCTGCTTTTCGATCTCCTCAAGCTTGGCTTCGCCGTCTTCGATCCGCTGGCGACGCTGCTCGAGCATCTCCATGACAGGTCCATAGGCGTATTTCTTGAGAACGACGCAGACCACGAGGAACGCGACGAGCTGGGAGAAAAAGAGACTCCAGTGAAGACCGAACGTCTTGACGATTTTATCGACAGGATTTTCTGCAGCTACTTCGGTTGCAGCCAGGATGAACGCTGGAATGGTCATAATCGGAATGAAGTGAAAAAGAGGAGTCTCGGGGAGAGGTTGTTTTGAGAAAGTCAGGCCGGAGAGCATCTGGATGCTCCCCGGCTGACTGGAGATAGGGCAATTAGACGAGGAAGATCGCGAAGAAGACGATACCCTCAATCAGAGCAGCGAGAATGATGGAGATCTTGAGAATGTCAGCGCCAGCACCTGGATTGCGTCCGGTAGCTTCAGCGGCTTTCATTCCGACGAGGCCCACACCGATTCCGGAGCCAACGGCTGCGAGACCTACGTGGATTTTGCCTTCGATGGCTGCGAGGAGGAACATGAGAAGTTCAGTCATTTTCTTGTCTTGGTTTGGTTTCGGGATCCCGGCATCCACACTTTTCTGCGCATGGTCCTACCGGAAAAGGGTTTGTCGTTAGTGGGCGTGATCGTCGTCGTGTTCGTGCTCACAAATCAACCTGAGGAACACCGCGCAAAGGAGAGTGAACACCAGGGCCTGAATGAGCCCCACAAGGAGCTCGAGGAAATAGAAAGGCAGAGCGGCCAGCCACTTGAAAGCCCCGCTGGGAACGAGCACCATGATGGATTCCAGCATGTTCTCACCGGCGTAAACGTTACCGTAGAGACGGAACATCAAGGCTACCGGACGGAAGGCAATGGAGAAGACCTCGATCAATCCCACGAAGAGGAAGACCACGATCATGCCCGCCAGCATCACGCCCTGGAATTTTCCTTTGGGGGCGAAAATGTGGGCGAAGAAATCCTTGGTGCTGGTTTCAGTGATGGCCCAGTAGAACCAGAGGATGGCGAAGGCCACCGCCATGGCGCAGGTCATATTGAGGTCAGCATTGGCACCCCGGAGGAAGGGAGTGAAAGCATCGCCCGGCACAGGCTCTCCATCGATCGTATTGAAGGTTCCAACGGTTCCAACCCCGGGCAGCAAACCCATCCAGTTGGAGAAGAGAATCATGATGAAGAGGGTTCCAAAGAACCAAAAAGTCCGGCGGGCGAGAGCATCACCGAGGATTCCACTCAGGAAATTGACGAGACTCTCAACCATCCACTCCACGAAATTCTGGAGCTTGCTGGGAATCAACTTGATGTCCCGGGTGGCCATCTGGGCCACGATGATCAGGAACGCCGCGACGATCACCATCATGAGAGTCGAGTTGGTGAACTTGAAGGGACCAACCTCGAAGAGCAATTCCGCACTGGCAGGAAGATGATCATGACCTTCGGCAGCCATCAGAGAGGGCGCAGTCACGAAAAGCGCTGCGGCAACGAGGGAGAAAAATCGGATGATCGAGGTCATTTCCAAGGTCCCGAAAACCGGGGACGGGCGGGATTTAGCCAGACCAACGCCTTCAAGCAAGACTTCTTTGTGAAAAATTTCACAAAGTCCGATTTTTCCCGTAGCTTCAACGATTCACGCTTTGTTAGGACCTGTTAATAATCGATTTTTGAGAGGGATTTTTACTCCCCGGGAACCATCGTGGATGTCTCGGTCTCGGGGTCAACCGACTCCGGCTTGTCTTTCTTATCCGACATCACAAAAAATACCACCAAGGCCCCAATCAGGAGTAGTCCCAGCAGAAGGGCCCACACTGCCGACGGGATTTTGATCGGCTCCCGGGGAGGATCAGGGGGTGGCGCAGGAGCCTCCTCCGGCTTCTCGTCGCCTTCCAGTTGCGAGCGAACTTGCTCTGACAAAGACTCGACCTGCTTCCAGGTCAACGGAACCGGACGATCAAGATCAGCCATGTATCCCAGCAGCGAGCGCACGCGGGTCCCCCCGGGCTCTCCGTCCTTGACCATTTCATCCAAAATGGCGCCGAGCACCTGCTTGGCGCGGGTATTGGTCGCTTCATCACGAGGACCATCCACCGCCAAATTCATCATCCTCAGTCGCTTGGCCCCATCGAGAATGAGATGATGCAGGCCCAGATCAACAAACGCCACCTTCTCAGTCTCGAGATACAGCATCGCCGAGGCGATCTGCTTCAACATTTTCACCAGCTCCAACGGAGTCATCAAAACCCCCTGCTCGTAGAGATTCTCCAGATTATCCCCCTCGAGACGTTCCCGGGCAAAAAACGTTCCCTCATCGTTGGAAACTGCTTCATACACCGAACCGATCCCCGAATGCTTGACCAACGCTTTGGCCCGAACATCAGAGAGAAAGGCCTCGACGCACCCGGGATCATTGGATGCCTCGGGCTTCAGCATTTCCAGCATGACAGGGCGGGCCATGGAGATTTGCGCGGCCTGCCACGTCCGGGTCCTCTGCCCCTCGCTGGTCAATTTCTCCAGACGATAGTCACCAATCACATCCTCTGGTTTGCACACTGCGTTTGCCATCGTCTAAAAAATCAAAACCCTACTCATCCTCAACGGACAAGCCCTCATCCTCACCGGGTACAAATGGCACACCGGCCGGGATCCCGAAATCGGCGGGTGAGCTGTCCGGAGAGTTGCCCATATTGGGCAACAGGGTGTCTCCGGCCCCGAAGTCATCGAGATCCAATCCATCCAATTCATCCAGATAATCTTCCACGCCCGGCTGACTCCGGGCTTCCTGCAACAAGGTTCTCGGGAACGCCCGGATATCCACCAATCTCCCATCGTAGTAGAGCTCAGCCACGAAGCCGTAAAAATCACGCTTTCCAAAAAGAAAGCCGCTGGCCCGGTCCTGATCGGGGACAAAATACCAAACCTCGGCCATTTCCTCGCCATCCTGCCAATCTGCGGTCCCGGTCACCCAATCACTTCCGGAATGTCCTTCCTTGATGATGGCTTGCGAGATCTTCCCGTCGATATCCTCGTAAAATCGTACCTGGGGTTGCAAAAGATTGGGATCAAATTCCCGCCCGGGCGTCACTGTCACCGGTAAAAGCAGGGTCCTCCGTTCCCCACCCCGCTGACGCTGTGGGGCCGACATCCGACTCCAGCCAATCATTGCCAGATCCTTGACATCGGGCTTCAGCCCGACCGCGACTTTCAGCGCAGCCTTTTCGAAAAGGGATCCCGCCTTCATTGGCCCCATTTTGTAGATCTTCATATAATGGACCGTGGCCGTGTCCCAAATCCCGAAGTCCTCGTAGTTCTTGGCCAAGCCATAAATCACGTTGGGATTATCCGGATCAGTCGTTTCGGCCTCCTGAAGCTTCGCCAAAGACAACACCAGGTCTCCCCTCACCCTCGCTTCCCGGGCATCGTTCACCAGCGCTTCCACCACCGGATCCAATATGGGAGGAGCGGAATTCAGAATCTTCTTGCGGTCGATCTTCGACACCGCCTTTTCGTCAGGCTCGACCGACGGAATATCGATCTCTTCGGCCACCGGCTCCCTCACCGCGATCGTCTCTTCGACCGAATCCCGCTCGGGCACCACCGGAGGCTCGACCTTCACCGGGGCCGTTGTCGGCGACGGAATCATGACATACTCGGTTTTCACTTCGGTCTTCACCTCCCGGACATGCCCCCTCATCGCCAAGGCCACCCCCACCGACATCAGTTGAACGAATGCCACAAGCCCCATCACCCAACACGAGACGTGGAACACGCCTAAATTGGACTTGCCGCTTGCCCGGGAATTCTTCATCAGAAGTGCGAGTTTAAACAGTCACCTGTGCCGTGTCAACGGACCTGAAACTCCATGAGCAAGATTGCACGTCCCCTTCCTCGTCTCGCCGAGATCTCCGGCGGACCGGAGGACGTTGCCCGGCGACTTTCACATCTGCCGCACCCGGTCTTCTTCGACACCTCCGGAAATCTTCCCACGCATCATGCCCCACCCATCTCGGTCGTCGCAGCGCGTCCGGTTAAAATCATCCGGGGCCACCTCTCCGAGCCATCGACACTCAAAAATGCCCTCAGTCCATGGCAGGTCCCGCTGAGCCAGGACTATGGATTCCCGACCGGAGGAGCCTGCGGATGGGTCGACTACGATGGTCACTACACCTTCGGCATCTACCCGGAGGTCCTGATTTATCATCATCAAAGTGGGCAATGGTGGGAGACCGGAGATCTCTCCCAAGACCTTCGCGATCAGCCTTCGCCCGCCTCCTTCAAACTGGGATCTTGGCAGGCCTCTCTGGACCAGGACCAATTCATCGAAGCCGTCTTGCAGTCCAAGGAGTACATCGCCGCCGGCGACATCTACCAAGTCAACCTTTCCCGAAGGCTCCGCGCCCGCTGTTCGGCACCTGACGGGCTTTTTTCACTTTATCAAAAACTCCGCGATGCCTCGCCCGCTCCTTCGGCGGCCTATCTCAATTTGGATGGACGGGAAGTTCTCTCATCCTCGCCCGAAACCTTTCTCCGCTTCTCCGGTCGTCAAATCGAAACCCGACCCATCAAGGGAACACGACCCCGCTTCGCCGATCCCGAACTCGATTCCAAATCCGCCTTCGACCTTCAGCGTTCTGAAAAAGAAACCGCCGAGCTGGTCATGATCACAGACCTCCTTCGCAACGACATCGGCCAGGTCTGCGAGTTCGGATCCGTCCAAGTCACCGACATGCTGCAGCTCGAAAAACTCCAGCACGTCCACCACCTCGTCTCGACCATTCGTGGCACCCTGCGCGACGACCAAACACCCGTCGATGCCCTCAGCTCCTGTTTCCCCGGCGGATCCATCACCGGCGCCCCCAAGAAACGCGCCACCGAAATCATCGATGAACTCGAGCCCGTTCCCCGCGGACTCTACACCGGCGCTCTCGGCTACCTTGGCTTCAACGGCGAGTCTCAATTCAACATCGCCATCCGCACCCTGATCCACCAACACGGCCATCTCGACTACCACGTCGGCGCCGGCATCGTCGCCGATTCAGACCCCGCCGCCGAATTCGAAGAAACCGAACACAAGGCCCGGGGAGTGCGCCTGGCTCTGTCGTCCCGGTAAACCCTCTGGAACGGTCCCACAAAAATTATTTCCGCATTTCTTCAACCCCGCTATATGACCGCCCATGAGATTCCTTGCCCTGCTTCTTGTCATCCTTGCCTTTCCCGGGCTCGCAAGCGTCACAGCAGCACCGGTCAAAGTGGAAAACTTTGCCCTCATTGACCATCGTGGGAAGTTCCACGAGTTCGACTATTACCGCCGCGACCCCAATGTGAAAGGGATCGTCCTCTTCACCCAAGGCAACGGCTGTCCTCTCGTCCGCAAACGGATTCCCGAACTCAAACGCCTGCGCAGCGAGTTTCAATCCCAAGGCATTCTCTTCGGCATGATCAATGCCAATCCCCAGGATGAACGCGATGAACTTTCAGAAGAAGCCGCGAAGTTTGAAATTGATTTCCCCATTCTTAAGGACAGCACCCAACTCGTCGCCTCCATGCTTGAAGTCGACCGAACAGGAGAAGCGCTTCTTATCGATACCAAGAGCCGGAAGATCATTTTTCGCGGCCCCATCGATGACAAGATGTCCTACCAGAGTGAAAAGAAAACGGCTTCGAAGCATTACCTTAGCGAAGCCATCACGGCCTTTCTGAAGGGTGGTGAGATCGCCGAACCAGTGGTCGAAGCACCAGGTTGCCGGATCAAATTCAACACCCCAAAAAAGGATTCCATCTCCTACTCCGAAACCGTCGCAGCCATCCTGAAGGACCGCTGTGTCTCCTGCCATACTAAGGGGGGGGTCGGCCCCTTCGCCATGTCGAATCACAAGAAAGTCTCTGGCTGGTCCGACATGATTGCTGAAGTCATCCTCACCAAGCAGATGCCTCCATGGCATGCCGACCCACAACACGGAGCCTTCGCAAATCACAGCGGCCTCACGGATGAAGAAACCCAATCCATCGTCCAGTGGGTTAGAGCCGGTTCCCCGCGAGGCGAAGGGCCTGATCCTCTCGACGGATACCAACCCGAACAGCCCGAGTGGAAATTGGGCAAACCCGATCACGTCATCGATCTTCCCAAACAGGAAATTCCGGCCGAGGGCGTCCTTAAATATCGTTACGTCCACATCGACTCGCCTTTCGATCGTGATGTCTGGGTCCGCGCCGCTGAAGTGAACCCCGGCAACAAGCAGGTTCTCCACCACACCATCATTACCATCCAGGACCAGAAGTCTCCCAAGAAGCGGGACATCAAGGGACATTGGCTCACCGGATATGCGCCGGGAACCGATCCCCTTCCCTACCCGGAGGGCAGTGGCGTCCTGATCCGCAAGGGCGATCGTCTCAACCTTGAACTCCACTACACAGTCTCGGGACGTCCCGAGATCGACCTCAGCCGGATCGGTCTTTATCTCATGGACGAACCACCCGCCAAGGTTCTCGAAACAGGGATCGTGGCGCATCATCGCTTCAAGATTCCCCCTCATGCCCGGGAGTATGCTCAATCGGCCGTCAAAAAAATCCCCATCGACATCACCCTCTACAGCATGAATCCACACATGCATTTCCGGGGGAAAAGAATGCGCTTCACGCTCAAGAAGCCGGACAACTCCACCCAAGTTCTTCTATCGGTTCCGAATTACAATTTCAACTGGCAGCGGTCCTACTATCTCGAAAAACCCTTGGAAATTGCCGCCGGCTCCCAGCTGATCATCAACAACGCCTGGGACAATTCATCGCTCAATCCTTTTAACCCCGACCCAAAGAAAACCGTCGGTTGGGGGAGCCAAACATTCGACGAAATGTTCTTCGCCACCTTCACCTACATTCGCAGGTAGAGATCGGGGAAGACTAAAAATTCTTCAAGACGGGTGAATGGAAGCGACCATTCACCCGTCTCACGTTTCATCCACTTCATGCGATGAAACACTTGCTGCCTCTGACCATCTTCGCCCTGCCTCTCCTGTTCTCATCTTGCAAGCCACAGGGCGAAGAAACCTCCCGAAGAATCGAGTCGCTCGAAAACGAACGTCAGGAACTCGAAGCGCGACAGGCCGCACTTGAGCACGAACTCGCCGAACAAAAACTGGCCGCGGAATGGGAGGCCATTGAACGGGAAAGGAAACGGATTACCGAGGAGCAGGCAGCCATGGCGGAAGCAAGTCAGCTCACCCTCGCACAAGAACGGCAGGCGCTCGCTAGTCGAACTGAAGAACTTGCCAAGCGAGAAGCCGTGGCCCGGGAGCAGGTGGAAACGATCGCCAGTGAGCAGGCCAAGCTGGCGACCGAAGGCTCTCTCACCAAATCCGAGCTGGCCATCGCAGGTCGGGAACCTGGAATTCCCAAGGCCCTTCCCGCTCCCTCTGCCGCCAGCGTCGATGAACAATTTTTGAGAACCTCGCTTTCGCCCTACGGAACCTGGTATGACTCCCCCGAATTCGGTCCCGTCTGGCAACCGGCCGTGTGCCGCGAGCCAGGTTGGCGCCCCTACACCAGAGGACGCTGGGTCTGCACCGATCTCGGATGGACCTGGGTCTCCAGCGAACCATTTGGTTGGGCCACCTACCATTACGGGCGCTGGACCTACATTGCCCACCTCGGCTGGATCTGGGTGCCGGGCAAAACATGGGCACCCAACTGGTGCGTGTGGCGTAGCAATGACCGCTACATCGGATGGGCCCCTCTTCCTCCTCACACCCTCGGCTACGGATACAACCATTGGAACTCCTTCAACGCAGGAACCCTGAGCCTTCCCAATTCCTCCTACTGCTTCGTCAACACCTTCCACTTCGATCAACCCATCGTCGGCCATTGCTTGCCCGTCTCGCACAATGCCACCTGCTTCAGCGCCACCATCAACATCACCCGCATCAAGGTCGTAAACAAACGCGTCTTCTGTGGTGGCCCGGGTTATCACGACCTCTCCAAAAAATTGGGACGCAAACCGCCTTACTGCCGCATTGAGGATAACAAACATTCTTATCATCGGCCCCAACCCGTTCAACTTCGCAATCGCATCAAAGGAGACCGGCTGCTCGTCGCCGCTCCGGCCATCAAGAAGCGCCCTACCTTCAAAACCGGCAGACCTCTCGAAAGAATTGCCCGGGCCGAACCTGTCAATCGTGCCCCGACCAAACCAACTCAACCCGAACGAATCACCAGGCCTGTCCAACCAGCCATTGCCACCAATCCGCCTTTGGAGTCGCACCATCGCACCGACCTTTCAGGTCGGCCGGAGAAGCTTAGTCCCAAGAAAACACAACCTGAGAAACCAGCGCCCCCCGCCATTGCGCTCAAGAACAAACAGGACGAGCAAGTTGCACAGGCCCGAGCCAAAGAACTAGCCCGCCAGGCGCAGTTGGCCGAGAACGCCCGGAATCGACAGGCCGACCTTGCGAGACGCCAACGCATGGCCGCCGCAGCCAGTGAGCGTGCCGAACAGAAGAAAAAGCAAGAGGAGCAGGCCCGCCTTCATCGCGAAAAATTGGCCCGGGAAGAAGCCGCAGAGGCCAGACGCAGGCAAGAAGAAGAGGAAGAAGAAGCTCGCGAGCGCCAGGCTCGGCTCAAGGCGGAAGCGGCCCGGCAACAACGTGAGGCCATGAAGCGGCGGCAAGCCGAAGAAGCTCTCCAGAAGAAGCGCGCTGAAGCTCGCGAAGCTGCTGAGGCCCAGCAAAAAGCAAGAGAAGCTGCCAACCGTAAAAAGCAGCAGGAGGACATGCAACGACGCCAGCGCGAAGCTGCCGAACGCCGGGAGCGAGAAGAAACCAAACAGCGCGCCGAAGAAGCCGCAGAACGCCAAAAGCAGCGCGAAGAAATGGCCCGCCGCCAACGCGAGGAAGCCAAGAAAGCCGAAGAAGCCAGGCGCCAACGCGAGGAAGAACAAAGAAAAGCTGCCGAACGACAACGACAACGGGAAGAAGCAGAACGTCGCCAGCGCGAAGAAGCCAAACAAAGAGCTGAGGAAGCGAGGCGCCGTCAAGAAGAAGCGGACCGCAAGAGAGACGAAGAACGCCAGCGCCAGCGGGAAGAAGCCCAACGCCAGGCCGAAGAACGAAGCCAGCAACGTCAGGAGGAACAACAACGAGGGCGCCAGAGAAGACAACGTTGACTCGCTCCTGAGATCCTCTCATTCAAAGCTCGACGAGGCTTCCTCGATGAAGGATCGTTTCTCCGCCTATCAAGCAAACTCATTATGAAATCCTTCATTTCTATCATTTCAAGCCTCGCTCTCGCGAGCTCTCTCGCCCTCGGGGGAGAGTGGATCAACATGTTCGACGGCAAAACCCTCAAGGGCTGGAAGGTCAACCCTGAGAATCCATCCACCTTCTCCGTGGAAGAAGGAGCCATCAAGGTCAAGGGGCCCCGCACCCACCTCTTTTACGGGGAGGACGGAAACGCCAAGTTCAAGGACTTTGAATTCGAATGCGAAGTCAAGACGGCCAAGAACGCCAATGCCGGAATCTTTTTCCACACCAAGTATCAGGAAAGCGGATGGCCCTCTCACGGTCACGAAGCGCAGGTCAACGCCACTCACAAGGACTGGCGCAAAACCGGAAGCATCTACAGCTTCAAGGACCTCAAGGAGCCCGGGCACAAAGACGACGAATGGTTCACTTACAACATCAAGGTCAAAGGTAAGAAAGTCACCATCACCATCAATGGCAAGGTGACCAACGAATACACCCAACCCGACGACCACGGCGACAAGACCAAGCGTCTTGGCGAAGGAACTATCGCATTGCAAGGGCACGACCCCGGCAGTCTCGTCTATTTCCGCAACCTGCGCATCCGGAAGCTGGACTAACTTTCAATCAGATTCTTCTCCAGCCGCTTCGTGATCGAAGCGGCTTTTTTGTGCCCTGATCAAATGCACGTAACAATTTCATGATTCCTTTTCCCCTCCCGAATCACTTAACTCGCAGGATGCGATTGCTCCTCCTTCTCTTTTTGGTTTCACCAGTCTTTGCCGCCGGCAAACTCACGAAGCACCAATGGAACAAGTCCCGGATCTTCCCGGGGACTCATCGGGACTACTGGGTCTATGTTCCCGAGCAGTATGACCCGGCCAAGCCAGCCTGTCTCATGGTCTTTCAGGATGGCGCAGGCTTTGTCCGCAGTCCGGGCAAGGTTGGATATGTTCCCGACGTCTTCGACAAGCTCATCGCTTCAGGCGACATGCCTGTCACCATCGGTCTCTTCATCAACCCAGGCGTTGTTCCCGCTGCCAACGATAATGCCCAACCCCGATTCAACCGCTCCTTCGAATACGATGGCATGGGCCCGAAGTATGCCAACTTCCTCATCGAAGAAATCATCCCGGCCCTCGATCTGAACATCTCGGGTAACCCCGACGATCGCGGTCTTTGTGGGGCCTCTTCAGGAGCCATCGCCGCCTTCACTGCAGCCTGGGAAAGGCCCGACCATTTCCGCCGGGTCTATTCCATGATCGGGACTTACGTCGGACTTCGAGGTGGAAACGACTACCCCACCCTGATCCGCAAGACCGAACCCAAACCCCTCCGCATTTTCCTGCAGGACGGAGAGAATGATCTCAACATTTACGGAGGTGACTGGTGGATGGCCAATCAGACAATGCAGCGAGCCCTCGAGTTCGCCGGATACGAACACACCCATCGTTGGGACAAGGGCGGCCACAGCCGCAAGGAAGGAAACAAAATTCTCGAGGAAGCCCTGGCCTGGCTCTGGAAGGATCACGGGAAGGTCCCGGTTTCTACCCACCCGGACAAATGTAAATCCCGTGCCTCCGAATGGCTCATTCCCGGCGAAGACTGGCAGGTCGTTTCCGAGGGTCACAATTGGTCCGAGGGACTCGCCGTGACGAAGGATGGCACCCTCTACTTCACCGACGTTCCGGATAGCGAAATCTTCAAGATCACTCCCGACGGAACGCAGTCTCTCTTCGCCAAAGACTCGGCTCGCGCCAACGGCATCGCCCTTGGACCTGATGGCACCAAGCTCTATACCGCTGGAACCGAAATCCGTGAATACGATCTCACCAATGGAGACTTCAAGACCTTGATGGCCGACGCCAAGGGCAACGACATTGTGGTCTCCCATCAAGGACAATTGTTCTTCTCAAGTCCGGCCAATCGGATGATCCGACAACTATCCCTCGACGGGAAGCCCGGTCATCAATTCACCTTCACCAATCCTAATGGCATCGGAATGAGTGCCGATCAGACCCAACTCATCGTCTGCGAATTCAACAATCCATTCGCACATGCCTTCGGGCTAAACCCCGACGGAAGCATCGCGAACGGACAGCCATATTTCTACGCCCAGCGCCCGACTTCAGACAAGGTTTGCGCCTTGGACGGACAGTTCAGCGCCGCCAGCGGTCACTTGCTGATCGGAACCGAGGCCGGACTCCAGATCTTCGACCAACCGGGACGGGTCCAACTGGTCCTTCCAAAACCGGCCTACGAAGACGGACGGGTGAACTACTGCTACCTGCATGAGAACACTCTCTACATCGCAACCCGTCACCGGATTTACAAACGCAAGGTCAAGCTCACCGGAGCCCCCGCCTGGCAGAGTCCGGTCAAACCTCCCAGACCAAAGCTCTAGAGGCTGATCCGCAAACGGTAATAACGCGGCCCGCTCCCACCAGGCGTCACCTGAAGAACTCTTGTTCTTTTGCCAGTCGCCTTACTTTTGACGTTCGAGATTTCGTTCATTCCCGTCTGAGGAAACCAACTCCCGAGATCTTCAGAATACTCCACTGCGGAGCTAAGCGACCTCCCAGCCATGTCCAGTGTTTCCACCAGAGTGAATTGGTGAATGCCGCCAGGTAGGAATTCCACCTCCAAAGGCCTGACCACCGTGTCACTTGATGCCGGATTCTCATCCACCAAATACTCCTCGAGGTTGGTGAGTCCATCGCCGTCCGGATCCTGACCCGGTCCAATCTCAAGAGACTCGCCCGCGTCTTCAATCCAACTTTCCATCCTCTCCAGAGGAGGGAGGGCCGCCAAATCGATGGCGGGATCGATGATCTCACCCAGCTCCGTTTGAGAACTACTGATGCGGGATCCGTAGGTATGTGAGGTGCGATAAAATGCTGCCTTGGTCGGATCGTTGGAAGATCCACTTGTTGGAATTTGACTCCAGCCGTTGGCGTTGCTTCCCAGGTAAATCCCTCCGACATTGTGAAGGACTCCCCTGAAAGGTGCCTCTGTCGGGTCGTCGGGATCAATGTGGTAAAAGGAATCCACCGAAAAACTGACAGCCGCCAATTTCCACACTCCTGCATCTTTAATGAACCAACCACCGCCAGAATCCCCCCCAGTCGCCCCGACTTCGTCATGGCCCAACTGATTATCGAAATCAAAAAATATCAGATCCCGATCTCCGGACACCAAGGATCCATCAATCTGGTTCCTTCCCCAACGGGACTTACGAGTAGCATTATCAGTGCTCCATTTCCATCCGCGTCCCGGAACGACTTCACCTCGTCCCACGCCTCGACCACAAATTACGGTCTCTTTCCCCTCCTCATTGGTATCCGTATAAAGTGGGGCATAGTAGGGAAAGGTTTCCCAGATCTCATAAACGGCAAAATCCGTGTCCTCGATGATCTGTCGCGAACCCGGTTTGATAAAGTAGGTGACGTCCCCGGTTCCATTGAAGAACCCGTTGTGCAGAACTTCCGTTGCCGAATTGCCGACATGAACCGCCGTTACGAAATGTTTCGGCGAAATCATCGTTCCGTGGAAGAGATTAAACCTCACCTGATACTGCCAGCCGCTATCGGCGTAGGCTCCGGTCGGAGCCGTTTCCACATTGGCCGGCGGATCATTTCCATCAATAAAGATCAGGCCTGACGCCGGAGCCAGCGTCAGCCAAAAAAGGTTCAAGGGGTTCATGAATGAATCAAGGTAACCCATCTCTGCAGGAATTCCAAATCCTCCTCAAGAATCGAAGAGATCCTGATTGGCGTCTCCTTCCGTCCCCGGATATCCGTCATCCACTTGAAGCTGACCCGAATCAATTGCTTCATGAACGAGGGCATCGCACCGCTCATTCAACTCATTCCCGGCGTGCCCTTTGACCCACTTCCATCTGATCTCGTGGTTGGCAGCGACCTTGTCAAGCCGTTGCCATAGGTCACGATTCAGGACGGGCTTCTTGTCCGACTTGATCCAGCCTTTGCGCTTCCACCCGGTCAACCAGCCCTTGGTCATGGCATCGACCAGATACTTGGAATCGGAATGAAGAGTGACCCGGCATGGCTCGCTGAGAATGTCCAGAGCTCTGATTGCGGCCATCAACTCCATCCGATTGTTCGTGGTATGCTCAAAGGCCCCGCAAACCTCCTTCCGATGCCTTCCAAAGGTAATCACGGCTCCAAATCCACCGGGACCGGGATTCCCCCGCGCCCCGCCATCGGTGTAAATCTCAACTTCCTTCATGATGACGGCAACCCGATCTTTTCCTCACACCACTTTGACACTCTCTCGAAGTCTTCCCGTGAATCAAACGCCGCTCCCGGCAGAACGAAGTAAACATCCTTCTCCACATACATCAGAATCCCCTTTGGCGAGAGAAAGCGATCATGGAAGTCCTGCCACTCAAAGGTCTTGTCATATCCTTGCGACTTTTGGCGGATCCCGTCAGTGGAAATTGTCCATTGCAACTCCTGATCTGCTTGCGGGGACGACTTGGATCCCCTGATCAAGCGATACTGCCAAAAAACTTTTCGCAAATACAAGACCGGCCCCATCAGGACGCACAAAAGACCAAAGGTATGTTCTCCGAAAAAGATCATAATCGCACCAATCGGCACCAGCAATAGATAGAGGTGGCGCATGACCACGAAGACCGGGTGCCGGTAACGCAGATGCATCGCCGAACCCAGTTTAAGCGTGGGTATGTCGAAGCGACTGCTGACCTTGATCTCGTTCATCGTTCAGGAAGCCATAGCGACGGGGCTCCTCAAGAACAAGAACCCGATTCCTGATTCAACCAATCCCTCGGCAATTCCCTCGTCCGAGGTCTATCGCTCGGAAACCGGAGGAACGGGAGAAAGCTCGGCCGGTCCGACATACTTGGTCAGCGGACGATAGAGGCGGTTGTCCTCAAGCTGCTCGAGAACCTGGGCCGTCCATCCGGACATCCGCGCAATCGCGAAAATCGGAGTGAAGAGATCAGTCGGAATATCGAGCGAGTAATACACCGTGGCGGAGTAAAAATCGACGTTGGCGTTCAGCCCCTTTCGTTCACGCATCATGGTCGCGATCCGCTCGGACATGTCGATCCACTTGGTTTCGCCAAGTTCCTCCGTCAGCTTGATCGCCATCTTCTGCAAATGAGGAGCCCGGGGATCGAGCACCTTGTAGACGCGGTGACCAATTCCCATGATCTTCTTTTTGTTGGCAAGGCAGTCTTCGACATAGGCATCGACGGCCTCGAGACTGCCGATTTCCTGAAGCATCTTGATGACACCCTCGTTCGCACCTCCGTGCAAAGGCCCTTTAAGGGTGCCGATCGCAGAAGTCATGGCCGAATAAAAATCAGAGAGGGTGGCAATGGTGACCCGCGACGAAAAGGTGGAGGCATTCATCCCGTGGTCCGCATGCAAAGTGTAGGCGATATCGAGAGTCCTGGTTGCAGCCTCGGAAGGCTCTTCACCGGTCATGAGGTAGAGGAAGTGCCCGGCCTCGGAGAGATCGGTGCGCACTGGCGGCAGGTCCAACCCTTGCCGGGCGCGGTGATAGTAAGCCACAATCACGGGGGTCTGGGCGACCAGCGAAAGCGCAACCTCGCGGTTGGCCGCTTGATCCGGCTCCCCGATTTTGGCCCGCTTGTCGTAAAGTCCCAGCATTGAAACCGCGGTCCGCAGCACGTCCATGGGATTGGCATCCGTGGGGGCAGCTTTCAGGAAATCGACAATGCCCTGGGGAATCTCACGATTGCTGCGCAAGGACTGCTCGAAGGAAGCAAGCTCCTCGGCATTGGGAAGTTTCCCCCGGTGCAGCAAGTGGGTGACCTCTTCGAAATTGCAATGCTCCACCAGGTCATCGATCGAGTATCCAAGGTAGGAAAGACGCCCGTCCAGGCCCTCGACTTTGGAAAGTGCAGATTCATTGGCGATGACTCCCTCGAGACCTTTGGCGTAATCAGACATGGTAAAAAATCGTTTTGGTAGTAGGTGGAAAAATTGCTGCGCAAGAGATAGTTCCCGCCCCCCGACCGCGCAAGGGTTTCCCGCGTGACTCCAAAACTTTTTTTAAAAGTTGAGCCCGCCCGTCTCCCTGTGAAACTCCACACGTGCGCGCCGATTGGATCCTCGCCATCGAAACCAGTGTCACCGAGGCCTCCCTGGCTCTTTTCGGGAATGACGAACTTGTGGCCGAAGAGGCGTTCACCAGCGAGCGTTCGCAGGAGTGTGATCTCTTCGCGCCCCTCGGCAGAATCCTCGCTAAAGTCCCCAAACAGGAAGGATTACAGGCTGTCGTGGTGGGAACCGGGCCGGGCAGCTACAACGGGGCCCGCGTCGGAATCGCCGCAGCCCAAGCCATCGCGCAAACCCACCATTGCGGAGTGGCCGGACTTTGCTCCTTCGAAGGGGTCGACCTGGTTCATCAAAACCCACAGTCCAGGGCCGTCGGCGACGCCCGTCGCGGAAGCTGGTTCATCATCGAGATTCTCGACGGCCGAATCGCCTCAGACCCCCAATTACTTAACCAATCTGAATTTCTTGACGAAGTGTCCGGATCCACCAGTCCGCTCATCACCTTCGAATCTCCCGATCGGCTTCCGGGAGAAGTCCCGGCAAAAGAGGTCACGTCCAGCGCTGCAACCTTGATTCAATCCTGGCTTTCCCGTTCCATCAAAGAACAAGAGAAGCTTCTGAAGGTTCCTCCCGAGGCTTTTTACCTGCGGCCTCCACACATCACCAAATCAAAGAAGAAGCTTCACTAGGACATCTTCCATCGTTTCGACTTCATCTCGAATCGCTCCAAAGTGCCTTCCGGAACCTGCTCGACCGGGACGCGCAGACTGAAGACCTCCCGCAACCGTTGCTGCAGTTCAGCGACTCCCTCGCCCTCTGCTCTGAGCCGGACTTCAGCCATCGCATCGACTTCCTCAATGAGAACCTCATATTCCAGAATTCCCGGAATTGATTTCACGACCTCTTCAACCGCCCCGGGATAAAGATTCACCCCACGAACCACCACCATGTCGTCCGCCCGGCCGATGATTCCTCCCTTCAACGCGAAATCGCCATCAGGTTGCACCAGATCTCCCGTTCGATACCTTAGCAAGGGGGAACCATGCCGTCCCAGAGTAGTCAAAACCAACTCCCCGATCCCGCGCTCGTCTTGGTTGATGACTTCGCAAAAATAGGCTTCGTGACGGATCAATAGGCGAGAAGGATCATCCCGATCCCCCACTGTCACCGGGCCTACTTCGGTCATGCCATGGTGATCGATGACTTCGGCTCCCCACGCTCCGCTCAACCTTGCCCGGACCTCAGGCAGACTCCCTCCGGGCTCTCCCGCCACGATTAATTTCTCCACACCCAGAGACCCGGCATCACCAGCAACTTCGGCAAGTCGCAATCCATAAGTTGGAGTGCAACACAAGACCTGCGGGCGCAACCGCTCCATCATTTTGATCCGGTTTTCGCTGGTGAGACCTCCAGCCGGTATGGCGCGGATTCCCAGATGAGCTGCCGATTCAAATCCCGCCCAGAACCCAAGAAAGGGACCGAAGGAAAATGGAAAAAAGGCTGCCTGACCGGCCGTTACTCCGGACTTCTCCCAGACCCAGGCCCAATTGTCTCGCACCCAGTTCCACCCTTCCTGATCATCCAGCCAAATCATTGGCCGCCCGCTCGTTCCGCTCGTTTGGTGAAACCTGGAATAGCACTTCAGAGGATGAGTCAGATTGCTCCCGTAGGGAGGATGAACCAGCTGGTCCTCAGCCAGTTCCTGCTTCGTGGTAAAGGGCACGCGCTCCGAAAATTCCTCAAGCGATGAAACTGAACTCAAGCCCTTCAACTTCTCGGCGTAAAACTCATTACCCCCTTCGAACAAAGCCTTCAACAATTCCTGAATCTTCCCAAGCTGTTCCATCGTCGTTTCCTAAAACCAAAATTCCTGGCAATCGTGAGTCCGTCACCTTAGTGGGTCAGCAGGTAAACCCCGAAGGTTCCCAGCCAATGATCACCTTCGTAGTGACCGCTGAAAGTATCGCGAAGACCCGCTTTCTCATGGTCCGCCGATGCTTTCATCAACACCTCCCTCACCCTGCCATCCAATGCCGAGGCAATGCCCCGCATCGTCCAGGCCCGGCTCAAATTAAGTCCGACCAGATGGACGAGGTGCCCATCCTCAAAATCCGTCACCTCTACCGGCGTGACCAGATTTCCCAAATCCAGCCCCGGGAAGAACCGGTCGAACCACTCGGCAAATTCCTCCTCTGGCAACACCCTCCTCATTAGATCTGCCTCATTGAGCCCAGCGGAAAAAAAGTCATTCCCGCTCGGTTCGTATCTTACTGGATACTGCTGATCCTTCCCATAAAACTTCAAGGCCTTGGCCACGAGAAGACGCTCAAAGTCCTCATCTCCGGTGACTCTCGCCCAATCCAGCATCTGACCCATCGGAAAAGCCGACTCGGGATGAAAACCACAACGGACCGGCCAGCTGAGCTTCGGCAGATATTCCTTGGCATTGTTGACGATCGCCATCTCCACCGGGCGATACCATTCCGCCCATTTCTTTCCCTCCATGGTATTCAGAGCACGCAATTCTATCCCCAGTCTCAAAGCCCAGGCCCATCCATACATTCGCTCGAAAGCCTCGTGGGACGCCAAGTAGTCCGCTTCCTGCTGCAGAGCCTTCTTCGAAAATCTTCCTGCCAAGGCAACCTTCACCTTGTCCGCCCACTCCGCTTCTGGAAACAAGCGAAGAAGGCGCACCAAGGTCCAATGGCCGTGCACCGACGAATGCCAGTCAAAGTGACCATAAAACACCGGCGTCACCTCGCTTGGTGATTTCACGTCCTCCTTCGACCGAAAGACATGCCCCGGCTTATTGGGAAACTCGCGGTCCAAACCGGCCAGCGCCAGAACAACAAACTTCGTTGCGTCTTCGTCGGTCATCCGCACTTCGCCAAACAAGGGTGTCATCATGAACAAAACAAGGAAGGCTCTCATGGCATCAAATCGATGGAGGTCCACTTTTTCAACGCCACGACCAGCAGCCAAAACAGCGCGATCGTCATCAGCGCATTCACTCCGAGGGTCAGATAAAATCCATACCCCTTTCTCAACATCCAAGGGATGACCAAAAACATCGGCATCGTCGGAAGAACAAACCAAAAAGTATAATAGGCATGGCTGGCAATACTTTCGAGACGCTTGGCTTCCTCCGGCACTTTGACCTCGTGCCACATCCAGATCATCGCGAGAATCGAGGTCAACGGCAGGGCAATCAACAAGGCCGACATCTTGTCACTGACCAATTGGATCTTGGTCACAATCAGGATGATCACGGCGGTCAGGAAAATCTTAACAAGATCGAAGAGGCTTGGGCTAAGGGCCTTGAGAAGTTCGTTTTTGTCCATTGCGATAAGCCAAGTTTGGGCTCAATCTCATCCCTATGCAAGCTGCCCATTTTATCCTTCCCCTCACTCTTGTTTTCTCGGCCTGCTCTGCGGACCCGCCCGTCCCCTCCACTTCCAGTCAAACTTCCGGGGCCGTCCAATATTCAATTCGCCTGACCGCAGCCCAAAAATCAGCCATTGGACGCAAGATCTGGCAAAACGAATCGGGCGGCAAGGTTTCCGGCCTGACCCACTGGAATGAGGGCGAAGAGTTTCCGTCGATGGGCATCGGACACTTCATCTGGTATCCGAAGGGTTTCAACGGACGTTGGACCGAAACTTGGACCGAATTTGTCCGTTATGCCGTCAGCCGTGGTCTCTCAGTCCCTGCCGTTGGAAGGCAGGCAGATTGCCCGTGGCCGAACAAAGCGGCGTTCATGCGAGACTTCAACGGAGCCGAACTCGCAGGCTTGCGCAATTGGCTGGCCGCCAATATTCCGGTCCAAACCGAATTCATCGCCTACAAATCCCGGGCCGCTCTTCCCAACATCATGAAAGCCGCTCCGGCCAATCAACGTGCCCGCATCCAAGCCAACTACCAGAAGGTCGCCACGACTCCCAACGGCATCTATGCTCTCGTGGACTACGTCAACTTCAAAGGGGACGGCACCAATCCACGTGAAGCCTACAACGGCCAGGGATGGGGCTTGAAGTGGGTTCTCATGGAAATGCGTGATGTTCCCGCCGGTCAGGCCGCCGCCCGGGAATTTGGCGCCGCCGCCAAACGTCGCCTCGATCTTCGCATCAAGAATTCCCCTCCTTCCCGGGGCGAGAGTCGATGGCGTGCCGGCTGGCACAATCGCTGCGATTCCTATGCCCGGCCTCTTTAGGAACAACGTCCGCTTCGCTACTTCAGCGACTTGAGAATCTGGGCGGCCAGACGCCCGTGAGAAGTCTCGGGCCCGGCGGCAATGATCCCTTCGGCCGTCCGGACAGCCTCCTCGGTTTTTCCACCATGACGCAAAGCCGCCAGCTTCCGGAATTGGGCCTTCTGAAAAATCTCGCCGTCGGGTTTGTGCTGCTCCTGAAAGTCATCGACCAGCTTCACCACTTCGTCATAGGCATCCTTATGAAAAGTCGAAGCCAATGCCGACTCCAGCTCCTTGAAGGCCAGATCCAGTTTGTAGGGTTTTTGGAAATTCAGACTGTCTTCCGGATCAAGCTTGGCCAACTCCTTGAGTTGCTCGCCGTACAGCGAAGGGGAAGCGGATGAGGGAGCCGACTTGATAACGTCGATGATCAACTTGGCGCGCTCCAATCCTTGTTCCTGATAAGCTCTTTCCAAGGCCTCTTCCCTCGAGGTCTGGAGGCCGGCCTGCTCGACCAAATGGGCCGCATAGTCTTCAGCTCCATGATTGAGTGAACCACTCTCGGTCAGGTAAGGCCGCCCCTTTCCATCCAGATAAAGGGCCGTGGGGTAGGTTTCCACGCCCCACACCCGGGCCAAAAAACGATTTCCCTTCAGCTCCCCGTCGCCCTCGGGCTGTTTCGCCGGCGGCACATCCAATCGCACCAACACAAACTTTTCGGCGGCAGTCTGTTGGAATGAATCCCGCGACAAGACCTTTCTCTCCAGCTGTTGGCAAGCCCCCGAGCTTTTCACGGAGGTAAAAACCAGAAAGAGATGTTTCTTTTCCTTCGCGGCTTTCTCTTGGCCGGCCTTCAAATCATCCAGCCACTCCGCCGCCAGAGGCAGAGCGGTCGACATTAACAAAACAATCCGTAAAAGGTGGCTCACTTCCCTTTCTTAAGATCAGAAGCCTTTTTGCGCAACTCATCAGCCTCCTTCTGCAGTTCGGCGGCTCTCTTCTCGAGCTCTGAAACCTCCCGCTTCCGCTTCTCCATCGCCTCGTGATTGGCAATCACTTCCTTCATCGCTTTGGACTTGCGAGTCAGTTTTTCCTTCTCGGCCGAAGCAGCCTTCAGAGCCTCGGCCATCTTCTTGTCCTCCTCCTGAGCCTTGGCCAGCTGGGCCTGCAGATCCTTGACCTTGGAAGCACTTGCCTCAGCCTTTTTGGTGGTTTCCAAGAGCTTGACCGCACTCTTTTTCAAATCGGCTTCGATGGCCTCGGCATCCTTGCGTAACTCAGCAATATCAGTCACGACTGCCACCGGCTTTGAGACCACAGGACCCGCCGGCTTCTTGGGACGATTCTTGCGTTCCTTGGCACTCTTCAACATCGATTGATATCGTTCGGCCCGCTGTCCCAGTGTGGACTTCGGATCAATCTTGGCCATTTCCTCCACCATCTTGGTGGCTTCGTCATACTTCTCCTGGTCGGCCAAAGCACGGATTCCATAAAGCAGGAGCCGCTGGGCATCCTCCCCCTTGGCCTTCGCCGCCTCTTGCCTGGCCTGCTTGAGAATCAAGTCGTATTTCTTCTCGCGAAAGTAGCCGTTATACCGTTCCTGTTCCTTCTCCAACGCTTGGGTCTTGCGAATCCCGGGAGCGAATTCGGTCTTTCCCTCCGGGTCTGCCTTCTCAATCTCCTGGATCTCCGGGTCGTAAAATGCAGGAACAATATCCTGTGGCAATGACTTCAAAGCCTGCACCATCAATTCTGCTTTCTTGGCGCCCTTGGCCTTGCCCGCCTCCTCAAACAGGCGGTCACGTTCCACTCTGACACTGTAAAGCTCCTGCAGGTGCTTCAAATAATCTTCCAAGCTTCCTTCCCGGGCCCCGGTATAGGCATAGGGCCTCCCCTGATGATCAGCCAGGATCAACGTCGGCATCTGGCGGAAACGATACTTTTTCTGAATCTCGATGATGTGCTCGTGAGCCTCGTCCCGGCTCGCCGGAAGATCGAACACCACCGTGACATACTTTCCCCGGGTCTCCTTTTTGAAAGCCTCGACGTTGAACACCTCGGCATCAAATTTCTTGCTTCGCTCACTCCAGGAAGACCCCGAGAAAACCATCATGATATCCTTCTTCTCTTGGGACGCCTTTTTCCGGGCTTCTTCAATCTGATGATTCGGACTATCGGCCGACAGATGGACCGGACAAATTGCAAGGACAGAGGCGACAATCAGGCTGCTGGTCTTCATGATTCTTAAAGGTTGCAAGGGCGTAAAACTCGCCCACCGGATTCAGCCCGTCGAGCTGAAAATCAAAAAGGCTCTCCCTCGGGAGAGCCTTGTTTTCCGGGTTCAATTCCGAATCAAGCCACTACACTTCATCCCGGGCAAGCCAACGGAAGGAAACCGTGCGGAACCGGCGTCCAAAGTCCGTTTCACTTCCAGTGGCGTCGCGGGGATTCATTCCCGTCACGGTATCCGGTGCAATGGGCTCGGGTGTCCGCTGGACAATGGCCTCACACCAGGCACGGGCCTGGACGTTGCCATTCACATCCTTGGACTCACCATACGCACGCACCGTGAACGTGTCGGAACGGGTAGTCAGAGTGGAACCAATCACCTGAAGAACATCTCCCTGGGTAATGTAACCAGGGGTGCCATATCCGGTCGAAGCCGGGAGGTTCTCCTGGAACATCGGAACCGTGGTCGACTGCCGAGGGTTTCCTTGGGCAATAATCGGCCCCTGGCTCTTCAACTCGCTCCGGTCAATCGGGAAACGTCCGTCCATTCCCCGGTTGGGCAACGAGTTCTCAAGCGCGTTCTCCAACGCTCCACGACGGCCAGTCTCGTCGTCAGCAAGACGTCGGTTCACGAAGTCGGAGAGCCCGAAGAACGGAGCCCGCACCTTGACCTCGCGAACAATGGCTTCCGCAAAAGAATCAATCTCCTGGTCACTCAAACTCCGGAATCCGGTGAACATTGCGGTCGTGTATTCGGCCTTCTTGTTCTCGTCCCCCTGCGGGAAGAGGGTCCGGGGAAACGGAGAACGTCCTTCCGAACCATAACCAACATCACGGGTGCTGGAGAGCAACGCCTTCCAGGCTGCCTTGCTGGTCGAGTGGACATCGAATCCACCTTCGACCATGAGGCGGCCTGCCGCTCTGAAGAAGTCCTGGAGATCATCATCCACCCCGCGCGACTGATCCCACAGGACGAAGTTTCCGTTGTCCAAAGGCTTCCCAATCGGATCCTGGGCAAAGTTGGCAATCTGGCTCTTGGTCGCCCCGGTCACGAAGAAATCAGACCACAGGTTGTGATTCACCTCAAAGCTGAGGTCGTAAATCATCTGGTTGTCTTCCGCCAGGTAGTAAGTGATATCGTTGAAAAGCTGGGACCAATACTGGGTTCCGAATCCGGCTGAATTCCAGCCGTGGTTCTGGCCAACGTTTTCAGCCGGCATCGTCCCCGTGGTTGCCACCCGTGGATCGGCCACCGACGTTCCGATGGCATAACTCGGATGCCAGACAAACTCCGACAGCTGAAGGTGACGCAGGTATCCGAGCGAGGGGATTCCGACTTCAGCGGTGGGCACCTCGAAGGCAATCACTTGATCCACTCCGAATCCGGCCCTGCCAAATGGGAATCCAGTCTGGAAACCACCGCGCTGAACGGGATTCAATTCACCCCAACTCAAGTCCTCGCTGGGGTTGTCGCGGGTGTAAATCCCGTGGAAATACGGGGCCCGGCTGGTGACGTTGTCAAAGGGATTGCGGCAGATGTAAGATGCCCGGAGATTCCAGTTTCCAAGCGCCGAGCTCTGCAGGAACTGGGTGTTCTCTCCACCGGCACCTTTGTTGGCATCGGTCTCGTCGAGCCAACGCACCCGGAAACCGTCCCGCGTATAAGGGGATGGCGGAAACCCATCGGGAATGTGGTCATTGGGACCGGTCAGCTGGAAAATGGGAGCAGACAATTGCTGGCTCCATTGGAGGGGATACTCATCTCCCCCTCCTGCCTGCAGACACACACTGGCGTAAACCAACATCGGCTCGTTCGGGAAAGTCTGGCGGGTCGCAGGTCCGCCACTCTCCAGATACTTGAGCATGAACATGTAGTTATCGGCACCATGCTGGGAGTTGCTGAGAGGACGCTCCCTGAATTTGTTAGGCTTGGTCGGCATGAGTTCCGACGCAACATTGTCGTCGTCTCTGGCATAGCTTGCACGCGTTCCACTCAGGTTCTCGCGACGATAATCCTTGTAGAGGTAACTGGCCGAAGACGGTGGCGTATTGGCCTGAAGAATGTTGGCGTCAAAGTTGTTGATGTCCAACTGCCTTGGAGGTCCACCCATTGAGAAGATGAAGGTCTCACCTGGAGGAATGGTCACCGCAGGCAATTTGAAATAAACCTGACCACCATACTGACCGTCAAAGTTGTTACTCCGGCCCCCGTAGTAAATTTCTCTGGTGAAGTTGGGTTTATCATCAAACTCAACACTCTTTTTACCGTTGAGGAAAAGCTGGAGAATCATCGGCTTGTCGAGGCGCATTTCGACGTTGTAGGGATTCCACAATCCGACCCGCGGATAGAGACAGAGCCTCAGAACTTCCTTGGGACGATTGTCAGACGGGTTCCCTCCCTGATCAATGGAGTAAGTGGCAAGGTTGTAGTAAGTGGCAGCTTCCACCACCACCGGGGTGATTTTGATGTCTTTCAGATTCCGTGGATCTGCAGGCTTGCGGTTCTCATTATCGTAGACGTTTGCGTTCCCGTGTCTGAAGGGAGCCCCGGTCCAAATCCGTTGTTCGCGGATACCAGTGGAAGAACTTCCATATTCAAACTGATTGGCCAGGCGGGCCCAGTTCCAGAGAAGTTCGAAAGTTGGCGCAATATCGGCATACTTCGAGTCGCTGAAGTCTGATCCTCGGAGCTGGGCATAGCTTTCGTTGGGAGGGCCAACCAAGCGATCGTCTCCGGAAATACCGATGTAATAGGGTTTCGAGGCATCAAGGTCATCGATATCATCGGGGCTGTCTCCGCCCTGTTCATTGAGGAAAGCCGAAAGGTTCTTCTTCAGCCCTCCTTCACGAACATTCGTCAACGTGCTGGCAGAATAACTGGTCAGGGCGTGAAAGTGCTCCTTGATACCCCGTTTGTTTTCCTCGTTGAGCAATCCCAAGGTCTTGGGTGTGATCATCCGCGCGTCCTTGGTGTAGAGACCGAGGCTCATGTCATTAAGCGTGGAGATGTCCGTGTCCTGGGCATGCAACATCCGCTGGATTCCTCCTCCATTGGCGGTAATAGTTTGGCCGGTGTGCCGGTCAACCCTGCCGATGTGAGCCTTCTGATTGTTAGGAGTCACCCACCAGGCGTAACTGCCTTTCGAGCGATAGTCGCTGGTGCCGTTGGGAAGACGCTGGAGCTTTTCGGTCTCCATCTTTCTAACAATGATCTCGTCCTCCGGGTTGTTGACCGAACCTTCACCGACCAGCGAAATAAAGTCCCGCCCCTCGTTCATGTTTTCGGTCTTGGCATCAAGATACTGACGATTCCCGCGAATCCGATCTCTTCCTCCTTCGTTTCCACTGACGAAATAGTTCTCGATCAGGTTCTCAACGCGGAAGGTGGAGCCATTTCTGGCATCCTGCAGACCTCCGAGATCTTCGCTTCGAGTAAAGGGGCTTCCGTTGGAATTTCCCGGATATTCGGATCTAACAAATCCCATCCAATGGGGCTGAGCCACGCCATCGATGTCCAGAGTGTCCGGGTTGGTATCAAGAATCGAAGCATTCACTGCAATGCGGCGGTCAGGACCGAGATCACGCTGAAGCTCTCCAATCGCAATCATCAACGCCAGCCGGGCATTGGCCCGCGCCTCTTCCTGCGCCCATTCCGAGCGGCTCGTCTGCACCGTAATGGCCGAGAGAGAGAGGAAGGCAACCGCCACCAGTGTGAGAAGTAACAACACCGAAATCGTGGCAATCAATGCAAATCCCTTCACACGAGAAACAACCTTTATCGCTTTCATGATGAACACTATGTAAACACATTGTGCACTCCGAGCAATTCGAAAATTGCGATTTTTGTGGTTTTGAAAAGGATCCCCATCGGAGGGAAATCCCACAACCCACTTTCGATCAGCCGATTACAAGAACACTACCCCAACGAAGCGCCCTGGATGAGACGAAAACAAGTTCATTAAGAATCTTGAAGCGATTCGCAGACCGGGGCTTTCACTCCAGAAAATCAAAGGCCCGGCAGTTCAAGAACGACTCCTTCATGCTGTAAAAGCTTTCTTTTAATATCAAGCCCTCCCCCAAATCCGGTCAACGTCCCGTCTTTGCCAATCACGCGGTGACAGGGCACGATAATCGAGATTGGATTCACCCCGTTGGCTGTGCCCACGGCCCGGACCGCCCCGGGATTGTCCAATTCCCCCGCAAGATCGCCATAGGAGCGGGTCTGCCCGAAGGGAATCTCTGAGAGCTCCCTCCAGACCGCCCTCTGAAACCCACTGCCGCGGGCATCCAAAGGAAGCGAAAATCGCCGACGCTCTCCCTCGAAATACTGCTCCAATTCATCAACCGCTTGATCCAGGAGGTTATGTCGACGCGGATCCGGAGGCAGAGTCGACGATTCGATCCGATGACCAAAATAAAGTCCGCTGATCCCCTTTTTCGAGGCAAGGACCACCAGCTTGCCTACCGGACTGTTGATTGAACGCGAGGCGACCGAATGATCGGGCGCATGGGCTTTTTTCTTCGGCTTTTTGCCCTGCCTTCCGGTCTTTCGCTTCGATCCCGGCGGAGTCCGTTCCCCGCCGAAATACTTCTCGCTTCGATACCGCAGCCAGACCCGGAGTTCCTGAGGGATTTGCGAGCGCTCATCGCTGGAAAGGTCTTCATAACTTTCCAGCGCCTTTTGCCTCATGATCCGGCAAGACTTGTTTTCGTGACGGTCCCAACGAACCCGGGCCTCCCGAATCAGTCGTGTCGTCTCTTTAATGCGCCCGCTCCTTTCCTTCACACCATCCACCTAACTACAATCCACCATTGCTATCAACCATGGAGAATCAATTAAGGGCTCACAAATGGCGTCGTCGTATACCGATGGCAGATCCAATCTTCCAGGAGACCTTCTCGACCGGCGGAACTACTCCATTATTCATCGATGATCGAAAGACCAGTGGTCGCATCCGCTATTTTTCGGAATGCAAGCGATGCGGACCAGTCGGCACGTCCGAAGTGATCATGAGGAAAAAGGCGAGGGCTCATCTTCCGATGATCTTTTTCAGCATGATAAGGCTTAGCTGGATTGTTCAAACCTTCACAATTGCCTCAGGGCTGGCCTAAAAGAAAAACGCCTGTCCCCGCGAGAGGACAGGCGTGAGAAAAAATGAAAACGAATGTTTCCTGTGAGAAACGGTGTCTAGCGACGGCGACGTGCGATGAGAGCAAGTCCGGCCAAGCTGGCAAGCAGGCTGGTGGAAGGCTCAGGAATCGCATTGCCATTGTCGAAGGTGATTCCGTCGGAGAAAGTGAATGCTCCGGGGATGTTACCTTGATCAGTGACTGCAACGGTGGCATCTCCACCGTAGAGAACGTTATCAAGAGCAACGGTCAGAGTTCCGGTAGTAGCGTTTCCTCCGTCATCCTGAGTCGGCCAGTTAATAGCAAAGTCGAGAACCATGACGTTCACGTCTCCACCAGCAGGCGAGTGCTTGACGACAACGTAAAGAGGATTCGTTCCGGTAGCCCCAAGAGCACCGGAATCATCAGCGGTAACAGTCCGGCTGGTAAGGCCATCAAAGTTGAAAGCACCTGCGGACCCCGACTGGGTGAATTCAGCAAGGACGGTAGCATCCGAGGCTTCGGTATCAAGGTCACCGAGGGTCGCTGCAAAGGCAGCATCGAAGACTCCGACTTCCCAAGAGAGCTCTCCCGTAGGAAGAACTGCCCCGGTGTTATCAACAATCGGAAGACCAGTGGTGGCATTCTCGAAGTTGCGAAGAGTCACCGAAGTAGCAGCGCTAGCAACAGTAGCTGATGCGGCCAGAATCGTGGCTAATTTCAATTTCATAGTTTTTTGGTTAACAGTGATTTTATTTGTTTTTAGAGGGTGGAGTAGAAGTCTGGCACTCCGGCTGTTGCCATCTTGGCAGCACCATCATTGACCAGAACGAATCCACTCGCATCGTCGAAGCTGACAGCTGCAGGATCGACAGCTTCCAAGCTGTCTGCGTTACTCCATGCTGCGGCTCCGGCTCCAGCGTTGAATCCGTCATAGTAATACTTCTCAAAGGATCCGCCAACTGGGATCCAGACTTGGTCGGCACCACCAGTTCCAGCAAATCCAGCACTCAGTCCGGCTTCGTTACTTGGACCGAACATGGAGGCGATGGTTGCTCCGGCAGGGGAAACACTACTGAGGTAGTTGAATCCGCCAAGAAGGCTGAAGGCAGTATCGGTGAGCTTAACCGAACCGGAAACCACGAAGGTATTTCCGTCCGTTCCGTCACCGACAAGAATCAGACCGTCGGTGTAGAAGAGGTTGACAGCATTTGCGTCAACAGCCTCAAGGGAGTCAGCATCACTCCAAGAAGCAGAACCCGCGGCAGCATTAAAGCCATCATAGTAATACTTATCAAATCCACCCTCGCCGTCAGCGATCCAGATCTGGTCGGCACCACCGGTTCCAGCGAACCCGGCGTCGAGGCCAGCCTCGTTGTTCTCACCGAATACAGTGGCAAGAGAAGCCTGAGGGCGAATGGTGAAGGCATCACCGGCGAAAAAGTCATTGGTGAGCTCAGCATCAGAGACAGTCACAGTGTCGGCAGCAGCGTCGAAGGCAACAACAGTCACCACGGCACCGGCAGCATCACCACTGGTCACCTCGAAGAGGTAGGAAGTTCCATCAACGAGCGCGTCAGCAACACCATCGGGAACACCAATGACGGCATCTCCTTCGTTAACGGTGGCGGCGGCATCGGAAGCTACTGGAGCTTCGTGGAGACGAAGGCCGAGGTAGTTGAATCCGTTGCTCACGGTCAGAGTTTCATAACCGACGGGCTTGGACTGTGATTCTTGAGCTGCGGCGCTACCGGCAAGGAGGGCGGAGAGCCCAAATGCAGCAGCGGCTTTCAGAGTAGTCGTTTTCATTTTTGTTTTCGTTTTTTCTGTTAGTGTTGAAGTCCCACTCGCACGAGTGCAAATGAGGTTCCGCAGGCAATCCAAGGGAAAGTTATCGTCAGAGACCCAGAGGCGTCAATGCCTTTTTGAGAGTTTTTTAAGTTTTTCATCCATCGAATCATCACCTCGATTCAAGCCCTCAAACCCCCTGGGAATGGGGATTTCCAGGGGTTCTTTACCAAGCCGAGATCTCGCGGAACCGCTCCAGGCGGGATTCAAAATCTTCGATTGCGGCATTTTCGAGCGATTTGGTGGAGAAATTTTCGCAAGTGAAGGAGGCGAGAATCGATCCCTTCACCACCGCCTCGCGCAGCTGATCGAACGAAGGCACCACGGCCTGTTTGGAGGCAAGCTCACCGATCAATCCCCCGAGGAAGGTATCGCCTGCTCCAGTTGGGTCGGCGAGATCCCTGAGAGGCCAAGCTCCACAACGGAAGAACAAGCCCTCAGGACCAAAGAGCAGGGCTCCAAACTCTCCCAGCTTGATGACGACATATCGTGGTCCCTTGGCCAGAAGGCGCTCCCCTGCCAGGATCAGATTGTTGGTGCTGACAAACTCGCGCGCCTCGCTTTCGTTGATGACCAAGAGATCGATCTTCTTCAGGACCTCGTGGAGCTCGGGATTGGCCACGGTGATCCAAAGGTCCATGGTATCGGCCACGACGAAGCGGTCGGGAGCTCCGCACTGCTCGAGCATTTCGAGCTGGTTGTGTGGAGCCATGTTGGCCAGAACGACAAAGGCGGCATCGGCAAGACTATCGGGCACCTTGACGGACCAGTCCTCGAGGACATTGATCGCCACGCTATGAGTCGTCCGGTCATTCATATTTTCATGATATTCTCCGGACCAGGTGAAGGATTCCTTTTCGGAACGCTCCAATCCCGACAAACCCACCCCGCTGGTCTCGAGCATCGCGAGATGCTCCTGAGGGAAATCGTGACCGACGATGCCAACCAGATGAACCGGGTTGGCAAGTTTGGCAGCTGCCAGAGCCGCATAGCTGGCCGAACCACCGAGGAGATTGGTTTCATCGGCGGAAGGGGTTTTGACGTTATCAATGGCGACCGAGCCGCCGACGAGAATCTTCATAGGTTTGATGTTAGTTGGGAGATGAGTTGACGACTGGCTTCGGAAGGTTGCTCGTGGGTCAGCAGATGGGATACGACTACGACTCTTCGGGCTCCTGCCCCCAGGACCTCCGGGAGATTATCAGGTTTGATTCCGCCGATGCAAAATGCTGGAATTCTTGAACCCACCTTTTCTTCCATGGCGGCGATGTCACCCAAGCCAATGGCGGGGCGCCCCTCCTTGGTGGGCGTCGGGAAAAGAGGGCCGAAACCAATGTAGTCGGCCTTTTCGACCAGGGCCTTCTCGGCCTGCACCAAGGAATGGGTGGAGCGACCAATAATCACCTCTTCGCCCAGAGTCGAGCGAGCTTCGGCGATCGAGCCATCCTCCTGCCCCAAATGAAGTCCATGAGCTCCAGTCTCGCGGGCCAGCTGGACATGATCGTTGACCACAAAGGGAACTGCAAATTCCTCGCACAACTCGCGAAGTTCGATCGCAAGCTTCGTCAAATCCTGCGGATCCCGACCCTTCGCCCGGAGCTGCAACACTCCGGCACCCCCTTCGAGTAATTTTCGAGAAACCGGCAACGCTTCGCCCTCATTCAAGTAGGTAAGGTCGCAAATACCGTAGAGCCGGGCCTTTTCAAGAGATTCCATGCCCCGCTTCGTCAAGGTCATCGCAACCAGTTTCTGAACTCCGGATCAGGCTATTTGCTCTTTTCTTCCAGAAACTTGGCGACCCAGGCGATATCGTAAGTCCCGTTGATGAAGTCGGGATGATCAATGATTTCCTGCTGGAAAGGAATGGTGGTCTTGATGCCACGCACCGTAAACTCCGCAAGCGCTCTCTTCATCCGGGCAATGGCCACACTTCGCGAAGAGGCAGTCACAATCAGTTTGGCAATCATCGAATCGTAATACGGAGGCACCGAATATCCCGAGTAAACGTGGGTGTCGACCCGCACGCCCTTCCCGCCGGGCGCATACCATAGGTCGATCTTACCCGGGCTGGGCGCAAAATTGTTGTAGGGATCTTCTGCGTTGATGCGGCACTCGATGGAGTGTCCGCGAGGCTCGACTCCCAAAACGTGCTCCGAGACCGGCTCACCGGCCGCAATGCGGATCTGCTCCTTGATGAGCTCGCAACCCATGACTTCCTCGGTCACCGGATGCTCGACCTGGATCCGGGTATTCATCTCCATGAAGTAGAAATCAGTGGCGTCCGCATTCACCAAATATTCAATCGTTCCGGCATTGCGATATCCAATGGCCTCGATCAAACGCTTTGAAGCGTCGCCCATCCGGGTTCGCATTTCGTCCGAAATCAGAGGGCTCGGGCATTCCTCAATAATTTTCTGATTGCGCCGCTGCATCGAGCAATCGCGCTCACCGAGGTGCAGATAATTTCCGTGATCATCCGCCAGCACCTGGAATTCCACGTGGTGAGGCTCGAGCACCAGCTTCTCGATGTAACAATCGCCATTGCTGAAACAGGCTTCCGCTTCCTTCGAGGCGGCATTGAATTGCGACTCGAATTCGTCCTCGTTCATCGCCGGGCGCATGCCACGCCCACCTCCGCCAGCGGTGGCCTTGATCATGACTGGGAAGCCGATTTCTTTCGCCAATTCGAGACCTTCCTCCGGACCAGCAACGATTCCATCCGAACCGGGAGTTACCGGGACTCCATTGGCGGTAGCGGTCGCCCGAGCCGTATTCTTGTCGCCCATGGTGCGAATGACCTCGGCGGAAGGCCCGATGAACTTGATATTGCAGCTTTCGCAGATCTCGGCAAAACGAGCGTTTTCCGAGAGGAATCCATATCCCGGATGGATGGCGTCCGCTCCGGCAATCTCAGCTGCTGCGATAATCCGGTCAGGGCGAAGATAACTGTCCTTGCTCGGACCGGGACCAATGCAGACGGAGTGATCCGCCAACTGGACGTGCATCGAATCAATATCCGCCTCGGAGTAGACCGCTATCGACTCGACATCGAGTTCGCGACAGGCACGGATGATCCGCAGGGCGATTTCGCCACGATTGGCGACGAGGACGCGCGAGAACATGGATTTTCAGGGAATGGAGTTATTTCACACGGAAAAGGACGTCGCCATACTGAACCGGAGTGGCATCGTCCACGCAGATCTCGGTGATCGTTCCCGATGTTTCCGCTTTGATTTCATTCATCACCTTCATTGCCTCGATAATGCAAAGGGTCTGCCCTTCGCTCACCGAATCACCGACATTGACGAAATTCGGCGAATCCGGCGAAGACTTGCGATAAAAGGTTCCCACCATTGGGGAAGGAATTTCCTCTCCCTCGGCCGCGGCAGGCGCTGCCGGGGCTTCAGCAGCCGGAGCGGCTGGTGCAGGAGCGGGAGCTGCGGGAGCAGCTGCCGCCTGGGGGGCGGGCAGTGAACCGACCAGCCCTTGCAGGTCTTCAAGATCGGAACCCTTTTTGAGCTTTAACTTGAAGTCATCCTTTTCGAATTGGAACTGAGAGAGCCCATGCTCATCCATCAGCTTAACGATTTTGCGAATATCTGTTAGGTCCACGGAGATCAATAAAAGGTTGTTTAGCGAGTGCGCTTGGTGGGGAGTATGACCGTTTTCCGAGGATGGGCAATACCGAAGCGACTCGTCGGCATCGATTCCGCCTCTTTTCTAGCTTCCCATCCCTTCATGTTTTCGACAAACTTTCGGGAAGCTTTGAAAATTGTTTTCTCCAAGCCCCACACCTTCTCACATCAACCCATCGCAGCCAGTGCTCGAACTGAAAGACGTTTGTTTCACCATTCAGAAAGACGGTGAACCTCTGAATCTTGTTGATCGCGCCAGCCTGAAGATTCCCCGCGGCCATTTCATGGCCATTGTCGGCCCTTCAGGCTGCGGAAAAACCACCTTGCTCAAAACCATTGCCGGCCTGAATCCCGAGTCCGATGGCTCACTCTGGTGGAACGGCCGTAATCTCTCTGAAGAAGGAGACCTCGAGCCCTGGGAAATCGGTTATGTTCCGCAGTTCTCAATCGCGTTCGAGCAATTGACCGTCGACGAAGCAGTGGAGGCCGCCACCCGGCTGAGAATCAAGACCCGCGGGACCGCGGACCTCGATCAACGTATCGATCGCGTACTCGAAGAAACCGGGCTCGCCCCCATTGCCGATCGACCCGTTCACGTCCTCTCAGGCGGCCAAAAACGCCGTCTGGGGCTTGCCATGGAGCTTGTTTCGGACCCGAAACTCCTTCTTTGCGATGAGGTCACCAGCGGGCTCGATCCCCGTTCGGAGCGGGAGATTGTCAATCTCCTGCACGACATTTCCCGAAAGGAAGGGCGTATCGTGCTTTCGGTGACCCACTCATTGGCTCACCTCGAACTCTACGATTCCATCCTCGTTCTCCACGAAGGCCGGGTCGCCTATCACGGCACCCCGGAAGAACTCACCCACTATTTCTCGGTGGATCATACCGAACTGGTTTATCCCCAGCTCGCGAAGCAAGCCTCGGAGAAGTGGCGGAAATCGTGGCTCAAGCATTCCGATTACTACTATTCCAAGCTCAACAAGAATCGCGATCAGCTCGTCAAACAAGGTCTGCTGGAGCTCCCGGCCGAGGAAGTGGAACTGGAAGAAAGCGAACAGGACAAAGAAGGCGCTGAGGATCGTAAGAGCTCCAAGGCCAAGAAAGACCCTCCGCCGGTCCGGATGCCGGGCTTGGTCAGCCAATTTCAGACCTTGTTGAGTCGGCGCCTCAAAATCTTTTTCAGGGACCGCGGACAGGTCATTCTCCAGCTGGCCATCCTCATCTGCTTTCCCATCCTTGTTGTCCTCTTTGCGCCAAGGGCCAACGAGAACATGAGGCGATTTACCGATGGCCCGGGGGCCACGGTCCAGCAACAATTCGAAGAACAAGCTGGCGTCCAAGCCGATCGACTCAAGGTTGGCTCTGCGGTTTCAGGAATCATCATGTTCCAGGTCGTTCTCCTTTCGCTCATGGGGTCCAACAACGCCGCCCGCGAAATTGCCGGGGAAAGGTTGATCCTTGAAAAGGAGAAATTCGGCGGAGTCCGACCGGCGGCTTATTTATTAAGTAAAATCGTCTTCTTATCGGGCCTGATACTCATCCAATCCATATGGATGGCGGTCTTTGTGGAAATGTTCACCTCGTTCAAAGGCGAATTTACGCAGCACGCCATCTTCCTTGTTCTCGTCAATGCGGCCATGACCGCCATTTGTCTCGGAATCTCAAGCCTGATGAAAACCGCCGAGCAGGCCTCCCTGCTTTCAGTCTATCTGGTGGGATTCCAGTTGCCGCTCTCGGGAGCAGTTCTGGCCCTGCCTGCCGCGGTCGAACCTTTTACCCGCCCCTTCATCTCAGCCTACTGGGCCTGGTCCGGCAGCGTCAAATCGCTGTCAGGGGACTATCTGACCGCCATTCGCACCGTGATCGAAACCAATCTTTCCGGCGTAAACATGTGCTTCTTTGTTCTCTTGATTCATATTATGGTCGGCCTCGTCGCTTCGTGGGTCGGCACCAGTCGCCCGCAGTGGGACTGACACCTTCACCTCGTTCTTAACAAAAACCTCATCTTATGGCTCGTCGCGCAAGTTCAGGCGTCAACACCCAGGCCCTCATCATCGGAGCGGTCGTGATTCTTCTCGTCCTCGGAGGCGGATATTGGTTTCTCAACCGCAAACCCTCGGGCTTCGATGCGCCCCCTCTTGATATCGAACAGGCCGTCGAAAACAGCCGCAGCCTTTCCGGTAACAAATACCAGGTCACCGGAACGCTCATTGATCGACGCATCGAGACCGCAAGCCTGGTCACCTTGAAAATTGGCGAGGAAAGCAACCCGAAATTTCTCTCCATCAAGGTTCCCACTGACTTCGCAGGCGGCAATCTCAATTTACAAGACGAATACACCTTCCTGATCGAATTCAACACCGATGGACTGGCAGTTGCCCTCGACGTCAAACAACTCTAACTTAACCACGATCCCATGAAAACACTCACACTGTTCCTTGCCCTGGCCGTTCCGGCGCTTGCCCAGGTCTACACCCCTCCCCCGCCCAACAGCCAACCGAGTAATTCAACTCCCACCGATACTGTCGTCCGCCAGCCTCCGGCCAACAATCAACCGTCCGGTCGCAACCAAGGAGGCCTTCTCGGAAACGAAATCGGATTCTTCGACCCCACCAACGACACCATTTCCTGGAATGGCTCTACTTGGGCCGCCAGTAACAACCGGATCTTCGAGGCCCGTTTTGAAAAGTACCTCAATGAACCCGAGGAAAACTCCGAGTCAGCCAAGGAATATCGGGACACCATCGAACAGATTCTCGCCACCCTGTCTCCTCATCGTAAAGGAGGCCCGGTCTTCCGGGATGCCGTCGCTCTTCTCCCCAAGGCTGCTTCCTACCCCGGAGATTCCAAGCTCTGCGATTCCCTGAGTAATGCCATTTACACCGCTGTGCTCGCCAAGCGGGACGTCCAAAAAGGACGCGACCTCATCGAGGCCATGGAGCGGGAAAAGAAAACCCACATTCTTGATGCCGACTGGAAGGCTCGGACCGAACGCGATCCTTCGGTCGGGAAGGCCAATACCGGAGCCGGCCGTGCTCAGGGCGACGGCAACAACGAGGCAAGTGAAGAAGCGACCCAAACCGGTCGCGGTGCCCAATCACTCGCTTACGCCGAACATATTCGCCGGATCGCCGAAATTGAAGCGTCCAAGAAAACCCGCGAAATGGAGCACAAGGTGAAGACCGAACTGGCCAAGATCCAATACCAGGCCCTCATGGTTCAGTTCTTCGTCCAGCGACGCTTCAAGCACGTTGTGATGGCCTCGCGCTTCTACAACATGCTCTGGTCCGATGGTGATGGCACTCTCTACATCGACGACAAGTCCGACATCAACAAGATGTTCAGCGAAAGCCTTGGAGTCAGCCCGACCGTCTCGACTCTCGATTCCCTGGCCAACGAAGCCATGAGAGACGTGGACAAAGGAGTGGAAGCCTTCACCTTTCTTGTTGAGCGGGGCGAACTTGAGTCCGCCTCCAAGCGCCTCGCCGAATCCTATCTCGTGGGAGAGTTCATGCCTTCGATCAACACCCTGGAACGGGAGAAGAAGCGCAAGGTCCTCACCTTCGTCCGGGGATCGTATGTTCTCCTCAATGCCATCGACGCCAAGGATTACACCAAAGCTGCCGAGCAGATCAAAATCCTCAAGTCCCAGGCTGGTGACTTCGATGCCACCAAAGCAGAAGCTGCCATTGCCACTTACACCAGGGCGAGCGACATGGCCATCAACTCCGCCAAGATCCACTTTGCCGCCGGCAGCAACGACCTCGCTCAAGCAGAGATTCAAAAGGCCATGGAAATGTGGCCTCAGAATCCCAAGCTTTCCGAGTTCGACCAACTTGTCGAGGCGGGAGGATCCCTCATTCAACTTCGGAATGATTTCGATCGTCTTTTCGCCGAGCAGAACTACCGCGAAGTCTTCAAGCGTCAACACGAGCTCGCCGCGAGCATCAAGAATGATCCTGATCGTCAGGCCAAGTTCCGCCAGGTTCTTGACAACATCACAGAGATCGAGAAGGCCGTCGGGAGCGCCAAGGAGCTCTCCAATTTCGGCCAGGTCTATGCCGCCTGGGAGAAGCTTTCCGATGTCCATGACCGCTTTCCCGATGATCCTGTTCTCAACCAGGTCATGACCAGCCTTGCCCCCAAGGTTGCCGACTTCACGATCGCTCTGAACAAGGCCGAAGCGCACGAGGAGCGCGGGAACCAGGGATCAGCGCTCTCTTGGTATTACAAAGCTCGGCACCTCCACCCGGGAAGCAGCAAGGCCGAAGACGCCATCAAGCGACTGGTCACCACAGCGCTTCAGTAGGCGACTTTCAGCTTCACTTTAATCACCCCGGTCGCCCCCAGGTCGGCCGGGGTTTTTTATTCTCCCAAGGCCTTCAAGAGGTCGTAGGAATAGATCCCTGAACTGTGACCATCCGCCCAAAATACTTGTAAGGCATATCCACCCACCATCTGATGCCTGACATATTGAAAACTCCGCTCTCCATAGGTCACCTTGGGCACAAGCACCTTTCCCGTAACATCCGGCTCCCCTTGGCAAGAAGCACACGGACAGCCTCTGCGGAGCTTCTCCAGCGGCACGTAGCTCTCAGCCCCGTCGTCCCAGGAAAGAGCGAACTCGCTACCGATCACCACCGAATTCATTAGCTTCATGGCATTCATTATCGTTTCAACCGTGGTCCAAAGATTGCCGAACCGACTCGCACGATGGTCGAGCCCTCCTCGATCGCAACCTCGTAGTCCCCACTCATTCCCATGCTCAGGTTTGGCAGTTTCCTTCCGGAGCGAACCTCGAGCTCCTCCTGAAATTCCCGGACCTTGGCAAACCAAGGCCGGGCCTCCTCAGGAGTCTCGACTCTCGGAGGAAGACACATCAAGCCCTGCCAATCGAGATGCTCGAGGACAAGAAAATCGTCGAGTTCACGGAGCAACTGTTCCACCAGGAAGCCTCCCTTCGCTTCCTCCTCACCAATATTGATCTCAAGAAAGACCTTGGGACGTAGTCTGAGTTCTTCCGCCACCCGGTTGGTGAACCGTGCCAGTTTCAGCGACGAAATACTGTGAATCACCGGGAAGAGAGAGAGCACTTTGCGCACTTTGTTCCTCTGCAGTCCTCCAATGAAATGCCACTCAAGGTGAGCCGGCAGCTTGGGAATCTTTTCCTCGCTCTCCTGCAACCGGTTCTCCCCGAACTTCACTTGCCCGGCCTCCACCGCCTCCATGATCACTTCGGCAGGCCACGTCTTGGAAACGACCAAGAGCTCCACGTCACGACACACCCGGGACGCCACCCTGTGAACCCGATCCCGGACGATCTCGAGATTTTCAGCAACCCCAGACATCCGGAAGATCAGTCCACGGCCTTGAGCGCGCCGGCAAGCTTGGCAGCCTTCACTGCCTCCGTCAGATCCCGGAGAACAGACAAACCCTCGCGCTTGGTCGCATCCAGGCCACTGGGCCACTCGGGAGTATCGTCCAGATCAGCAATATCATCCTTCGCCCGACGCATGTGGCGCTCGTTATCCTCTTTGAGATCGACTTCCGGAAGAGCCTCGGCAGCAACGTCGTCGAGAGTCAGGCGATACATTTTGAACTCCTTCTGATCCTGTTCGGCCAATTCGGCAAAACGCTTAATCCGCTCGGCATTGCGAGCTTTGCGACGTTCATCCGCCTCCTTGATTTCCTGACGACGCTTTTCGATATTCAGTGAAACCGAGTTCGCCTTCATGCGCTCTTCGAGGCGCTTGGTGTCCTCGATGACATACTTGAAATCCTGATCGGCATTAATCCGGGCCTTGCTCTTTTCCTTCAGCATCGGAACGAACAAATTCTGACGATCCAAAGGCTCGAACTCGGACGCCCGGCGAATGCTGTCGTAGGCCAAGGCATGCTTGGCATACTTTTCACCCACCTCGAGAGCATCGCGGACCGAAGGCAGAACAATATCCGGGACCACCCCTTCGAGCTGGGTCGAACTGCCAGCGACCCGGTAAAACTTCTGGATGGTCAGTTTGACGGCTCCAGCGCGGTTGCGATCGGCAAACAAAGGCATAAACCGCCCAATCTCGAGAGGCTGCTGGACCGTCCCCTTGCCGTAAGTGGATGACTCTCCAATGATGACTGCCCGATTGTAATCCTGCAGAGCCCCGGCAAGAATCTCGCTGGCCGAGGCACTCCCTTTGTCAGTCAAGATCACCATCGGCCCATCGTAGCGTGGCTTGCGGAAGGGTGACTTGAGAGCCTCAATGTGACCGTTGGTCATCTTGATCTGCACCACCGGAGCTTTGTCCCCGACGAAAAATCCCGTGATCCGGCGAACTTCCTCCAAAGAGCCTCCCCCATTTCCTCTAAGATCGATTGCCAAACCATCGATTTCCTCCTTCTTCAGGCGGTCCAAAATGAGCTCCAGATCCAAAGAAACCCGGACGCTACGATCCTCCGGGTCAAAGTAGAACGAAGGCATCTTGATGATTCCAAACTTCATGGCATCCGGACCTTCTCCATAGGAAATGATCTCCGCGGTGGTCAGCTCGTCCTTCATGGTGACCTCTTCCCGCTTGATAATGATGATGCGGGTTTCTCCGGGAGCACCGTCAGCCGGCTCCACTTTGAGAGCAACTTCCACTCCTTCCTCACCTCGAATCATCTCGACCACCTTGTCGAGCGGCATGAACATGATATCCACCCAATTCCCATCGTTCTTGGAATCCACAGCGACCACCCGGTCCTTGAGCTTCAACTCGCCCTGACGATCAGCCGGACCATTGTTCACGATTCCTTCGATCTTCGTGGCACCATCGTCCTCGGCCCGAAGCAAGGCACCAATTCCGACAAGCCGATTTTCAATATTCACCCGAAATTGCTGCAACTCCCGCGCGCTGTAGTAGTCCGAATGTGGATCGTGGGAGGCCGCAACTGCACTCAGGAAATAATTGGCAATATCCTCTTTGTCACTGGCCTCGATGGTCTTGATGAATCGCTCGTATCGCTGACCGATTTTCTCGAGCGCAGAAGGTTCCTTCTCCAGCGGGTTTGGTTTCCCCTGTTCCTTGGCCCTTTTCGCAATCCCCTCACGGCGTAATTCCTCAGCCAACAAGGCATCCTCCAATTGCAAACGCCAGAGAGCGGTGGCTTCTTCCCCGTTCTTTGGCCAAGCAGCCTCCTTTCGATCTCTCTTGATCTCGCGATCACCATCAAACTTGAACGTTTCATTCTTAAGAATCTCTTTGACCGTTGCCATCCGCTCGCCAGCCCGCTTCTGGTAGGTCTTGTAAATATCGGTCGCAGCAGGAATCGATTTCTTTTCGATCAAGAGGTCGTCGAGCTTGTCGCTGTATTCCTTCTGAAAGCGATCGATGTCTGGTTGTTCAAAGTAAAGACGATTGGGATCAAGACTATCGATGTAATCATTGAGAATCCTCTCACTCAGCTCGTCATTGAATTCGAGGCGGGCGTAGTGTCCATTTTGCAGAATTCGCGACATCTCACTCCCGACCAGGTTAAAATCAGCAGCAAGGGTTGAGCAGCTGGGCAGCAACCAAAGCGCCAGAGAGGGGAGAATTGATCGGAGGACGTTTTTTTTCATAAAGTCGACTGTAACTGAGGCAGAACGGGAAATTGTCCCGAACTCTTGGGGAAAAAAGGTAACCGATGTGCGGCATTCAGCGATCAGAATTTGCGTCTTTCTCAATTTCCATCCTTAGCCAGGATCGGAATTCTTCCACCTCCTCCTCGAGCGATTCGGGTAAGATGCCACGAACAGACGGATGTTCATCAACCTGGGCACGCAAAATCTCACGAGCCCTTTCGCTCGGGGCAGGCAAGACACCGAGAGTCAAAACCAAATCTTTCTCTTCTTTCCCTCGACGGATCTTGAGTTGAATCTCCCTTCCCGGAGGATTGGATTGGATCCGATCGGCAAATACCGAGTTCAAATCCAATCCACCGGCAACCTCCCATCCGTTCATTCTAACGATCACATCTCCCACTCGCAGGCCGCTCTTGTCCGCCGGAGTCCCAGGCATGACCTGGATGACGTCAATCCCCTTTCCGGTTGTCTGGTTTCCTCTGAACCTCCCCAACCCATCCAGAAAAGTGGGTCGCATTTTGATTCCCACATATCCCTTCGTGGGAGCGAAATAAGCCCGTTCCAAGGCTGGAATCAGCCTCATTCGCAACTCCGGATCTTCGGTCGCCAAATACAACCTCAAAAGCTCCTGCTTCGCTTTTCCCGGATTCTCGAAAATCCAGGGAAGAAAGGTCTTCTGGGCTTTCTCCCGGATCAAAAAATCAGGTGAAGTCAGTCCATTAATATCCGCCTCACCATTCGCCGGCAAACAAACCGACGATGTCAGCAAAAGGAGAATGACCGAACGCTTCACAGATGGGACAATATCGCCGCCCTGTCTTGATTCAATCCCTCAACACAAAAAAGCGGGCCGGTGACTTCGCCACCTGCCCGCTTTTGCAAAAATCCGTGAGCTTACCTGCCGTTCCAACCGGTCTGAGGAACTTCAATCATGTCCTTCTCGTAGACCTTGACTGTTTTATGGCGGTCATTTCGAAGGTCATAGGTGTAAACCGAGCCATTCCGAAACAGCTTGACCCGGTTGATGGCCCCGAACGGAGTATGTCCTCCCGCTGATTGGACGGCATTGAAGAGGGTCATTCCAATGGACCAAGGTTTCGGCCCGGGAGCCTTGACTTGACCACCCACCGTAAACGTCTTCACGGCCGCATCACCTGCCTCAAGCTGACTGGTAACAATGAAAGTGGGAGAATTGTAGATGCCGGCAGCCTTGTATCTTGAAGCGATCGTGGAAGCGAGCTGCGAAGTCGTGAGCCCGGAAGCCTTAATGGTTCCAATAGCCCACATGCTGATCGTCCCGGATGAAGAGACTTGATAGACGTTGTCCAAACGGGATTTCTCACTCACCGGAACTCCGGTGATCTTGATTTCAAGCATTTGCTTGGCGCGGATCTGCCCGAAGGCAGAGGAAAGGCCCAGGATAGTCATGAGCAGGGCAACTACAGTCTTCATAATTTGAGGTCTTTGGAATTTAGCTGGTTTTCAATGATTAGTAGAGATCATCACCACTGGAAGTCTCGGCTGTCGAGCTTTTCTTGTCGGGAGCCGCGGCCGGGGCCTGATGAGGGGTCATCTGTTGAGGTGTCGAGTTTTCATCAAGCGCACTCGGGGCATAGTAGGTGTAGTAGCTTGTGTAATACTGATACTGGCTGTCGCTTCGGACATCCACGTTGTTCAGCACAACCCCGATCACTTGACCTCCGACGTTTTCAACGGCCTGCTTCACACGCATCAGCATATTTCTGGGAAGCTTGCGGTGCTGAACGACGACCATGGTGAGGTCCACCTCACTGGCGAGAACAGCAGCGTCACTCACTCCCAGAATCGGAGGCGAGTCCACCAGAACGAGATCAAACCGTTGCTTGACGTCTTGGAGCAGTTCCGACATCCGGCGGGAGTTCAGGATTCCGGCGGCATCGGCCGGAAGAATTCCCGAAGGCAGGAAATAGAGGTTGTCCACCGGAGTCTGGAGAATGACATCTTCCAAAGCCAGGTCCGTGGTGAGATAGTTGGTTAAACCCACGGAATTATTGATGTCAAAGAAAGTGTGGAGACGAGGACGACGAAGGTCAGCGTCAATCATCAGGGTGGTGTAACCACCTTGCGCACAAACGTAAGCCAGATTGACCAATGTGGTGGACTTACCTTCACCCGCTCCTCCGGAGACCACGGTGATCGAGTTGTCTTCCGGGTTCTTCCGGTTGAATTCGATGTTGGTTCGTAGGATTCGATAGGCCTCCGCATCCGGACTCATGCCACTCTGCTTGTGAAGCATACCAACATCCTTCGGGATGACCGCCAGAACAGGCACTTGCAAATAGCGCTCCACGTCTTCAAGGCTCTTCACGGAGGTATCAAGGTGCTCGAGAAGGAATGCGATCCCAATTCCGAAAATCAGACCAACCCCGGCACCAAGAAGAAGGTTCATTGTGATATTAGGATAGACCGCACTACTCGCCTTCTTTGGTTTCTCGTGAATCGTAATCGGAGTTTTGGGCATCTTAAGAAGCACACGCGCCTCCTGCTGCTTGATTTTCATCTCGCGATACATGTCCCGGGATTGCTCATAGTCTTCCTTGGCTTGATTGTAGTTGTGTTGCTTCAAGGAAAGCTCAACGGTGATATTTTGTTTGTTATCGACAATCTCACGCATCTTTTCCACTTGCCGGTCGATCATGAGAAGCTTGGTATCAAGAACCTTCTTCAAGGTCACCACTTCGTGGCGAGCATACTCCATGGCACTATCAGCACGCTCCTTCAGCGCAATCACCTCGGGATGCCTTGGTCCCAGCCCCTGGGACTGCACTGATTTGAAGGCATCGATCGCCTCCCGATATTTCGTATAGTAAACAGTGACCTGATTCTCCGGCAGATCAAGGCCAGCAGCAGCCCGAACAATGTCTTCATTCGGGGTACTCATCAACTTTTGGATCTGAATCCTCAGCTGATCCCGCTGTGTCTCATAGTCATCGAGTTTCTTCTGGGAGAGTCGATACATTTCCTCCTCAGTTGCACCAACCTGACCTGAACGCCGACCATCAAAGTAGGGAATTCCATACTGCTGAATCAGCACCGTCAGCTCCTTGCGGTGCTCTTGGACCAAGTCACCCTGGAGAGTCAACTCCTCGTCAAGAGCCTTCAAAGCCTGCTCTGCCCGGGCAGTTTCCTCACGATTCCTTCGTGAAACGTATGCTTTCGACAGGGCTTCAGCAATTTCCTTGGCTTCTTCAGGCTTAGCATGTCTGACTCTGATCTCAATGAGATCGGTTCCCCGTCTGGGGCTGGTTACCACGATATTGCGGAGAGTCTTGAGAACTTCATCCATCTTCATGTCCCAAGTATCAGGTAAACGGAGAAACTCAGCCGCCTCGGTCAAAGTCTCGGGAGCATTGATGGTCTCAAATTCGTTCTCCATATAATTCCTTGTCATCAAGGTTCCCAAACCGGCCCGACCTGAATGCCCGGTGGGAGAAATCGTAATCATAGAAGGATGAACCTGAACAACCGAAGTACTTTCATACTTTTGGGGCATGACCGACGTGATGACGGCAGCGGTCATAAAGACGAGCAGGAAGGTGAGAAGAATGACGCCATAGCGATTCTTCAAAACCTGCCAATAATCGATGGAAGGAGCGGTTTCAGTTCCGGGGATAGTGCCTTTCATGAATTTGGAATTTTGACGAATTGGAAAAAGGTGATGGCTTACAAATAGGGGCAAAAAACAGCCCTCGCAATGAAAAGACACCGCGAGGGCTGGAAATGTTCAGAAATATTTTAGAATCTTAGAACTGAGCGCTTACTCCGAGGCTGAAGCGATTACGATCGTAATCACGTGATCCAGCGTCCGACGATAAATCCTCGAAGTTGTATCGCCCATTTACGCTGATTGTCTCAGTGATTCCGTAGTCAAAACCAATGTAGGCGTTGAACGAATCTTCATCAACTGAGCTTGGCCCTGGAGGCGACGTGTCCAAGAGGTCGTCATATGAGGAATTAATGTAGTTGATTCCAGCGATCAGCGACAGTTGCTGAGAAACGATATAGTCACCCTCGATACCAAGACGCAGAGTCTCGTTGCCACTATAGATCGCAGGCCCGATCGATCGGGAATAATCTTCAATTCCATAACGTCCGTAGGCTTTCCACGAGAACTGCTCGTTTGCCTTGATCCGCAACGAACCCTCGAAATATGGGTTAGTATCAGAATCACCGTTGTCGACATCACGAATCTGAACACCACCCTTAATCACTCCGATTGCGCGCGGGCTGAATCGATGCTCCAAACCAACTGTAACATAGTGATTGGTAGAATCTGTTACCGGGCCATCGCCTTCGGTCTCAGCGTAGCGATAATTCAAAGTTCCAACTGTCACCTGACTGAGCTGATAACGGAAATCACTGTAGAGGCTCCACGTGAACCGATCTCTGTTGTCAACGTCGTCATAGGTGATCCCATTCAAGGCGAAGCCAGTGTAGGTCGCAAGACGCTCCGACCAGCGATAGCCAACAGCATTGTCCGTATACCAACGGAAATAATTTCCGACCTGCCTGTCAGACTGATATCCGAAAGAATAATCAGGCTCGAGCTCATAGGCCAAGGAATTGCGGCTCACGATCCGAAGACGTTCGCTGATCCTTTGAGTATGATTGAGATAAAGGGAAGCCGTGAAGCTAGTGTCGTCAACATCAGTACCACGAACATCGAGGTTGTCAAAATAGTGGATCACACCAATCTGCGCTCCAAAACTAGTTGTTGATGCCGGCTGGTTGCTGAGAAGAGTGGCGCCAACGTAAGCCTGGCCATACATACTCTCATCGTCTCCACCTCCAACAAGAAGTGGAGTGGGGTTATCGTCCCAACCAATGTCCATTCCAGCGGTCCATGTCAGGGGAAGACTATCCTTCTCCGCCTCATTAGGAGCAATGTCATAGAGCGACTGAGCGCACAGAGCTCCGGCGGAAGCCATTCCAACGGCGGCGATTGCGAAAATTTGCTTATTCATAAATGTTTGTCGATAATTTGTTTGAATTCAAAAAGCCGTCAGGGAGTGGACCACAACGGCTTTGAGCGTGAACATTAAGTTTAAGAACCCGCGCTTTCGGACCCAGATGAACTCCCTCCGCCCAGCGAGGAGCCATCTCCAACGCGAGTCACTTGAGGATCGTCGTCGACTGGATCAAAACGGAAGTAGTGGTAGGGGTCGGGGTCGTTACCAGGGCGAGGACCAATCTCATCATCCCCGGTTGTTGGGAAATCAAGAGGGTTGGGGCCTTCCACATCGGGAACAGCGTCCTTGCTGTCGTCAAGACCTCCTTTATCGGAAGAGCCCTCTCCGCCAGCCTTGTCGAATTTCTCGAGCACGGCCTGCACTTTAGGAGCAGCCTTTGGAGCGGTTGCCATGGCACACTGAGCGATGAGACGCATTTCAGAAGGCGCTTCGAGGATGGCAGCCTCCACGATTCTCGCAACCAAACCTGAATCAGCATCAGAGCCGATGATGGCGGCTTTCACAATCTCACAAGCGCAAGATTCGTTGGCGGCGATATTCTTGGAAACAATATCGAGGACATTGCTCGAGTCAGCAACAACAGCAGCTTTCACTGCATTGCTCAACTTGACGCAATCGACCACATCAGCAGATGCGACTGGCGCTGCGCCCATAAGGACAGCCGTAAGCGCGAATTTCAGCGTGTTTTTCATGGTATTCTAGATCGTAATTCTTGGGAGAATTGTTGGAAATTGAAGGGTTTTGGAGCGGGTAGAGGGAATCGAACCCTCATAATCAGCTTGGAAGGCTGGAGCTTTACCATTAAGCTATACCCGCATCACTGAGTAGAGGATTACCCGCCAACACCCCATCCGGCAAGTCTTTTTTTGCATTACCCTAACAGATGGAAAGACCCGGAAACCCTTGATAAATCAAGGATTAGGCACCTCCCCGCCGCCATCGACCCCCAATTTCTCAAAAAAACTCTCTTCATTTGGCGACTTTTTAGAGTCCCGAAGGGTGATCGACGAATTCTTGTTCTACTCCGAACTCACGCTCGAGCAAGCGGCCTAGAGCCCTGACCCCGAAGGTTTCGGTCGCGTAATGCCCTCCATAGAGCAAGTTGATTCCGAGCTCCTCAGCCAAGGGATGACTCCAATGTGGCCCTTCACCCGTGATAAAGGTCTCGATTCCCTCCTTCGCCATTGCTTCCACTTCGCTCCCGGCACCGCCGGTGATCAGTCCCACAATGCCAGCCGGCTTCTCCAAATCTCCACGGACGTGAACTTTTCCTCCAACCACTTGCTCCAATCGACCGGCAAGATCGCCCAGTTTGCCGAAAAAGTGACCTCTCCTCCCCAACTGGATGCCTTTCCAGTCAAAAAATGGCGTCCCCTCGCCAAGCTCAAGGGCCTTCATCAGCCTTACATTGTTCCCAAACGAATCGTGAATATCCAGAGGGAGGTGCGAGCTATATACCGCGAGCCCTGCGTCCATCGCCAATTTAAGCTTTTGATACAATGGACCGGAAATCGGCCGGACGCCCTGCCAGAACATCCCATGGTGCACAACGAGGAGATCCGCCCCTGCTTTGACGGCCTTCTCGAAAACCGGCAAGCTGGCATCAACGGCTGAAACCACCTTCCCCACCCGTCCCGCATTCTCCAGCTGCAATCCATTGTGAGCCCCGGGATAGTCCGGAATCTCCGAAGTCTTTAGTGTCTCGTTCAAAAATGAGACCATTTCCTCAAGGTTTGCCATACTCCGAGAGTCAAACGCCCTCTTCCGACGAACCAAGACAAAACTTTGCCAACTCGTCCGGCCACGGAGATTTCACCTCAAACTCTTCACCTTCCCACTCGAAGATCATCCCTGAACCATGGAGAGCGTGGCGACTGAGCTTCAACCTCTTGGCGAGAGAGCGGCTCCAGCCCGATTCCAAAAACTCCAGATACTCCGCCCCATTCCCTCCATAAATCTTATCCCCGACGATGAAATGACCAAGATATTCCAGATGAACTCTGAGTTGATGAGTTCTTCCCGTCCTCGGCTCGGCTCCGATGATCGCATATCTGTCACCCTCTCGTTCAAATCTCTCTTCAACCCAAAAACGGGTGAAACTCGGCTTTCCTTCCGGATGAACGCATTGCCTGACCCAGATGGCACTCTCTTGGACCTCACCTTTCCGAATCATCGGCTGCTCCACGTCGATTTCGCTCCACTCAGGCCACCCGTGGACGATGGCGCGATAGTGTTTCCGAATTTGGCGCCGCATCATCATCCGGCCAAATTCCCTGGCGGCCTTCCTCGATCGGGCGACAAGGACACATCCACTCGTTTCACGATCGAGACGGTTGACAAAGTAAAAGTCTCCCCCCGGCCCACGGGCTTTCAATTCCCCCAGCAAGGTCACCTCAATGCGGTCATTCGTGGGGTGAACAATCAAGGGGGCCGGTTTGCCCACCACCAGCCAATCCTCTGTCATGGACAGGATGGAAAAGTCGGTTCGAGGAGGAATGAGCGGGACCACGGCGACATAAAATCCCTTTCAAATCTCGGATCCCAGTTTAAAACCCCGCCATGTCGCACATGGAGCACACCCTCGCATCCGAAGCCACTCTCGAAGGCACCTCACTGCATACCGGCGAAAAAGTCACCCTGACTCTCAAGCCCGCCCCCGAAGGACACGGATTCAAATTCCGCCGCATTGACCTCCCCGACAAGCCATTCATCGACGCGGACGTGTCCAAAGTTCAAACTGTAGAACGCGCCACCACTTTGGCCGAGGGTTCGGTTCGCGTTCACACTGTCGAGCACGTCCTTTCCGCTCTGGTTGGATTGGGTGTCGACAACGCTCTTATCGAAATGGATGCCAACGAGCCTCCCATTGGAGATGGCTCTTCGCGCCCCTATGTCGAACTGATCACAAAGGCCGGCCTTCAGGAACAGACTGCTCCAAGAAAAGTGTGGGAGATCCGCGAGCCGATCCACCTGGAAACAGGGAACGGATCGCTGATCACCATCGTCCCCGATAAACAGTTCCGGGTCTCGGTCACCAACGTCGGAAAAGACGGTCGCTTCGTGCAATACTTCTCATCGGTGATTACTCCCGAAATCTATGAAAAGGAAATCGCGCCGGCTCGAACCTTCACCTTCTACGAAGACATCAAGCCGCTCCTTGATAAAGGACTCATCAAAGGAGGCTCTCTTGAAAACGCCGTTGTCGTCCGTGGAGATGAAATCATGTCGAAGGAACCGATGCGGTTCGATAACGAATTCGCTCGGCACAAGGCTCTCGATATCATTGGCGATCTGATGCTTTCGGGCCGTAAGTTCAACGGCCATGTCATCGCCGTCAAACCCGGTCACGGCCCCAATACCGAAGCCGCCCGGGCTCTGCAAAAGAACTACGCCGCCATGCGGTCCATGGTGCCCCCCCTCAAACTCCCCGAAGCCGAGGCCGTTCTCGACATCAAGGACATCCTCAAGATTCTTCCCCACCGCTATCCGTTCCTCCTCATCGACCGGGTCACCGGCTTCTCTTCCGAGATGAAGTGCACCGCCATCAAAAACCTCAGCATGAACGAGGAATTCTTCCAGGGGCACTTCCCCGGCCATCCGGTCATGCCCGGGGTGCTCCAATTGGAAGCCATGGCCCAGACGGCTTCCATCCTCATCATGCGGATGCCCGACAACCAAGGTAAGATCGGCTACTTCCTGAGTGCCGACAACGTCAAATTCCGCAAGCCGGTTGTGCCGGGAGACACCTTGTTCATCGATGCCGAAATCACCAAGTTCCGAAGAAACATCGGCCAGGCCGTAGCCACCTGCACGGTGAATGGAGAAGTCGTTTCCAGCGCCGAACTCAAGTTCGCGGTGATGTAGGAACCCCTCTGTATTCTACTTGGTCGAAAACCGGAAGACCTGACTGTGGTGATAGGTCTCACCAGGCTTCAGGATGCTGGTGGGAAACTCCGGCTTGTTCGGTGAATCGGGGAATCGCTGCGTCTCAAGACACAAGGCCGTCCTCAATTCCGATGGGTTTCCATCAAGGAAATTCCCGCTGTAAAACTGCACTCCCGGTTGATTGGTCAACACCTCCATCACTCGTCCGGTCTTGGGGTCATGCAAGACCGCCGCAAGACGAAGCTGACCCTTCTCCTCGGGCGCCCTCAAGACCCAACAATGATCGTAGCCTCCTCCGAATTTGAGAGCCTCGGTTTCCTCGTTGATCCGCGCTCCGATGAGATGAGGGGAAGTGAAATCCATCGGCGTCCCTTCCACCGAAGCCAACTCACCGGTGGGAATCAACCCTTCATTGGTCGGCAGAAACTGGTCCGCCAAAATCTGAAGTTCGTGATCCAGAATGGTGTTCTTGGTGTCGCCGGTCAGGTTCCAATAAGTATGCTGGACAATGTTGACCGGCGTCGGGGCATCCGTCTTGGCATCCACCTGATAACTCAGTTCACCTTCGATCGTCAGCAAGTATCTCACCGTCACATCAAGATTACCCGGATACCCTTCTTCCCCATCCACCGAGCGATAGGTCAACTCGACCCCGACGGCCTTCGAAGATTCCAAAGGCCGCCCTTCCCAGACGACTTTATCAAACCCCTTCAGACCTCCGTGGAGATGGCAGGGCATCCCTCCCGGTTCATTATTGGTCGCCAGTTCATAGTCCTTCCCATCGAGGGTAAACTTGCCATCGGCAATCCGGTTTCCATAACGGCCCACAGTGGCCCCGAAGTACCCGGTGCTCTTTTCCCAAGCCGCCAGATCATCCCCATAACCCAAAGTAATTTCAGCCGACTTGCCATCGCGGTCGGGAACTTTCATCGAGGTCAAAATGGCCCCATACTCGGTGACCTTGGCCTCGTGGCCCAAGCCGTTCTTGAGGGTGAACAATTTGACGGATTTGCCATCAGCTGTTGTTCCAAATGTCGTTGTTTCCAGGGTCAAAGCGTTGGTGGTCGAATCGCCCGAATCGTTCGAGTTGCAGGAAGTCATTGCAAGAGCAAACCCCAGGAGAAAGAGAGCAGGTCGTATCTTCATATCGTTTAATCTAAAATCTCGATTTCAACCCGGCGATTCTTCCGCCGGTTTGCTTCATTTGTATTCGGCACCAAAGGTTCGGCATCGGCAACGCCACGCGACTTCAATCGCTCATCCGGGACGCCATTTGCGAGGAGGAAATCGTGAAGGGAACGCGCCCGCTGACGACTGAGCGTCAGATTCCCCTGTTTACTTCCGAGGTCGCAGGTATGACCCACGATCTCAAATCGGGCGTGTGGAAACGTCTTCAAGACTCCACGAACCTGCTCCAAAACCCTGGCTTGCTGCTCCTTCACATCCACCGCTCCTTTTTCATAACGAACCGAGTCGATCTGGGCTGTGCTCCGCTTCAGTGCCACAAGCTGTTTCTCAATCGCCGCTGAATTCAAGTGCAGCCGACCGAGATCCATTCTCGCCTTCTTCAAGTCCGCCTCCCTCTCGGCCAACTTGACGGCCAGCTGCTTCTTCTCTTCTACAAGTTTCGCCACCGCCTTTGAATCATCAGGCTTCTCCGCCATCTGCGCGAGTTCCGCTTTCAACGCGTTGAGCTCTCCATCCTTGGTCGCCAACTCCACCATGAGAGCTGCTCGCTCCTTATCCAACTCATCGGTCCGCGCCGTCAATGCCACATAGTCCGCCTTGATCTTATCGGCCATGACCACTGCTTCCTTGGCCCTCCGGAGCTGCATCGAGGCCTCGTTCAAATCCTTCTCCAACTTGCGGCGGGCAAGGATCCCCGCAGCGTGCTCGGAGGCCAGCTTCTTCTTCTCAGCTTCCAGCTTCGCGAGCTTCTCAGCCTGACCAGGCTTCGCCTTCATCTCCTCCAACAAGCTCTTCAAATCGTCCTCCCGCTTGGCGAGGTTTTCTTCCAACGAGCCTTTGGCTTTTTCCAACGCCACCGCCTTGGTCTGAAGATCCCGATATTCCTTTTCAAGCTTCGCAGCCAAGGCAGCCGCCTCGGAAAGCTTTTTCATCTCCAGCGCAGCCTCGTTCAATTTGTCCTGGGACTTTTGAAATTCACCTTCCACAAGCTTCAAGGTCTTCTCCGATTCCTGCAGCTTCGCCATCGTTACCTTCAGCTCCTGTTCGACGACAGCTTTACCATCCACTGCCTTCGCCAGATTCTGCTTCAGCTCGAGCCGCTCGATCTCAAGATCCTTGACCTTCATCCCTTCCTTGAGAGCCGCCGCCATCTTCTCCTGGTTTTTAACCAGCTCGGCTTCCATCGCGCCAATCACTCCCTGCATCTCCTGGAATTCGCCGGCCAACTTCTGATACTTGGCCATCAATGCCTTGTTCTCCTTCTCCAGCTCCTCCGCAGAAGCCGCCTTCTTTTCAGATGCCGCCAACTTGATTTCCAAATCTTTGCGGGCCTTCAACAGGATGGGGACATCAAGCGAGAGTTTCTTGGCCGCCGCCAATTCAGTCTTCGCGGTTGCCAATTCCTTTTCCCTCTCGGCCAGCAAACCGGTTAGTCTCGCTCCTTCCTTTTTCAGACCATCCACCATCGCCATCATGGCCTTGTCCGGTTTGGGCGAAGCCTTCAGCTCTTTGATCTCGTCGTCCTTCTTCACGATCATGCCCTTCAGAGAATCAGTCTCTTTCTGAAGATCCCGGATCTTCTTCATCGCCACTGCCTTCTCCTGTTCCAGCTTTTCCGACTTCCTCACCATCTCGGTCAGGCGCATCTTCAAGGCGTCCCGCTCGCCACGAACCACCTGCAATTGCGCCATGGTCTCCGCTCCCCGTGATTCCTCTTTCTCCAGAAGTTTTTCCAACTCTGCCGTCCGGCCCTGCAATCGCTGGAATTGGGCCAACTGCGCCTTGGCCACCAGAAGGGCAGCCCGCTCGCGATGCAACTCGCCCCTCAGAGCCTTCAAGTCACCAATCACCAATTCATCCACGCCTCCATTGCGATCCGACGCTTGCTTCAATTGCGCCTTGGCCACCTGCAACTGCTTCTGCAACTCCTTCACCTTGCCCGAATGATCCGGCACCGAAGGTCTCTGCAGTTGTTTTGCAAAGTCGTCCTGGAGTTTCGCGTAATCACGAAGAGTCTCACCAAAGTCCTTCTCCAACCTCAGCACCAAGTCGATCAAGCGTTCGTGATCCGCCCTCAACTTTGCAACATCCTCTTCTCCCTTCTGCGCAGAAAGCGGGCCGGTCAACACCATGCCTGTCGCCACAAAATAAATGATTTTTCGAACCATAAAGTCAGTATTTCTAAAAAACTTCCAAAAAATCTCATCTAACACAAGGCTAATCTGTCTCCGAATTGACGCTCACAGACGAGCCTTCCCACCTTTTCTACAATTTCCAAAACTTCTCCCTCATGACCATCCGACTCCTTTCATTGCTGGCTTTCACCATTTCCGCCACTTTCGCCGAGAAGCCCAACATCATCCTCTTCTATGCCGATGATCTGGGCTACACCGACCTGTCGTGCCAGGGATCAAAATTTTATGAAACCCCGAACATCGATCGGATTGCCAAGGAAGGCACCACCTTCACCCATGCCTACGCCGGAGCGGCTAATTGCGCTCCCTCCCGCGCCTGCCTGATGACCGGCACCTACTCACCTCGGCACGGCGTGTTTACTGTCGGCAATTCCGACCGAGGCAAGGCCGCCGACCGGAAGCTCATCCCCATCAAGAACACCACCATCCTTGACCCCAAATTCACCACCATTGCCGAAGCCCTCAAAACCCGGGGATACCAAACCTGCGTCGCCGGCAAATGGCACCTGACCAAGGATCCCACCCAAGACGGATTCGACACCAACTTCGGCGGAACCACATGGGGACATCCCAAATCCTATTTCTCTCCTTACAAAAATCCCTACCTCAAGGATGGCCCGAAGGGTGAGCATCTCCCTGAACGCCTTGGACGCGAAGTCGCCAACTGGATCAAGAATTCCAAAGACAAGCCCTTCTTCGTCTATCTTCCTTTCTACTCCGTCCACACGCCCATTCAGGCAACCAAAGAGTTGACCAAGAAATACGCCGCCAAAAAGACCGACGGGCGTCACAATAATCCCAAATACGCCGCGATGATCGAATCGATGGACTCCGCGGTCGGGCACATTCTCGATACCCTCGATGACCTCGAGATCGCCAAAGACACTCTTGTCATTTTCACGTCAGACAACGGCCCTCACGGCACCTACTCCGGCGCCGATCCCCTTCGTGGGTCAAAGGGCATGTATTACGAAGGGGGCATTCGCGAACCCTTCCTCGTCCGCTTCCCCGGACGGACGCCCGAGGGACAGAAAAACGAGAGCGTGATCTCCCAGATCGACCTCTTCCCCACCTTCCTCGAGCTGGCCGGTGCCAGGATTGATCCAAAGCTCGACGGCGTCAGCCTCCTTCCCGCCCTTCACGGAGAGACCATGCCCGAGCGGGCCATCTTCTGGCACTTCCCCGCCTACCTCCAGGGATACAGCAAGGGCAGCGGCTCGGCCTCGAAATACTTCCGCACCACTCCATGCGGAGTCATCCGAAAGGGCGACTGGAAATTGATCCAATACTTCGAAGACAATTCCCTCGAACTCTACAACCTTGCCAACGATCTCAGCGAAACAACCAATCTCGCCAAAGAGAATCCCGATAAAGCCGAGGAGCTCTTCGAAGAACTTCAGGAGTGGCAGGCCAAGACCAAGGCTCCCATTCCCACCGAAAAGAATCCGCAGTATCGCGAGCGATAAGCCACTCTACGGCCGGAACGCAAAAGTGAGATCCGCAGTGTGGGCGATCTCGGTCACCGGCATCCGGCGAGGCCTTGACTTGCCTTCCCAGCTCTCAAGGAAGATCACCTCCTTGCGCTCGTCGTTGTAACCGATAATCACCGAGGCATGAAGAGGCGAGCGCTTCTTCTTCGACGGCATCGCCTCCTCCGACGGACGCTCATAAGTACGGTCGCTCCCTTGATCAAAGCTCCTCGACATCCGGCTGTGCAACTGATCGCGAGCTTGGTCCCATCGACGCCAAACGATGACCGGCATCCCTACACGAATCGATCGCCTCACCGTTTCATGATCGTATTTGCTACTCCGGTTCAACTGAAACTTCGCCTCTTTGGCAACCGAACTGTAAAGCCCAAGCATGTCCGACCCCGCCGCTGATCCGGTGTTCTGGAACTTGCCCGCCACCGCCAGCCAATCTTCATCGAGGTGCAATCCGAGATACCTCGCCACCATGGTCAAGGTATTGAGTCCGCAATAGGGACGATATCCCTGCGGAACCACTTCCACGCCCTCCAACACCACATCCCCTCGATCCGTCTTTTGAACCTGGGCTTCCAGGGCTTTCAATCTCTCCCCGGTTCCTAAAACTTCCTGGGTCTCGTCCAACCACGATTTCACCACTGATCCCTGCTTCCGGATGCTCACCCGCAACAAACGATCCGGAGCCTCCAGCAATGAGATCACCAGACCGGAATCCGAGACTTCATACTCATTCAAATCGGCCCGCAAATCCCTCGTGCGCCCTCTCTTGACCTCTCTGGGTCGACGATCAATCTGCACCAACTCCGCCTTCAAGGAATCGGAGGTCTCACGATAGATTTTCGAAAACTCATTCTTCCGTTTCTCGATTCTCTCTTGCACTACCTTGATCGCTTCCTTCCGGTCCATGCCGGTCGGCAGGCTCTGATCAAGATAACCGAAAAAGGATCCGGCATCCGCAAAAGTAATCTGAAGCTCCTCCAGCGAATCGTCACGATGCATCGCCCGGACGAGAAGGGCCTCAACTCCAAAGACTTTCGGTCGCGCCACCAGATAAGCCGATTGGGCATTGGCCACTCCGGCATCATCGACCCAATCCCCCGGAAGCTTCTCCGAACCATTCCAAACAGCAGCCGCCAGGACAATATCCGTCAGGTCTTCTCCGTTCAGCGGGCTGTCGCGCGCCGCCAAAACTCCGAGAACCGAATTGGGCAAGGCCGCCAGAGGAGCGGTCAGGAAGGCGAGGAGAAGGACAACTTTCATCAATCCACAACAAACACCCGGGAAGATCGCGATGCAACGCCTTTCTCGGGACACCTCCTCCTCAGCCCTTCTTCAACCACAAATCCTTGAACTCCACCACCATCCCCTTGTCGTGGAGCTGGAGACCCAGAAATCCGCTCGTCAATTGCCTCCCCTTGAAGCCGTCCCGGAATTCCGACGCCAGCTTCCCGTTGATCCAAAACTGCAGATGATTGCCCTTGGCCACAATCCGGCAATCATTCCAGTCCCGCTCCCGGATCTCGCGAACCGCGGTCGCCCCCTCGATCGGGGAAGACTTCCCTTCTCCCTTCTCGTCGATCACCAGACTGACTCCTCGCGGACAGGGAAATTCCTTTCGAGTCCCCTTGCCGAAATGGAAATCCCATGCTCCGAGAATTCCATCGCCTATCCCGATATGACCGATATCAGCATGATACCCTTCAAAGCGCCGTTTCCCCGTCTTGTCAGTGCGCCCCCGGACTTCCACGCCGGAGTTTCCTTTGGTCACCATTCGATAGCTGAACTTGAATTCAAAATCCCCCAGCTTCTCGTCTCCGGCATAGATGAGGTAAGCAAGTTGATTCTCTTTTCCTTCCCCGCGAATGACCCCGTCCTTCACCTCCCACGCCGACGCTTCTCTCTTCGGATCTTCCCGCCAGCCTTGAAGGGTCTTGCCATCAAAGATGGAAACAAAACCATCCTCCGCCAACAACAAGCCGGACGCTGCCAATAAGATCCCCAAAACGCATTTCTTCATTTGCTCGCCTTTCGCTTCACTTCTTCGGCTTCGCCCATTCCGCAATCTCCGCCCGCCCCGGTTCCCGGTTTTCCTTACCCTTGATCTTCAGTAGTTCGTCTCCCAACTCCGCACGTTTTTTGTCCGCCAGTGCCTGCATCGTTTTCACCACCTCCGGATGCTCTTTGGACAAATTGTTGGACTCCCCGGGATCCGCTTCGAGATCGTAGAGCTCCAGACCGCATTCCTTGGTGACATACTTGCCGGCATGGCCATCGTTCGCCGGACTGATCTTGGAGTTGCGCCACTTGTGGGGGAACTGCAACTTCCACTTGCCCATCCGCATGGCCTCCAGATTATTGCGACGGTAATAAAAGAAGTAAGCCTCCTGCACCGGCTCGGTCTGCTCGCCGGAAATCACCTTCCAGGCATCCTTTCCATCGATCTTCTTCTTGGGCAACGGCGCCCCAATCAATCCGGCAATCGTCGGAAGCACATCGATGGTCATTAACGGAGTCTTGACCACCGAGCCACCTTTCAACTTCGCAGGCCATTGCATCACGCAAGGCACCCGGACTCCGCCATCCCAGCAGTTGCCCTTGCAACCCCTGAGCGGCCCCACCCCGCCGGCATGATTTCCGTAAACCATCCAGGGGCCGTTATCACTGGTGAAAATCACCATCGTGTTGTCCACCACTCCGGTCTGCTCAAGAGCTTTCAAAACCTCTCCGGTTGACCAGTCGATCTCATGCATGACATCGCCATATTTCCCCTGCTCCGAAGAACCAGCATGCGTCGGCGAGGTATAAAGAGGGACGTGCGGCTGGGGATGCGCCAGATAAAGGAAGAAAGGCTTGTCCTTGCTGTTCTTGATGAACTGCACCGATCTCTCCGTGATCCAGGTCGTCATCCAGGTCTGGTCACGCACCCGCGCCACAATCTCATCATCCTCGATCAAAGGCAAAAGCGGATAGCTCTTCACAAACCTCACCGGCCCGCTCGGCCACATGTCATTTGAATAGGGATACCCAAAATAGTCATCAAAACCATGTTTCACCGGAAGGAATTTCTCCTGATAGCCCAGATGCCACTTCCCATACATCGCGGTGGCATATCCCTGCGACTGGCAGAGTTCCGCCAGAGTCGTCTCGTCTTCGTGAATCCCCACCGTGCTTCGCTGCGAGAGAGCTCCCGAAATTCCCAGCCGATTGGGATAACACCCTGTCAGCAAGGCAGTCCGGGATGCCGAACAAACGGGCTGGGCGACATAGAAGTCCGTCAACTTCACCCCGTTCTCGGCGATTGAATCAATATGAGGAGTCTTCCAACCCTTCGCCCCGAAGCACCCCACATCTCCATACCCCATGTCATCACAAAAAATGACCACAACATTGGGCTTCTCCGCCGCTTGAGAGAGACAAAAAAGACAGATCCAGATGGAAATCAATCGATTCATCTGTAAACCCCATCACATCAGCGACGTAACATCAACCCGCAAGCACCTGCTATGAAAGCTCTTCTCATCCTTCCCTTCCTCTTCGGGCCCGTCTTTTCCCAGGAGAGTAAAGAAGAACCACAAGATGAAAAACTCAAGGAAGGACATTCCCACAACGGGCATGCCTTCAACGAAGGACCCCGCCAGGCCGGCCCCCTCTTGGGAACCACCGGCAACGTGCACCTTCCCATCACCACCACCTGGGATCAGGGACAGGCCTTCTTCGACCAAGGGCTCGGTCAACTCCACGGATTCTGGTACTACGAGGCCGAACGTTCCTTCCGCCAAATCCTCGCCCACGACCCCAACTGCGCCATGGCTTATTGGGGCTTGTCACAAGCCAACATCGAAAACTCAAAGCGAGCCAAGGAATTCATCACCAAGGCCACCGAGTTACTCAAGAAAGAGGACCTCAAGATCACCGATCACGAACGCGCCTACCTCGACGCTGAAATTGCTTACCACGACGACAAGAAGGAAAAGGATGCCAAGAAGCGCATGAAGAATTTCCTTCGCGCCTACGAAGATTTGATTCTCAAATACCCCGATGACATCGAAGCCAAGGCCCTCCTCGTCTGCCGCCGCTGGCAGTTCAATCGCAAGGGTGTTCCCATTACCAGCTACATCGGGCTCGATGCCATTCTCGAACAAGTCTTTGCCAAAGCCCTGAACCATCCGGCTCACCACTATGCCATCCACCTGTGGGACTACCGGAAGCATGAACAGGCGCTCGATTCCGCCGCCCGCCTCGGACAGACCGCCCCCGGCATCGCCCACATGTGGCACATGCCCGGTCACATCTACTCCAAGGCCAAACGATACGAGGATGCCATCTGGCATCAACAAGCGTCCGCCCGCGTCGACCACGCCCACATGATGAAGCACTTCCTGCTTCCGGATCAAATTCACAACTACGCCCACAACAACGAATGGTGCTCACGGAATTTCGCCAACCTCGGAATGGCCACCGCAGCCCTCGAAATGGCCAAATCCCTCCTCTCCAACCCACGCCACCCCAAACTCAATTCAGCTTCACGGGGATCCTCCCGCTATGGCCGCAAGGCTCTTATCTCGCACCTCGAAAAGTTCGAACTCTGGCAGCAAGCCATCGACTACGCCAACTCACCTTGGCTCGAAAAACTCCCCAAAGATGAAGATGACCTTTCGCGCCTCCGCCTGATCGCCGTCGCCCAGTTCAATCTCGGTCAACAGGCCAAACTCCAAAAAAGCATCGCGCACCTCGACTCAATCGTAAACAAAACCAAGGAGGAGCAAAAGAAGGCCGGAGAGGAAGCCCGCAAGAAGGCCACCGACGAAAAGAAGAAGGAGAAGGAAATCGAAGGCCTCGTCAAAAAGGCCCGGGAACAGAAGAACGGAACCATCAAAAAATTCGAAAGCACCCTGACCGAACTCCGCGGCTATCTCGCCGCCATGAATGGTGATTTCAAGACCGCCAACGAAGCTCTCTCAAAACTCCCGAGGGGAGTCAGCCCAATGCTTCGTCAACTCGCTCACGGCGATTACGAAAAGGCCGCCGAAACTGCAGTCAAGCAGATCGAGAAGAAAGACAAACAAACCGTTCCTCTCGCCCAGGCCATCCACGTCCTCTACCACGCCGACAAGAAAAACGAGGCCTGGAAATCCGCCTTCGAAGAACTGCGGACCATTTCCTCCTCCCTGGAAATCGACTCCCCGGTCTTTGCCCGGCTCGCTCCCATCGCCCAGGAACTTGGGTATCCTTCGGACTGGCGTCTTCCCCACAAACCAGCTTCCGATCTCCTTGCTCGCCCCAAGCTCGATGACCTCGGCCCTCTTCACTGGAGCCCTCCCACCGCCCCGTCCTTCACCCTCCCCGACCAGCACAACAAGGCCATCTCGCTCGAAAGCTATCGAGGCAAGCCCGTCATCCTCGTCTTCTACCTGGGCGCCGGCTGCCTCCATTGCACCGAGCAAATGACCGCCATGGCCGATCGGTATTCCGACTTCAAAAAAGCAGGTCTTCCCATCCTCGCCATTTCTACCGACGACATTCCCAACCTGAAGGATTCCCAGGACAACTACGAGAAAGGAGACATCCCCTTCCCCATCGTTTCCGATCACCAGAAGTCCATCTTCAAGCAATACACCGCTCACGATGACTTCGAAGATCAACCTCTCCACGGCACCTTCGTCCTCGATGGACAAGGCCGCATCCTCTGGTCCGATATCTCAGCCGACCCCTTCATGGAAGTCGACTTCCTCATCAAGGAAGGCAACCGCCTCTTGAAGCTTCACAAGTAGGATTACTTGCCCGGAGGCCCGGCAGAAGCGAGGGACCCAAGAGGGTCACTCTCATTGCGGAACTCTACTTCACGCAAATGAGGTGACCGGATGTCCGGATCAGGAGTTTTCCGTCAAAGGGAACGGGAGTGGCGAGGATTTGCTCGCCCATGTTGTTCTCCCCGAGCAACTCAAACTTTTCCCCAATGCGAGCGGAGAAGACCACTCCATCCTCACGCGGAGCGTAGAGAATTCCTCCGGCAATCACAGGCGAGGCGTAATAAGGAATGAGGGACTTGGGAAGATTGGCCGTCCAAAACGGCTTGCCGGTCTTCGGGTCAAGACAGACCACTTCTCCCTTGTGACGAAGCAGGTAAACCCGTCCATCGTATTCGACTGGACTGGAAACAAACACCCCGAAGTCGCTGGTGTCCCAGGCTCGATGAGTTTCGGTCACATCGCCTTCTCCTCCGAGCCGAACGGCGTGGACTTCGGCCTGCTTTCGGTCATCGCGACCCACCGGAACCACAGCGACATCACCCACCACCACAGGAGTGGCGATCGGCGGCCAGAGTTTCTTCCCCTTCGGATTGAAGCCACCACATGACCACAACAAGGAACCATCGTTGGCCGCATACGCCGTCAGGTGATCGGAACACCAGATGAGTAACGCCTCCTTGTCACCATGACGAAACGGGATCGGCGTGGTATATCCCTGGTCGTTCTCGGCGGGGACCTGATAGTTCCGTTCCGTTTTCCAGCGGATCTTACCGGTCTTTTTATCAAAGCCGGCGACCCAAGAATCCCCCGAGTGAAGGCGGGGAAGAATCACCAGATCACCCATGAGGATCGGAGAACTCCCCTGATCCCAGTAGAGATCCTGACGACCAAACTCTTCGGCCAGATTTCGTTTCCAGCGAACTTTCCCGTCCATCTCGAGAGCCGCGAAGGTGCCACTCTTGAAGTAAACAAACACCCCTTCTCCGTCCGTCACAGGCGAAGCATTACTGCTCGTGCCGAGCTTCATGTGCTTGGCTTTCTTTTCGGCACCAAACTGGGTTTCCCAGACTTGCTTTCCATCGAGATCAAAGGCCAGAGCGGTGTCCACCCCATCAGCGGGAGCCGTCAGAAAAATGCGGTCCTTCCACACCACCGGCGATGAAGCTCCCTTCCCGGGAAGCTCCACTTTCCAGGCCACTTTGTCGGCACTCCACTCCGTCGGATAATTTTCACCAGCCCGGCTTCCATTGTGCGAAGGCCCGCGCCAGGAAGGCCAATCGTCTGCCAGGAGAGGAGACAAGGTGGAAGACACCAGCACGGAGACAGTCAGGGCAATGGAGTGTGCGGACGGTCGCATGCCTGATACTACCATTTCAGCAGCGATTGTCTTTCCGGTTTCTTCACAAGGGAAAGTCAGAGGCAACCACTCCCTCCTCCTGTTGAATGGATCACAGTCTCGGAGGAGAACTTGTCCCGGGGTCTGGACACGATCACCACCTTAACAGAAACATGACACCCCTAGTGAGGAGCGCCGAGTGCTGCCAAGGCTTCGTCCCATCTCGATTCAGACCGGATCTTCTCAATCAAAGCCGCCTGCTGAGGCAGGGGCTCTCCCGGATCATCTGGTCCGCGTTCCCCCTCTCTGACCGACTTCAGAGCGCTGACGATGGAACACGGCCACGGACCCATCCGACAGCTGCATTCCCACCCCCGGCACCGAGCCCTGAGATTCTGGTCTTCAAGAAAGGGCTCAAAGGTTTCGAAGAGAGGAATGTCATCCAGCCGGACAGCCGCGTTGAAGGCAAAGATCTGAAACTCCACACCAAACTCCCCCCGGCGACCCACCAGACATCGTTGGGCTTTCTCCACGGGATTCGATGCGACGGCTTCCAGGGTGAATTCGGTGAAATGATGCGCAAACAGGAAATAGGACTCGAGAATGTCCTTCCTGGTGGCTGCGATTTCCACACATCGTGACAGCACCCCATCAAATCCCCGGAAGTCCTGACCGGCTGCCGACTTGAGCAAGATGACCAAATGTTCCGCCTCACATTCCGAAAGCATCTCACCGGATTCCAGCTTTGGGATTCGCGCTTCCAGCAATTCGAGGATGGTTCCCGATAGGGAGACATCGGGATGGTATGCCACGGCGAGATTTGGAAAACCTTCGCCATCGATCAATCGTTCCCGAAGAAATTCGCGGACATCAGTGGTCCCGATTCCCGCCAACGATTGATAGGCATGAAAGGATCGATCTCGCGCCCGGCCTCCCGCTTTCGAAGCCTTGGCAGCCAACTCAACCAGAAGTGCCGCATCGCGTTCTGATCCTGCCAGAATCTTGAGGCACTCGATGGAAAGCATGACATGTTTGGCCCGGGCCGACCGCCGGGCGCACTCTTTGGCGACTTCCGGAGCAAGGCCATGAATGACTCTCAAATGGCGGAATCTCACCGGCTCCGGCAACTCATCAAATCCATCCCGCAAGGGATTCAACAAGGTGACTCCCACCTCCGGGAGAATTTCATCAGCCAGCGTGTCCGCAAAGACTCCGGACCGGTCCGAAAGAGCTCCCACCAGAGGCACCGCAAATTTCGGGTCATTCAAAAAACCGCCGAAAGCGCCTCACGAACGACCTTCACCCTCCCTTTGTGAGGAGTGGTCAACGCATCAAGGCATCTGGTCGCGAGGTCAGGTCGATTCGGCATCACCCAAATCCTGTCTTGTCATTGCTTCGAGAGCAATCGCCCATTCACTCCATCAACTCGCCAGAGCCATCGCGCTCTCACTCACGGCCGCCTACGGCAAAGCGATTGCTTTCCATGCTGTTCCGCCCGGGACATAGTTCTCACCAGCATCAATTCGACCCGCCAGTCATAATGAAACTTCCGGCCCTGATCTTCACTGTTCTTTCCCTTTCGTTGTTCGCCGACGAATCCAAGCCCGAAGTTCTCCAGCTCTGGCCCGATGGCAAAGCCCCCGTGGCTGCAGGCATCCATGAAAAAGCCAATTCCACCCTGACAGTTTACCGTCCCGCAAAGCCCAATGGCATCTCGGTTGTGATCTGTCCGGGTGGCGGCTACGCCCGCGTGGTCGGAGCGGAAGGTGCTCCCATCGCCAAATGGCTCAATTCACATGGCATCACCGGACTCGTTCTCAACTACCGACTCCCCAAAGGAAATCCCCAACGTCCGCTGACCGATGTCCGAAGAGCTCTCCGACTCACCAAGGCCCATTATCTCAAGTGGAACCTCGACCCGTCCAAAGTCGGTGTCATGGGTTTCTCCGCGGGAGGACATCTCGCTGCAATGGCCGCCACCAAATTCACTCCCGGAAATGATCAATCGAAGGACAAGGTGGAACAACAAGACAGCCGCCCAAACTTCGCCATTCTGGTTTATCCCGTCATCACAATGGGTGAAGGGACCCACGCTGGCTCCCGCCAAAACCTTCTCGGGCCCAAGCCCAATGGCGACTTGATCAAGCTGTTCTCCAACGAGCGACAAGTCACGACCAAGACCCCGCCCACCTTTCTCGCCCACGCTGCTGATGACAAACCCGTGCCTCCGCTGAACAGCGCCATGTTCCATCAAGCTCTTCAGGCGAAAAACATCGAGACCAAATATCTGGAACTCCCTTCCGGAGGCCATGGACTCAACGGTTACCAAGGCCCGATGTGGGAGGCCTGGCAGAAACAATCCCTCGAGTGGCTTGCTGACCTCTGCAAGGACTCCAAGTAAGACCGCGGCTCCGAAGAGTTGGCCATTGACACTTGTGCCCCTCCCCTGGGATCCATCTGGCATGAGAAGGGGAATCGTTTTCGGTCTCGGCAGTCTGCTGCTCGGATCCTTTGGAACCTTGCAGGCCGGAGAAGATGGCTTCCAGGATGAATCGTTCAACGAAAGCCACCTTCTTCGATTCCTGGAGGAAGCCTCTCCCGAATGGGGAATTTCCATGGGACTGCGAACTGCCTCCATTCCTTTCGCGACGGAGGACGATGTGGTCTCGGACATTTTTCCGAACTTCCACTATGAAGGAGAACGATTTTTCCTAAGGGGTTTGGAAGGAGGAATCAAAACCTGGAAGGGAGAACGCTGGGGATTGGATCTCATCGGGCGTTACCGCTTCTTTGACATCCCCGAAGATTATCAAAACGCCATTCGCGGAGATGCCTTCGACATGGGCCTGCAGGCCCACTGGATGTTGGGAGGCGAAACCCGGCTGGAGGCCGAACTCCTCTCCGACACCAGAGGACAGGTTCTCGCCGCGGCACGACTAGCCACCGAACTCAAAGGGCAAAAGTGGCTCCTTACTCCTGAACTGGAAGTGCGCTTCAAGACATCCGACTTCAACACCCGTTAATACGGACTGGATCTCTTCGATGTCGGCTCCGGCGCTGAAATTTGGGCCGGGCTTTCAGGCCGCTATCACATCTGGAGAAACCTTCACATTCTGGGAGGAGCCAAAGTGGGCTTCCTTGATGATGCCGCGAGAAACAGTCCGGTGATTGACGATGACATCAGCTGGGAGGCTCATCTTGGCTTCGGCTTCTTCGACTTCGAAGAGAGCCCCACCAGGAAGCTCAACGCCAAACCCTATTGGCGGCTTTCCCAAGGCAGTGGAACATCCTCCTCTCTCGCCAAAATCATCCGGGGTGATGTGGACGGGAGAATGTCGACGTCGACATGACATCCTTGTTTTACGGACATCCTCTCTCCGACACTCTCTTCGGTCTTCCCATTGAAATCTACCTCACTCCGGGCATCATCTATCACTACCATTCCTCGGTGCAAAGTTCGGCAGTCGAAGTCGTTCTCGGTGTGAAAGCCTACTACACCATCCCGCTCCCTTGGCGAGTCAGGATCGGAGCGGCCGAGGGCATCTCATACATCAACAATGTCACCTACTATGAAGCCAAAAGCATGGCGGACAAAGGATTGGTCCCCAGCCGCCTGCTGAATTACCTCGATATCAGCATCGACCTGAATCTCGGCGACGTCTTCAACTCGGAAACCTTCCAGGACCTCTGGCTCGGATACGCAATTCACCACCGCTCGGGAATCTTCGGAACCTCCTCCGCCTTCGGCAGGATCTCCGGTGGCAGCAACTTCCCGAGTGTCTACCTCCAGTGGTCCCACAACTTTTAGAGCGCTCGCGGGCTTTCTTCAGGGAGGGCGACTACTTCCTCTTGATCACGGTCAACTTGCCGTCTCCGCCGATCTGGGGATGAGTCTCTTTGGTAAAGACGCCTTCGCCCTGGTCCTTCCCGTCGATCATGAAACCACCTACGGTCTCATTCACTTCGAGTCTCAATTTCGAATGTTCCGTTCCTTCGCGACCATTCAGCATCAAGACGGCGTCGTCTGCAATGGCATCCCCGTCCTCGCCCATCTCCCTTCCCAGTTTCAAGCTGACAAATTCTTCAATGGTCACGTCTCCACTCCCGAACGCCCCGTTGCTCTTGACCGAAATCCGGTATCCCTGATTCGCTCTCGAAAATGCCCTCGTCCCGCCCGTGTAGTTATTCGGCGCATGGAAATAAAAGACGTTCTTGTTCACCCCGTTGAGAAGCAACATCCCTGACCCCGAGATCTTCCCTCTGAACCGTCGCTTGGCATTGTGACCGTGCGTGGACTCGCCTCCGCGGATCTCCGCCGTCTCGACCAATTCGATCGGCCCGAATTCAACCTCGCCTGTTCTCAATACGACCCGAGAGCCTTCATACATCACGAGCGGGTGGCTCATTTTCGGCAGTGCCGAACGAGCTTTGTCTCCCCACAATGTCAACTTGGCCTTTTCCTGAAGAACCAGAGCCCCGTTGTATGGAAGGGGCGGCTTCTTCTCTGCCTGCACGGTGAGCCCCCTGCCAATCACCACGTTGTCTTCTCTCCCCGGAAGCTTGCCCCCCTCCCAGTTTTCCGCCACCGACCAGCTATCCTTGTCCTTCGCGTTGGCCTTGGAAATGGTCACCCCGGTCACCGCCTTTTTACTGAGAAATTGGTGCGGCTCCAATGCCCGTCGCGAAAAACGAAGTTCGTCCAAGGCCATTCGCTCCGGATTTCCCTCGGCCCCCACCCGAAAGGGATTCGCCTGATTCTTCAACAAGGCGGAATGCCCGACACGTTTCGCCGCAACCCTTTCCCCACTCAGATAAACCTGCATCTCACCACTGGCACCACTGACATCATGATCCCAGACCACCGCAAAATGGTGAGGTCTTAAGTCATCCACCATGACCTCCTCGGCCATGGCCACCGAGCGATCTTCGCCATTGTCAAAAAAGAAGGTGATCTTTCCCATTCTCGTTCCCAAACCTCCGGGTCGCAGATCGAGATGCCACCCTCGTCGATCGTCGGCTCCCCCGGTCCTCGTCCCCAAAAGAAAGACCGGACGCTTCAATGGTTCCGTCAAAAACCAACCTTCCACAGTGAAGGAATGTTTCGGGCTCATCAAAAACAATTCACTCGCAATGTCCTCCTGCCAGATACCGCTCTGAATCGCCCCCTTGTTCCTCTTCTGATTCAACGGAACCGGATCAGGAGCAATCGCCTTCATCTTTTTCCCCTCCGCCATGGGATACAGGTTCACCTTGCCATTCACGTCCCCAAGAATTCCCTCTTTTTCATCACCATCCATCCGCCACCAGGCTTCCTCATACGGATTACTTTTGGCAACCGGCTCGGGGTCGGCCGGCTCGGGCTTCGGCTTGGGCTCCGCCGGCTCGGGCTTTGGTTTCGGTTCGGTTTTCTCCACCGCCACCACCGCAGGATTGGTCACGTTTTCGGTCGTTGTACTCCCTCCATTCTCCGGCTTGATATCCTCCTCTTTCGTTGGAGTGCCCGCGAGAGAACCTTGGGAGCCGGTCCCGATCTTGCGATCCCTCGGCTTCTTCTCCGACTCTCCTTCAATTCGGGCAATCCCGGGATCTGCGGTCTTATCCTTATCGCCGGATTGAGTCGCCCACACGATCAATCCTCCCACCAGAACCAGCGCAACCATCGCTCCCAGAATCACCGAAGGAGCCTTCGAAGGACGGGCACTGTCCAACAACGCACCCTCATTGGAATACTGGACCACATTGGAAACCTTGCCCAAATCAACCAAGGACGCGGAATTCCGGTCCACCTTCATGTCCACCAGGCTGCCCCCTTGGGAAACAACAACCTCACGGCCCTCCACCACCTGCTCGTAAACCCTCAGGAAATAAGGCCGCAGCGCCAGAGACGAGGACTCCAGATCCATCCGGTAAGCCGGGATGTCAAATTCCACCCGACAGAATTCCACGCTCCGGGCCTGATCGTCGTAGATCAAATAGCACGCGCGAAGATCCTCGGGATTCCTCGGCTCACCCACTGAACCCACGTTTACGATGTATCGCTTCTCGGGATCCAGTGTCATGTCCTGATCCGGCAACTCGGTCACCCGCCCCCGTTTCGAACGCTGGAAAATCTTGGGCAGATGGGTGTGCCCCACGAAGGTCACCAGATGCTCCTTCCCCTCGAAGTTCTGCTTCGCCACGTCGACATTGTCGATGTATCCGAACCTACCCGGCTCCGCGATTTCGGCGTGCACAAAAAGAATCTCGCCCGCTTCAATCGCGAGCGGAACAGAAGACAAAAAGCCCTTCGCCTCGTTGTCCAACTCGACCATGGTCCACTCGATGGCCTGACGGGCATGATCATTGAAAATCGAGTAGTCCATCATGCCCACTGCCGCGGCATCGTGATTGCCCATCACGAAATTGTTGGTGATCGATCGGACCGACTCGAGAACCTCGGCCGGTTTCGGCCCATATCCCACCACGTCTCCCAGACAAATGACAGTATCGGCTCTCCGGGCACAGGCATCAGCCAGCACCGCCTTCCAGGCCTGCATGTTGGCATGAATATCTGAGACGATCGCGTAACGCATAAACAACGCGGCCACCAACGGCCGGCCCGCCTACTATTCCAAAAATCCCTGATTTCAAGAGAATAAGTCTCAATCGCTTCCTGCCCCTCTTGAAACAGGACCAACCCGATTGGCCACCAAAATCCACAATCCCTCTCTCAGGATTCGATCCCACCCTCTGAATCACACCGAATGATTGGCGCAAAACCTTCCATCGTATCAGCAATCCCGCCAAAATCCTGATCTTGAAAGATTCCGCTTTTCGTAGGAGTTTATTGGGCAATTGTCATGCCCGTGAAACAGTCTTTTCCAGTTCTGACGGCGACCACCCTCGCTTTCACCTTTGCCTCGGCCAAGGAAGCCTCTCCGAAATCGGACGGTCCCTACTGGGCATATCAACCAGTTCAAAAAGTTTCCGTCCCTGACATCAAAGACCCGTTCGTCCGCAATGCCATCGATGCCTTCGTGCTGGATGGCCTCCGCAAAAACAATCTCGAGCCCAATCCCTCGGCTCCACCCGAACAACTTCGACGCCGCCTCTCCTACGACACCACCGGCCTCCCACCGAAGGAGGGCGACCTTGAGTGGTCCCAACTGGTGGACCAATACCTTGCCTCTCCACACTTTGGCGAAAAGTTTGCCTCCCACTGGCTCGACCTGGTGCGCTACGCCGAAACCAATGGTTTTGAGCGCGACAGCCAAAAGCCCGACATCTGGCGCTACCGCGATTACGTCATCGACTCCTTCAACAAGGACAAGCCTTACGACCGCTTCCTTACAGAACAGCTGGCCGGCGACCAACTTCCCGACAAAACCTTCGAGTCCCACATCGCCACCGGCTTCATGACCCTGATGCAGCGGGACGACGAACCCGCCGACAAACCCCAGGCCCACGCCGACGTCATCAGCGACATCGTCGATGTCTCTGGCGAGGCCTTCATGGGCACCACTCTGGCCTGTGCAAAATGCCACGACCACAAAGGCGACCCAATCTCGCAAGCCGACTACTTCTCCACAATGTCCTTCTTTGATGGCATCAGGCAGGACCTCTTCAAAGGCCCTAACCACACCTGGATCGATCCCAAGGTGTCCGAGGAACGACAGAAACAACGGCACGAGAACCACCTCCAACTCGAAGAACTCTGGAAAACCGTCGACCGCAAGGTCCTCAACCCTCTTCTCAAAAAAGCCAAGGATCCGCAGAT
>JBMHCW010000098.1:0-7496 GCA_049889715.1 Akkermansiaceae bacterium | reverse complement strand
CTCACCTTCTTCACGCCGGCTTCTTCAATTTCGTGAACGACATTCAGCAGATATTTATAGGGTAGGTTCACGTCGGCGGTGACGGTGACTCCTTCCTTCCCGTAGATTTTGGCGAATTGGGCAAGGACGCCGGCGGGGAGTTTGGTTCCCTTGATGAAGACGCCGCGATGATCGGCGTAGACCTCCAGAGGTCCCTTGTGGTCTTTGAGGCGTTCTTGGATTTTCTCAACGGTCTGACGTTTCTTCTCCTGCTCGGTGAGCGGGACGAAGGTTTTCATTTTGATGTCGGTCGCACCGTTTTTGCGGAGGACCTCCATGACTTCGTTCACCTTCTTCATTGGGGTGTCCTTTTTGGAAGTGAGAATGACTCCTTCCTTGCCGTGTTCGCGGACTTGGGCCGCGAGTTTCTCGGGTTTTTGATTTTTTCCTCCAATGAAGGCACCTCGTTCGTCGACATAGATTTCGAGAGGGATCTTGATGTGCGGAACTTTGTCTTTCTTCTCGTCGGCGGTGGCGGAAGTGAAGGTGGCGACGCTGGCGAGGAGAGCCAGGCTGAGGAGGGCGGCCCGGGTAAAGGGGCGGGTTCTTGATGGAGATGAGGTGATCATGGCGAGACAATGTTTGATTTCGGTGTTCTTGAAGATGAACGGCATCAATGCGGGGCTTGGGGCCATGCGGATTTGGCGTTGCAGGGTTTTGAGAAGGGCTTCTCCGTATTCTTGACGATCTTGCCCGGGAAGATTCTGGAGGGCCATCTCATCGCAAATGAGTTCGCGTTCTGCCCGCAAGCGCGAGCCTACCCACCAGGCGAGAGGATTGAACCAGTGAAGAGCCTGCACCATGAGGACGAGCCAGCTACGGAGAAGGTCATGACGTTTTACGTGGGCCAGCTCGTGAAGGATGATTCCGCGCACTTCGTTTTCGGAATAATTCTTCAAGAGATCGGCCGGAACGATGAGGCGACTGGCGCGAAGGAAGCCATAGACTGCGATGTCGCCGGGGCGTGGTGATTCGGCGAGGCGAAGGTGGGAGTTTTCGAGGCCGGAACTGGCGAGGCATTCCAGAAAGAGTTCGTGAAGGCGTTCGTCGAAGGGCTCGGGAAGTTGGGAAATCCGGCATCGTGTCCGGACTTGTTGGATGAGAGCAAAAGCAAGAACGGAAAGGGTTCCGACGAGCCAGATGGAAATGGCAAGCGAGGTCCAGTCGAAGGAGGACTGGGTCAATGAGGCACGCGAGGAGGTTGTTTCGGCAAGAAGGGGAGTTTCTTCTGAAGAAGAGGTCTCAGGAATATTGATGGCTGCGACTGGTGCGGGATCGGATGAATGAAAAACGTTGAAGATACTGAGGCTGCTTTCGGGAGCGAAAGGAAGAACGAGTCGGAGGGCCGCGAGGCACCAAAGGATGTTTCGCACACGCGGCGAGAGCCAGCGTCGTCCGGGAACGAGAAGAGCGGCGAGGAGGAGGGTGAAGAATCCACCTTCGAGCGAGTTCTGCCAGGTCCAGGAGGCGACGAGTTGAATCCAATCAATCATCGTTCGAGTCCTTCAGAAGTTTCTTGAGTTCGGCGAGATCGGCTTCGGAAAGACTTTTGCCATCGCCGGTGAAGTTGGCGAGAAAGGGAGCGAGCTTTCCATCGAAGACGCGATCGAGAAAACTGTGACTAGCCTGGCTGGTGCAGTCTTGCTCGGAAATGGCAGCGCGGTAGAGGCGGTCGCGACCTTGTTGTTCGAATTCGAGCACTTCCTTTTGCACGAGACGGCGAACAAGCGTTTGAATTGTTTTCGGTTTCCAGTCGGTGCGCTCGCTGAGGTCGGCGATAATTTGGCCGGCGGTCGAGGGTCCCAGACGCCACAGGGTTTTCATGACGGCCCACTCCGAATCGGAAATACGGAGGGCTTCGGGATTTCTGCTTTGTCTGGAGCTCACGTTCTATTGTGGATTACAGTTGTAAGCATAAAAGACTACATTTGTAATCCCTGCAAGCGGTTTTTGGGTTTTGTTCTCGTGCGGTTGATTCCCGGGTCGGGATTCCCTTTACCTTCCGGCCTTTTGGGCGTCCTCCGTCAGCTTGTTTCTCGAGGCAGATTACTGTAGCCTGAAGCTGAATAGATTGTTGTTGGAACGACAAGCGCGATTCCCGAGCCAAACGGAGTCGTCCTCTTGTCGATAGCGGGAATTGGAAGCCTGATGAGTCGACGTCGTCAAAGACTCAAATCGTTCTGATCGATGCAAGCAAGGCATCGAGATCGTCTCCGGTCGTCAGAGGGTTCATGAGAACCGCCCGCAGGGCGCCGACGCCGTCGATCTTGGTCGAGACGATGTAGAATTTTCCGGACTCGATCAGGCGGCGGCGAAGCTGGAGTTGATGATCGCCGAGTTCATCGGGCCTTGCGTTTTGCAAGTGCGCCGGAGTGTGGCGGAACGCGACAATATTGGACTCGGGTTCATGAATGGGTTCGAAGTCCGGAGCGTCCCGGAGTTTTTCATAGAGCTGGCGAGCGGCGGCAAAGGTGACGTCGATCAGGTCGGCGAAGAGTTGTGATCCATAAAGCGACCAGATGCCCCACAATCCAAAACCGGCGGCGCGCTTGGTGCATTCGATGGTCTTCATGCCCATGTCGAAGTCCGCGAGGTCCGGTGCGGTCGGATCGAAGAGATAGGGTGCATCCTGCCGGAAGGCTTCGAAGCGATGCTCTTTGTTTTTGTAGAGCACGAAGGCGCAGAGGCCGGGCACGAACATCATTTTGTGAGCGTCGATGATGACGCTGTCGGCGAGTTCGAGTCCATCGAGAAGGTGACGATGCTTTTCGCTGAAGAGGGCACCGCCACCATGGGCGGCATCGACGTGGAACCAGGTCTCGTGCTTCTCGCAAACGGCCGCGATTTCACGAATGGGATCGAAAGCACCGATGAGAGTGGAGCAAGCACAGGCCGTCACGGCGATGACCGGGACCTGTCGGTCTTTGAGGTCGGTCAAAGTATTGTCGAGAGCTTCAGGCGTCATCCGCCGAGATTGATCAACCGGGACGCGAACCACGTTGTGAGTTCCCAACCCCAGCAGGCCGGCCGCTCTGGTGACCGAGTAGTGAACCTCGCCATTGGCGACGAGAACGGGTGCCTTTTCGGTTTTGGAAAGGCCGGTTTCCCAGCCAGTGGGAAGAGCAACATTCCTTGCGGTTAAGAGCGCGGTTAAATTGGCGAGCGATCCTCCGTGAGTGATGAGTCCGGCGAACTGATCAGCTTCCCAACCGACCCGGCTTCCCATTTCCCGGACCAAGGCATTTTCGACCGCGGTGGACCATGGGCCCATTTCGTAAATGGCCATGGCTTGGTTGGTGGTGGCGCCGATGGCATCGAACAGTCCGGCGACCGGAACCGGGGCGGCCACCTGGTGTCCGATGTAGCGCGGATGATGTAGGTTGATCCCGCGGGAAAGCATTTGGTTTAAGATTTCCTCGAAGCGGTCAGGGAGATCGGATTCCTGGTTTCCGGCCAGCGACTCGGAGGCCTCGGCGATCTGCCGGGCTGGCGGCGTCCAGGGCAGGACCGGACCCTCACCGCGAAGAACGCGGGAAAGATGGGAGGAGAGAATCTTTGAAAACTGCCCGGCGGAATCTGCGAACCTTGCGGGGTCGTAGACACCGGCAAGACGGGCTTTGGCCTCGGAGATGGATTCCATGAATGATGATGACTGCGGAGTGATCGCCTCTTTGAACCGTTGGGTCAGGGGCGCTTGTGCTTCAGGAGCCACTCGTAGAGTTCCGGGTTCGCGTATGTCCGGGTGTAGGAATCGTGACCGACGCCAGGGTAAAGGGTGAGCTTGGCATTTCCATTGGCAGCTTCCACCGCTTCTACCATTTCCTTGGACCGTTCGGCGGAAACGACGCGATCGTCGTCGCCATGGAAGGCCCAGACCGGGAGAGTGCCGATGTCTTTCGCAGTGGCCGGATCTCCTCCGCCGCAAATCGGAACGGCGGCGGCAAAGCGCCCGGCGTGCTTCCCAATGGCAGCCCAGGTCCCACAGCCGCCCATGCTGAGACCGGTCACATAAACCCGCTTGGGGTCGATGTGGTAGTTCGCCAACAAGTGATCGAGAAGGAGAATCAGGTCATCGGGTTGCCAGCAACGTTGCCAGGGGTATTTCGAGAGAGCTTGCGGGGAGGCGACGATGAATTCGAAATCGTCCCGCTGATCCATCAAGGGAGCGAGGCCGTTGGCTTTGACCTGTTCGACATCGCGCCCCCGCCGGCTGCTGCCATGCAAGTAGATGATCAGCGGCATGGGCTTCTCCTTGCTGGCTTGCTGGTAGCGATCGGGGAGATAAAGCCAGAAACGGTCGTTGAGATTGTCGGTTTTGGCTGCCACTTCGGCGGGCAGTTTCTGGATGGTGTGTCGTTTGGTTTCTGAGCTCGAGGTCTTCCCGACTGCCAGGCCGAGAATCGCCAGCGCGGCCAGAATGACATAGAGGGTCGGATGCTTGAGCATTTGCAGATTCATCGGAAGAGATCATCCCTTAGCAAGTCCTTTGCGAGAAGGCAATGATGTGCAGTCGAGGATGTGAAGGCCTTGAGAAGGCGGGGATGTCAGATGGTATCGAGTTTCCTGAACGGGCCTTTGTCCGGGTGGAGGCTGGAAGAATCGGGCCGATCGTTGTCCTTGTCAGAGGAAGGAGGAATGGTTTCGATTCTTCATGCGCAGATGTTGGTCCTTGCTCCTTTCCTTGTTCGCCGTTCAGCAGGCTGTGGCCAGCGTGGTTGCGAAGAATGACCATGTGGTTTGGATTGGGAATACCTTCGTGGAGCGGATGCAATATTTTGGTGAGGTGGAGTCGCGACTACATGCGCGTTATCCGGAACATCAGCTGGTGGTGCGCAATTTGGGATGGCCGGCCGATACGGTGAGCTTGCGACCGAGGCCCAAGAATTTCGGGGATCTTCATCACTATCTTGGTGAGATGAAGGCTGATGTGATTCTGGCCTGTTTTGGTTTCAACGAAACGTGGGACTATGAAGGGCGCGAAGGTCTGGATCGGTTTCGTGCAGACCTGGCGGGATTTTTAGAGTCGCTGAAGTCGAGGAAGTTCAACGGGGAGTCGGCTCCGAAAGTGGTTCTCTATTCTCCGGTGGCTTGCAGTAAAAAGTTCGGTGCCGATCGCGACGAGCGCAATCAGTTGCTGAAGCAGTATGCCAAGGTCATGGAAGAGGTGGCAGGCTCGTTGAAGGTGCCGTTTGTGGATTTGTTCGGGCCATCGGATAGTTTGTGGCGGTCGGGAGACGAGACGATCAACGGAGTTCATTTGACTGCGGAGGGTTATGCGAAGCTGGCTCCGGCGATTCTGCCACCGGGCTTTTTCAAACCTCTGGATCAGGAGGTGCCGCTTGATGAGATTCGCCGGGAAGTGCTGGAGAAGAACGGAACCTTCTTTGATTGGTATCGTACCGTGAACAGTTTCTACATTCACGGTGATCGCAAGGCTCCCTACGGCACGGTGAATTTTCCTCTGGAGCGTAAGAAGCTTCTCCAGATGACCGATCTTCGGGATCAGAGAATTTGGGCAACGGCCCGCGGTGAGAAGTTGCCTGCTGAGATTGATGATTCGTCGACGGTGGAAATCCCGGCCACCCTGCCCGGATCACGGGGAGGAACGTCGCCGGCGTTGCCCTCGGCGGAAGAGCGGACGAAGTTCGAGGTCGCCGAGGGATTCGAGGTGAAGCTCTTTGCCTCCGAAGAGGACTTTCCCGAGCTTCGAAATCCGGTGGACATGAGCTTTGATGCCGAGGGGAGGCTGTGGATCGCGACGATGCCGTCCTATCCTCATGCCCTTCCAGGGGTGAAGCCGAATGATCAGATTCTCATTTTCGAAGATACGGATCAGGATGGGAAGGCGGACAAGCGGACGGTTTTTGCGGAGGGGCTTTATTTGCCTCTTGGGTTCGAATTCTGGCAGGATGGCTTGTTGGTCTCGCAGGAGCCGAATTTGGTCTATCTCGAAGACACTGATGGTGACGGGAAGGCGGACAAGGAAACCATTTTGCTGCACGGCTTTGGATGTGAAGACAGTCACCACGCCATCCACATGTTTACCTGGGGGCCCGGTGGGGGACTCTATATGCAGGAAAGCGTTTTCGGGAACACCCAGGTGGAGACGATCAATGGGCCGGTCAGGAACAAGGATAATGGGGTTTATCGATACGATCCACGAACCCAGTCGTTGCAGCTTGTTTCCCGATTATCGCCGGGAGGAAATCCCTGGGGCCATGCCATAGATCGTTGGGGTGACCACCTCTACATTGGTTGCCATCTCAATGCCGCCTTGGTGAATCATCCACCCGGCGGATCGCTCAGCAAGCCACCCTACAAGAATCGGGATACCAGAAATTGCGGGCAGGAATTCATTTCAAGCCGTCACTGGCCCGAGCACCTGCAGGGGAAGGTTTTCTCGAATCAGTACAAGAATTTCCAAGGCGTACTGGTTCACAATTGGGAGGAGAACGGGTCGTCATTCAATCATGAAAAACTGCAGCCGCTCTTTCGATCGTCGCATGGGGCCTGCATTCCGGTTGATCTGCAACTGGGGCCCGACGGGGCCTTGTATGTGCTCGATTGGTACAATCCGGTGCTGGGGCACATGCAGTATTCACTCCGCGATGAACGTCGTGACTCCAAGATGGGACGAATCTGGCGAATCACCTGGAAAGGGCGCCCCTTGGACACTCCGCCCAGGATTGCAGGAGCTTCGGTGGAGGAACTGTTGGATCATCTCAAGGCTGATGAAGACCGGACGCGCTACCGGGCCCGGCGCGAGCTATGGAAGTTGTCGGATGAGAAGCTGAAACCCTCTTTGGAAAAGTGGCTTGCAGGGTTGAACGAAACCGAGCCCGATCATGCGCATCATTTGACCGAGGCTCTTTGGCTTCATCAGCAGCGCGGTTGGGTGAACGTGGAATTGTTCGAACAAGTTGCGACGAGCGCTGACCATCGGGCGCGAGCGGCGGCGGCACATTTGTTGAGGTTCTGGGGAAAGGAATTGCCGGATGTCAAAGCGATCTATCTTCGTCTCGCGGCGGACAAGCATGCGAAGGTGCGCATGGAAGCCGTGGTTTCCTCGACTTGGCATGATGATCCCTCGGTGGCGATCGAGGTCATCGATGTGGTCGGAGAGTCGCCTCAAGACGAACATCTCAAGATTGCCTTGGGGAACGCCCGCAAGGCGATGGCCTCGGCATTGGAATCACATCCCATGGTCATTCCGGTGGATCAATTGGCCGGGATGCCGGTGACCGAAAAGGTTCGTCGGGCCATCATTCGTCGACCCAATCTCCCGGAGGAACTTCGCCGGAAGATTCTCAAGGATTCCCCAGAGCAGACTCTGGTGGGAATCATTCTTCAATGTGTCGAGCGCGAGGAAGACTCGTTGGGAGAGTGGCTGGAGGTGCTCGATGCCAGTGCCATCGAGTCACCGGATGTCCTCAAGCCGCTGCTCAAGTCCAAGGCCC
>JBMHCW010000097.1:0-27246 GCA_049889715.1 Akkermansiaceae bacterium | reverse complement strand
CGAATGTCTTTTCCAAAGGTTGAAGCGCTTCCGAAGAATCAAGACCCGCTATGATCGATTGGCCGCAACCTTCATGGCATTCGTATACCTCTCAGCATTAGCAGATTGGTGCCGATAGCTATTTTGTCCACACGGCCTAATTCCCGGGACGGTTTCTGCGGAAGTTATTTGGGTTTCCGGGGCGGATGGAAATTGGGGAGACTTGATGAGCTGGCTTGAAAAAGACTCGGATCCTCCAGTGAATCGTTTGCCTGAAGACGGAGAATGGATCCGTCCCCGGGCGGATGGAATCACCATTACCTATTCAGAATCAACGGGTCTTCAGGACCTTGGCGGTTCGACCATTTGGCAGGACTCCAGCGCGACCACTGGATTCTTGCAAACCGGAGGAGATCTGACGGTCAACCAAGTGTATCTTGCGAAGCTCAAGTCGAACGACGCTATACCATGCAGGGGGCAAGCCTTTTCGTGAACCGGAACATGAACATGACCTGGAGTAACAGTGGAGCCATCGACAGCCACTTCGTCCAGGAAGGAGGATCGGTACGCGTGGGGGATGGACGAAACGAGGGTTTGTTCATGTGCATCAAGTCGAGTGGCCAGGTCGCGAAGTACGACTTGCTGGGCGGAGAATTCCGCGCCCGGATTGTCAGCCTTTGTGAAGGTGGAACAGATGGCTCGGCCTTTTTCAACCAGAGTTCGGGAACGGCGGTGATCGACCAGCAGCTGCGCTTGGGGAAATCGGCAGGGACCTCAGGCCAGGCCGTTTACAATCTTGACGGAGGGGAACTGACGATCACCGAAGCGGTTGATCCCTTTCTTTTTACCCAGCCAGGTGGCGTGGTGTATTTTGATTTCGATGGAGGAGTCTTGAACTTGAAGGGGGAGTGGGAGTTCGGGAGTTTCATTTCTATTGAAAACTCTGATTTCAGGGTTCACAGAAAGCCTGCCACGGAAGGTGACCTTTCTTTTGAACCGATTCTCATCGAAGAAGAGGCATACACCCGCATTGCGATTTCTGGCGGGAATACGAGTGAGATTACGGCCTTTGCCTATGACAAGAATCAGGATGAAATCATCCTCACCTGGACTTCGAGGCCCGGTCAGGTTTTTGGAGTCTATTGGTCTTCTGATCTTGAGACCTTCACCATGATTCCGGGCGAAGTTTCGGCCGAGGAAGGCGCGATGGAGAGCACCTTTGGACCATTCCCCAATCCCTTGCCCGGTGCTTCGCCGATGTTCTTCCGGGTTGGTGAACCGGAGAAATAGATAGGTGGCTTATTCCTCGCTGGAAAGTTTGACGAACTCATGAGTCAGCTTGCCTACTTTCGCAGCGGTCCAAAGGCGGAATCCAAGCGGGCGCTTGTCGAAGTTCTTGCTCGTAGTTTCTCCGTTGACCAGCTGGATCCCCTTGTATTCATTGACCACCAGCTTGTGGGTGTGACCGGCCAGCATCGCGACCACGCCCGATTCCTCGAAGAGATCGAGTAATTCCTTTCGCTTCTCCGGCCCGATATTGAAGTAACTTTCCTTTTCATCGGCCTTCTCCACAAAGAGCGGATAGTGGGTGACGACCACGACCGGACTGCTCTTTTCCTTGGCGGTCTTCAAAGCTTTCTTGAACCAGGCATCGTGCTTTTCTGATTCGCCTTTGAGGGGAGCTTTCCAGAGCTGGGTGTTGGCAACGATGAAAGTATAGCCCTTGTGTTCCACCACGAAGTAGTCCTTGCCGATGGTCTCGCGATATTTCTTGAGCGATTCGGCGGTTGGGACGTTTTCAACATCATGATTCCCAGCGGCGCAGTAGCAGGGAATTTTGAATCCTGACTTGATGCGATTGAAGTCAGCGAAGGACTTGTCGTTGGCCTTGCTGACCAGGTCGCCACAGATGAAGACAAAGTCGGGAGCCATCTTGTTGATTTGCACGACCGCCGTTTCGAAGGACTTCACATCCTTTTCGTACCCGCCCATTCCCAGCTGGGTGTCGCACATCTGGATGAAAGTGAAGCCTTCATGAGAATCTAGATCGGCGGTGGTTTCAGTGCCTTTGAAATGTGATACGAGAACACTGATGGTGATGGTTGTTGCTGCGAACAATGGAAAAAGCCGGGAGATGATCATGCTTAACTTTTGGGCAGAGGGTGAACTTGACTTGCTCGTGAGATGCTATTTGGCCTCAACCTTGCTCCAAGCTCAATCGGGATCGAATTCACGCGGGCCAGGGAAACGAGCCCGCCCTATCGCAGTCGGATCCGGTATCGAAAGAAGGTGCGGGACAAATCGGGTGGAGTCAGGGATACGAAGGTGACCGGGGCATAACCACCGGCCGGTTCTCCGGCTGTTAGACGGGTAAAGATATCTGAGGCGCTTTGCCACTCCCGGAGATCGGTTGACGTTTCCAAAGTGAGAAGGATGTCGCCGGCAAAGGGATTCAGGTCAAGGGACAGGGCGAGATTTCCGTCGGGGAGAATCGTGGATTTCAGGTCACCGCGGACGGCATAATTCATGAGATCTTCCGCAGTCTCTCCCGAAAAGATGGTGGCATCCGAGGAGCCTGGATTTCCGCCTTGGCTTGCACTGGCTCTCCAATTGACTGCGATACGGTGATCGGGGAGGCTGAAGGGTGCGATGAGGACGAGGCTGAATCCAGTGCCGTCGGGAGTGACCGGCCACGGTGCTTTGTCATCGTAGGTGAATTCCTGAATGATGAGATCGCTGGCGCTCAGCAGCCGGATTCGCTCGCCACCGTTATCGAGCCGGTTCCCGGTGTTCCATTCCCCTAGAACATTGAAGAGGGAACCGTAGCGGAATTCGAAAGCGTCACGATTGGCGACAAGGAGGGCCGCCTCACCAGATTCGAGGGACCCTTCGAGCGTGGCATTGATGCCCTTGGTGAAGCGCATGCCATCAAGGAGTTTTGTGCCCGGGCCAACGTTGCGGATTTCGAGGAACTCAAAGTCGTCGTCATTGGTGAATCCAGCTTCGATCTCGGCTGCCGAGGGGTCGGCAGGATGATACATGATCTCGCTGATCACCAGATCAGGGATAGGCCCTTCAAGGCGGAAGGTTTCGTCCTCGAGGGCCGACCATTCGCCGTTGTGGAGCGCGCGTGCCTTGACTCTCGTGTCGCCTTCCATGGCGATGCCATTTACGGTTTCTTCCAGTGAAAGAGCAAAACCGAGATCCGAGGAGTTGCCTCTGTCTTGATGAACCTCGACAGCGATGGTGTTCATCCCGGCCACCAAGAGGTTGTTGGGGATTGGCAGTTTGATGAGAGCGGATTCGCTGGTCCCGCTCTCGGACGTCAGGGCGGTGGTGTTGGCGGAGATTGGGCCAGTAGGAAGGTTGGATCGTTCAATCTCTGTTCCGTTGAGGTAGATCACTGCGCCGTCATCGCGCATGTAGCTGAGTGCCAGGGCGCCGACGGTGGCCGGGTTGGTGATTTCGAAATCGCGACGAAAGTAGGTGGTGATGTGTTTGTTTCCTGAATCAGGACCGAAATCGATTTGGGTGGCAATAGTTGTGTTGCTGATTCCACCGTATCCCAGAGGGGCGGGACCTTTTGACCATTCTTGTGATTCGAAGTTCGGGGCTGTCCAGTTGATTCCCGAAAGGTCGCTGCCGTTGTCGAGATAGTCCCATTCGGCATCGAGCGAAATGAGGGTCCGGGAGCTCGCCTCGGTATCGTAAACCTGGGCGGTCGGGGAGTTCAAGGGATCGCTGCCATCGGTGGTGTGCCAGATGACTCCTGCAGGAGCCGTGAGCGTGAACGAACTCGTTCCGTTCAGAGAGGCGACAGGTGCCACGGTGGCCGGATAGAGTCCGTCGGACCGCAGTTGCGCGAGCGTGGTTGAAGGTCGTCTGGTGAGGTAGTTGGTGCGAATGTTCGCAATTTCAGAAGTCCAATCCTGTTCGTAGGTGTACGGATTGTCTGGGCGCAGGAGATCACCCCAGCGGGCGGATTCGGCGACAATGGCTTCGTCAACGAGGTCGGCAAGAGCGTCATGTCGTGCAGTCGCCGTTCCGGTTAGCAGGACTCCGTTCTCATCGACCAAATGACGATGAACGCGATCAGCGAAGCGGCGTCGGTATTCCGGCACCGTGCGGAGTAGAAGATGGAGTTCCATGGGGGTGGTTTCGCGGGTTGTTTCGGTGGAATCCGCGTTGGGATTGAGAAGGCACTCTTCACCATCCCAACAGAGGAAGCGGAATTTGTGGTCGGGGAGGCCAATGCGCGAACGAAAGGCGTAGCCGTTGTTTCGGGTGCCGGCCCAGTCGATGTTTCCCACGTAAAAATTGGAGATCAGAAAGTCGGCGAGATTGTCGAGATCCACTCGCTCTTCAAGGTCGGCGTAGTTTCCGGTGGGGTTGTCTCTCGCCAGATCGAGAACCTCGTTCCAGGCGTCGAGATCTCCGTGGACCACTTGGGTGGGCAGGCCATTGGCCCATTTGAGGAAGTCCCAGTCGGTTTCGGCTTCTCCGCCAAAATGGTTGGCGGCAAATGGGCCGCCTGGGCGCTCGACCGGATTGTAGAGCCCCCAGTAGATGCCGTTGATGTAGAGGTGAGCGAAGGTTCCGGCAAAGGACGGTTGGTTCATGGCCCGGTTGGTGTCGCGGAGAAATTGATCACGAAGGTAGGTCACGCGCGGCAGGGAATTTCCGCCTCCGGTAAGGTCACGCCACGGACTCGCCCAGGTCTTGCCATTGCCTCCACGGAGAACGAGATGGTCGACACCACCATCGGGCATTCCCTCGAACAGAGGATAGGTGAGTTTGGTGGCACCGTAGTCGCCGCGAAAATAGAGTCGGAATGATTTTTTGAGCATCTCGGCGACCCGCCCCCGGCCACCGTGAATGCGCAATCCGCAGGCCGTTTGAAAATGTTCGCCGTTGGCCGGATTGATAATCTCCATGGAAATCTCGCGCTCCCAATCGCGGCCACGTTTCAGGGCATTGGCATGCAGACCAATTTCGGGGTCCCACATTTCTTCGTTGGGAAGGGTCAGACAAAGGCTGGGAAGGGACTGAAGAGCTTCAGGGATTTCAAAAGCTACACCCTGACGATCGGTGAAGGGAGATTGGCTGACAATTGCAGGATCCATCTCGTAATCCGATCGCCGTGGAATGGGGGCGAGGGCACCGCTGGCATCATCCGGGAGCCAGTCAATGGGGAAGCCATCAGGGAACTCCGGTTGCGTGATCACTTCGTTGGGAAAGATGAAAGTGTGGGCCACCGGGGGATGGGGCTTGTAGCCTTCAAGGACCTCCGTGGCTCTCACTACTTGAGTTCCGGAGATTGGAATCGGCAGGGTGAAGGGTGTCGTTGGTTCAGACCCATCCAGCGAGTAGAGGACGCTCGCCCCCGGTGTATGAGGACTGAGGGTGAGGGAAAAAGGCGTGGCATAGATTCCTCTGGTGGCGGAGAAATCAACTCCGCCCAGGAAGCCGGCGAAGGTTGGGCCGAGATTGAATTGACCGGGGGAGGGACTTTGGAAGTAGGTTTCGTGACCCTGCGGGTCGAGTCCGTAGGTGCTTCCCTCAAACTGCTCCGGATAGATGAGTTGCGAAATCACGACTCCTCCGGGATCGACAAGAGCGAGGAATGATCCGGCTTCACGAGCGAGTTCCAAAGGGCGGTCTATGACGAGAAGGTTTCCGGGAAGGATCTCGAGATCAGCGGGGAACCCCCATCGAGAAAGATTGCCGGGGTCATCAGTGAGATGCCAGCCACTGAGATCGAGAGGTTGATTTCCAGGGTTCCAGATTTCCACCCAGTCGTCGCCAACCGCTTGGAGTTCGGTAATCCGGGGGGGCAGGGGGATGTCATCGACAATGATCGAAGTGCTCGCCGTGACAGTCGCGCAGGAGTTGGAGGCCGATAGAAAGTGGGGCGTGCTCGTGGCGGGAGAAATCGTCCTCGATCCACTGGCCGGAACAGGGCCAATGCCAACGAGCTCGATGGAATCAGAGCCAATGACGTTCCAGGTGAGAGTGTTGCCGGTGGCTGAAAATTGTTCGATGACGGGAGGATCGCCTGCCGGCGCAAAGACCCGCACTTCCGCAAGATGGACAATTCCTGATTGCTCTGGCTCGAAGCCAATTCTGAGTCGGCGTCCTGAAGTAGCCTCGGGAAGATCGGCGGAAAATGTCGTGAGCGGTCCGCTGTCGACGATGTTGGTTTCAAAGACCACTTCGGCCTCCTCGTCAAACAAGCGCAGAGTGGCTCCATTCAGTCTCCCGGCGCAACAATCGCGACTGACAATCTCGACGCGGGCGATTTCACGATCGTCGGGAAAGGTGAGTTCCCACGCCGCCCCGGGGGTCCGAGACTCGGTATGATTGAACGTCTGTTCATCGCCATCGATGGCTTGTTCCGCCGGATAGAGCCCACTGGTGTGGCTGTGAGTTTGAGTCGCCGTTCCCTCGGTTGTGATCTCGCTGATCTGATTTGCCCACCCATTCCCGGTTGCCAGGAATCCTGACAGAATGATGAGGAGAAAGCAATGGAGCGTCATAAAACTAGTGGCGTTTGAAGCAGACCCGAAGAAAGAGCGCTCGTCCAGTTTCGGGAGGGGTGAATTCAAGGGTGACTCGTGCAAAGTCATCTGAAGTCGGAATGCGGTTGATCCGGGTCGAAGGGATCGCCTGCCAGGAAGTAAGATCTGTCGAGGCCTCCAGACTGAGCAGAAAATCCTCGGCGCGTTCGTTGAGCTCAAGGGTCACTTCGTTCTCATTCAATGAAAGTTCCCCGCGCATGACGTATTTCAGCAAATTCCCACCCGGAAAGCTGGTGGCATCGGATCTTCCCGGATTGGGAGCAGCGGCGCGCCAGTTGTTCGGGTTGTCTGGCGCCGCAATTCCGAATGGGTCAACGAGGACCAGGCTTGCCCCTTCACCATCGGTGGAGGTTGGCCAAAGTGGGGCATCATCAAAGACGAAGTCACGAATGGTGAGCCCGGCCCCGTAGCTGAGTTTGATGCGCTCTCCTCCGTTGTCGAGTCGTCCGGAGAACTCGCCGATGACCGGCAGGCCTGAACCGTAGCGCATCTCAAAGGCCTCCCGGTTTCTCACTACAAGAGCGAAATCTCCCGGCGCCAGGGTGCCCGAAAGGTTGGCGTCAATTCCCTTGGTGAAGCGGACATTGTTGAGGTTGAGTTCTTGGTTCGAAATGTTGCGGATTTCGATGAATTCGAAGTCATCATCATCCGTGAATCCGGCTGCGACTTCTTCCGGAGTTGGATTTCCGGGGTGATACATCATCTCGCTGACGATGAGGCCGGTTTGATAAGGAGTCAGATCTGGTTCGATTGCCAGAAACTCCAATGGTTCGGACCAATGGCTCCAGCGCCCGGTCTCGTCCTGATGTCGAACGCGGGCCCGGTAGCTGAGTCCCGGACGGGTGGCCAGAGCCGGCGGCACGATGGAGTCGTTGGTGGAGAGAGAGCTCCACGTGGCCAGCCACTCATGGGTCGAGGACTCGCTCACACGCCATTGCATCATTTGAAAGCTGCCTGCCCCCTGCGGGTCGGAGAAGGGTGAGGACTTGAGGGTTTGTCCTGTTCGGGAGAGGGTTGGCTTGTCCGGGATCTGTGGATCGAAGGCGAGGTTTTTGAGCCATTGCAAGCGGCCACCGGGAAGTGAACTTCCCTGATAGAGGTCCTCGGTAAAGGCAAGGCGCTTCATGAGATCGATCTGGTTGTCGAGTGGCGGGATCGACTCACGATGGCTCCAGCGTGCGATGTCCGCTTCCGCGAGGGGAGCGATCAGATCGCGTGCGTTATCGATGACGGTGTTCACGGTCTCCGGATGCCAGAAGAGGTCGCTCACTTCTCGAATCACGTTGCGATACTCGAGCATGAATGATTCGCGTTCCGGGTGATTCTCACCATCGGACCCATCGAGGCCGGTGATTTCGGCGATGGCTTCTTTGGGCAAATCGTATCCCACGACTCGACCTCGGAATCCATCGCCCGGCCCCCAGGCCGGGTCATCCCATTGACTATCGTTGGTCCCTCTCTTCCAGGTGGCGTCGGTATCGTGCGGAATCACAGACATCAACCCGAAGGGCGTGGAGTCATCAGGCTTGAAATACCAGATCCGGTTCTTTTGAAAATAGGGTGAAAAATCGTAGTGGCGGAATCCTTCGCCCAAGGCGGCGTAGAGATACCACGAATGCCAATCGACATGGTTGCGCAGCCATTCGTCCGACTTGTCTGGTGGGCCCAGATTGTCCCGGATGTTGATGAAATCGCTCCCATCGGTAACGGCTGAGCGGGCTTGATACTTCTGAAGTTCGAGGGGGTTACTTTCGCCATCCTTGAGTTTGTAGACGTTGCCGCGAGGAAGGTTACGACCTTCGAGAAGCTGCGCATCGACGTCCTCGAAGATCATCGAGAGGCCATAAAAATCGCCGTCGCGCTCGTTGTGCTGCTCGACGGCATCATCGATGACCCGAAAGTGAATATGTTGAAATTCCGGGGCAGTGACTCCTGCAAGATTCCAGAGGCGCGATGATGCCAGCTCCCGCATGCCCCAGTTGGCTCCTTCGCTGAAACGGGACATTTTGCTGGTGTTGAATGAACGCCATTTAACCGGGTATCGATTCCCTTCGGGATCACGAGCCTGAAAGTAGTGGCCGCGGGGAAATCGGAAGCGCATGGATCGTCTTCCATTGCCGGCGTAGCGGTCATTGCGCTGACGGAGCCTGTATTTGACGTGATCATAGACGACCCCGTCGTAAATCATGGCACCTTCCCAGTTGAATTTCTTTCGGGAAGCCACGCTGCTGGCACGGTCACTTGAATTGTAGGCCCAGCATTGGGCGAGGTGGCTTTCATCAGTGATGAGATGGTAGACGGGAAGGCGATTGAGGGTGTCTGAAGAAACCGTCGTTCCATCGTCCATCATGTAGTCCGGAATCCCGTCATAAACAAAGGCCGCGAAGTTGAACGAGGGGTCTTCGGGAAAAGGAGCGCGGATGGTGTTCTCAAGAGAATCGGTCGCGGTGATCCGATAGCGAACGAGGGTCCGGTGAGGTTGGGCCGGGATCGTGGCGGTGAAGAACTCTCCCGAGGCATCGGGTGTCATCGGAACTGGAATCCAGTTCTCCTCAAAGGCCGGGTTGGGAGTGAGGGCGGTCTGCGGATTGCTTCGCAAGACCGAGCTGGAGAGAGGGAGGAAGGCCGGGACGAAGGCTCCCGGGGCGTTGATTTGATAATGCAGTGTGATGGGCCCCACGCCATCGGGGTCGGTGGCTTTGATTGTGACGGTGATCGGATCGCTCGAGCGAGGTGATGGTGGACGGTGAGAAACCTGCCGGAGGAGGGGAGGAGAGTTGGTGGCAAAGGTGCGATTTTGAATCCCGGGAGTGGGAAGAGCGGGTCGCCAACTGCCGCCGAGGTCGTTGTCCAGCGTGGCATTGACCAGTTGCATGGATTGGCCTCCCTCGAGAATGGGCCAGGGGAATTCGATCCTGTAGTCGACTCGATCCAAAATGTTTCCGGCTGGGTCGCGCAGGGTGATCTCTTCGCCATCGCCTGAGAGACGGCCTTCGTATTGGAAATCGTAGCTCTCGCTCTCGCCGATCACGAGGTACTCGGTGGCGTCCAGGATGGAGTTGGCGGGGAAGACGAAGTCGATGCCTTCGAAATAGGCTCCCCCAAGATCGATGGCGCCGGGGCCGGTATTCAGCAGCTCGATAAACTCGGTGCGCTCGGTTTTGGGATCGGCATCGTGATGGATTTCGTTGATGACCAGGCCGACGTTGAGTGGCTCGGTGACCGGCGGGGGTGGTTGTTCGTTGGCACTATATCCGTCCAATCCATTTTGATAGAGAGTCAGAATATCCAAGGCTTCGAGGGGCTCGTCATAGATTGCGAGATCGTCGAGCCAACCGTCCAGATTCCGATTGTTGCAGCATGAGTCATCACCGATTCGCCAGTCGGAATTGCTGGTGATGGTTTGTTCAGGAACGCTCTTGGGTGAACCGGCAGGCGAGCCATTGATGAAGAGCTGTTGGGTCTTGGCAACGTTGTCCCAGACCCACGCGATGTGATACCAATCACCATTTGCAATGACTGAGTTGGGAGAGGAATCCAGCTGTTGACTGTTCACCCGTCCGTCGAGGTGTCCGTTTTCGTGACCAAAGCCAAACAATTGATCTCCATTGATCTCACGTGACATCAGGATGCCACGGTATCCCGAAGACCCTTCCGGTTTGAACCAAGCGGCAGCAGTCATCCCGGTGGATCCATTGATCCCGGGAAGGGAGTCGACGGTGAAATAATTGACGTGGGACCCCGTTCCTGGAAAACGAATCGCCCCTCCAATTTTCCCGTGGGGCTGCCAGTCAGGCGGGGTGTTCTGACTGTTGGCAATCCAAGTGGCATGGAGTCCTCCCGCGATATCGGTGGCATCACCATCAAATCGATAGAGGGCGATGAGATCGGCGTGTGCCTGGTGCAAGAGGGCCGGAAGCAAGCACCAGGTAATTCTGAATTGTCTAGTGCGTGCGCACATGAAGGCGGATGAAATGGCGGTGGGAAGTTTCAGGGATCGAGACGAGGTAGGTGGCCCGGATGTAACCCTCAACTTCGGACGGCTGAAGGTCACTGAGGGCGACATCGGGAACGTTTTGCCAGGTTTTCAGATCGTCCGAAATTTGAATCTGAGGAATGAGATCCTCTGCAAGTTCGTTGAGTTCAACCTCGAATGAGAGAATCGAGCCGGGAAGCAGGCTGATGCGGGGAGTGCCATTGGTCGCGTAGGAGAGGAGGTCGCCTCCGGGGGGGAAAGATGATCCGTCGGTCGTGCCAGGGGTGGCTGGGCCAGCGCGCCAGCTGAATGGGTCGGAGTGACCGGGCAAGCCAAAGGGATATCGCAGAACGAGGCTGGAACCGTTTCCGTCGCTCTCAACTGGCCAAGGCGTGGTATCGTCGTAGACCAGGTCCCGGATTGTTTCGCCGGCTCCGAAGGACAACTTGAGGCGTTCCCCTCCGTTATCGAGTTTGCCCGTCCACTCTCCGATCACTGGCAGTCCACTCCCGTAGCGGAATTCAAAGGCGGCCCGGTTTTTGACCACAAGCACGTAGGAGCCTGGCTCAATCGATCCGCTGAGATCGATGTCGATTCCTTTGGTGAAGCGAACGTTGGAGAGGTCGACGGTTTGCGCGCCGACATTGCGAATTTCGATGTACTCGAAGAGGTCGTCGTCAGAGAAGCCGGCGGCAATCTCGGCGGCAGTTGGCTCGGCCGGGTGATACATGATTTCACTGATGACGAGGGAGTCGAGGTAAAGGGAGAGGTTGGGAGGTGAAGCGACAAACTCCAGCGGGTCTGACCACAGGCTCCAACGTCCTGTATCATCTTGATGGCGGACGCGGGCTCGATAGGTCCGGTCGACTCTCGTCGCTACCGCGGGAGGGGAGATAGTCTCGTTGAAATTGGAGATGATTCCTGATTGCCAGGCTGTTGACCATTCGAACTGTCGTTCGGGCGAAGGCGACACTTCGGCAAGACGCCACTCCATCGCAGCAAAGCTATTCTCGCCCTGTGGATCTGAGAACGGGGAACTCGAAAACCGCAGCGCGCCGGCCGGAAATCCGGGGCTGCCCACGTTGTTGATCGTAGGTTGATTCGGGATCTCGGGGTCCGAGGCAATTTGGTCAAGGTAGGCTCCGCGTCCGCCCACGAGTTGGGAACCGAACATGGTGTCTCTGACGAATGCCATCTCCTTCATTGGGTCGGCCACGTCTTCGATTGGAATCATGGACTCACGCCCTTCACGCGCAGGTCCGCCGACCCAACGATCGCGATCAGCGATGGTAAATAGCTGTAGCATCGCGGCGTGATCATCGATCATCGCGACCACGGTTTCTTCCTGCCAGAGAAGCTGTCGGAATTCGCGGAGGAAATTGCGATACTCTGTGGTAAAGGGAGTCTTCTCGAGACCCGTGGGTGGCCGCCGGATGTCGTCGAAGATGGCGGCCCAAGGGAAGCCGGTGCCAATACTGTTGCCGACGCTGTTCAGGTTGTCATGGTAACCGCGCGACCAGCTGGCGTCGTGGTCGTGGGGAATGATTCTCAGGAGACCGAACGGAGTTGCTTGTTCCTCTTGAAAGTACCAGGCGCGATTTTTGAAGTGAGTGCTTGGTGTGCCGAAGTCGTAGTGCCGGACGGCTTCAACTACGGCGTGATAGCGGGCCCATTGGTCCCAGTTGACGTGTTCATCAAGCCAGGAATCGCTGCGCGAACTGTTCAGGTTGTTTTTGATGTTGGTGAGATCACTGCCGTCACTTACGGCGGTGCGGGCTTGGTTCCTTTGCAATTCGGCCGGGTTGGTGACGCCATCCTTGAGCTTGTAGATGTTTCCGTTGGCAAGTTCCCTCTCATCAAGAAGGCGTCCGTCGATTTCTTGCACGATGGTGGCGAACCCGAAGAAGTCACCTCCGTACTGATCGGGTGCTTCGTCTGTGTCATCGATCATTCGCCAGTGGGCGGGAAGGAAGTAGGGGCACTCGACACCGACCATTCGCCAGAGCTTCGAGTTGATTGTCTCATGGTAGCCATAACTGTTGGTGCCCCCGAAGCGCGACATTTTGGAGGTGCTGAATCGCCGCCATTTGACCGGAAGCTTTTGGCCATCTTCTCCTCTTGCTTGAAAGTAATGTCCACGATTCATGCGAAAACGCATGGATCGTTTTCCGTTTCCGGAATACCGGTCATTGTTCTGGCGCAGTCGCCAACCGACATGATCATAAACCACTCCGTCATAGACCAGGGCGCATTGCCAGTTGTAGGTTTTGCGTGCGGGATGGCCCTTCGGGATGCGGAAATTATCCCCGGTTGATTGGTAGGCGTATGCGTATGCGCGGTCGTCATCCCGCGTGATCATCTGATAGACCGGCAGGCTGGTGAGAGTGGCGGACGAGTGGGTCGTGCCGCCTGCAAGGTAGTCGGGGACGCCGTCATAGACGAAGTAGGCGAAGTTGAGCGAGGGATCCTTGAGATAGGGAACGCGGATGGATTCACCGTTGGAGTCTTCGCTGACAATGCGATAGCGGATCAGGGTGCGGTGGGGTTGAGGAGGGATTTGAGCACTGAAGAGGTCGTTTTCGCCGGTCGCCGTCATGGGGAGGGACACCCAGTTGCCGGGGTCTTCAAAGGCAGGATTGGGTTGGAGAGGCGCGGTGGGATTTCCGAGTAGAGTGGAGTATGCGGCTGGGAAGAAGGCGGGAATGAAGTCCCCGGGTGCCACCACTTGATACAGAACCGTGGCCGAACCAATGCCTTCCGGGTCGGTGATTTTCGCGGTAATGATGGTCGGATCGGTCGAGAGTGGTTGTTTGGGCTCGTGGCTGACCTGACGAATGAGCGGTGGAGAGGTGATGGAGAAAACGCGGTTGGGAAGGCCGGGTGTGGGAAGGTCACCCCGCCAGGCGCCGCCAAGATCATTGTCCAGCGTGGCGTTGATCAGTTGCATCGAATCCCCCTCTCCGTTTGGAGTGATGGGCCATGGGAATTCTGCCTGATAGTCGACCGTGTCCAGAATCGCTCCGGCTTGATTTCTTAAGTCAATTTTCTCTCCATCGTTCGAAAGCGAGCCAGTGTATTCAAAAACCTGCAGTTCGGGCGGAAGCGGAAACCGGCTGTTCAGGCTATTGGCGTTTTCGGTGATCACCGCGTACTCCGTTGGCTGGAGAATGGTGCCGGGCGGGAACGTCAAATCGATCCCATCGGTGAACGAGCAACCGCTGATGTCCAGCGGAGAAGAATTGGTGTTGAGGATTTCGATGAACTCGACGAAATCAGTCTTCGGTTCGGCATCGTAGTGGACTTCGTTGATGACGAGTCCTACCTCCAGTGGATCGGTCGGCGGGAGAGGTGGTGATTCGTTGAGGGGAATTCCCTCGAGACCCTTGGTGTAGATGGCTTCGATGTCGGCAGCAGAGAGAGGCTGATCCCAGACCCCGAGGTCATCGATCCGGCCATTGAAATCCCGGGAGCCACCGCAACAGTCATCGTGACCGATGTGCCAGATGCCACCGGAAATGGTTCCGGTCGGACCACTGCCACTCGCTGATTCGATACCGTTGACATATTGGGTGTGGCGTCCTGTGGTCCCGTCCCAGACCAAGGCGACGTGATACCAATCCCCGTTCGGTGAAATGGAAGCCGGATTCGAGTCCCTTGCCGAGCTGGTCCGGGAATCGAGGTGAGGATTGGGATTGGAGGAGTTGCCGTTTTCCCAGGCCAGTCCCCAGTTCCGATTTCCAATGGCGGAACCCGAGAGGGAGTTGCGGGTCATGAAGATTCCCTCGTAAGTCGATCCGGTGAATCCATCCGGATTGATCCAAACGGTGATGGTGAGTGCCGAGGCACTGGAAAGGGCGCCCTGAAGATTAGTGGCGAAGAAATTGGACCCCGAAGTTTGACCGCCGAGATCGGCGCTACCTCCGATTTGTCCCGTCGACCACTGGAGATTGTTCCTTGTTCCGTTCTGCCAGGTTGCATGGTTGTCGCCTGTGGAATCTGTTGCGACTCCACCCGAGGTTTCATCGAACGACCAATGGGCGATGAGGTCGGCGTCGAGGTTTGACGAGATCGCCAGGATAGCGATCCACCTGGCGGTATGGCGAAAGAACTGCATGGGACTCACAAGGACAAAAAAGACGGAGCATCCCCATGCGCCGTCTTTGGTAGGAATTCAAGACATTCTGAAATCAACGGCGGCGGCTCAAGAGGAAGGCTGTGAACATTGGAACTCTGATTGACTCTCAGCAAGTTGTTCCCGACGAAAATACCACCGAGATCTTCGCAGGCAACCAGGCCGGCCCCGAGTGAATGATGGAAGTGTATTTTCCGTGCTGCTCAAGCCTGCGCCGGGTGAAGGTTTTCAGGTGATGTGTCTGACTTTTGGGGTGTCAGAGCTGGAGAGCCAATGGGTCGACTCTCCAGCAAGAAGTACATTGTTCAATTGGGATTCTGAAGGACAACAAAGAAGCGCTTGGCAACTCCATCAGCGAATCCAGCGCCAGTGGTGAAGCTTGTGGTGCTTCCTTGAGTGGGAATATCGTCCCTGATATCAGCCCATTCGGTGACCGGAATGGACAGATCATCGCTGAAGAAAATGGTGTAGGTCGTGCCTTCGCGAGGCTGGGAGCTCCAGGTCAGGGTGAGGGAATCGTCGTCGTTATAAACCAAGTCAGTCACAACAGGGGGATCGTTGGGACCGCCGATGCCGATGCCGTTTAATCCGTCGTCGTAGATTTGCGCAATCTCCTGAGCGGTCAGAGCCTGGTTCCACATGCCGATGTCATCGATCAAGCCGTTGAAATCCCTCGCGCCTCCGCAGCAATCGTCATAGCCGATATACCATGGTCCGCTCGTGGAAAGAATCTGGCGCATCAGGAAGCCGGTGGCGGAGCCAGATTCCACCCCATTGATATACTGGGTGTGGCTTCCGGTTGTCCCATCCCAGACGAGGGCGACGTGATACCAGCCACCATCTGGAAGCAGAGTATCTGATTCGGAATCAACAGGGTTCTTGTCGACCCGGCTGTCGAGGTGGTTGGGGCTCGCTGCCGTGTTCTCGAAAGCAAGTCCCCAGCTGTTGTTGGTTTGGCCGTCGATCGTGCGGGTCATGAAGATCCCGTTGTAACCATCATTTTCGTCGGGATCGATCCATGCGGTGATGGTGAGAGCATTCGAGGAAATGAGTTGGTCAATGCTTTCGATGAGGAAATAGTTGTCTCCGCCCAGGTCGCTCAGTCTGGCCGCTCCTCCGATTTGCCCCGTGGTCCATTCGAGATTGAAACCGCCGGGATCGGCCCAGGTACCATTGTTGCCATTGACCAGATCTTCTGCGATGAGCCCCGAAGATTCATCGAGAGGCCAATGCCCGATCAGCATGGGCTGAGCGGCGGGTGGGTCTGCCGAATCGGTGGGATCGGTTCCATTGGTAATCTCGTCACTATCAGGAAATCCGTCCATGTCGGTATCTGCTGCGAGGGGATCGGTGATGAATCCGTCTTCACCCGCCACGAGTTCCTCGCCGTCCTTGATGGTGTCTCCGTCGGTGTCGTCGGAGTTGGGATTTGTTCCGAGATTGTTGACTTCGTCCCCATCCGTGAGGCCGTCACTATCGCTATCGTCGTTGTCCGGAGTCGTGCCATTCTCGAATTCCTCAAGATTGGTAAGCCCGTCGTCATCTTCGTCGAGTGCGGCATCGCTCCCGTCATTCTTGTCCAGGAAGTCGAACATGTCTTCGTATTCATCGGACATACCGTCACTGTCACTATCCGAGGAATCGAGTTGGTCGGCGGCCACCCCTCCGGCGAGTGTGATGATTTGAGTGGAGGAAAGGACTTCATTCCAAACAGCGACATCGTCGATCAGGCCGTCAAAATCCCGGGTATTCCCACAACAGTCGTCATACCCGATGTACCACGGGCCGCTGTCCGGGCCGATGACGGGACCGATGACGGCAGCCCCTGTGGCGGTCTCGACTCCGTTGATGTATTGGGTTTGGGTTCCGTTGATTCCGTCCCAGACCAAGACAAGATGTTTCCATTCTCCGTTGTCAGCGAGCAATCCGTTGGCGGAGTCGATTCCAGGGCCATTGACCCGGCTATCGAGTCGTTCGTTCCCGTTGTTTTCGATCGCGAGGCCCCAGCTGTTGTTGGTAGCGCCATTGAAGGTCCGGGTCATGAACAAGCCGTTGTAGCCTGAGCTGGCTTGGGCCCGGTTGTTGATCCAGAGCGAAATCGTGATGGCGTCGGCTCCCACCAACTCCGGAATGTTCATTTGAAAGAAGTTGTTGGCCGCGGCTCCTCCCACGTCGCTTAGGTTTGCCGCACCGCCAATCCGGCCGGCTTCCCACACAAGATTGACTCCGGGATTTTGCCAGTTGGCATCGTTGCTTCCGGCGACATCGGCTGCGAGGTCACCAGCGGTCTCGTCGAGAGGCCAGTAGCTGATCAGATCGGCTGAGGAGAATTCAATGAGACCGAGAGAAAGCAGGATCTGAGGTCCCCATGTTCTCCGGTTCGGCTTGGCGAGGTGTTTGCTGTAGGTCATTGGAATCGTTGTGTTTTCGGGATTCGTCAGTTGATTGAGATGAACTTGTAGGACAGGCTGAATCAGTTGGCCCAACATTGGAAGCTCATTGTTTGCTGGGTTTGTAAAGGCTTTGCCTGGCCTGCACAAAGAGAGACAGGTGATGTCAGAGATTCGTCTTCCGGGCATGGGGTGAGCACGCACACTCTCGGCCCGAAAAACCGGTGGGAATATCGGTTGATCGGTGCAAGAGTTAAGATCTTAAGCTCCGTATCCGGTGTGAGAGATCTCTGAAAAGAATCATGAAAACTTACAAAGCAATCAAAGCATTCGGCCTTTTGGCTGCGATGAGTCTGGTCGGCGTGGCCCATGCCGAGAACACCCTTCCTGATCCCGATGGCAAGCCGGCCGATATGAGCAAGCCGGTGAAGGTCTACATCCTGATGGGGCAGTCCAACATGCTGGGCTTCGGCAAAGTGGCCGGCGACAAGGATGGCACTCTCGAGCATGCCGTGAAGAAGGAGAGCCTCTACCCATTCCTCGTCGATGATTCCGGGAACTGGACGGAGCGCAAGGATGTCCGCAATGTCTTTACGATGGGGAGCGGTGGCCCCGGGGGTGGTGTCAAGAAGAGCGAGTGGCTCACCATCAAGGGTGGCAAGATCGGTCCGGAAATCGGGATTGGCCATCACATGGGAAATTTCCATGACGAGCCTGTTCTGATCCTCAAGAGCTGTATCGGAAACCGTAGCCTCGGATGGGACATCCTCCCTCCGGGGAGTCCTTCATACGAGTACGAGGAAACCGACAAAAAGGGGAACAAGACGACCATGGTCTATGCCGGCTACGGGCAGTCTCCCCTGAAGTGGGAGAAAGGAACCGAGCCCAAGCCCATCGGTTGGAAAGCCGGCGTTCAATACGACGGTGATATCGATCGCGCCAAGAAGGTCCTCGCCGATCTTTCCAAGCATTATCCCGAAGCGACCAAGTTCGAAGTGGCTGGCTTCTTCTGGTGGCAGGGCGACAAGGATCGTTACAACGAGGGACACGCTGCGATGTATGAAAAGAATCTCGGCAATCTCTTGAAGGCCCTTCGGAAAGACTTCGATGCCCCCCACGCCAAGATGGTCGTGGCCACTCTCGGGCAGACCGAGAAGGAGAATGCCAAGGGGAACGAGAAGATGATCATTGACGGCATGTTTGCCTTTGCCGATGCCCACAAAGGTGAAGCGGCAACGGTCTACACCAATCCTGTTTCCCAAGGGGGCGCTTCCAATGGTCACTACGGCGGCAATGCCAAGACCTACATGAACGTTGGCCTCATCATGGGAGAAGCGATGGTCGAGCTTCTCAAAGGGAAGTAATTTTTTCCAAGGGGCGGGCCTGCATGATTGCGGGCCCGCCCTTTTTTGTTTTTACCGTTTTCAATCCTTGGAATCATCTCCCATGTCACCATCCCGTCGTAAGTTCTTCACTCGTTCTGCCGCGGCTTCTGCTGCCGTGCTTGCCACCACTGGAAGAAGTGTCGCTGCTGAAGAAAAGCCATCGAATTCTCCCCTCAAATTGAAGGAGGGTGCCACCATTCTCCTCCAGGGGGATTCCATCACTGATGCCGGTCGGGACAAGAAGAATGCCGAGCCCAACAACGTTCGCGCCCTTGGTCGGGGATACGCTCAGTTGATTGGCTACCATCTCTTGTCGAAGTACCCCGAGAAGAATCTCAAGGTCTACAACCGGGGCATTTCCGGTAACAAAGTCCCCGATCTCGATCGGCGATGGGATCGAGATTGTATCGACCTGAAGCCCGATGTCCTCTCCATCATGATCGGGGTGAACGACTATTGGCACACGGTGGCATTCGGCAGCAAATACAAGGGCACTGTCGAGACTTATGAGAGTGGCTTTAAGGCCTTGATCGAAAGAACCAAGAAGGCTCTTCCCGATACCCAGTTGGTCATTTGCGAGCCGTTCGTGGTGCAGGCGGCCGACAAGTCGACTCGTGCCGACTGGTTTCCGGAATTCGATCATCGTCGCGCCAAAGCAAAGGCGGTGGCGGAATCAGCGGGCGCGATCTACGTCGCGTTCCAGCAGATGTTTGATGCAGCGGTGGCAGCGGGGTATTCCCACAAGGAACTGGCCGGCGATGCCATTCATCCTTCCACCCACGGTCATGCCCTGATGGCGTCGCGCTGGTTGGGCGATACCGGCCTGGCTTGAGCCAACCGTTTCGCTCTTCTCAAGAGAAGAGTTGAGATTTGATCTGGTCTTGAGAGGATCGCGGAATGAAGGCGAAGCAGTGTCTGAAAATTTCCGAGGTCCTCTTGTGGTTGTTCATGGCCAGCTTGCACGGGCAGGAAAGCCAGCCTGAACCGATGGTTCTCCCCGGACCTTCGGACGGTGGCAAGGGAGGCCAAAGTGGGAGTGTCTCTCTGGTTCACGAGAGCTCCAAGGCCAACAAAATTACTGACGATGAGAACTGGTGGAAGGTCAATGAGCTGGAGAAGCCGATGATCTATCAGCGTTTCCCTGCGGTCACCAAAGGCAAGGCTCCTACGGACGCCCCGGAGAACTACCGTGGTGCGAACCTGGTCGCCGCGTGGAAGACGGCGAATGGAGTTTTTCTGGCCTACGGTGAAAGTATCTATCGAGCCAAGTATCTCTTGGTGACCGGATCTGAGGGGAAGGTCGCTCATCATTTTGATGCCAGAGAATATGGCAATGTTGCTTGGTCGGATCTGATCAATGGGATGCTTTACCTGACCAGCAACCCCGGGAACCTTTCGGCCGGAGACGGGGGAGGCGCCCGGATTTTTGCCATCGATCTCAAGACGAAGTCCTTGAAGTGGTCCAGTGACGAAAAGGTCTGTCATGGACAGTTTGTCGTTGTTGCCGGATCGGTGATTTGTTCCTACGGATTCACTGGTGAGCCTGATGCCATTACGGTCTTTGATCGTTTCACCGGTGACCACATTCAGAAGGTGAAGCTGAAGACGGCGGCCAGCTGGATGATCCCCAAAGGAGAGCGGCTTTACGTGCGGTGCTATAATACCGAAGAGGTATTCCGGGTCGTGTTGAGAGACTAGGATCGGCGGAGTTGTTGTCGGCAAAGCTTCGGCTTTCCATGGCGAGAAGGGTGGATATGGTGACCCGAGAGACCGGCGTTTGAGGCCAGTCGGATCACCCCAAACCAATCCCCACCTATGCATTTTCGTTCATGCCGAGTCGTTGCTTTTCTGGTCCGCCTGATGTTATCAGGTTTCTCTTCAGGAAAAGAGAATTTCCATCCTCTTAAGCCTGCGGACACCTCGAGTCCTCGGGCGACCCTAAAGAGCTTCAACTCGATTCTTCGGGAGGTCTATGTCGACTTTGTATAGAAAGGTCGCTCCTCGGTTGGGTTTGAAGAACGACAAAGACTGGTTGCCCAGGCTCTGCGTTGTCTTGATTTGCGTGACATCGCTCCTGCCGTCCGAAGGAGCGTGGGTAAAGAGGCAGCGGTTTTACTGAAGGAGGCCTTGGACCGGACCCCTCTTCCGCCCAAGACTGATTGGCCGGACCTGACTGGTGATCCTGACCTCCGGAAATGGGTCATTCCCAATACCGAAATTGTTCTCATCAGGATCAAGGATGGTCCCAGGGAAGGTGAATTTGTCTTCAGCTCTGATTCCGTGGCCCGGGCGATGGAATTCTACGAACGAGTCGAGAAGCTGGATTATGTGCGGAGGCAGGATGTGACCGCAGGCTTGTATCTCAAGTTCATGTCCGAACCGGGTTGGATGATTCCAAGAAAGCTCATTCTCTCACTTCCTTCTCCCTTGCATGAACGTTGGTTTGGTCAGGCGATCTGGCAATGGATCGGGTTGGTGGCGGTCCTATTGGTTTCGGCCATTCTCATGATGACGCTGTATCTCATCGGACGACGCCGTGCCAAGAAGCTCAGGGCCAATCTCGTCCGCTACCTTTTTACTCTGACCTTTCCGGTTCTTGCGATGCTGGTTCCTCTTGGGGCCCGATACTTTGTGGTCGAACAGTTGCAGATTTATGGTGAGTTGGTTGTTTGGATTTCGGTGTTTCTTCAGATTATCTTCCTTCTTGGACTGGTTGTCCTCTTGCTCAGTTTTGGAAGCCGTCTTGCAGATGCCATCATTGCCACTCCCTGGGTGGCTCCCAGTGGTCTCGATGCCCAATTGACCCGCTTGGTTTGTCGTTTGGTTAGTATGTTGGCCGCTCTCATCGCCTTATTGGAAAGCGGTCGCAACCTGGGGATTCCCCTGACCACTCTCCTCACCGGAGCCGGGGTCGGTGGTTTGGCCATTGCCCTGGCTGCCCAGGATACCTTGAGCAATATCCTTGGCAGCATGATGATCATGTTGGACAAGCCCTACCGGGTTGGAGAACGGATCGTGGCAAAGGGATACGATGGCGTGGTGGACGAAATCGGGCTGCGTTCCACCAAGCTCAGATTGTTGAACGGGAACCAGGTCACGATTGCTAATGAAGAGATGGCGGGCACTCCGATCGAGAACATCGGCCGCAGACCATTCATTAGAAATACCTTCAGCCTGAAGCTGGAAGCGGGCATGCCCGCAGCGAAGGTGAAAGAGGCTCTCGAGATTCTGAAGGAGATTCTCGATGATCACGAAGCCATGAAGCCTGATTTCCCGCCGCGCGTTTATCTCAAAGAGGTCAACGAAGGCGCGGTCGATGTTTTTGTGGCCTATTGGTATCACTCGACTGATTACTGGGCTTTCCTTGAATTTGGCGAGAAGGTTCAGCTGCAGATCGCGGAGCGATTTGAAACTTCGGGAATTCAATTTGCCGAGCCTCCTGTTGTGGGAAGGCTGCTCCCCGACTCCTGACCGATTCCGCCTTTGGTTCGATCCAGACGGGCGAGTTAACGAAAACGGGCACAATTTCCAAGTGGCTTTTGGGGACGATTTGAGTCCCAATGAGAGTGTGAGAATTCTGCTACTTCTTCTCTGGGTGCATCTGCAACCGGTTCTTGCGACGCCCAACGTGATTTTCATCCTCATCGATGACCAGGGCTACTATGATCTTGGTTGCTACGGAGCGACTGAGATCGAGACACCGCACATCGATGCGATGGCGAAGGAGGGGACGCGCTTCACCGATTATTATGCCGCCGCTCCCATCTGCAGTCCATCAAGAGCGGGCTTGTTGACCGGTTGTTATCCGCGTCGGGTGGGCAATGAAGTCTGGGTGCATCGGGCTGATTCCGTAACTGGGATTCACCCCGATGAGCTGACCCTTGCGGAACTCTTCAAGGACCACGGTTATGCCACAGCATGTATCGGGAAATGGCATCTGGGATTTCAGGAACCCTTCCTCCCGCACAATCAGGGATTCGATGAATACTTCGGGTTGCTTCATAACCTCGACCCGGTTGAGGTCGTCTATTTCAAAGAGGAAGGCGGAGTTCCCTTGCTGCGAAATGACGAGGTGATTCAACGACCAGCCGATCCCGCGGGGCTCACCCAAACTTACACCGATGAAGCGATCCGATTCATTCAGAGCAACAAGGACAAGCCTTTCTTTCTCTATATTCCCCATACCATGCTTCACAATCCACTGGGAGTGACGGAGGAATTCAAGGGATCGTCGAATTGGGGGCTCTATGGTGATGCCATCCAGGAGTTGGATCACAACGTGGGGCGGATTTTTGATTGTCTTCAAAAGACGGGGATCGATGACAATACCATAGTGATCTACGCGTCCGATAATGGTCGTGGACCGGGGCGCTCTCCGGAGCAACAGATCCGGGGTCGGAAGCTTTCGACATATGAAGGAGGAATTCGGGTGCCGGCGATCGCCTGGGGGCCTGGAGTGGGAATGCAGAAAGGCGTGGAATCTTCCACTGTCGTTCGAGCGATGGACTGGTTTCCGACCTTGGCCACCTTTGCCGGGATTAAAGTTCCTGAAGGTCGGGTCATCGATGGGCGGGACATCAGCCCGCTTCTCAAAGGTGAAAGCAAGTTTGTTCCCGCGCCCGGGATGAGGAAGTCACTCAATGCCACCGTGCCCCTGCGTCGCTCATGGGATCCGGATGGCGAGTGGAAACCACTTTTTCAACGCCACGAATACAACGATGCCTTTTTCTATCATGGCAGCCATGGCGCTCTGGCAGCAGTTCGATGGAGAAACTGGAAGATGACTCTTCACCCCACTTTGCAGCTTTACGATCTCGCGGAAGATCCGGGCGAAACAAAGCCAGTAAGGAATCCCCAGATTCTCCGGAAGCTTCGTGGGATGACCGTTCTTTTTCAGGAAGAGATGCGGCGGGATGCCAGACCTGCGGGGGAAGGAGCGAGGCCCCGTCCCGAAGGTCGAACAGTTGTCTCCACTGATGGCCTGGAATCGAAACCAGGCGTGACCTACGCGCGGTATGGCGATCGAACCCTGGAGCTCGACTTGTATCGCCCCAAGGCAGCCTGGGGGAATCTGCCGGCGATCATCTGTGTGCATGGCGGTGGTTGGGAGAAGGGAGGGCGGATCCATCATGCCAAGGTGGCGCAAGCTCTGGCCGCGAAGGGATTTGTTACCGCCACCATTTCCTATCGACTGAGTGGAGAAACTCCCTTCCCGGCTCAGATTCACGACTGCAAGGCTGCAGTGAGGTTCCTCCGGGCGAATGCTGCTGATTATGGAATCGACGCTGACCGTATCGGTGCCATTGGGCACTCCGCCGGAGGACACCTGGTGGCCTTGCTGGGCACGTCCAGCGGGATCAAGGAGCTGGAAGGAAGCGGCGGCAACTCTGATGTCAGTAGTGCGGTTCAAGCAGTGGTTCCAATGGGAGCGCAGACGCACTTGATGTCGGAAAGGACCAAGCGGGTTTCAGCAGAGCGAGAGATCTGGCAGAAGTTTCTCAGTGGATCTCAAGAGGACAATCCGGAAACTTATCGGATGGCTTCTCCGTTGTCTCACCTTGATGCCAGCGATCCTCCGATGTGGTTCGTGACGGGTGAGAAAGACGATCCGAGCACGCGGGCTGAAGAGATGCGGGCCAGGTTGAAAGAGCTCGGGACTACGTCAGGATTGACCGTGGTGGACGAAGCGCCTCATCCCTTTCTTGAGAAACAGATCTGGTTCGACGAAATGGTAGAGACTGCAGCCGCGTTTTTTCAGAAGACCTTGAAGTAGTCTGAGACGATGAATTGTGCGCACGTTCTTCTGGCCCTCGTTCTCTTTCCCTTTGCCGGTTTGGGGGAGGAATTGAAGAGGCCGAATATTCTCATCCTTTTGGCCGACAACTGGGCTTGGCCTCATGCCTCGGCGGCGGGCGACCCGGTGGTCAAGACTCCCAATTTTGATCGTGTTGCTTCGGAGGGTGTTCTTTTCACCAATACCTACTGCCAGGTTCCTTCTTGTTCGCCGGCCCGGGCGGTTCTCTTGACCGGTCAGGCTTGTCATCGACTGCGTGATGCCGCCAACCTGTGGGGAAGCTGGCCCGGTTCCCTTTGGACCTATCCGGAACTGTTGGAGGATGAGGGATACGCCGCTGGTTACGAAGGAAAAGGCTGGGGGCCAGGTGTTATCTTTCAAAAGTCAGGAGCGAGGAGAAATCGGAATCCATCAGGAAGGAAGTTTGCCTCCTTTGCGGCCTTTCTCGATGCCATTCCCGAGGACCAACCCTTTGTTTACTGGATGGGTTCGCACAATCCCCATCAGCCATGGACTGCCCAAAAGGAATTCTTCAAGGGGCTCGATGCTTCGAAGGTCAAGGTGCCTGCTTACCTTCCGGACACTCCTGAGATTCGTAAAACGATTCTCGATTACTATGCTGAAGTCCAGCAGTTCGATCACGAAGCTGGTCTTCTTCTCGATGAACTCGCCAAACGAAAGTTAGAGGAGAACACGCTCGTGATCATCCTCGGTGACAATGGCTGGCAGACGCCACGGGGCCTAGCCAATGTTTATGATGCTGGCACGCGCACGCCGATGGCAATCCGTTGGCCGGGTAGGGGAGCTACTGGTGAGAAGCGGGATCAGTTTGTCAGCTTTGAAGATATCGCGCCCACGTTGTTGGAAGCAGCGGGACTTGAGAAACACAAGGCCATGACCGGACGAAGCCTCCTTCCTTTGTTGAAAGATCAGAACGTGCCCGATTGGCGTGAAGCCATCTATCTGGAAAGGGAACGTCATGCCAACGTCCGTGACGGTGACCATAGTTACCCCTGTCGGGCTATCCGGACAAAGAGCCATCTCTACGTCTGGAATCTCGAACCCGAAAGATGGCCTGCGGGAGATCCTGAAATGCACTTTGCGGTGGGTCCCTTCGGTGATGTCGATAACACCAAGTTCAAGTCATACATTCTGGAGCATCGGCAGGACCCGCAGGTGGCTCCCTTTTTCGACTTGGGTTTTGCCAAGCGTCCGGAACATGAACTCTACGACCTTTCCTCTGATCCCGACCAGGTGCGAAACATTGCCGCTGATCCAACGAATCAGAAGAGAGTGCAGTCTTTGCAAGATCGGGTGAAGCGCTGGATGAAGGAAACCGGAGATCCACGATTCAAGAATCCAGGCGATGATGTGTTTACCAACTATCAGTATTTCGGTGGCCCGCCGAAGAAGAGGAAGAATTAAACCAATGTATGCTATGTCAGGAAGCTGTTTTCGAATGTTGGCTCTTGGGTTTCTCTTTTCCGGATCTGCATCCGGAGAGCTGAAGGTCTCCCGGATTTTTTCAGAGGGTGCGGTGCTGCAGCGTGGGGCCGAAGTTCCGGTTTGGGGAACGGCGGATGCTGGTGAAAAAGTGACAGTGGACTTCAGCGGGCAACGCCTGACCGTTGATGTCGATCAGGACGGAAAATGGCAAGTGACTCTCAAGCCATTGACAGCTCAGCCTGCGGGAAAGACTCTCACCGTGAGATCGGGCGATGAATCTTTGGAGATTCGCGACTTGTTGGTCGGGGAAGTCTGGTATGCCAGCGGACAGTCAAACATGCAGTGGACCGTGGGAGCCTGCGCCAAAAAGATTGCGCAGATCGACGCCCTGATGAAGGAGCCGGCATCGAGATCGATCAGAATGGTTCGCCTTGGAAATCCCGACACGCCGAAACCCTTGGCGGATCTTCCCTCTCCGGTGGAGTGGAAGAAGGACCTGCCCGAAAACCGGGCGAAACAGTCCGCGGTTGCCTGGTTCTTTGCGAGAGCGCTTCATGATGAACTGAAGGTGCCGATTGGAATCATCGAGGGTTCGTGGGGAGGGAAACCGATCGAGGGATTCATTCCCCGGGATGAGTTCGGTAAGCATCCTGAGTTAAAGCCCATCTTGGAATTATCAGATGCCAATGAGCTAGAGAAACTCAAGGAGATCGAAGGCGGAGTGATCATTCGCAACACGGCCGGAAGATCCGGAAGAATCTTTCATTCCCGGGTCGCTCCGGTTGCTCCATTCGCGATCAAAGGATTCATCTGGTATCAAGGGGAATCGAATGCCGGCAGGGGAGAAGACCCTAGAAACTATCGCCTCAAGATGGAGGCCTTGGTGGAAGGGTGGAGGGATGCGTGGGGGAGTGACGAACTGCCATTTTACTATGTGCAGCTACCCTCATTCAAAGACAGTGCCACCGGTTGGGTCCGGCTCCGTGAGGAACAGCGCCTTGCACTCAAAGTGCCAAAGACAGGCATGGCGGTGACCATTGATCTACTGGATCACGATATCCACCCCGCCAACAAATTCGATGTCGGCAACCGCTTGGCCCGATGGGCTCTCGCCGGAAGTTACGGCAAAGAGATGGTCTACAGCGGTCCGCTCTTTCAATCCGCAACCACCGAAGGAGGGAAAGTCCGGGTGTCCTTTGATCACGTAGGTGAAGGATTGATGGTAGCTCGCAAGGAAGGTCTTCAGGCCCCGGTTGCGGTCAGGGATGGACAGGTGGGATCCTTTGAATTGGCCGACCAAGAAGGAAAATGGCATCCCGCCGAAGCCCGCATCGCCGGAAAAGAGGTTGTCGTCTCCAGTAAGTCGGTCCCCAACCCGATGGCAGTTCGGTATGCCTGCGAAGGAGAGGCCGAAAAGGCCAATCTCTACAATAGAGCTGGTCTCCCGGCTTCTCCGTTCTGTTCAGATCCAAAGCTTTTGCCCTGGGTTGGTCGCTAGTGGGACGGGTTGCAAACCGCTGCCCTCCAAGGAGTTGTTTGCTTCTTTGAGGGGCGTCAAGAGCTGGC